>NZ_QORZ01000017.1:0-638478 GCF_008368785.1 Bacillus sp. AY3-1 | reverse complement strand
TAGAATCACGAGTGGAAGAACAACCAGTGCAACAAGAGGTAGTAGAACCACAAGTGGAAGAGAAATCAATGCAGCAAGTAGTGGTAGAGCAAGTACAAAAGCCAACTTCAAGTACGGAAGTACAAGAGAAAGCATATGTTGTAAATCAAAGAGAGAACGATATGCGAAATGTATTGCAAACACCACCGACATATGCAATTCCGCCATTAACATTGTTGTCAATTCCGCAGCAGGCAGCGTTAGATAATACGGAATGGTTGGATGAACAGAAAGAATTATTAGATACAACATTTAATAATTTCCACGTTGGTGCACATGTTATTAACGTATCACAAGGTCCAGCGGTAACTCGTTTTGAAGTACAGCCAGACCCAGGTGTGAAAGTAAATAAAATTACAAACTTAAGTGATGATATTAAACTGAGTTTAGCAGCGAAAGATATTCGTATTGAAGCACCGATTCCAGGGAAGAGTGCGATTGGAATCGAAGTTCCAAATAAAGAAAGTAAGCCAGTATTTCTTCGTGAAATTTTAAGAAGTCCTGTGTTTACAAAGAGCGAATCACCGCTTACAGTTGCGCTAGGACTTGATATTTCAGGCGATCCAATTGTAACGGATATTCGAAAAATGCCACATGGACTTATTGCGGGTGCAACGGGTTCTGGTAAAAGTGTGTGCATTAACGCAATTTTAACGAGCATTTTATATAAAGCGAAACCGCATGAAGTGAAGTTAATGTTAATCGATCCGAAGATGGTTGAGCTTGCACCATACAATTCTGTTCCACATCTTGTAGCACCTGTTATTACGGATGTAAAAGCAGCGACAGCTGCATTAAAGTGGGCGGTTGAAGAAATGGAGCGTCGTTATGAATTGTTTGCGCACGCTGGTGCTCGTGATTTAACTCGTTATAATACGATTGTAAGTGGGCGAGAAATTCCAGGAGAGACATTACCTTATATCGTTATTGTCATTGACGAGTTAGCCGATTTAATGATGGTAGCACCTGGTGATGTTGAGGAAGCGATTTGTCGTATTGCGCAAAAAGCACGTGCTTGTGGTATTCATTTATTAGTAGCAACGCAGCGTCCGTCTGTAGATGTTATTACAGGTTTAATTAAGTCAAACATTCCAACGCGTATTGCGTTTACTGTATCATCTCAAGTTGATTCGCGTACGATTATTGATATTGGGGGCGCGGAGAAATTACTTGGCCGTGGTGATATGCTATTTTTAGGAAACGGTACGTCTAAACCAGTTCGTGTACAAGGTGTATATGTATCGGATGATGAGATTGAGAAAACAGTTGATCATGTGAGAAAGCAAATGAAGCCGAATTACTTATTTAAGCAAGAGGATTTATTAGCGAAAACAGAACAAGCTGAGTCGGAAGACGAATTGTTCTTTGATGCATGTCAATTTGTTGTAGAACAAGGGGGAGCGTCCACATCTTCTGTACAGCGAAAATTCCGCATCGGTTATAATCGCGCGGCACGTC
This sequence comes from Bacillus sp. AY3-1, assembly GCF_008368785.1. NCBI lineage: Bacteria > Bacillati > Bacillota > Bacilli > Caryophanales > Bacillaceae > Bacillus > Bacillus sp. AY3-1. The sequence goes on along the minus strand of NZ_QORZ01000017.1, from coordinate 636,981 downwards.
TCATTGAAGAGATGGAATCGCAAGGGATTATTTCTGAAGGAAGAGGAACGAAACCGAGAGATGTCCTTATTTCTGAGGATGAATTCGCTGCTATGCAGGAAACAAATGTATAGTAAACGGTTTTGCTGTATACTAATAGAAAATGTTGGATAGTAAAGTAGGGAGTAAAGCGACATGAAAGAAATTGAATTAAAATTAAAAGGTGAAATAAATAGACTAACAAATAGAACATTTAAATTTGACGAACGTGTTGGAGAAGGTTGGTTCTCTGCCGTTTACTTTTTAAAGACTAGAGAAATCATTGAAGAATTTCGCCCGAAAAGTGTTGTGACGATGCAATTTTTCCAAAAGGAAAATGCAGTTCTTTGCGGAACAGATGAAGTGATTGCGTTGCTACAAACATTCGCCAAAAATCCTGAGGAACTTGAGATTAACTCTTTAAAAGATGGCGATAATATTAGTCCGTTTGAAACAGTGTTAACAATTCATGGTCCTTATGAAAATTTCGGATTTTTAGAAGGTGTCATTGATGGGATTTTAGCCCGTCGTACATCAGTTGCGACAAACGTATATAACGTTGTCCAAGCTGCGCGTAGCGTAGATAAAGAAAAACCAGTTATTTTCATGGGAGATCGTGACGATCATTATACGCAACAAGCTGGTGACGGTTATGCAGCATACATCGGAGGTATGAGCGCACAAGCGACGCATGCGATGAATGAATGGTGGGGCAGAAGTGGTATGGGGACAATGCCTCACGCATTAATTCAAATGTTTAATGGTGATGTTGTGGAAGCGGCAAAAGCATATCATAAGAAATTCCCAGAAGATGAATTAGTTGTATTAATTGATTACAACAATGATGTCATTACAGATGCACTTCGCGTAGCGCGTGAATTTGGATTAACATTAAAAGGTGTACGTGTAGATACGTCGCGCACGATGATTGATCAATACTTCATTCGCCACCCAGAAGTACTTGGAACATTCGATCCACGTGGTGTAAACCCATCGCTTGTATTCGCACTTCGTAAAGCACTTGATGAAGAAGGATTCCAGCATGTAGACATCGTTGTAACTGGTGGATTTGATGAGAAGCGTATTCGTGAATTTGAAGCTCAAAACGTACCTGTTGATATATACGGAGTAGGAAGTAGCTTATTAAAAATGAATATTGGCTTTACTGGTGATAACGTAGAATTAAATGGAAAACCAGAAGCGAAAGCTGGTCGTAAATATCGTCCAAACCCACGTCTAGAGCGTGTTCAATTAGAAAAAAGAGAAGATATGTAAAAGAGAGAAAAACTGATAGGTGATTGACCCTATCAGTTTTTCTGTTATCATAGTATAGCGGCTTCTTTTTTGCTATAATGGATTTGTTATGGACATAAAAAAGAAGTACGTACGAGTTTATCCTGATAAGTGAAGGGAAAGAATAACTTCACTACATCAAAAATGTATGATGATTACCAAAATAAGAAAAGATTCATATACTGTCTTATAGATAGGCCGTTGTATTAGTTCGAAATGTTGGAGGTTCTTTAAGATGACAGTTTACCATTTTGTAGGAATTAAAGGAACAGGAATGAGTTCATTAGCTCAAATTCTTCATGACATGAAGCATACTGTTCAAGGGTCTGATTATGAAAAGCGTTTCTTTACACAAACAGCGTTGGAAAAGCGTAATATCTCGATCCTTCCTTTTGATAAAAATAATGTAAAAGAAGGACAAGTGATTATTGCAGGAAATGCATTTCCTGATACGCATGAAGAAATCGTAGCAGCAAAAGAATTAAACATCCCAGTACATCGTTACCATCACTTCTTAGGTGACCTTATGAACCAATACACAAGTGTTGCTGTAACTGGAGCACATGGAAAAACATCAACAACTGGTTTGTTAGCCCATGTAATGCAAGGTGCACATCCTACATCTTACCTCATTGGAGATGGAACAGGGCATGGGGTAGAAAATAGTAAGTATTTTGTATTTGAAGCTTGTGAGTATCGTCGTCATTTCTTGTCTTACAATCCAGACTATGCAATTATGACAAACATTGATTTTGATCATCCAGATTATTTCTCAGATATCAACGATGTATTCAATGCATTCCAAGAGATGGCATTGCAAGTGAAAAAAGGTATTATTGCATGTGGAGATGATGAAGAACTTCAAAAAATTCAAGCGAAAGTACCTGTTATTTTCTATGGATTTGGAGAAGATAATGATTTCCAAGCACGTAACATTCAAAAGAGAACAGATGGTACTATTTTCGATGTATTCGTTCGTAATACGTACTATGACACGTTCAAAATTACAGGATACGGCAACCACAGCGTATTAAATGCATTAGCAGTAATCGCGCTTTGCCATTATGAAAACGTTGATGTAGAAGCAGTGAAGCATCAGTTAACAACTTTTGAAGGCGTAAAACGTCGCTTTAATGAAAAGCCAATGGGGGAGCAAGTTATTATCGATGACTACGCACACCATCCGACAGAAATTAATGCAACGATTGAAGCAGCTCGTCAAAAACATCCAGAGCGTGAAGTTGTCGCTGTATTCCAGCCACATACATTCTCACGTACAGAAAAGTTCTTAGATGAGTTCGCTGAAAGCTTAAGCAAAGCTGACCAAGTATACTTATGTGATATTTTCGGATCAGCGCGCGAAAACAAAGGTGAATTAACAATCGAAGATCTGCAAAAGCGTATTGACGGTGCAGAACTAATTACAGATACAACAACGGATGTATTAAAGAAACATAAAAACGGCGTTCTAATTTTCATGGGCGCAGGAGACATCCAAAAATTCGAAGCAGCTTACGTAAAAGAAGTTCAAGTTGCAGAGAAGTAATAGAAAAGACGCATAGCTGTGGCTGTGCGTCTTTTTTTGTTGTGTTCGATATATTTTAAAAAGCGTTGATATGTTGGTATTGTTTATTCTTTTTGTAGAGTTGTTTTAATAAGACGATATATAGTGAACTAACAAGTACATATCCAATTAAATAATAGAATGAAAACATATCGAATTGTTTTGTTATCATAATTCGAATCGCGAAAAATGCAAATGGAAGTGCGATTAAAAGCCTTGAGCTAATGGAAATTATTGTTTTAAAGTATTTTAATAAGTCTGTATTCCAATGATTTTCTCTACAGATAAACCAAATGTTGCTTGCAATAAAAGCTAGTACAAATGGTAAACTGGCTGAAATATTGATGAAACCTAATACGATAGGAACTGATAGAGCGCCAAGTGGACCGATAGATAGGCCGGAATAATATTTAATAAATGTATTTGTAGATTGCTGTGCATTTTGAATAACGTCTGTATATTCTGCTGCAATTTCCTATGCTAATTCTTTTGGAGGAAGAAATTCTTCAATAACGTGTTGAGGGATGAGTGCTGATGGTATCCCATCATTTTCTTTACATAATGCATTTTCGTATAAATCAGATTTGATTTCTAGTACATGTTGTTCTCTTGCTGATGTAGGTAAGTTCGTTAAACCTTTATGAAGATCGTGTAAGAAAGAAGCTATGAGTTCATTTGAAAAGAATTGTTCTTTGTTCATTTTTTATCCTCTCCTTTAGCTAGTAACATTAGAGCATGATACACTGCATCATAATCATGTAAGCGACTATTTAAAATTTCTCTCCCTTCGTCTGTAATTCGATAGTATTTTCTTTTTGGGCCATCACCGGACTCTTCCCAATAGGAAACAGCCCAATTGTTTTTCGTGATTCGATTTAATATAGGGTAAATCGAACCGTTCGGGATATGAAACACAGGGATATCTTGTAAGGCACTTGTAATTTCGTATCCGTACATAGGTTGTTTACTTATTAAAGACAAAATAGCGAGATCAAAAACACCTTTACGTAATTGAATTATAAAATTATCATTTTTTTCCATACTTTAACTATATATGATTCATATCTAGATATCAATCATATATAGTTGTTATTCTTATATAAAACCGAAAAAAGTGTGAATATTTAACATTTTATACCTGGAAATGTTAGAATAATAAGAAAAATAAAAAGGGGGGACGAAAAAAAATGTTCACACTCCGAGTAGACGACGAAATCGAATTACAGTTATTAGAGAAGCATCATAAAGAGGAACTATATCAATTAATAGACCAAAACCGTAATCATTTACGAAGATGGCTTCCTTGGGTAGATGGGATGAAATCTGCTGGTGCGTATGATGAAATTTGTCCGATGTGGTTAAAGAAGTTTGCAGAGGGAGACGGTTTTGAAAGTGGTATACGTTACAAAGGAAAGCTCGTTGGGATGGTAGGTATTCATCCAGTAAGTTGGGGGAAGAAAGCGGCCAGTCTCGGATATTACCTGGCAGAAGATGCTGGTGGGACAGGTATTATGACGCGTAGCGTGAAAGCTGTACTTCACTATGCATTTGAAAATTTAAAATTAAATAAAATAGAAATTAGATGCGGTGTTGAAAATGTGAAAAGCCGCGCTATTCCAGAGCGTTTAGGTTTTAAGTTAGATGGTATTTTAAGAGATGATGAATGGCTATATGATCATTTTCACGATATCGCTGTATATAGTTTACTAGCTTCAGAGTGGAAGGAGATTCGATGAACGAGAAAATACGCATTATTCCGTATGAAAGTACGTTTCAAGATGAAGTAGTAGATCTTATCGTTCATATTCAGCAAAAAGAGTACAATGTCCCCATTACGAAAGAAGAGCAGCCAGACCTGCTTGAAATAGAAACATTTTATCAAAGGAATCATGGAAACTTTTGGGTAGCAACTTATGATGATAAAGTAGTTGGAACAGTAGCTTTATTAGATATTGAGAATCAGCAAGTAGCGTTAAGAAAAATGTTCGTAAAAAAAGAATTTCGCGGAAAAGAGTGGGGCGCATCATATAAGTTGCTCCAAACAGCAATTTCGTGGGCTGAGAATAAAAAGCTGAAAGATATTTACTTAGGAACGACAGTGAAATTTTTAGCAGCACATCGCTTTTATGAAAAGAATGGTTTTCAAAGTGTGGATATAGAAGATTTGCCAAAAAGTTTTCCAGTGTTACAGGTGGATAAGAAATTCTATAGATATATTGTTTAAGAAGGTCATGTAGAAATGGCCTTTTTTTATGAACTAAAATGGAAAAAGTGGTATAATTTGGGGTAGGGGGTGCGTGTATGAACATTCCGATTCAAAGAAGTAAATCGGTAGTAATTTTCGTTTGTCTCACGTTAGTTTTTATGTTCGTATATCCGCTTGTCATGATTATCTCAAATAAAGAGCAGTGGATGTCAGCGTTAATTGGAATGGGTTTATGTTTCCTTGTAAATGTACCACTCGTTTGGGAAGTATTTATTAAAAAGCATAAAGTAGAAAATGGTGTATTAAAGTACGGTATTTTAAATGATGATATCGTATTGAAAGAGATAAGAATCATTCGTCAAGTTGGTAAATATCTTGAAATAACGACGAATGCATACAAAGTACATATGGTGGCGATGCCGCAACATATGAATGAATTTTTGGCGCTTATTGAGAAAGAGAACCCAAAGGTAAAAATAGAAATGGTAGGTAAGATATGAAATATGTAAAACCATTGTTTTGTTTGGAAATTTTGTTTGTGCTTGTTGGCTGCACTAGAGTATATATGAAATGGGATTTGCCTCTATATGTACCAATATTAATAGGTACTATCGCAGTGGCGCTTTTATATTATTTTCATTTTCAGCAAACAAAAAACGAAAAAAGTAGCTCTATGTAATTAGGAGGATTAGAAATGAAAAAAGTCCTTATGTTATTTTTACTTCTGCTAACCGCATCCGTTCTTTTAATAGGGTGTGGTGCGAAGAAGGAAAAGGCTGATATGAACTTTGATAAGGCACAAAAGGTTGAGATTGAATTACTTACGGATTCAAGTGATAAAAAAGTAATTACTGATAAGAAAGAAATTGAAAAGCTGTTTGAAGTCATGAAAATGGATAAGTGGGAAATGCAGTCGGCTCCTTTAGATACTCCGCAAGGGAAAACATTTAAAATGTACCAAGAGGATACCAAAAAATTATCGGAGTCGAGTAATGATAAAAAAGAGTTACATGAAATTGGTACGATGACAGTATATAAAGATGTCCCTTATGTCGAAGTTGAAATGAAAAATAAGAAAATGAGTTTTAAAGTGCCAGAAGATGTGGCGAAAGATTTATTAAATTATTAATAAAAAAACGCTCGGAGAAAATTCCGAGCGTTTTTATTTATTATTTTAAGTTCTCTGGATTTAAAGCTTCTAGTTCAGATACAACGAAGCGTCCGTCTTTACGGATTAGTACGTCGTCGAAGTAAATTTCGCCGCCGCCGTATTCAGGGCGTTGGATGCATACTAGATCCCAGTGAATGTTCGAGTTGTTACCGTTCCATGCATCGTCGTAAGCTTGTCCAGGAGTGAAGTGGAAGCTGCCATCGATTTTTTCATCGAATAGGATGTCTCCCATTGGATGTAAGATGTATGGGTTTACGCCAATTGCGAACTCACCAACGAAGCGTGCGCCTTCGTCTGTATCGAAGATTTTGTTAATGCGCTCCGTATCGTTTGCAGTTGCTTCAACGATTTGACCGTTCTCAAATTTAAGTTGTACATTTTCAAATGTATAACCGTTGTAAGGAGATGGTGTGTTGTAAGAAACTGTACCGTTAACAGAATCGCGAACTGGTGCAGAGTATACTTCACCGTCTGGAATGTTTAAATGACCTGAGCATTTAATAGCTGGAATGTCTTTAATAGAGAATGTTAAGTCAGTTCCAGGTCCAGTTAGGCGAACTTTATCTGTTTTATTCATTAATGTAACAAGGCTATCCATCGCCTTATCCATTTTACCGTAGTCTAAGTTACAAACTTCGAAGTAGAAGTCTTCGAAAGCTTCTGTGCTCATTTTAGCAAGCTGCGCCATAGAAGCATTTGGGTAGCGAAGAACAACCCAACGCGTTTTCGGAACGCGGATGTCTCTATGAACTTTCTTACCAACTGTTTGACCGTGAATTTGCATTCTTTCACTTGGCACGTCAGCTTGTTCGTTAATGTTATCGCCAGAGCGAAGACCGATATAAGCGTCCATATCTTTCATTACGCGTGCTTCATATGCAGCGATTTGTTCAAAATGTTCTTCAGTAGCACCCATTAATAAAGAGCGATCTACTTGATGATCTTTTAAAGAAACGAATGGGAAACCACCAGCTGCATATGCTTCTTTTACAAGTGCAGTTACAAGTTCTTTTTGTAAGCCAAAGTTTTCAATTAATACTTTTTCCCCTTTTTGTAAGCGGATAGAGTAGTTAATCAAATTGTATGCTAACTTTTCAATGCGTGGATCTTTCATATGTAAAGCCTCCCTACTAATTATGTATCCTCTCCTATTGTAACCTACTTAGTGGAATTTGTTGAATCATTTATGTTAAAGTTAACGAATAAGTATGAAAATTCTAATGAAAAGATAGGGATTAGAACGAAACGGAAAATGATTGTATAATAGGAGAAAGTATGAAAAAGATAAAGGAAGTGATGAAATGCAAGTTCTTTTATATGTAAGTGCGGCTATTATCGCGGTTGCTTTCGCTGTATTAGTAGTATATGTATGCAGAACGTTGTTATCGGTTCAAAAGACGTTAGAAAACGTTGCAAGCACGTTAGAAGGTTTAGAAAAGCAAATGCAAGGGATTAGCGTAGAGACGGAGCAATTATTACATAAAACAAATGCGTTAGCTGATGACATTCAACAGAAGTCACAATCATTAAATAAAGTAGTATCGGGTGTAGATGGAATTGGAACGACAATCCATTCTTTAAATACGAAACTTCGTAATGTATCAGATTCTGTTACGGACGAAATTGAAAATAATGCCGATAAAGTAGCGCAAGTTGTACAGTGGAGTAGCGCAGCAATTGAAGTATACAATCATTATCGTGCGACAAGACAAGAGAAAAAGGTTGAAAAAGAAGAGCGTAAATTAGAAAGACTTGAGAAAAAAGCTGAAAAGAAAGAAAAGCGCTCTAGACTTCGTATGAGAGGTGAATCGTGATGAATATGACAAAAATTGAAGCAATTGAAGAACTTGAAGTATTAGTAGAAAAAAATGAGCCGTATGTTCTTTTTAAACATAGTACAACATGTCCGATTAGTCACGGTGCATATACAGAATTTCAAGCGTATTGTAGTGAAGAAAGAGCAGTACCAGCGTATTACTTATACGTACAAGATGCGAGAGATGTTTCGAATCGTGTTGCAGAACAGTACAGCATTAAACATGAATCTCCGCAAGTGTTATACATAAAAGATGGGATGGTAGTATGGAATACGTCTCATTGGAACATTAAAAAAGACGCTTTAGAAGAGAATATTAAGTAAAAAGAAGCAAGCTAAAGGTGCTTGCTTCTTTTTTTTGTTTTTGTTGAAATATATTTAATGGTACACTGTTAATAGTTCAAATTAAATAACTAGATTGTTGAAAGTAGGTTTTAAGTAATGAAGAAAATGGCATTATCCTTCGCGGTCGTAAGTTTATTACTGGGAGCTTGTAGTAATAATACGATTAGTAAGAAGGATGAAGTTATACAGAAGGATACGAAAGAAAAAAGCATGATCCCGAGAACTGCTGTTTCGAAAGATTATTATAGAACTGTAATTCCTTTAAAAGAACAAAAGGTTATAAATACAGCTAATATAAAAACAAATTCTAAATTAGATTTAGCAGAGTATGAAAATGGTTTAATGAATATTGCAGCGCAGCAATTTGATACAGAAAATCATGTACTACAATTAAATCAGTATATTCCAGAGAAGTTAGTTGATGAACTAGTCGCAAAAGTAGAAGCGCCAGTTTTGACGAATATTATAGAACAAGACTATTTCGGAAAACAGAATTCAAACGAACTAAGTTTATCTGGTGTTATGATCGGTTTAGCCATGTCTTCAAGTGTATCGAATGAAGAAGCTATGTCTAAGGGTACTGAAGTTGCCAAGCAACTTATTGAAGCGATTAATAAAAATGACAAGTATAATAAGTCTCCAATTACGTTTGCTATCTTTAAGCAAGAAAGTACAAGTTCTTTAAAAAATGGGACGTATATTGCTAGTGCTACCGTTCAAAAGAATGATACGAACCTTGGGAATTGGAGTACGATCGATGAACAAGCGTATTCATATCCTTCTGATGAATTTAAACAAGCACATGGAGAAGATAATACAAAAATAACTGAATTTGCTGATGCGATGAAAGGTTTTTCTACTGGAGACTTTATCCCAGTAAATGCTAAGGTTTCTTATAAGAAAAATCAAATGGATACATTAAATATGAATATTGTTATTAAATATAACGGTAAAACAGAATTAATGGCTCTTACCCAACTGGCTGCTCAAAGTATGTTAGAAAAATTACCTAAAGATGCGAAAGTACAATTGCAGATAAAGTCCGAGAGTAAAATTGAGGCAATTATTATAAAAGAGAAAAACAGCGAAAAACCGTTTGTTTCCTTCTTATAAAAAAAAGACAGTGTTTAAACTGTCTTTTTTTTATTGTAAGTGAAAAGGTACGATGGGAAGGAGCGCCGCGTAATACGCTTCCTATATCCGCTGCGCCGATTTTAAAGAAAGCAACACATTTACCTGTCGTTGCCGATGTAACGCATTCTACAGGGCGCCGCACACCTCCAAATCCAGCGCATCAAATGACTACCATTGTCGTTTTCTGTCGGTAAGTCGATATATTTAAAAAATTGCTGATATAATTGGAGTTGTGGTCGATATGTTTGGAAAATCGCCGATATAAATTTCATTTACTATCTACTATCGTATTGCTTAAAATAAGGTTTCTACGTATTGGATATCTATTTTTTTACAAAAAATGCCCTTTTTTTCATAAAAAATACGAAAATACGAGAAAAGAAGCGAATTTTTTCGAAACTTTTGCGGGAAAATATTGTATGAGCCTGCGTTTTTATCGTATCATTAGTAAAAGGAAGAACTCGGGACGATTGGTGGCATCTGCAAATAGAGTTGATGTCTTTTTTTCATTCAAGTAACCGATACATAAAAATAGATAACAAAAATAGAAGGAGTGTGCGATGAGATGAACGTAACAATTTATGATGTAGCGCGTGAAGCAAACGTTTCAATGGCTACCGTATCTCGTGTAGTGAACGGTAATCCAAATGTAAAGCCTACAACAAGAAAGAAAGTATTAGAAGCAATTGATCGTTTAGGGTACCGCCCAAATGCGGTAGCACGTGGACTAGCAAGTAAGAAGACAACTACAGTAGGTGTTATTATTCCTGATATCTCAAATACGTTTTATGCAGAACTTGCTCGTGGAATTGAAGATATCGCAACAATGTACAAATATAACATCATTTTAAGTAACTCTGACCAAAACAAAGAGAAAGAGTTCCATTTATTAAATACGATGCTTGGAAAACAAGTGGACGGAATTGTTTTCATGGGTGAAGATATTACAGACCTTCACATTGAAGAATTCAAAAAGTCTCCAGTACCAATCGTATTAGCAGCGTCATTTGATGAGCAAAATGAAACGCCATCAGTAAATATTGATTATACGCAAGCAGCTTACGACGCAATGAAGCACTTTATTGAGCAAGGGCATACGCGTATCGGTTTCGTCTCTGGTCCTTTCATTAATAAAGCGGGAAGCGCGAAGAAGTTACAAGGTTATAAAAAAGCTTTAGAAGAAGCAGGTATTTCATATGATGAAAATCTTATAATCGATGGAGATTACACATATGATTCAGGTATCGAAGCATTCGAAAAGCTTTGGAGCAGTGATGAAAAGCCAACAGCAATCTTCGTATCTTCTGACGAAATGGCACTAGGTGTAATCCATGCAGCACAAGACGCTGGATTAAACGTACCAACTGATGTAGAAGTACTTGGTTTCGATAATACACGCCTTGCATTAATGGTTCGTCCGCAACTTTCAACAGTTGTACAACCAATGTATGATATCGGTGCAGTAGCAATGCGTCTATTAACAAAGTATATGAACAAAGAAAAAGTGGAAGATCACACTGTTATCTTACCTCACCGCATCCAATTTAGAGATTCAACGAAATAAGTATAAAAAAGCTCACAGCAATTGCTGTGAGCTTTTATTCGTATTCAGGGTAGTATGTTTTAACTATTGTATCTACCGTTTCATTTTTTTTAACGTGTAAAAATCTTGCGTACAACTCTGTTCCTGTTTCAAATGAAGTATCATTTAATTCAAATACATGTAGCACTTTTCGAAACTTCCATGTGACTTGTTCACCGTACACATTATCGTACGATTCTTCAGAGTGTATAGCTATTTTTTTGCCTAATTCGTGAGCTTCCTCTAGGTCGTTTGCTTTAACGAGGATAATACTTTCTTCAAAAAGCTTATCGTGATTTTCTTCATAATGCTCATCCACTTTCGTAGGATGAGGCTCACCAGAATGAACAGATTCAAATAATAATTTTACAGCGTACATATTATGCTGCATGTTTCACCTTATAAATAATACTTGCGACAAGCGAAGCAGGTATTGTAAATACGTTGCTTTGATAATGATAGTGTATTTGGGATTCTTCATAAGACATGTTGTCATATAGTTCGTTTTGTGACACGTTCATTTTTTTCTGTTTTTTCTTTAATATCTTAATATAGTTATACTGTATTGGGACGAGAATGATGAAATAGGCTAATACGATTAGTGAAATCCAAATCATTATGAACACTCCCTTGTAAAGAATATTTATATATGGTAATTATATCGATTTATATAAAAAATATCCATTTTTTTGGTGGTCAATTTTCTTTCCAAAATGCAAAAAGTTCTTCAGGACTTCGTAAATTATGTTCCAGGCATGTTTGTGTGCAGTGCGTTTAAAACTTTGTATTAATTGTTCTAACCTAGAAGGATTATATTGTTTTACATTGCCAGCAATAATAATTCCATCTTTGTCTAAGTTAAGTGATAATTTTAGTAAAGTTATATTTGTTTCTAATTGTACAACTTTGATGTAAAAAAACTTTTTGTCTAAGTCGATTGTAATATAATCGAATCGCTCTACTTGTTTAAAGTATCCTACAATATCATCTTCCAATTGAAATCCTCCTGAGTATATGGCCTATTGGTGACTTCGCTACAAAATGGTATTGTTCCTTGTTATATGTCACATAAGTGCAAATTTAACTATTATAGGGCAATGTCATGTATAATAGAAAGAAAAGGCTTGTGAGGGGGGAGAAGAGATGATCGTTCTTTGGATAATTACGCTTTGTATGACTGCTATTTTTGCATATATGACGTTAAAACAAAATGGCTTAAAGCGATTTGTTCCAGGAAGTATTCTTGCAGGAATTGCCCTTATCACGTATGTAATTTCTATTTTTATTGAAAGTGTATCAGTGGACATGAGCACAAGTTTAATGTTCATGGGTATTACACTATTTGCAGGTAGTATTATGGTACTTATGGTTGCAGGTATTATTTTATTTATTCATATGAATTCGGAAACGTTATAGCATATAGAAAAGGCATGTCCCGAGGGGCATGCCTTTTTATCCGTTCAATTATGCTCTATCTTTAGAAGAATTTTGTTGTTTTAATAAGTCGCGAATTTCGCTAAGAAGAACTTCTTCTTTTGTTGGTTCTGGAATTTCTTCTGTCTTTTCTTCTTCTTCTCTTTTAGATGTTAGTTTGTTGAACACTTTAACGAACATAAAGATAGAAGCTGCAATAATTAAGAAATCAAAAATAGTTTGGATGAAGTTACCATACATAACAGCAGATTTACCATATCCAAAATGTAAATCTGTAAAGTTAACGCCACCTAATACCATACCAAGTAATGGTGTGATAATATCTTTTACTAAAGAACTAACGATTTTACCAAATGCAGCACCGATTACAACCCCGACAGCTAAATCGATTACATTCCCTTTGAATGCGAATTTTTTAAACTCGTTCCACATGTGTTAATCCCATCCTTTCCACGATTCAATATGAAATTTATAATTCCTATCAACATATTCTATAGAAATTTGCGAGAGAAATAAAGAGGAAATGGGAATGAAAGTAAATTCTGAAAAATGTATCCGTTTTAATTTTTGTTTACATTCTCCAGTAGAGATTGCAGCAGTTGCTGCGTTTTTAATCCTTCTAATCCATCTACAACAGGCTTTGTATCTCCTTGTACACATTCGATAAAATGATGAACAGCGTCTTCAAAACCGCGCTGTTTTAACGTTGTATCCCATGATGGAGAACCGCTTTGTGAAACAGAGTTTTCCTGCTCAACTTCAAATGTGTTCATATTTTTTACACGAATGATTTTCCCTGTCGTTACAAGTTCAATTTGTTCTAAATTTGTACCGGCATGGCGATGCATTGCGGTAGAAAGTAACAGTCCACTTGGCGTTGTATATGTGTGATGTCCGTAAAGAAGTTCATTCTTTTCATTTATTTGCATCATATTATGAACGACGTTAAGATCATCATTAGCTAACCAGCGAGCAGTATCTACAATATGTAAGTAATCATCTAACATAGTGAAGTCGTACGTATATGGCCCCACTTTATTTGTGCGGTGTTTTTCAACTCGAACCCATGAAATATTATGAGCTTGCTCTTTTGCAGCAACATACATAGGAACGAATCGGCGATTAAATCCGACCATTAACTTTCTGTTATGCTTTTCGCTCAACTCGACTAGTTGCTCAGCTTGTTCCACTGTAGCTGCTAGCGGCTTATCAACATAAACGTCAATTCCTTTTTTCAGAAGTTCAGAAACGATTTCATAATGTGTAGCAGTTGAACTATGGACGAAGATTGCATCGCATTCCGAAGCTAACGTTTCAATAGAATGAAAGTCTTGAATACGGTATTGCTGGCAAACTTGTTTCCTTTTCTCTGCGTTAGGTGTAAACGCCCCTACAAAATTCCAATCTGTTTCTTTTGTAAGTGTTGGAAGATAGGCTTTTTGCGCAATACTTCCAAGTCCAATCATCCCAATTTTAGGTTTGTTCATGTTTATTCCCACCGATACGATAAACTTAACTAAATCTATACAATTCAATCAAATTTACACAAGTTAGTGCTTCATCGTGTTCTCGCAGCCCCAAAGGGACGAGGGGTATAACACTCCACACGAGGCAGTATCGTTACCTCCTATTATCAAGCATTTATTTTACCCATCTTGATAAATTTATCGACGCATTTACATCCCTATCGTGATGGCTATTGCACCCAACACAACACCACTCACGTATTTTTAAACTCCACTGTCCTTCCGGTTGAAATGAATGGTCGTATTTTACTCCGCAACATGAACAAATCTTGCTTGAGGCGAACCATTTATCAGCTTTTACATACGCAATGCCGTACTTCTCGCACTTGTATGACAAACATTCAAAGAAGAAGTTTAATTTTTGAAAGGAAAGTGCCTTCGATAGTTTTTTGTTTTTTAACAGGTTTGAGATAGGTAAGTCTTCCACAACAATTCTCCTTGGTTTGGTTTTCACCAATTTAGCTGTTGCTTGATGGATATGGTTATTTCGGATATTCGTAATTTTCCTAGATAACCGCAGGTGCTCAGTTTTAGCTTTTTCATATCCGGCAGATTGAATTTTTACACCTTTTTTAAATCTCCTAGACATATCTCTTTGCGCTGACTTTTTCCTTCTCAAAAGTTTTTTAACCTTGGCATCTTTGTTTATATTTCGTTCTTTCGTACCATTAGAAGCTACAAACAGCTCTTTTAAACCAACATCCACACCAATCGACTCATTGGTTAGTTCTTGGGATTCAAAGTTTTCTTGGAACCCTACACTCATCCACCAGTGACGACCATCAAAGGTAACTCTTGGATTGGATGGTTTTTTGTTTCGTGGTAGTTGTTGGCTTGTTTTCACTTCTCCAATAGACTGAATATAAACTACTTTCTTTCCTATAATCAGTCTTTCATAATTGGCATAAAATCCTTGGATTAAATCTTTTTTGGATTTATAAGAAGTGTGATAACCATTTTTGTACTTTTTGAACGAATGTTTCCTCGCCGTATCAAAATCTTTTGAAGCCTGTTTAGGAACTTGTGCATTAATGTCTTTTAACCACTCATATCTCTTTCGCTTCTTGATCTTTGTAAATCGTTTCTGTAAAGCTAACTGTGAAACAGATTTTCCAAATAGCTTATAATATCTATCACTCATTCTTTTACAATAGTTATAAGCAAATCTTGCAGCACCAGCATGGTTTCTAAGCACTTGTTCTTGTTCAGGCGTTGGAATCAGTCTGACTTTCTTCGCCAATATCATCAGAATGTAACTCCTTGACTGTGCGAATATTCGAGCACTTATCTTTTAGATAACGAAAGATTGATTCTTCTGAATGGCAGCGTGTTCCACCAGCATTCTCCTGAGATTACTCGGATACAAACCTGTTAATTCCGATACTTGACTAACTCGTGAAAATTTCATTATTATTCTCACCTCATTGAATCTAACATAGCACATACGTTCGACAAGTTCAATGAAGTTTGATAGATTCAATAAAATTTATCTTGTTCAACTAAGGGCGCAATTCCTTAGCCAGTTCTCTTATGAACTTCTCATGTTTTCACATGAGCGCAGACTATATGTTTATCTCTTTAGAGATAGAGGATTTTTCCACCACCATAGGCTTGTGGTGTACTCTCGTCAGTTATACGAGATAGTCGTTGAACGTTCATCTTATCACTTTTGACTTAGATGATTCGAGGCGGAAGACCCATTGTTCTAGTGTTTAGGATTTAACCTTGCACCATCTGATTGATTTTTTCTGCTTTCGCAACATTCACGCTCACCATTTCTAGCCACGTTGTAGTTCAATCAGCTTTAGTGATTGCCCGCAGTTAACCCTCACTACTAGCCAATCACTTGACTAGCAGGGCTTACTGATATATTTAATTAACTTTGGTTATAATTTGTTAAATAAATCGTAACAGTTAGTTACCCTATTAATATTGATGTAACGGCTTAAATGTAGCATAGGATGGGAGAGGAAGGCAAAAATTAGCTTTTTACTTACGTCCTTCTAACAAAATCTTCTCTATCTCTTCAAAGTTATGAGCGCGAGCATGCTCTAACGGGGTAACACCATCGTTGCCTGGAATATTTACATCACCACCGTGTAGCGCTGTCTCCATGCTTGTCATCTCCTTTTTAACTTCTTGTTCTTGTGAGCAACCTTGTAAAAAAATTACGCAACATATCATGCTTAATGTTTTTTTGAACATGGAATTTCAACCTCCTCGTTTCAAATGTAAAAGAAGAACATTAAATTTTTATAAACTGACGCTAAAATTACTATAAAATCGCTTGAGTATTTGAACATATATTTTTATGCTTATGAATAACATGGTTTGTTAAAGTGAGGATGTAACATATGTCTATTAAAACAAGATTTTTATTCTCTTATATGGCTGTTATTCTCGTTTCCATCACGCTCATATTAGTCGCGGGATTTTTAATTGTTTTTTCTATAACAGGAGACTTGGAATCAGTGAAAAATTTCTATAAAAGTTCCTATATTCAAAAGCCGCTTACGCCAGAAGAAGAGAATACGTATATTGAATTGAAATTAGTGGCAAAGAAAAATCAATCACAACTATTAGATGAATCGTTCGTTTCATCACTTGAAAAAGAAGGGGTGAAAATAGTTGTAAGAAAGGGAGAAACCATTTCTTATGCTACAAAAATATTTGAAGGTGTATCTTTAAAAGAAGCCATTCCGAAATTTGAATCAGCAAATATTAATAGTCGTGGTACAACAGAACTAGGCGATACATTTTATCGATATGTAAAATTTGATTTTTATTTTCCCGGAGATGAAGAAGGGAGTATATTTGTACTAAAAAGGCAAAGTTCATTTGTAGATCTTACACAAAAATTATTTCCAATTTTATTCGTAGCACTTTTACTGTTAGCGATATTACTCATTGGATTAGTAAGTTATTTCGTCTCAAGAAGTGTGATAAAACCAATTTTTGTGTTGAAAGATGCGACTGGGAGAATTAAAGAAGGGAATTTAGATTTTCAAATTCCAGTTACATCCCATGATGAAATCGGGCAATTAAATCAAGGGTTTGAGGAAATGAGAAAGAAATTAAAAGAGTCGATAGAGATGCAAACGCAGTATGAAGAAAATCGAAAAGAGCTCATTTCCAATATATCTCATGATTTAAAAACACCGATCACATCTATTATCGGATATGTAGAAGGCATAAAAGATGGAGTCGCAAATACGCCAGAGAAAATGGATAAGTATTTAACGACTATTCATACGAAAGCAAGACATATGGATACACTCATTGATGAATTATTTTTATTCTCAAAGCTCGATTTGAATCGAGTTCCCTTTCAGTTTGAAACGGTTGAATTAAATATGTTTATGCAAGAATTAATAGAAGAGATGCAGATGGATTTAAGTAAAGAAGGTATAGAAGTTAACTTACAATTACACCCATCACCACTATATGTAACGGCTGATTGCGAAAAGATAAATAGAGTGATATCAAATTTAATTCATAATAGTGTGAAATACATGGATAAAGAAGAGAAGAAAATTACTGTAACAGTATTGAGTGATAACAATAAAGTTATTGTGAAAGTGATGGACAATGGGGCAGGTATAGAAGCTGATACGCTGCCGTATATATTTGAGCGGTTTTATCGTGCAGAGCAATCGCGAAATTCTAGCACAGGTGGAAGTGGACTTGGCTTAGCGATAGCGAAACAAATTGTTGAAGAACATGGCGGAGAAATTTGGGCGGAAAGTAAGCTTGGGGAAGGTACAAGTATTTTCTTCTCATTGAAAAAAGTACAGGAATGTGGTGAGTAGAATGAAGAGAATTTTACTAGTAGAAGATGAAATAAGTATTGCAGAATTACAGCGAGATTATTTAGAAATTAGTGATTTTCAAGTCGATGTAGAACATTCAGGAGAAGTAGGTCTACAAATGGCTCTTCAGGAAGACTATGATTTAATTATTTTAGATATTATGCTTCCGAAAATGAATGGTTTTGAAATTTGTAAACAAATACGTGCTATAAAAGACATTCCGATTTTACTTGTTTCAGCAAAGAAGGAAGATATAGATAAAATTCGGGGACTCGGTTTAGGAGCGGATGATTATATAACGAAACCGTTTAGCCCGAGTGAATTAGTAGCAAGAGTAAAGGCGCATATTTCTCGTTATGAAAGATTATCAGGAAATGTGAGTAAGCAACGTGATACGTTATACATTCACGGAATTTCTATTGATCAGCGAGCGAGAAAAGTTTTTATAAACAATGAAGAAATTTCGTTTACAACGAAGGAATTTGATTTATTAACATTCTTTGTAACGCATCCAAACCAAGTATTAAATAAAGAACAGTTATTTGAACGTATTTGGGGACTAGACTCAGCTGGCGATTTAGCCACTGTCGTTGTTCACATTAGAAAGCTACGTGAAAAAATTGAAAGAGATCCTGCTCACCCGCAATATATTGAAACCGTGTGGGGAGCTGGTTATCGCTTTAACGTGTAATGCACCTGCCGAGTAATTGGCAGGTTTTTTATGTTATTTGAACGAAAAGGGAATAATAGGTAATTCATGTTAAAATATAAAGAGAGATAAAACATAGGAGAGCATGAGAGGGCGTGCTACATAACAAGGCTTTAAAGATTGGAACGAATATCATACTTATCTTATTAATTATCGGTGCAATACAAATGTTTTATGATGGAGATTCTACGAATGATCATTTCGGTTGGTTATTTATGATGGTCTTTTTCGGAATTAAAATAATTTCTAGTTTTATGATAAGTTTAAAAGAAGGAGATAAAAAGGCAGTATTATTTGATGTAGGTTTAATGATTTTTTTGTTCTTCTTGTTGTTTCTAGTGTGAAATATTTCTTTTGAAAAAGCTCATAGTCTTATAGAGACTGTGAGCTTTCCTTAATAATAGCGGTACTAGTGTAACGATTTATAAAATGTTTGAGTAGTAGAAGTAAACTGAGCAGATTCTTCTAAAAAAGGATAATGGTTACTCTCCTCAAATGTCACAAAGATAGAATTACGTATACCCTCATGCATCTCGATAGAATATTGGATCGGGCACTGTACATCGTGTCTTCCGCAAATAATTAGCGTTTTTATGTTGATAGAAGGTAAGTAATTTCTTAAATCAAATGAAGGATATTCGTGAGAGAAAGCGTTCATCCGGCTAGCAGACATTGTTTTTTTGATTGGTTTACAAAAATAAGAGTTGTAGTTTTCAGGTTTATACAATGATAATTTTGTCCTCTTAGTAGATAGTTCTTTCCGTTCTTCACTTGTAAGGTGAGGGCTTTTTAAGTTTTCGACGAGCTGTTGCATATAATGAAACTGAGGATGTGCTGGGTGATAAATGCAAAATGGTGTTTCGGTATAATTACTTGCTGCAGCTCCGGCCACGACTAATGATTGTAAGGAATTTGGATATGTAATTGCATATAAAAGGCCAAGCATACCACCTGTTGAATGACCGGCGAAATGCCATGTTGGGAGTTGTAAAGCTTCTCGTATTGCTTCTAAGTCGTGAACTGTTTCAATCATACTTAATTCTTTTTCTGAATTGGCTTTTGCTGAGTTACCAGCGTTTCGTAAATTAATGAGGAATACACGATGCGTAGAAGTGAAAACATCTGCAAAGTAATCACCATTTTCATTAAATTGTGAATAGTGATGTGTAATGCAAAGCGGTTCGCCATTTCCTTTTGTAAAGATTTCAAATGTGCCACGTTTCGTGTTGATTATTTGTTGTGTCCACATAATATCACTACCTTTTCTTATACGAGTTGGGCCACTTAATTATGAAATAAAATATATCAGCGATTTTCGAAATATATCGGCGGTTATTAAAATATATCAGCGAATCTCAAGATATATCGGCGATTCTTGAAATATATCAGCGATTATCAAAATATATCGACTTACCGACAGAAACCGACAATAATAGCAAGCTATAAATAAAAGGAGGCTATTCAAAAACGAGCCTCCTTTTCGTTTAGTACAAAGATTTTGTCATATTATTCCGAATGATTTCAAGAGATTTCGTTACAGTTAATGCATTCTTTTCTTCAATTTCTGGTTTACGGGGGATCGGTTTATACATGTTGTCTGGATCTTCCCATGTGAGGGGAAGTTCTGTTTCAGCTTGTCCTTTCCAAGCGTCAATCCATTCTGGAGGGAGATAACCTGAGATGTTTTGGATGTTGTTCATTTCGAGCCAAATGAGTGCCCAAGCTCTTGGGACGACGCGCCAATGGTCATAGCCACCGCCGCCGACAGCGATCCAGCGACCTTCGCAATATTCATTAGCGATTTCGCGAGCGAGCTTCGGTATTTCACGGTAAATATTCATCGTTGCGCAAAGGTGTGTAAGTGGGTCGTAATAATGTGCGTCAGCGCCGTTTTGCGTTAAAATAATATCCGGTTTAAAGTATGCGGCAACTTCTTTTACGACAGTGCGATATGAATTTAAAAACGATTCGTCTTCTGTAAAGGCATCGAGTGGAACGTTAAAAGAATAACTATAGCCATTACCTTGTCCGCGCTCATTTACAGCGCCAGTTCCAGGGAATAAATAACGCCCAGTTTCATGTAGTGAAATGGTGCATACGTTAGGATCGTCGTAAAAAGACCACTGTACACCATCACCGTGATGAGCATCTGTATCAATATATAAAACACGTAAACCGTATTTTTTCTGTATATATTTCATTGCGATGGAACTATCGTTATAAATACAAAAGCCAGATGCCTTACCACGGAAGCCGTGATGTAAGCCGCCGCCTAAATTAAGCGCGTGTTTTACTTTTCCGGAAAGAACAGCATCGACAGCAGTTAACGTACCGCCAACGAGTAATGCGCTTGCTTCGTGCATATTTGGAAACATCGGTGTATCTTCTGTTCCGAGTCCATATGTCATCGCAATTGATTTTTCTAACTTACCTTCTCCAGCACGTTTTACCGCATTTATGTACTCCTCTGTATGAACGTAGGCGATCTCTTCATCTGTAGCCATCCGTGGTGAGATGATTTGGGAGGGAGAGATAAAACCGCCCTTTTGTAATAAATCATACGTAAGTGTGACGCGTAGTTGGTTAAAAGGATGATCAGGGCTAAACGAATAGCCCCGAAAGTCATCCGAATAAATAAACGCGCTACTCATGCTTGCATCCCCATAATGTTCGGCCATAATACGCGGTAGCCTTCTGCTTCAAGTGCATCAATCACTTTTAGCGGATTCATCGTTTGAATGCGGAAAACGAGTACTTTATCATTCTCATCTTTTGCTGGATAGACGAGAACGCTCACGATATTGATTTGCAAATCACTAAAAATAGCAACGACTTTTCCAAGAATACCAGGTTCGTTTTTTACTTGAATTTCAATTTGTGAACTTGGTTGATGTGCTCCTGTTAATTTCACTAACGTGTGCAGTACAGTAGATTCAGAAATGATTCCAACTAGCTTGCCAGCCTTTGTAACAGGGAGACAGCCAATTTTATTTTCAAAAAATAAAGTAGCAATTTCTTCAACGAAATCGAGAGGATGGCAAGTCATTACAGGATGTTTCATAATAAGTTCAAGTGGTTGCTTCAGCATATCGAGTGAAACTTGTTCATCTAAAATAGACGGACTTGCATCTCTTACATCCCGATCAGAAATAATGCCTACGACATGATTATTTTGATCGACAATTGGAATGTGCCGAATGCCTTTCGTGCGTATCGTTCGGATTGCTGTTTCGATTGTATCGTTTGGATGTAGTGTCACCACATCTTGATTCATAATTTCTTCTACAATCATTCCAGTTGCCCCCTTTATTAATACATAAAACGATTGTGAAAACGTAGACGATCAAATGCTTGAATAGAATCCGTATCAACGCGTTTACCGATGCGGACCATTAAACAGTTAGCAGGATGTGAACAAATTTCAGGATCATCTGTAGCCATCCATTGTAAGCCACCAGCATTCATCATCTTTTCCATTACTTTTCGGTACTCCCAAACATTTAAGCCTGTTTGTTTTAAATCCCAGTGCCAATAATATTCAGTCGTCAATATAATGTAATCTTCCATATAATCGTCCATCATTGAAACTTCTAATAAGTTCTTTCCGACAGCGCAACCGCGGAAGGCGGGGACAACTTCAATTGCCCCGAGTTCAATTAAGTTTTCAATCTTTCCTTCTGACCATCGTTCGAGCGGATCAGGATATAGGTATGTAACATATCCAACAATCGTTTGGTCATGTCTTGCAATAATGAGACGAGCTTCTGGTAATTTAGAAATTTCGACAATTGCTTTATATTGCTGCTCGGCAGGACGAAACGCAACTAAATCGGGATGAAATTCATACATTTCTAAGTTATGTGTAGAGACAGGACCTTCAATAATTAAAGTGCCTTTCGCTGTTTTTAAGTTTCTAGCATTATATATTTTTTTATGAATCAATGTATTACTCACCACCTTGAGGGTTTGTGAATCTATTAATATCGTACTTTATAATATATGCGATGTGAATCGAAATTTGTCATTAAAAATTTGTCTAAAAATCAACAAATATACTGAAAATTTTAAATAATATCATTATAATAGATAATAGAATACATAGGAGGGGGATGTAAAGTATGAAAGTAGAAACGCTTCCTGTCATTAAAGGAGAAAATAATTTGCCGAATTATGATGAGGCATACGCGAATTTTAACTGGGAAGAGGTTAATAAAAACTTTACTTGGAATGAAACAGGCCGAGTAAATATGGCGTATGAGGCAATTGATAAGCATGCGAAATCCGATCGTAAAAATAAAGTAGCCCTTTATTATCAAGATGGATCGCGAAAAGAGAAATATACATTTAAGGAAATGAAGGATTTTTCTAATAAAGCAGGAAACGTCCTGAAAAATTATGGCGATGTAGAAAAAGGCGATCGCGTTTTTATTTTTATGCCGCGTTCTCCAGAATTATATTTTGCACTTTTAGGTGCAGTGAAATTAGGAGCAATCGTTGGTCCGCTATTTGAAGCATTTATGGAAGGCGCAGTTCGCGATCGTTTAGAAGATAGCGAAGCGAAGGTGTTAATTACAACTCCTGAATTGTTAGAGCGCGTACCATTAAATGATTTACCTGCTTTAAAAACAGTCTTCCTTGTTGGAGATAATGTAGAAGAAGGCGGTAAAACGGTAGCGTTCAATCCTTTATTTGAACAAGCTTCAAAAGAATTACATATCGAATGGTTAGGCCGTGAAGACGGTTTGATTCTACATTACACATCTGGTTCTACTGGTAAACCAAAAGGTGTTCTTCATGCGCAGAACGCAATGGTTCAGCACTATCAAACGGCGAAATGGGTATTAGATTTAAAAGAAGATGATGTATATTGGTGTACAGCTGACCCAGGCTGGGTAACTGGAACGGCTTACGGTATTTTCGCACCGTGGTTAGTTGGAGCATCCAATGTTATTTTAGGTGGACGCTTTAGCCCAGAAGCGTGGTATGAAGCACTGCAAGATTACGGTGTAACAGTTTGGTATAGTGCACCAACAGCATTCCGTATGTTAATGGGAGCTGGACAAGACGCAATTAAAAAATATGATTTATCACAAGTTCGTCACGTATTAAGCGTTGGTGAACCGTTAAATCCAGAAGTAATTCGCTGGGGTATGAACGCATTTGGACTTCGTATTCATGATACGTGGTGGATGACAGAAACAGGTGGGCAGGTTATTTGTAACTACCCTTGTATGGAAATCCGTCCAGGTTCAATGGGTAAACCAATTCCAGGTGTGAAAGCAGCGATTGTTGATAATGAAGGAAATGAAGTTCCTCCATACACAATGGGTAACTTAGCAATTGGTAAAGGTTGGCCAGCGATGATGCGTGGAATCTGGAATAACCAGCAAAAGTATGAATCTTACTTTATGCCGGGAGATTGGTACGTATCAGGTGACTCTGCTTATATGGATGAAGATGGATACTTCTGGTTCCAAGGGCGTATTGATGATGTAATTATGACGTCAGGTGAGCGAGTTGGTCCGTTTGAAGTAGAAAGCAAATTAATCGAGCATGCTGCTGTTGCAGAGGCTGGTGTAATTGGTATTCCTGACCCAGTGCGCGGAGAAATCATTAAAGCATTTATCGCGCTTCGAGCAGGATACGAACCATCTGATGAATTAAAAGAAGAGATTCGTCAATTTGTAAAGAAAGGCCTAGCAGCACATGCAGCGCCAAGACAAATTGAATTTAGAGATAAATTACCGAAAACGAGAAGTGGTAAAATTATGCGCCGCGTATTAAAAGCGTGGGAATTAAACTTACCAACAGGTGACTTATCAACGATGGAAGATTAAGAGAGGAAGGTCTGAACGAAATAACGTTCAGACCTTTTTTTATGTTATTATAAACTTATATATATAAGTTAAAGGGGTAATAAAATGAAAACAGAAAAAGAAAAGATGATACTAGGAGAAATGTACATACCAGCTGATCCAGTTTTAGTTCAAGAGAGGGAGCAAGCTCGTATATTAACGAGAAAATTAAATGAAACGCCAGAAGTACAATTAAAAGAGCGTAGCGAAATCGTAAAAGAACTATTCGGAACGACTGGAGATAACATTCATCTTGAATCTTCTTTTAGATGTGATTATGGCTATAACATTCACGTTGGCGAAAATTTTTACGCGAACTTTGACTGTACCATTTTAGACGTATGCCCGGTGACAATCGGAGTGAACTGTATGTTAGCTCCAGGAGTTCACATTTATACAGCAACACACCCGCTTGATCCAGTAGAGCGCATAAGCGGATCAGAATACGGAAAACCAGTTACAATTGGTGATAACGTATGGATTGGCGGAAGAGCGATTATTAATCCTGGTGTAACAATTGGAGATAATGCGGTGATTGCATCTGGCGCTGTTGTAACGAAAGATGTGCCGGACAATGTAGTAGTTGGCGGAAATCCTGCGAAGATTATTAAAAAAATAAAATAATATTTGAACGAAGTGCCTTCCTCGTCTGTATACATTTATGAAAGAATAGATGAGGGAGGCTTTTTTATGTCTAATAAATTACTTCTTGCTTTTGCTTTAATTGGAATTATAGTCGTATTTTCTTGTGGTCTTTTCTTACCGATACCAATTGGATATAGAGTATCAATGCTTACAGCTGGAGTTATAATGAGTGTTATGTTTTCAATCATTATTCCATTTGATAGAAAACATATAGTAAGGAAAAATGGATATAAAATTGATTTTACAAAAACAAAAGTGTATTTTCGCTGGAATGTATTTGACACTATTTCTGTCTGCCTTGCGTTGTATGCATGCATATGTGTGCAAGCGTTAAATACTTTAGTTGCAATGGGATTTACGATTCAAAACCCATATGTTCAATTTTTTACAAATCAATCACAATTGTGGGTTTTCATTGCAATTGCATATTTAATTTCCCGTATTTCATTAACGTTAAAAGGAATAAAGGAGATCAAAAATCATGGCGCAGATTGGGATTGAGGAGGAACTCATGCTTGCGTATCAAAGTGGAGATAAACAGGCGGGAGAAAAACTATATGTTTTAATCAAACCAGCGCTATACACATTTTTGTATCGATTTAACCGAGATGAACAATTAAGTATCGACCTTGTGCAAGATACGTTTTTGACGTTAGAGCGTAAGAAACATATGTATGAACTTGAAAAAGGTAAAATAAAAACGTATTTATTTCAAATTGGTTATCGTCTTATGATTAATAAATTAAATAGAAGAAAAAAGTGGCGTACGCTTTTGCCGTTTTTAGTGCCGATCCAGGAAAAAGAATTTTCTCACGAAGATCGGCTCACAGTAAGAGAAGCAATTTTGAAAGTTCCGGAAGAGCAGCGGGCTGTCCTTATTCTTTCTTATTATCATGATATGCAGCAAAAAGAGATTGCGGAGATATTAAACATTCCGATTGGAACAGTGAAATCGAGACTCCATAACGGGATAAAGAAATTGAAACAATTGCTGGAGGTGGATGAAATTGAGCGAAAATCCCTTTAAGAGTGAATATAAATTAAGACAGCATTTAGATAGTGACCATGTAGAAGTACCGGACTTTCCAAAAACGGTAAGTCGCTTCGATCGATTAATCGGATTTCTTGGTTCTCCAGCGAAAGATCCTGTGGAGGCGACGATTGGGAATGATTTATCTGTTGTGTTTCATGTATCGTTATTAGTTGGAGTTCCAATTCTTTCTCTTATTACGATACTCTTTGCGACGTTGTAAAGGATTGGCAAGAAGAGAAACCGGGCCTCTATTTGACACGCCTATATAAATGATGGTATAAAGAAAAGTATATGAATAATTGAGCGTGGAAAGGGAGAAGTAGTGATCATTTCCCTGTTTTAGAGAGCTGATGGCCGGTGAAAATCAGCACATAGATGATCGCGAATTACGCCCCTAGAGCATCTTTTTTCGATTGAATTGTATTCAAAAGGGAAAAGACGGTGCTAAGCCGTTATGTAAATAAGGTGGTAGGCTTTTTTTTGCCTGCAACTAGGGTGGTAACGCGATAATCAAAATCGTCCCTTATTTAAAGGGGCGATTTTTTTATGTTTTCAACCTTCACGCCAGTAATGAACTTAAAGGAGAGTATGTAGGATATGGGTATTTTACAAGATCTTGAATTTCGCGGTCTAATTAATCAGCAAACAGATGCTGAGGGACTTGAGCAATTATTAGAAAAAGAAAGCGTTAAATTATACTGTGGTTTCGATCCGACAGCGGATAGCTTACACATCGGTCATATGTTACCAGTATTAATGTTACGTCGTTTCCAATTAGCTGGTCACCAACCAATCGCACTTGTTGGCGGTGGTACTGGTATGATCGGTGACCCAAGTGGTAAAAAAGCAGAGCGTACATTAAATACGAAAGATACAGTTGCTTACTATACAGAAAGCATTAAAAACCAACTTTCAAACTTCTTAGAGTTCGAAAACGTGGACAACCCAGCAACGATGGCTAATAACTATGATTGGCTTGGTAACTTAGATGTAATTTCATTCTTACGCGATATCGGTAAAAACTTTGGTTTAAACTATATGTTAGCAAAAGATACAGTAGCATCTCGTTTAGATACTGGTATTTCATTCACTGAGTTTAGTTACATGATTTTACAATCATACGACTTCTTAAACTTATACCAAAACCATAATTGCCGCTTGCAAATCGGTGGTAGTGACCAATGGGGTAACATTACAGCTGGTCTTGAATTAATCCGTAAATCAGAAGAAGATGCGAAAGCCTTCGGTTTAACAATTCCACTAGTTACGAAATCTGACGGTACGAAGTTTGGTAAAACAGAAGGCGGCGCAATTTGGTTAGACCCAGAAAAAACAACTCCTTACGAGTTCTACCAATTCTGGATTAACACAGATGACCGCGACGTTGTTAAATACTTAAAATACTTCACATTCTTATCTCATAAAGAAATTCTTGAGCTCGAGAAGCAAGTAGCTGAAGCACCAGAAAAACGTGCAGCACAAAAAGCATTAGGTGCTGAAATGACAAAACTTGTTCACGGCGAAGAAGCATTAGAGCAAGCGATTAAAATTTCAGCTGCATTATTCAGCGGTTCTGTAGCAGAACTGACTGCAAGCGAAATCGAACAAGGATTTAAAGACGTACCATCTGTAGAACGTACTGCAGAAGATACAGTATTAATCGACTTACTTGTAGAAAGCAAAATCTCTCCATCAAAACGTCAAGCACGTGAAGATGTAACGAACGGCGCAATCTACGTAAACGGTGAACGTACCCAAGCATTAGACTACGTTGTAACAGAAAACGACCGCATCGAAGGTAAATTCACAATCATTCGCCGCGGTAAAAAGAAATATTTCTTAATTCGTTACTAATCAGAAACGAATATAAAACAAATAGTACCCCGAATTGTAGGCTGAAAAGTTTTCTATGATTCGGGGTTTTTATGTATGGATTTAAATTGCCGGATCTTTTCTTTTAAATAGAATATAAAGAATTAATATGAGCATATAAAGTAAACTAATGAGCATAACGATAAATGCCACGGGATAAAATTTTGCTGCATATATAAAGAAATCGATTTGATAAATATCTTGGTAATTTGAAACGGTGCCTTTAAAGTAATTCGTAAACTTAGCGCTATATTTCCATTCATCAGGATCGTCTATCAAATTACGTCCCTGATACCAATTAATAAGCGCGGAAGTAATAAACAACATACATGCACTACCCAATTGAACCATTTGATTTATTGTCAAAATGAATTACCCTCCTATTTTATGGTTATTATAGCGTGCATTCATATTCCTGTAACCTTTTTGTTGTAATCTCCTTTTCGAGTTCATACGGAAATCACATGTAAGCGGTATGATAAATGTATAACAACTAGAAAGGAGTGGTAAAACGAAATGTCACTAGAAGCGCTCATTATTTTTTCTTTGCTAAATGCGGGTCAGCTTGCAGAGAATTCGAAGGTGGATGTACATAAAGAGCAGAAAGATGCTTATGTATATGTTCAAAAAGAGGAAAATAAATAATTTTAATATATATAAATAAAAGCTACTCGAAGTAACTGTTTTAGTTGTCTTCGGTAGCTTTTTACATTATGAATAAATAGGAATTAATTCTCGTTTAAAATCTTCGTACATTTCAAAGGCAATTTTCATGATTTCTTTGAGTTCATCGTAACTGTGGAAGCATACTGCCGGCAATCTTTCAGAACCATTGGATAATACTTTTACAAACATATCCCATGAATTCCTAACTCTAACTTCACCATTATACCTTGCAGACCAAATGAACTCAACAAGCCCATATTTTAAGCTGATATTGAATCTGAAAGTATAGAAATCCTTGTTCTTTACTTCACCAACAATAAAAAAGTTTTCTTTTTTCATAAAACGGGCTTTATAGCCAAGAGACTCAAATACTGCAATTACTTTTTCGTTTTCATAGTTTTCAAATGTATTTTCCCTATCAGAAAACTTTTCTGATAGGGCTTTATATCTCTTAATAAAATCAATTTTTGCAAGACTGGCTTGTATTTCAGGTTTTAATGAATAAGACAAAAGTTATTCCTCCTAAAATATTAAGTCTATCCTTATTTTTGGGTCATTACTTCATATATCTTTAAGGTGAAATCATGAATAAATAGGAATTAATTCTTGTGGCTCCACTTTTACTATTCATGTTAAAAGTCTAAATCTTTTTCATTACCATCATAATCTACTAGTAATGATCCTTCGTCTAAGGTATCCATTAACCATTCCACCAAACCATTCCATGATCTAGAAACGCTGTGAATCTCCCTATCCCATTGTATTACCGTTGCATCGTATCCATTGCTTGATTCTAAGTCTATACATATCGAGTCACCATAGTTTAAATCTGCGATGATTAAATACGTGTCTGGCATCTTTGTCGGTCTTCGTTCTTTTTTAAACGAATCATTTAGATAAGAGCCACCACGCTGTTTTGGACCCTGAGCAGCTGTATGAATTTCTGACAGGATTGTTCCAGGTATAAATAATTCTCCACCATTACACACTTGGAGAAAATCTTTATATATATCAGGAATTTGAATGTTAAGTTCATTTTGAAGGCTTGTTATATCTTCTAAGCTGATTCCATTATTTAGGTTATGAATACCATCTACATATTTATTAACTTCCTCAAAAAATGGTTGTAAATGATTGTTTTTTGAATAATATTTTCTTAGCATAAGACCATCTCCCTCTATTCATGTTTCCAAGGCGCAACGTCTCAAGTTTAGATACATAAAGAAATCCGGCTCTTGTGAGTCGGATTTCTTTATGTATAGGATAAGATTGCCTTTCTTATATATAAAATTATGAATAGATAGGAATTAATTCTTGTTTAAAATCTTCGTACATTTCAAAGGCGATTTTCATGATTTCTTTGAGTTCATCGTAACTGTGGAAATATAGCACGGGTACTTTTTCCGTGTCATTTGATAACAATCTTATAAATATGTCCCAAGGGTCTCCAGCTCTAACTTCACCATTATGCCATGCTTCCCAAATCAATTCAGCAACACCATATTTTAAGCTGATGTTGAATCTAAAGGTGTAGACATCTTTGTTTTTTACTTCTCCTACAATAAAAAAGTCTTCTTTTTTATTGTAACGAGCTTTATAGCCAAGAGACTTGAATACTTCAATAGCTTTTTCATTTTCATAGTTTTCAAATGTATTTGTTCTATCGGAAAATTTTTCTGATAAGGATTTATATCTTTCTACAAATTCAATTTTCTCAAGTACCTCTTTTATTTCAAGTTCTAAATCATATGCCATCAATTATTCCTCCCTAAACCTAATATCAATATCATATTTTTCTTTTGCTAATTTTATATATTCCTCTATTCGTTCAAAATTTTTATTAGATGCTGGAATCTCTAAAATTTGTTTTCCTTCTAGTGATTTTCCATCTATTCTTCTATATTTATTTGAACGAATCTTGGTTCCAATAGCATACTTATCTTTCATTTCTTTCAAATGTTTTTCAAAAGTTTTAATATCAATATCCGCTAGATCTGTAGCTTTTCTGGAAACTATTTCCCCTTTAATTGGGTCATATGAATCTAATCTTTTACCATTACTTAAATGTACCTCATTATTCGGATACCATCTATTTTTTTCTGCAGTTTGATTAAAACGATTTCCTCTTGCCATAGGTGAATCTTTTGTCCAATAATCACTTGCTTCTTTCCAGTTCAATCTATCTTTAGGTACTTTACCGTCTTTTGCTTTTCTAACGCAATATTCCGCATATTTTAATTCTAAATCAGATTCGACAAACTTACCATCTTTTAAAAGATTTTTAGAGGAACCTCCAGAAGAAGACTGAAACCTTTGCAAAGTATCAATACTATTTTGAACGGTATTATACCATACAAATGTACCATGTGTAGCAACACCTGCTCCAACGGTTGTAAGAGCTAAATCAGCTGGGATAACAATTGGTGATGCTGCCCCGAAAGTTACTCCTTCTAACAATACGGTTCCAACATTTGATCCTGTTACAATAGCTATACCGCCCAAAATTTCAAAAATAGATCCTACCCCTGATACAAAATTCCCCACAAGATTTCCGGCTTGAAAGGTTGTTTTGTTTTCTAATTCATTGCCCATTGGTAATTCCACGCCTGTAAAGTTTTCAGCAGCTGAATTACAAATTCCTTGGAAGAATTCCCAAGCGCCAATAGCTGTTTTTTGGTACCACGGTCTATTAGCTTCTTGTTCCTGCAAAGCCATTTTTTCTTCAATTTCTTTTTTTATTTCGGCTTCTTGAACTCTTTCCTCTGCAATTTTTTGAATAGAGGCTATCCATTCCATATTCAACCTTTGTGTACTAAATGTACCACTTACCGGACTAAAACCTTTCCCGCTTTGGACTTCCGCTAAACCCATAGCAATACTAGCTGCTAGTTGAAGGGCCGTGCTGTAGTTATTACTGGATGTATAATCGAATTCATGTAGACGCTCTAGTTTTTCATCATGCTTTTTTCTCATCGCAATTAAAACAGCCACAATTGAGTCTACTCCAGGCATTGGTGTAAGTACCTCTATTGCTTCTATACTTGCAATGGTTTGATTGATTTCTTGGATTTGTTCTCTTATTTCTTGTTCGATAACATCTGTAGAAGCTACCTGTGATTGAAAGTCTCTTGGAAAAGCATCATTTTGACGGATTAATTCTTCGCATAAGTAAATGATTCCTTGTGCTAACGGACGAAAGGTTTGTAAGAAATATGCTTTTGCACTACTATATGTTTGTCCTTGTAGAACAGTATCCAATGCAAAAGCGTCAATAGAATGAATAATTTGTTCCATTCCTTGAATAGTAGCGTTACAGAAAGCGTTCATACTTTCTGTTTGAGCTTGTACTTCACCGAGATACATATTTAAAGACATGAACTTTCCCTCCCCTTACAAGAAAATAATACCAATTTAAGGAAGTTGTTGTAAATGTAATATTCTGATTATTAAGCGAAAAAGTTGCTTGTTCATTAAGTTTTTAATCTCATTCGGATGCTCTGGTGATGAAGAGGTTTTTAAGGTTGAATGTAAATAGAAAAAGGAAGGTATAGATTACGTACAAATAGATACGTTGTAAAAATAATGTTAACGGAAGGAGAGTATAGCAAAGGGAAATGAGTTATGGGGTAGAATGTAGTGTTTTTAAGTGTTAGAAGAAGGGGAGGTTTTTATTAATGTGGATAAAAGATGGATGGAATTCTAGAGGGAGGGGGAAGGTTTATTAACTATAGACTTACAGTTCTTTTTTATTTTGTTACATTGTTCCGGTTCTATACATATACCGGCTATATTCAATAAAAAAAGCCCAGGCCCCTTGATAAATAAGGTTCCTAAGGCTTTTAATACTACTCTTTTCAGAGTACCGAGATTAACGAGAGTAGAACTCTACGATTAATGCTTCGTTGATTTCAGCTGCTAACTCAGAACGCTCAGCGTGACGAGTGTAAGTAGCTTCTAATTTATCAGCATCGAAAGTTAAGTATTCTGGTACGAAGTTGTTAACTTCGATCGCTTCTTTAACAACAACAAGGCTGTTAGATTTTTCGCGAACGCTGATTGTTTGACCAGGTTTTACACGGTAAGATGGGATATCTACGCGAGATCCATCAACTGTGATGTGACCGTGGTTTACTAATTGGCGAGCTGCACGACGAGTGCGAGCTAAGCCCATACGGTAAACTAAGTTGTCAAGACGAGCTTCAAGAAGGATCATGAAGTTTTCGCCGTGCTTACCAGGCATTTTACCTGCTTGGTCAAATGTGCGACGGAATTGACGCTCAGTCATGCCGTACATGTGACGAAGTTTTTGTTTCTCTTGTAATTGTAAACCGTATTCTGAAAGTTTCTTACGTTGGTTAGGACCGTGAGGACCTGGTGCGTAAGGGCGTTTTTCTAATTCTTTTCCTGTGCCGCTTAGAGAGATTCCAAGACGACGAGACAGTTTCCAAGCTGGACCTGTATAACGAGC
This sequence comes from Bacillus sp. AY3-1, assembly GCF_008368785.1. Taxonomy (NCBI): domain Bacteria; kingdom Bacillati; phylum Bacillota; class Bacilli; order Caryophanales; family Bacillaceae; genus Bacillus; species Bacillus sp. AY3-1. The sequence goes on along the minus strand of NZ_QORZ01000017.1, from coordinate 603,835 downwards.
CATAGTTGACTCCTCCTTTAAAAATGTTTTTATTTACGTAAAATAAAAACAGACGTAATCGATATTTACGGGCATTTTGTTTTCATGTACCTTCGCTCCAGCAGCAGGGAGTTACGAGATACACCTCCGTAGAGGAACAAAATACAAACGATAAACTCACATTACAAGGCTGCCTTTTTATTTTACACAAACGCTATTATATCTTTTACCCAGAGTTTCGTCAAGCCACTCCCTTTTTGTTTTATGCATATAAATTTTGGAAATTAATATAAGAAGGAATTTAAAACAATATAAAAGAAGAGATAGAAACACAAATAAAACGCTTACATAAAATGTAGTAAAAACGTTCATCAGTTTTTACTGGTGAATATGCGGCAATAAAAACATAAAAGGGGATGTTTTTATGAAAAAGAAGCATATGGAGACAGCGTTAATTCATCACGGGTATACATCTGAGGAACATAAAGGAAGTTTAACACCACCGTTATTTCAAACGTCTACATTTACATTTGAGACTGCGCAGCAAGGAGAGGCGAGTTTTGCGGGAGTGGATCCATCTTATATTTACTCAAGACTTGGAAATCCAACTGTAAAATTATTTGAAGAACGTATGGCGGTGTTAGAAGGAGGAGAAGAAGCACTTGCTTTCGGATCAGGAATGGCAGCTATTTCAGCAACGTTAATTGGCTTTCTAAAAGCTGGAGATCATATTATTTGTTCAAATGGATTATACGGGTGCACGTACGGTTTTTTAGAAGTGTTAGAAGAGAAATTTATGATTACGCATTCGTTTTGTGATATGGAGACAGAGGATGATGTCGAAAATAAAATCCGTCCAAATACAAAGGTTATTTTCGTTGAAACACCGATTAATCCAACGATGAAATTAATCGATTTAAAACAAGTTATTCGGGTTGCGAAGCGAAATGGCTTACTTGTGGTTGTTGATAATACATTCTGTTCACCGTATTTACAAAGACCGCTTGAACTTGGTTGTGACGCGGTTGTTCATAGTGCGACAAAATATATTGGCGGTCATGGTGATGTTGTGGCGGGTGTAACGATTTGTAAAACGAAAGCATTAGCTGAAAAAATTCGCCCGATGCGAAAAGATATCGGCGGTATTATGGCGCCGTTTGATGCGTGGTTATTGTTACGTGGATTAAAGACGTTAGCGGTAAGGATGGACCGTCATTGTGATAATGCAGAAAAAATTGTATCGTTCCTGAAAAATCATGATGCGGTAGAAGGTGTTTGGTATCCAGAAGGAGAGTTAGCATCTCGCCAAATGAAACGGGGCGGTGGTGTGATTTCTTTTTCAATTAAAGGCGGAAAAGAAGAGACGCAAGCGTTTATCAATGACCTTCACTTTATTACAATTGCCGTAAGTTTAGGGGATACAGAAACGTTAATTCAGCACCCAGCAACGATGACACACGCTGCGATTCCAGCTGAGCTAAGACAAGAAATGGGTATTTACGATAATTTAATACGTTTATCTGTCGGTTTAGAATCATGGGAAGATATCGTTTCTGATTTAGAACAGGCACTAAAGAAAATATCTACTGTTAGTAATCAATAAAAAAGAGTGAGCTATCGGTTTCGTACGTGATGTACGCAATCGATAACTCACTCTTTTCTTTTTTAAATATGTTTTAGGAGTGTTTCCACAAACTTTTCTAAATAGCGCTGATCTACTTCATCAAAACGATTTTTTTCAGGGCTATCAATATCAAGTACACCGATGATAGTTCCTTCTTTCACGATCGGTACAACGATTTCTGAATTCGAAGCACTGTCGCAAGCGATATGTCCTGGAAATTGGTGAACGTCTGCTACAAGCTGCGTTGTTTTTGTTTCAGCTGCAACGCCGCAAACGCCTCGTCCAAATGGAATGCGCACGCAAGCAGGCATTCCTTGGAAAGGTCCAAGAACAAGCTGATTTCCGTCTGTTACATAAAAGCCAACCCAATTCACACGATCTAAAAATTGATTTAATAATGCGGACGCATTTGATAAGTTTGCGACTAAGTTCGGTTCGCCAGTTAATAATGCATCCAGTTGTTTAATTACTGTCTCGTATTGCTCTTCACGAGAACCTGCATAACTTTCTTTTGTAAACATGGAAACAACTCCCTTTTTATCGAGATGTGTAAAATATTAGCAAAATACGATGTATTTCACATGACTTTGTCGATAGAAAATTAAAGGAATTTGTCTTAAAAGTCAAGAAATTTAAACTATAGCTGTTCAGTGAGAGGAAGTGAGCGCATGAAACAGACGAAACAAAAAGTAATTGATGCGGCAATATCGTTGTTTAACACGAAAGGTTATGATGGAACGTCGGTGCGAGAAATTGCAAAGCGAGCGGATGTGAATGTAGCGAATATTTCATATTATTTTGCTGGAAAGCAAGGTTTATTAGAACAGCTTATTACTGACTTTTTAGAAGGATATATTCATGTGATTGAAATGTCGTTCGAACAGAGAGAATATTTGTCGGCTAAAGATGTGATGGTGCAAATGGTGCGCGAGATTTTACGATATCAATTTGAAAATAGGGAACTGACACGTTTCTTCTACCGAGAGCTTTCACTTGATACGACATTAATTCGCGAAGTGATGACCATTTACTTTTCTAAAGAAAGATATTATATAGAGCAAATGATTAGACAGGGACAAATGAAGCAAGAGTTTAAAAAGGTATCTTTTACAATGTTTATGACGCAATTAAAAGGCATGATGAATATGCCGTTTTTATATCCACAATATATATCAGAAGTGCTGCATTCTTTTCCGTCTGAGACATTTTTCATAGAAATGTACACGAAAGAAATTGAACAATGGATGGAGCAAACATTATGTATAACGAATATGTACTATGAATTGCCAAGAGCTGTTCATATGTGAAAAATCCCCACCTAACGGACTGAGGTGGGGATTTTTGTGCTTTCTTTCCTTTGCCATACATTGTTGCATAATAGCGCGATAATTGTTAATGAGGCTCCGGCAATTTCAATTTTGTCGACTGTATAACCTCGAAAGATGGAACCGATAAGTGCAAGTACAGGAACTAGATTCATAAATAATATGCCGTTAATAGATGAAATATAGCGATTTCCTGTGTTCCAGCAAAATACAGCGATAACACCTGCAACAATCGACATATACAAGAGTTCAAAACGAACGCTCATAATGGTACGAAGTGACGGCATAGTAACGATGTTTGTGTACGTGAAGAAAGTGACAATAACGATGAGTGAAATGGAGCCGAATAAACAAGTTAACGTCGTATATCGAAGTGGTGACCAAGATTGAAAACGAGCACCACCGTTCGTGTAAATGACCCAGCAAGTAACGCCGCATAGCATAAGTATATTTGTTGAGAGATGACTGGCAGCTCCAAATAATAAGTGAATATTTCCTTTTGAAATGACGAGCATAACACCGAGCAATGCAACGAACATACAAAGGAATGTGTAGTTTTGTGGGCGTTTGTTTTTTGTTATCCACTGCAATAATAAAGCGATGAGTGGCATAAGAGACTGAATCATCGCAGCATGAATGGCCCCAGAAGGCCCAGCAAGTTGTTGGCCGTAAAAAATGAGAAAACCATATCCAGCGAAACCGACTGTTCCGTAAAAGAATAACGAAAGTGTTCTTTTCTCTAAGCGGAGTGAAGTTTTTCCTTCAGTAATGAATAGCAAAATAAGAAAAATAATAGCTGCTGATCCGTATCGGATAGTTGTGAAGAAGAACGGATCAATAAACTGCAGGGCATTTGCCATGACAGGAAACATAAATCCCCAAGCCGTTACGGCAAGTAAGCATAGGAGGGATCCGAGTAGCATTTGTTTTTTGTCCAAGAGTATCTTTCCCCTTTACATTTCGTTATAGTAAGTTGATGAAATAAGTATAAAGAGTAATTGTTTATAGAAGGAAATATCGATTTTTTATGACAGTTATAACTTTTTGTTAGAGGTGTGTACGATGGATTTAGAAGCAGTACGATCGTTTATTGAAGTAAAGAATACGCGAAGTTTATCAAAGGCGAGTAAGCTTTTACATATTTCTCAACCGGCGCTTAGTAAACAAATTCAAAGGTTAGAAGCGGATTTAGAGGTTACTTTACTGAAGCGTTCCGCGCAAGGAGTGGAGTTAACAGAGGCTGGAGAGTTATTTATAACAAGAATGTTACCGATTTTGGAACACATATATGAAGTGAAAGCCGAAATGAAGAATTTTCAAGAGAAGCAGAAAATTTCTATAGGCATATTGCCAAGTTTAGCAGCGCATTATATATCAAAATATAAGGATGTATTAGGTGGAGGATTCGAAGTAGAATGGAAAATTGAGCATACGAAAGTACTAATGGGACTCTTTAAAGAGCGGAAGATTGAAGCGATGTTCGTTGATTCAGTAGTAGAAGACGTTACGTGTGTAAAAGAAGTGCGAGAAGAAAAAGTTGTTTGTGTCGTTTCAAATGATCATCTTTATAAAGAGAAAACAGTAATTCGAATGGAAGATTTGCAAAATGAAAAGTTAATCGTATATCCAGAAATTTGTGATGTAAGAAAAATGATTACGAATATGTTTCATGGGATAGGTGCAAAACCAATCATTGCATTTGAAACTTCTTATGCAGAACCGATGCTTGCGATGGTCGGTGCCGGACTTGGTATTACGTTACTTCCAGAAATGTCAGTAGAGCAAGCGGTAAAGCAAGGAAATGTGCATGCGATTTCTATTGAGCCACCACTTGTGCGCAAAATTTATTTCGCATCTCATATGGAAGAGTACCTATTATTACAATCATTTGACGATGAGAGGTAATCCAAACCGAATATTGAGAAAGATTACAATTGCATTGAAAGAAACATGAAATTTTAAAAAAAACTAGGTCAAAAACATGCCATTACATGGTATGATTAGTACATTGTTAGTTGTTAAATATAGGGGAATTCCCTTTTTATACATAATGCCTTCCATTTCATAAACGGAACGGACTAAAAAAGAGATATAACTAGGAGGCTTTTTTGCATGGATTCTATCCTGACGATCGTTATCATTGTAGTAAGCTCTATTCTAGTGCTGCTCATGATAGAGCTTGTGATAAGAAATCGTTCATATAAAGATATTGAAGCACTGGAGCAGTGGAAACAAGAGATAAAAGATAAGCCTGTGGCAGATGAACTCAAACGGGTGAAAGACTTAAATATGACAGGTCAAACAGAAGAACTGTTTGGTAAATGGCGTGAAGAATGGGATGAGATTGTATCAACAACCCTTCCGAAAGCAGACAAAGATTTAGCGCAAGCGCGAAAATTCGCCTCGCAATTCTCCTTCCGAAAAGCAAAGCATGCGATGAATGAATCCATAAGTGGTTTAGATGACGCTGATAATCGTATTACAGACATTTTAAATGAATTACAGCAATTGTTAGAAAGCCATGAAAAAAATAGCTCGGAAATTGAAGGGTTACGTGATACATATCGTAGTATGAAGAAGAGTGTTCTTGCTCATAGGCATATGTATGGAGCAGCAGAGCAGAAAATCGAAGAAATGCTAGACGCTGAATCTAATAAGTTTAAAAGCTTTGAAGAGGCAACAGATAATGGCGACTACTTAAAAGCGAGAGAAATTGTTATTAGTTTAGAAGAAGGTTTAGCAAACTTAGAAATCATTATTCACCAAATTCCAGATTTACTGGTAGAGTGTCAAGCGACGTTACCAGTTCAGTTGGAAGATTTATTACACGGACATAATGATATGGTAAGACAAGGTTATGTATTAGAGTATTTGGAAGTCCCTAAAGAAGTTCGTGATATGACGACACAACTACAAACATGTTTAATGGATATACAGGAGCTGCATATAACGGAAGCAGCTGAAAAAGTAGAAAACTTAAAAACACGTTTAGATGGCTTCTATGATCAACTGGAGCAAGAGGTGCATGCGAGACATTATGTGGAGCAAAAAACACTTTCTGTTTATGAAGACTTAGAAGAAATCCGCACTGAAACGATCGAAACAAAAGCAGAAACACAACTTGTGAAACAAAGTTATCAGTTACAAGATAAGGACATTGAGTCTCAAAAAGTAATTGAAAAGCAAATGCACATTTTAACGAAACGTTTTGAAATGCTGCAATTACGCGTTGCTGAACAAGATATTGCCTTTTCTATTATTCGTGAGGAACTAGAAGAGGTTTATGAGCAATGTGAAACGTTAAAAGTACTTCATGCAGAATATAAAGAAATGCTGCAAACGATGCGTAAAGAAGAATTTGAAGCGCGTGAGAAGTTACAAGAAATGCGAAATATCATTTTTGAAACGAAACGTTTTATGCAAAAGTCGAATTTGCCAGGTCTTCCAGAAAGCATTATGGAAGATTTACAAAGAGGACAAATGGCAATGCAAGCTGTATATGAACAGTTAGAAGTGAAACCGTTAAATATGAACGCTGTAAATAGCAGTTTAGAAGAAGCGTACACAACTGTTAATGGTGTAGCTGAAATGACAGAAGAGTTAATTGGACAAGCGTATTTAGTTGAAAAATTAATTCAATACGGTAATCGTTACCGCAGTCATGATGAGAACCTTGCAGAGAGCTTAAATTATGCGGAGAAATTATTCCGTGAATATCAATACGATGCAGCTTTAGAACAAGCGGCTTCTGTACTAGAGCAACTTGAACCTGGCGTTGTTCAAAAAATAGCTGAATATGTAGACAATGAACAAACCCTTTCATAAGGGTTTGTTTTTTTGTGTAATTTTGGGGACGATGTTGCTATAATGAATAGCGGAATACAGTAAGGTTATTCGTTTTAAAATATAGTGAAACTGTAGTCAGTAGGGTCATCCTAGCTAATTATCGGCCTTCACAATCGGGATAAAATGGAACCTTTGAGTAGTCTTAGCGTAATTACACGTATTTGTGATATGATTATATGATGTGATAGCGCTGAAAGGGGAAGAACGATGATCTATTTTGATAATAGTGCGACGACGAAACCATATCCAGAAGCCCTTCAATCGTACGTAACGGTTGCTGGAAAATATTTTGGAAACCCTTCTTCTATTCATTCGCTTGGGGGAGAGGCAGAGCGTCTATTAACACAATCAAGAACGATTGCAGCGCAGCTTCTTCACGTTAAACCTTCTGAGATTATTTTCACATCAGGTGGAACGGAAGGGAATAACCTTGCGATTAAAGGAATAGCGATGAGGAATCGTTCGCGCGGTAAACATATCATTACAACAAATATTGAACACGCGTCTGTGTTTGAAGCATATAAACAATTAGAAGATCTCGGTTTTGATGTAACATATTTACCGGTTAATGAGCATGGTGTTGTATCGGTAGAGGATGTAAAACGAGCACTTCGTGAAGATACGATTCTTGTGTCAATTATTCACGTGAACAACGAGACTGGAGCAATTCAGCCTGTTGTTGAAATTGGAACGTTATTATCGAACTATCCGAAAATAAGATTCCATGTGGACCATGTGCAAGGGATAGGAAAAGTACCGCTTGATTTATATGCTTCTCATATTGATCTTTGCTCAATATCTGGACATAAATTCCACAGTGTAAAAGGAACGGGTCTACTTTATGTGCGTGATGGCGTAAGGTTAGATCCAATTTTATCAGGTGGTCAACAAGAGCTTAAGTATCGCTCTGGTACAGAAAACTTACCTGGCATTGTAGCGATGGTGAAAGCACTTCGCATGACAATGGAACAAGTGAAAGAAAAGATAGCTCATTTGCACAATTTACAAACAGAGCTTGTCCGTTTCTTGAAAGAGATGGAAGATGTAACGATTAATACGTCGCTTGCATATGCAGCACCGCACATTTTAAATGTGTCATTTGTTGGTTTAAAACCGGAAGTGGTCGTTCATGCTTTAGAAGAGCACGGTGTATATGTATCGACGAAGTCTGCTTGTTCTTCAAAAGCAAATGAAGTGAGCAGAGTGTTAGTGGCAATGGGAGTACCCCATGCCGCTGCTGCAAGTGCTATTCGCATTAGTTTGGCACCAGAAAACACGATGGAAGAAGTAAAACAATTTGAAGGTATTGTGAAAGAGACGATGCCAAAATTATATGAAGTGATGAGGTAAAGGAATATGATGACATATGAATATATTTTAGTTCGTTATGGAGAGATGACGACTAAAGGTAAAAACCGCTCTAAATTTGTAAGCACATTGAAAGATAACGTAAAGTTCAAACTGAAAAAGTTCCCAAATATTAAAATCGATGCAACGCATGACCGTATGTACATTCAATTAAATGGGGAAGACCATGAAGCAATTTCTGAAAGATTGAAAGATGTATTCGGTATTCATAAGTTTAACTTAGCGATGAAAGTACCATCAGAATTAGAAGATATTAAAAAGGGTGCATTAGCAGCTTTCTTACAAGTAAAAGATGATGTGAAAACATTTAAAATTACAGTGCACCGTTCTGATAAGCGCTTCCCAATGAAGACGATGGAGTTACTTCCAGAAATCGGTGGACACATTTTAGAAAATACAGAGGATATCACAGTAGATGTTCATAATCCAGATGTGAATGTACGTATAGAAATTCGCAGTGGTTACAGCTATATTATGTGTGGTGAGCATATGGGAGCTGGTGGTTTACCAGTTGGCGTTGGCGGAAAAGTAATGGTACTTCTTTCTGGTGGTATCGATAGCCCAGTAGCAACGTACTTAACGATGAAACGCGGCGTGTCTGTGGAAGCAGTTCATTTCCATAGCCCACCTTTCACAAGCGAGCGTGCAAAACAAAAAGTAATCGATTTAGCACAAGAGTTAACGAAGTACTGTAAACGTGTAACGCTTCACCTTGTTCCATTTACAGAAGTGCAAAAAACGATTAATAAAGAAATTCCATCTAGCTATTCAATGACAGTTATGCGCCGTATGATGATGCGTATTACAGAGCGTATCGCAGAGGAGCGTAATGCACTTGCAATTACGACTGGTGAAAGTCTTGGACAAGTAGCAAGCCAAACGTTAGATAGTATGCATACAATCAACGAGGTAACAAACTATCCGGTTATTCGTCCACTTATTACGATGGATAAATTAGAAATTATTAAAATCGCTGAAGAAATCGGCACATATGATATTTCAATTCGTCCGTACGAAGATTGCTGTACAGTATTCACACCAGCAAGCCCATCGACGAAGCCGAAGCGTGAAAAAGCGAATCGTTTTGAAGCGAAATACGATTTCACACCATTAATCGATGAAGCTGTAGCGAACAAAGAAACAATGGTATTACAAACGGTAGAAGTAGTGGCGGAAGAAGACAAATTCGAAGAACTTTTCTAAAACCATAAATTACCATATCTAAAACGTGTATGAAGTCATGTTATTTATCACACTCTATACTCACAAGGAGGTGATATAACATGTCACGTAGCACAAATAAATTAGCGGTTCCTGGTGCTGAATCAGCATTAGACCAAATGAAATACGAAATCGCTCAAGAGTTTGGTGTTCAACTTGGAGCAGATGCAACAGCTCGCGCTAACGGTTCTGTTGGTGGTGAAATCACTAAACGTCTAGTTTCACTAGCTGAGCAACAATTAGGTGGTTACCAAAAATAATCCCATATAAGATGGCTTAGAAAGAGCGGGTTTTCCCGCTCTTTCTTTTTGTTGTTTGCATCGGTATACATTCATTTCGACATAGACATAAAAAATTTGTCAAAAGAAGAGGGTTCAAAATTAACTGAAAATTCTTTATTATATAAGGGAGGCATAGAAATGGAGGAGGATATTGTATGAAGAGAGAGGAATTGTTGGCGCCACCGTCCTATAATTTAGTTTCTGAAATAGAGAAATATACAGGTGATAAAGATAAGCTTGCTTTAATTTGGCAAGATGATAAAGGGAATAGACGAGAAGTTACATACGCTGAGCTTATGAAAGGTGCGAATAAAATTGGGAACGCTTTTATAAAGAGTGGTCTGCAAAAAGGGGACAAGCTCCTCATTATGATGCCGCGCTTAATTGAAGCGTACATGACGTATATCGCTGCGATTAAAGCAGGATTTGTCGTAATTCCGAGTTCGGAAATGTTGCGCAAAAAGGATATAGAATATCGCATTGGGCACGGGGAAGTAAAAGCAATCGTAAGTTATGAGCCGTACATTGGGCAGTTTGATGATATAGAAGCGATGGAATCTCTTCAAAAATTCGTTCTGAGCGAGCAGTCAGTAGATGGATGGATTAATTTAAAAACAGCGTTAGAAACAGAAAGTGACATGTTAGAAATGGCGAAGACTGATAAAGAAGATATGGTCTTTTTATCTTACACGTCAGGAACGACAGGAAACCCAAAAGGTGTTGTTCATACGCATGCGTGGGCATACGCTCATTTGCGCACGAGCGCTCCAAATTGGCTCGGAATTGAAGAGGATGATGTTGTATGGGCGACGGCTAGTCCAGGTTGGCAAAAGTGGATTTGGAGCCCGTTTTTAGCAACTCTCGGATCAGGAGCGACAGGATTTGTATACAACGGTAAATTTGAACCAAAAACGTATTTAAACTTATTAGGTGATAATAAGGTGAATGTGCTTTGTTGTACGCCGACTGAGTATAGATTAATGGCAAAAGTAGAAGACTTAAGTGAGTACAATTTAGAAGCGTTACATAGCGCTGTATCCGCAGGTGAGCCATTAAATAGAGAAGTCATTGAAACGTTCCAAAAGCACTTTAATATTACAGTAAGAGACGGCTACGGGCAAACGGAAAATACATTGCTTGTTGGTGTAATGAAAGGGATGGATATTAGACCGGGATCAATGGGAAAACCAACGCCAGGCAACCACGTTGATATTGTAGATGAAGAAGGTATTCCGGTACAGGTAGGAGAAGTTGGTGATATCGCAGTTCACATTGAAACGCCAGCCCTCTTTAAACAATATTATAAAGACGATGAGCGCACAGCAATGCAATTCCGCGGTGATTATTATATTACCGGTGATAAAGCGAAGAAAGATGAAGACGGCTATTTCTGGTTTGAAGGGCGCGGTGATGATATTATTATTAGCTCTGGTTATACAATTGGGCCGTTTGAAGTAGAAGATGCGCTCGTAAAACATCCTTATGTAAGAGAGTGTGCGGTTGTCGCAAGCCCTGATGAAATTCGCGGAAGTGTCGTGAAGGCATTTATCGTATTAAGAGAGAATATAGACAAGAATGAAGAAACATTAATTCCAGTACTCCAACAACACGTCAAAGAACTCACTGCACCATATAAATACCCTCGCAAAATTGAATTTGTAGATGAACTACCAAAAACGATTTCCGGAAAAATTCGCCGTATTGAGCTTAGAAAACAAGAGATGGAGATTCCGTCAAAATAATTTTAAAAACAGTGAAGGAAATAGTTGAATGAAATGCCAAACAATGATAATATAAAAACGAACATAAGTTCGATTTTTATAAACTTAAAAAAGAGGTGTCCGTATGATTTTAGGTATTAATCCGTACTTAGTTTTAGATGGTAGTGGGCAAGAGGCTGTACAGTTTTATAAAGAGGCGTTAGACGCAAAAGTAGAAATCATGCAAACTTTTGGTGACATGCCTGAAAATCCAGAATACCCGATTCCAGCTGAAGCAAAAGAGCGCGTTTTACATGCTACTTTAAAAGTTGGTAATACGGACCTTATGATTTCTGATACATTCCCAGGTCAAGGGCATGCAATCGGATCTCAAGTAACAATTGCAATTCAAATTAGTAATGCAGAAAAAGCGAAAGAAGTATTCGAAAAGTTACAAGAAGGTGGAGAAGTTATTATGCCACTTCAAGAAACGTTCTGGAGCCCAGCATACGGACAACTTAAAGATAAATTTAGCATTGAATGGCAAATCACAACGAACCCTACTGAACAAAAGTAATTTTTAGAAAAGCACCATTTTTAATCGAAATGGTGCTTTTTTTATACGCTCTAATTTCGTAGACTAAAGGGAAAAGGGGGATGAGCATATGGGAGAAATTTGGTATGGCGGCACCATTTACACGATGCGAGAAGAGAATGAAAAAGTAGAAGCTATTTATGTTGAAAAGGGCATGATCGTTGATGCCGGGAGTAAGGAAGAACTAGAAAGCAAATATTCAGACGTGAAGTTGTGCGACTTAAAAGGGAAAACGATGATTCCAGGTCTCGTTGATAGTCATATGCATCTTATTGGTCATGGAGAGAGATTACTCCGTTTAGATTTATCAAACTGTACATCTTATAGCGAAGTGCTGACTCTCGTGCGGGAGCGAGTGGAAGAAGCTCCAAAGGGCTCTTGGATTATTGGAGAAGGCTGGAATGAAAATAACTTTACAGATACAAAACAAGTTCACGTACGTGATTTAGATGAAATTTCTACAGAACATCCAATTTTATTAAAGCGGGTTTGTCGCCACGTTACATGGGTGAACTCATACATATTGCAAGAAGCGAACATAACAGAAATGACGCAAGACCCGAAAGGCGGGAAAATTGGCCGGGACGCATTGAATAATGTAACAGGGCTTTTATATGAACAAGGACAAGAACTAATAAAACATGTTCAGCCTGAAATTGATGAAGCCTACTTACAAAGAGCTCTGCAAACAGCGATTAAAGATTGCTGGCAATACGGACTCGTCGGTGGGCATACGGAAGATTTAAATTATTACGGTGGTTTTAGAAAAACGCACAATGCGTTTTCTCATGTTATAAAAGAAATGTCATTTAAAGCACATTTGCTCGTTCACCATGAAGTAGCACATGAACGAAAAGAATATGAAAATGAGCACTATATTGAATTTGGTGCGATGAAAATTTTTTCTGATGGCTCTTTTGGCGGAAGAACAGCTTTATTAAGTGAACCGTATGAAGATGCGCAGGAAACAAATGGAGTTGCAATCTTCTCACGTGAAGAGCTTGCGGAGTTAGTGAAAAAAGCACGTGATTTCCATATGCCAGTTGCGATTCATACAATCGGTGATTTATCGCTTGAATATGTCATTGATGCACTTGAATTATATCCACCAGCAGAAGGTTTTCGCGATCGTATTATTCATTGTCAGTTAGCTCGTGAAGAGTTGATTGAGAGAATGCAACACTTGCCGGCTATTATCGATATTCAGCCCGTCTTTGTGTCATCGGACTTCCCATCAGTCATTGAAAAACTAGGCGAGCATCGTCTTCGATATGCATATGCTTGGAAGACGTTACTAGAAGCGGGATTACACTGCAACGGTGGGTCTGACGCGCCAATTGAACAAGTGAATCCGTTTTTAGGCATATATAGCGCTGTTACACGCAGAAGTTTTATTGACGGTTTATGCTATATGCCAGAGGAAAGATTAACGGTATATGAGGCTGTCTCTTTATTTACGACAGGAAGTGCCTATGCAATTGGAAAAGAAGCGAAGAGAGGACAAATTACAAAAGGATATGAAGCGGACTTTACGATATTAGCCCGCAATATTTTTGAAATAGAAGCACAAGAAATAAAAGAATTACAAGCAGAAATGACTGTAATTGATGGGGAGATTGTTTATAGAAAAGATGTCTAAAAGTTTGAGGAAACGGCCTGAAAATACATTTTGGTGTTGCTTCCTCTTTTTAGATAGGTTGATGATATTGTTAATTTTTGTCGGTAAATTGATATATTCGAAAAATCGTTGATATAATTTCATATACTGTTGTCCTGTTCCAAAATATTTTGTGAAACAGCGTTAAGTTGCATGTGATAAATAAATAACCCTCGAATTATGGAAATCCCATAATTCGAGGGTTATTTGATTACTATAAAAACGTTCTCTGCACTTTTTCCCAGAAGGAATTGTTTTTCAATTTAACTGTTTTAATTTGTTTATCGCTTAAGCGTACAACAGCTTTTTCTACTTGCTTAATGCTAAGCGCTTCATTATCCAGACCGATAACAGGATAATCGTTACCGTCTGGTTTTAGTTTTAAAGTTAATGTACGTTCGTGATTTAAAATGAATGGTGAACCGAGCGTACGGTATGTGTTGTTATTTAATGATGCTAGTTCGCTTACTTGGAAGCACGGAATAAGTGGGTCAACAACCGCGCCATGTAATGATTTATTGTAAGCTGTACTTCCTGTTGGGGTAGAAACAACTAAACCGTCCCCTCTAAATGTTTCGAAATATAGATCATCAACGTGAACATCTACAACGAATGTTTTAATGATACTAGAACGTAATGAGAACTCATTTAAACAATAGAAAGATGTACTGTGATCTACATCTACCTGAATTGTTGGATATTTACGCACTTCAATTTCATTTTTTGTAATTTCTTGAAGGGCTGTATCAACGTGATCAATATGGAAATCGCAGTAGAAAGAAATCTCATCTTTCGTAGAAATCCCTGCGTATAAGCAATCTTCTCTAAAACCAGTTTTACGAACGGCTTGTAAGAAAGTTGCATCATCTCCAACACTGACGATAGCGTTTGCATTTTTTGGATGATCTAATATGGTAAATCCATTCTCTTCTAAAATACGATAGATTGGTTTCATTTTTTCAACGAGCGTTGCTTTGTCATCACCATAAAAGAAAAATAAATTGCGACGATCTGCCATTATGTATCCCTCCACTGCAGTTAAATTTTCTGTTCTTTGTGCTACATATCACCCAAATACATTTTTGAAGATATGTTCAAATAATATATTTCGATATAAAATGTCAAAATACCTTTTTATTTTTAGAAAAATTTTTATTTTCAATCTTACGAAACGCTGTTTAACGATGAATAAACTTGTCGATAATGGGTACGGAGTGAAAGGATGATACGTATGAAGTGGCTTGTAATTGGAATAATAATTCTTCTCCTTGTTATTTTGCTTATACTATTGTCGAAAATAAAGCTTAAAGTGACATTTTTATATTCAGAAACGGAAAAGCAATGTTTGTTTCAAGTGAAAATATGGATGATTCGATATACGTTTGACGTATTGGAAAGAATTGAAAAACAGCAGAAAAAGACAGGAGAGAAAATCGAAAAAGCTGAAGAAGACGGCGGAATTGATAATAAAATTATGGCACAACTTGATAGTATAGGGGAACTGATAAAAAAGCTGCAAGAAGTTCATACTATCGTTAAAGATTTTCTCAAACGAGTAAAAATCAATGGTTGGAAATGGCACACCCAAATTGGAGCAGGTGATGCAGCTAGTACTGGAATTGTCACTGGATATGCATGGGGGACAAAAGGAATGGCTGCTGGAGTTGTAGGACAATATATGCATATTGTTGACGTACCAGAATTTGAAATCACCCCTGTTTTTCAAGGGAAAGGATTTGCATCAAGATGTGAGTTAACAGCATCTTTTCGTATATTTCGTGCTATAAAAACGGGTATCAAATTACTCACGTTTATGAGAAGACAAAGATCTGGTACGAATGAAAAATCAGTTCAAGCATAGGGGGGATATAAAGTGGACCATCCAATTCAAGGTTTAATGACAACCGCAATGCAGCATTTAAAACAAATGACTGATGTAAATACAATTGTTGGTGATCCGATTAAAGCGGCAGATGGAAGTGTAATTCTTACCGTTTCAAAAGTTAGTTTCGGATTCGCTGCTGGCGGAAGTGAATTTGGTAAAGTAGAACATTCAGGCCGTCATCCATTTGGCGGGGGAAGTGGTGGAGGAGTTTCTATTAATCCTGTTGCTTTTCTTGTAATAAATGGAGAAGGTGTAAAAGTGTTGCATTTAGATAAGCAAACACACGTCATCGATAAAATAATTGAATTAGCACCACAAGCTGTTGATAAAGTGAAAGAAATGATGGATAAACGAAAAGAAGACGATCCTGAATTCCAAATTTAACAAATAAAGAAGCTAATCAATGGATTAGCTTCTTTAATTTTTTTGTAAATAAAGCGATTTTATTTGCATTATCGATAGGGACAAACTATCATTTACATTGTACATATTTTGTTTAAATAAGGGAGGATTTTCAAGTGGCAAACGTAACTTTTAAAGGTAACCCAATGACTTTAGTTGGAACAGAAGTTAAAGTTGGCGATCAAGCGCCAGAATTCCAAGTATTAGCAAATGACTTATCTCCAGTAAGTTTAGAAACATACAAAGGCGAAGTAAAATTAATTAGTGTTGTACCTTCAATCGATACAGGTGTGTGTGATGCACAAACACGTCGTTTTAACCAAGATGCAGCAGGTATTGAAAACGCGAAAGTATTAACAATTAGCGCTGACTTACCATTCGCTCAAAAACGCTGGTGTGCAGCAAACGGTTTAGAAAATGTTGTTACACTTTCTGACCACCGCGATCTTTCATTCGGTGAAGCTTACGGCTTAGTAATGAAAGAGCTTCGTTTACTTGCTCGTGCAGTATTCGTAGTAGATAGCAACGACAAAGTAGTTTACGCAGAATACGTAAGCGAAGGTACAAGCCATCCAAACTATGAAGCGGCATTAGAAGCAGCTAAAGCGGCAAAATAATGAGAAAGAAATGACCTCTTATAAAGAGGTCGTTTTTTCTCATGTATTGCTGCGTAATGGTACCAATATATGAGAAAAAACGTTATATCATATATAACTTAAAGGGGAGCTCTTTGCAGGAGGTCGCTTTTTCTTTTTGGAAAAAAACACTTTGTGGTATGATATAAGTTATGTGTAAAAGAGAGAAGGAGGAATGTACGTGAGTCAGACAGTAGAAACATTATTTTCTATTTTTGATTCTTCTGCGGTAGTTTTACGTAAAGAATTAGATGTAACATATTTAGAGGCGCTTGTAGAAACAGGTGATAACTTGTTTGAAGGAGCAATTTTACAAGAGGAATTATCCGAATCAGCAATTGAAAGGCTGAATCGTGAATATAGTACGTTTAATGAAGAAACATATAAAGGTGAAGAAATTCGTAAAGCATTTCAGTTAGCCATTTTAAAAGGAATGAAAGAAGGCGTACAAGCGAATCACGAAATGACGCCTGATGCAGTTGGAATGTTCATGAGCTACTTATTCCATAAATTTATGCAAGGGCAAAACGAAATTACTGTTTTAGATCCTGCAATTGGAACAGGTAACTTAATGACTACAGTATTTAATAGCGCCAAAGAAGGACTAGCAATGAGTGGATTTGGTGTAGAAGTGGATGAAGTGTTAATTAAACTTGCTTTAGTAAATGCGAATTTACAAAAGCATGCAATCGAATTCTTCCATCAAGATGGACTAGCGCCACTTTATATCGATCCGGTTGATGCAGTCGTTTCAGACTTACCGATTGGTTATTATCCAAATGAAATCGGTGCAAGTGAATATAAGTTAAAAGCAGATGAAGGAATGTCGTATGCCCATCACCTATTTATTGAACAAAGTGTGAAACATACGAAAGAAGGCGGGTACTTATTCTTCCTAGTACCAAACTTCATTTTTGAAAGTGATCAAGCACCAAAATTACATGCATTTATTAAAGAAACATGTTTTATTCAAGGGCTATTACAGCTACCTGTTTCCATGTTTAAAAACGAGAAAAATGCAAAAAGTATATTTGTTCTCCAAAAGAAAGGTCCTAGTGTAACAATGCCAAAACAGGCGTTATTAGTGGAGTTACCTAAATTCTCCAACATGAAGGCGATGGAGAACATTATGGATCAATTAAATACTTGGTTTGCAACCCATAAATAAGGCAAGGTATATGTAACAGGGTTAGTAATTCATGTAGTACAGTTTTATATGATATGTCATATTTTTAAATATATACTAGATTAAACTGAATTTTTTTGAAATCTGTAATATATATTTTTTCTTGGTGTTACAATTTTTTCACTTGAAATATATGTCGGACGATGTTTAAATTAAAATCGTGAGTATAAAATTCACTAATGATGAAACGTTTTCATATTTAGTGAATTTGATCAGATAAAATCGAGCGGTTTGTGGACATATCCACACAACTACCAAGAGAAAAAGGGGCGAAAGACTAGATGTCAAAAATCATCGCGATTAACGCAGGAAGCTCTTCCTTGAAATTCCAATTATTTGAAATGCCAAGTGAAACAGTATTAACAAAAGGTTTAGTGGAACGTATCGGTTTAGAAGATAGTATCTTCACTATTACTGTAGATGGCGAAAAACAAAAAGAAATTACAAATATTCCAGATCATGCAGTAGCAGTAAATATGCTTCTTAAAAAATTAACTGAAAACGGAATCGTTAAGTCTCTAGATGAGATTGGCGGTATCGGTCACCGTGTTGTTCACGGCGGCGAAAAATTTGCTGACTCTGTTTTAATTACTGATGAAGTATTAGCTGATATCGAAGAGTTAAGCGATTTAGCACCACTTCATAACCCAGCAAACCTTGTTGGTATTAAAGCATTCCAAGAAGTATTACCAAACGTACCAGCAGTAGCAGTATTCGATACAGCATTCCACCAAACAATGCCGGAATCTGCATTCTTATACAGTCTACCATATGAGTACTATGAAAAATTCGGTATCCGTAAATACGGTTTCCACGGAACTTCTCATAAATACGTAACTGAGCGTGCGGCTGAATTATTAGGTCGTCCACTTGAAAGCTTAAGCTTACTTTCTTGTCACTTAGGTAACGGTGCAAGTATCGCAGCAGTAGAAGGCGGTAAATCTATCGATACTTCTATGGGCTTCACTCCACTTGCTGGTGTAACAATGGGTACACGTTCTGGTAACCTTGACCCTGCGTTAATTCCATACATCATGGAAAAAACAGGCCAAACAGTAGAAGAAGTAGTTAACGTATTAAACAAGAAGAGTGGTATGTTAGGTCTTACTGGTTACTCTAGTGACCTACGTGACATCATTGCGAAAGAAGAAGAAGGCGACCACCGTGCGAAAGTAGCACTTGATGTATTCGTAAGCCGTATCCACAAATACATCGGTTCTTACACTGCTCGTATGAAAGGTGTAGACGCAATCATCTTCACAGCTGGTGTAGGTGAAAACAGTGCAATTATTCGTGAGCGCGTATTAGAAGGCCTTGAGTACATGGGCGTATACTTTGACGTAAAACGTAATAACGTATTTGGTGAAGAAGCATTCATCAGCTTCCCACACTCTCCAGTAAAAATTATCGTAATTCCAACTGACGAAGAAGTTATGATCGCTCGTGACGTACTACGTCTTGGAGATATTGGTTAATATACTATATGAAAAGAAAGACGAGATCCTATAGGATTTCGTCTTTTTTCTTTTGTATATAATTTAAAATTCCATCTGGATATAGTACTTTCTTCTTCTGAATGAATACTGTAACGGGAATCCATTTCGCATACGATACTGTTTGCTCATCTTGTATATTCATTTTTTCCATTTCATATAGTGATGTGTCTAATAAGCGTAAAGAATATAGCTGAATGATTTCATGACCAATTCCCTCATCTAGCTGAAAGATGTTTTCTAAGCAGCCTAAATAATTGGTGATTTCCACTTCTGTATGAAGCTCTTCTTTAAATTCACGAATAACGGTATGTGCTGATTTTTCACCAAGTTCAATTGAGCCGCCAAGAGGTCGGTAATACGTTTCATCGCCTGTATGATATTCTTGTACGAGAAGGCGACCTTGATGTGTAGCAAGACCAAAAGCCTTTGCACGTGGATACATATATAATCACTCCTTATTTCTTTTGTATAAGGATGATTATAAGGCAGTGTGTAATACAAAGTATCGTGTATTTAAGCCTGCGGTCTAATCGTAATCCCATCAAATAAGTCATGCCAAAATGCTTCATTGTACTGGTATACATCCATAATAGGGCATTTTATAACGCAAATATTTTGTAATCCCCAATCTTCTTGGGCAACAGTTGGTACATCTGCAGGAAGTAGTAATAGGACAGAGAATTTATGTTTAACTATTTGAGATAAAATTTGTTCCAGAGATCGTGCTTCTTCGTATGTTCCTCCAGTTCGAATAAACAATATGGATTTTTCCATTTCAATTGTAGTTAGAAAACGAGTAATTCGATGCTCATAATTTAGCTTGATTTCTGAATAAGAAGGCCAAGAAGTTGGTGTGTTTACATCTGTTTTAAAGTCGTGACAGGAGTCGATTTCATATAGGTTGTCCCTTAGTCTTAATTTCGCATCATCATCCCAAAATGAGATAAAGGATAAGTTTTCGAAATGTAAAAAACGGTCAAATCGATTTTGTAATAATAAGTTCACTTTTCCTAATGAAGGGCTTAGCATAAAATCAATAACGCCAAAAAATGGTGATAATCCGAATTGATATAAGGCCCAAGCAGGCCAACAGTTTTGTCCTAAGCTGAATACGGCATTATATTCTTTTTTTATATTGGATAGATTCATGTGATTCATCTCATCCTTTTTGTTAATATTTTATGCCATAAAAAAATGGTATGTGAATGAAGATAGACAAGCATATTTGCAAAGAAGAAGCAGAAATATGTTACAATAGAAAAAAATCGAACGAGGTGGTTGTTACGATGCGATCGAAGCGAGAACAAGCCATTTTAGACAATATAAAAGAATGGGAATCGCAATTAGTTGAGCAAGAAGCGACCGATTTTCAAAAAATGTTTGATAAATGGGTACATACGACAATTGCGAAATTGCCTGAGAAAAAACGAAAAGATTTCTTTACGAAAGCAGATGGATGGCTCTTTCATTTGCATGCATTGATTCAAAGTTCACAATCACAGCTAGATGCGCGTAATCGTATTTTAGGAACGTCGAGATTGTTTGATGAATCGATTGAGCAACTAGAAGATTTGAAAGCATTATCTATTGATCAATTAACATACATAGCAGAGCAGCAAACAGCACGTCATCGCCTATATTCATTCGTACAAGGCGGAGCAACGGGTGCTGGAGGTTTATTATTATTAACGGCTGATTTTCCGGTTATGATTGCGTTAAATGTGAAGGCTGTCCAACTTATTGCAACATCATTTGGGCATGATGTGAACAAGCCTTATGAAATGATGCTTGCATTAAAGGTATTTCATGCGTCATTACTACCAGGAAGACTTCAGCAATACGCATGGTACAATTTATTGCAAGAGCTAGAGCAAGAAGATTCGTTCTTCTACGAAGGAGACGAAGCGGTGTTACAACCAGCTTCTACTGAAGTTGTGTTAAAACAAATTTTGAAAACATTTTCGATTTATGCTCTTCGTCGTAAATTATTCCAAGGTATTCCGGTAATTGGAATGGCAATCGGGTCTACAGTGAACTATCGTTTAACAAGAAACGTTACTGAATTTGCAAATAGATTTTATCAAGTGCGCCACATAGTTGAAAAAGAAAAGAGAGCATAAAAAAAGCGAGAGGCCGAAGCCTTTCGCTTTTTTAATTTGTTGCATGTTTTTTTGGCATTGGAACAGATACTGGTTGCTTTTCTGCTGTTTTTTCTGCTTTTGGATAATAAATTAAATCCAATGTTTTTGCCTGTACGGCAATCGAAAGAATAGTGAAAGCAATTTCTGTCCAATTTAAATAATATAATGAAAGCGCAAGAACAATCGCGTCAAAGACGAAGAAAATTTGCCCAATTGTAAAGCGAGTTCGTTTACTTAATACAATTGTTAAAATATCGTCTCCACCGGTTGCACCGCCAAATCGCAATATAAAACCGAGTCCAATACCAGCTAACGCACCGCCAACTATTGCAGCTACAAATAAATTATTTGATAAATCTACCGTAAATGGAGAATAATTTTCCATAAGAGAATAAAATACTCCGAATGAAATCGAACCTAGGAATGAATAACCAACCATTTTTCTACCTAAAAATGAAGCACACAGTAAAATAATTGGGATATCCATAATTACAGTTGAAATAGATGGTGAAATATCATAAAAATTTTGGATGAATAGTGCAATACCTACAAAGCCACCTTCTGTTAAGTGGTTTTGGAAGTGAATGTGATATAGCGCTGCTGCTAAAATAAATGAACCGATTAAAACCATAAAAACTTCTTTAATAATTTGTCGACTTTGGATGTTCCTCATCGTTATTCCTTCTTTCCGTAGTTAGTAGTCCTTTTTGTGTTGTAAACTAACTACGAGCTCACATGTAGCTTCAGTTAGTTTACTAAAAAAACTAACTACGCTATATGTCGCTGAAGAAATAACGAATAATCCTCTCGTCCATCAATTCTCCCTACCTTCGTTTTAGTTTAAGTCTTAAAACGACTAAACAAAACGTGGAGTAGGATTCTTCATTTAGCAATCCTGCTCTTCTTTGTTTTGTTTAGCTAGTAACAATTAAGTCCTAAACAAAACGCTATGTGTAAGAAGAGTCTTTTTTTTGCCAAATTATCCTTCGGGCAATCATAATTTCCCCACTCTCGTATTTTTTTCGCTAGACTAAAGTATCTAAGCTGAAAAATACGCTACGTGTATGATTCGTCAATACGATGCCACATGCTCCTTCGAGCGATCATGATATCAAAATCCCTTCCTTCAAGATTTATATTATTATATCATACTTTCAAAAAATGTATGCGGATGGAAACCGACAATAAACGGAGGGAATCTACAAAAATTGTTATGTTTAAATATTTTTGTAGAAAAGCCTAAGTTATTTTGCAGAATTGGACAGTTTTTAACGGTTTGTCCAATAAGTAAGAAAGAGATGGTGTTTATTCAGTTGTATCTTTCTGGTCACCTTTATCTTTAAAAAACGCATCCCAGCTAATCACACTTAAAAAAGTTAAAGCAATAATAACGAAAGCGCGCATAAATTTTAGACCTCCTTTTGTACATAGTATATGAATCGTTCACTTTGGAATGTGTCATTTTTTTACAAGTCTTAACTATTATGAGAGTATATTAATATAGATAGATGAGAGGGAGAGTGAAGATATGCTAAAAGACATGTTCAAAAGAAAAGAATTAATATGTGTTTCATGTCAGAAAAAGATTCAATATGAAGAAGAGCTAGTTGCGTTTGTAAAGTTGCCGAAAGAAAGAAGTATATTAGTTGGTCCGTTTGATGTGTGTTTGGCGAAAACAGCACAAGAAATATATTGTAAATCGTGTTACGACAAAAAAGCATGACCCAAAGTAATTGAGGGGCATGCTTTTTTCATTGGTGTGCTTTCCCCTCAGATACATTTTGAGTGAGTCGATACCAAAGCCAAAGGTCATTAATGATGGAAGCGAGATCGGCAATTTCTGAATTAAGTTTGCAAGAAATTTCGAAGTTTTCTTCGTTATTTAAATGATGCTGTTTTGCATTAATAGAGTGCTCGAGTTCTTTTATACGATCAGGAATCTTTCCGCGAACTTGTTCCCATTTTAATAAAATAGCATGCTGTATTTTTTCGGGGATATTTTCCCAATCTTCTTGTAAATACGGAATTTCAATTCCTAGATGATCGTCGTATAAGAAATACTTTTCCATAGGTTCACCCCCGTTTTCCTGCTTATATTGTACATGAAAACAGAAAGAAGCTCGACGAAATTGTTTGAAAAAATTTGAAAATGACTCTTGATACATTTTGTGAAAGGTGTTAAAGTGTGTATTATTATAAAAGAAAATGAATATTTATTCTTTAGGGGGATGCAAAATGGAGAAGAAAAAAGTGGTATTAGCATATTCTGGAGGTCTTGATACTTCCGTTGCAATTAAATGGTTACAAGAGAAAAATTATGATATTATCGCGCTTTGTTTAGACTTAGGGGAAGGTAAAGACTTAGCATTCGTAAAAGAAAAGGCACTTTCAGTAGGTGCAATTAAATCATATATGATTGATGTTCAAGAGGAATTTGCAAATGAATATGCATTGATGGCTATGCAAGCACACACGTTATACGAAGGGAAATACCCTCTCGTTTCTGCATTATCTCGTCCACTTATCGCTAAGAAATTAGTAGAAATTGCAGAACAAGAAGGGGCGACTGCAGTTGCACACGGATGTACAGGGAAAGGGAATGATCAAGTTCGTTTTGAAGTTTCTATTCAAGCGTTAAATCCTTACTTAGAAGTGATTGCGCCTGTACGTGAATGGAAATGGTCACGTGAAGAAGAAATTGCATATGCAAAAGAAAACGATGTTCCAATTCCTATTAATTTAGATAGCCCATTTTCAATCGATCAAAATTTATGGGGACGCAGCAACGAATGTGGAATTTTAGAAGATCCATGGGCAGCGCCGCCAGAAGATGCATATGAGATGACATTGGCATTAGAAGATACACCGAATAAACCAGAGTTTGTAGAAATCGGCTTTGAAGCAGGCGTACCGACTACTTTAAATGGCACTGCATATTCACTTTCAGAATTAATTAAAACATTAAATGCCCTTGCTGGAAAACATGGCGTTGGACGTATCGATCACGTAGAAAATCGTCTTGTTGGTATTAAATCGCGTGAAGTATACGAATGTCCAGCGGCAATGACGTTAATCACAGCACATAAAGAGCTGGAAGATTTAACGCACGTAAAAGAAGTAGCACATTTTAAACCGGTGATTGAGCAGAAAATAACAGAACTTATTTATAACGGTTTATGGTTCTCTCCTTTAAAACAAGCGCTTCATGCTTTCTTACAAGAAACGCAAAAGAATGTAACAGGTACAGTTCGTGTGAAATTATTTAAAGGCCATGCAATTGTAGAAGGACGTAAATCTGAGTACTCTTTATATGACGAAAAATTAGCAACATATACTGCTCAGGACGAATTTAATCATGATGCAGCAGTTGGATTCATTTCATTATTCGGTTTACCGACGAAAGTATACAGCCAAGTGAATCAAAAGAAGGTGGAAGCGTGAGCAAACTTTGGGGCGGACGTTTTACAGAAGAAGCGGAAGCGTGGGTTGAAGAGTTTGGAGCATCCATCTCCTTCGATCAACAATTAGTAAATCAAGATATAAAGGGAAGTATTGCACACGTAACGATGCTTGCAAAGCAAGGCATCGTTACGAAAGAAGAAGCCGAGAAAATCGAGGTAGGTCTTCAATATTTATTAGAAGAAGCGAAGCAAAATAAATTGCATTTTTCGGTCGAAGCAGAAGATATTCATTTAAACATTGAAAAAATGTTAATTGAACAAATCGGTGAAGTAGGAGGGAAACTTCATACAGGACGAAGTCGTAATGATCAAGTAGCGACTGATATGCATTTATATTTGAAAGAAAAAGTAGAACATATTATAAAAGCTACAAAACAATTGCAAACTGTTCTTGTTCATCAAGCAGAAAATAATATTGAAACCATTATGCCTGGTTATACGCATTTGCAGCGTGCGCAGCCAATTTCATTTGCTCATCATATTCTCGCTTACTTTTGGATGTTAGAGCGTGATGTGAATCGTTATGAAGATTCATTAAAGCGCATTAACATTTCACCATTAGGAGCAGGAGCGTTAGCTGGGACAACATTCCCGATTGACCGAGAATATAGTGCGGAGCTTCTTGGATTTAATGGACTCTATGAAAATAGTTTAGATGCAGTAAGCGATCGTGATTTCATACTGGAGTTCCTAAGTAACTCATCTATGCTCATGATGCACTTATCACGCTTCTGCGAAGAACTTATTTTATGGAGTAGCCAAGAGTTTCAATTTATTGAAATGAGCGATCAATACGCAACGGGAAGCAGCATTATGCCACAAAAGAAAAATCCGGATATGGCGGAACTTATTCGTGGTAAAACAGGCAGAGTATATGGTAATTTATTTAGTTTACTTACAGTCATGAAAGGATTACCGCTCGCTTACAATAAAGACTTGCAAGAAGATAAAGAAGGAATGTTTGATACAGTAAAAACAGTAGAAGGCTGCCTTCATATTATGGCAGGCATGCTAGAAACGATGACTGTCAACAAAGAAAAGATGGGGCAAGCTGTAACGCAAGATTTCTCAAACGCAACAGAAATTGCCGACTATTTAGCAAGTAAAGGACTACCATTCCGTCAAGCTCATGAAATTGTCGGGAAGCTAGTGCTACACTGCACACAAAAAGGAATTTACTTAGTAGATGTACCACTTGCAACATATAAAGAAATGAGCTCATTATTTGAAGAAGATTTGTATGAAGTTCTTTCACCATATGCAGCTGTAAAGCGTCGTAACAGTGCTGGCGGGACAGGATTTGAGCAAATTGAGAAAGCTTTGGAGAAGGCGAAGGGATTAGTTGGAGAGTTTGTTGGAAGTTGATTGATTTATAGGGCAGAAGGTACGCGAATCTTAGTAGAGAGAAGCGTACCTTTTTTGTGATTTTTATTGCTTAAAGTTAATCATACTTATGTCGATCTTCCGTAATTCGAATATACTCAATATCCATCAAATCTCTAAGTAATGCACCATTACTTAGTTCCACACCATGTTTTTCTTTAAAATGTGTACGGATTGTATCTAACATTTCGAGCTCTTTCCCGTTCACATCTAAAATAATACGTTCAGAATCATTCATATAGCATCCTCCTTTTTTAACATATATATTTTGTCCGTCTATTTCTAAAAAATGTATGTTAACCTAAAGTTAGGAAATAAGAAAGGAATGGAAAATGAGACGTATTTATTTTATAGGGATAATTTTGTACACGCTAATTGTATTACATGTTGCATTCCCAAATATCTTTTCATTTGAGGATGTAGAAACAGTACACGTTGGGATATTTATCTTTATTCTATTTGTAGTAGATTGCTGTATTTCGATATGGCTTTCGAAAAGAAAATATGTACAAGATAAAAAAGAAATGGAACGGAAAAAGAGAAAACGTTCATTTTGGATTTGGAGCGTTCGTATTTGCATACTATTTTTTCGTGCACTTTCTTCCTTATATGAAAGAAAAGCGAGGAGAAGAGGAAAATCCGCTTGTAGAAGAAGCGAGAGAGCAAGAGCATAAGAGAATAGAAGAAGATATACAGAAGCTCGGGGAACAAAAATGGTATTTGAAATCTAAAATTATATATGCTCTTTGCTTTATTACGCCGCCAATCGGTTATTTGTATGTATTCTTGCTTCGTAAAAAAATGACAGAAGATGCAAAGCAAACGTACTTAACGGTTGCGACGATCATGATGGCATTATGGTCTTTGAAGTTCCTACCGCCTTATGTGTTGGCGATCGTCATTGTTGTAGTGGTTTGTTTTGTGTTTATAGTGAAGTATGTGAAATGAAAAAACACCAAGCCCATGTGGACTTGATGTTTTATTTATGAATTAAAGCTCACCTTGCTCCTCATCACCACGAACAACAAGGACATCGCATTTCGCATAGCGAATAATATGTTCAGAGACGCTACCAATTAGGAAACGCTCAACAGCATTTAAACCAGTTGCACCACACATAATTAAATCTACTTTATGGTTTGGAGCGATTTCTTTTGAAATTTTAGATTTAGGATTACCAAATTCTAATACAGTTTCAATTTTTTCAAGGCCAGCTTCAAGCGCAGTTTTTTTGTAGTCTTCTAATAAGTCTTCTGCAAATAGATTTGCACGTTCAGCAATTGCGCGGCTATAAGCTTCTACTGCTGAGTATGCTTTTACATCAACGATATGAGCAATTGTTAATGTTGCATTGTTGCGTTTTGCGACTTGAATTGCTTTTTTAAAAGCTCTTTCTGCTTCTTTAGAACCATCCACCGCGATTAAAATATTTGTATATGTATTATTCATAGTAAATTCCTCCCAATCATTTTTATTACCGTTTACAACTTTATTATAAAACAAATTTTGGTAATGTGCTTGCCGGAAACGTTACAGAATTTTGAAAACTTTGCTTTAATTCATTTTAGTTGTAATTGGGGCGAGAACTTGTTACATATGAAGTATAGCAATTTAAAAGGAGGCATGTTTGTGAGACACGCGCTCATTACAGCCGGTACGAAAGGTTTAGGAAAGCAAGTAACAGAAAAGTTATTGGCTAAAGGGTATTCAGTAACAGTAACATATCATAGCGATATAACTGCTATGGAAACGATGAAAGAAACATATAAAAATATGGAAGAGCGTCTACAATTCGTGCAAGCGGATGTCACGAAAAAGGAAGATTTACATAAAATAGTAGAAGAAGCGATAAGCCGTTTTGGTAAAATTGACTTTTTAATTAATAATGCTGGTCCATATGTATTTGAACGAAAAAAGTTAGTCGATTATGAAGAAGACGAATGGAATGAAATGATTCAGGGTAATTTAACAGCGGTATTTCATTTATTAAAACTTGTCGTTCCGGTTATGAGAAAACAGAACTTTGGCCGTATTATTAATTACGGATTCCAAGGGGCAGATAGCGCACCGGGATGGATTTATCGTTCAGCTTTTGCAGCAGCGAAAGTAGGACTTGTTTCATTAACGAAAACAATTGCTTACGAAGAAGCAGAATATGGTATTACTGCAAATATGGTATGTCCTGGTGATATTATTGGTGAAATGAAAGAAGCGACAATTCAAGAAGCACGTCAATTGAAAGAACATAAAACACCAATTGGTAGATCTGGAACAGGTGAAGATATCGCAAGAACGATTTCGTTTTTATGTGAAGAAGATTCCGATATGATTACCGGTACAATTATTGAAGTAACTGGTGCAGTAGATGTTATTCATAGACATCGATAGAGCGAAATAAGGTGAAGTTTTGAATAATTGGACAGTTTATCCTTTACGCTGAGAGGTGCGGATAATACTGTCCTTTAATGTAAGATTAAATCTATCGGAAAACTTGTATTATTTTTTGTCAAATATTGAGATATTATGTTAAAATATAAGAGCGTAGAAAGCGCTTTAAAAAATGATTCAGGGGTCATTTCATAACTCAAGGGGGAACTAATAATGCGTATCGGTATTCCAACAGAAATTAAAAACAATGAAAACCGTGTGGCGATGACGCCAGCGGGAGCTGTACATTTAGTACAAAATGGTCATGAAGTTTTTGTTCAAAAAGGAGCAGGTATAGGATCAGGCTTTACAGATGAAGAATACGTACAAGCTGGTGCGAAACTTGTTGAAACTGCTGAAGAAGCATGGAATCAAGATATGGTTATGAAGGTAAAAGAGCCAGTTGCAAGTGAATACGGCTATTTCCGCGAAGGTTTAATTTTATTCACATACTTACACTTAGCTCCAGAACCAGAATTAACGAAAGCATTAATTGATAACAAAGTTGTATCAATTGCATACGAAACAGTGCAATTAGACAATCGTTCTTTACCATTACTTGCACCTATGAGTGAAGTAGCTGGTCGTATGTCTGCACAAATCGGTGCACAATTCCTTGAGAAAAACAAAGGCGGTAAAGGTATTTTACTTGCAGGCGTTCCAGGGGTAAAACGTGGCAAAGTAACAATTATCGGCGGTGGTCAAGCTGGTACAAACGCAGCTAAGATTGCAGTAGGTTTAGGTGCAGATGTAACAATCATCGACTTAAGTGCAGAGCGTCTTCGTCAACTAGATGATATTTTCGGTAACCAAGTAAAAACGTTAATGTCTAATCCATACAACATTGCAGAAGCTGTAAAAGAATCTGACCTTGTTATTGGTGCGGTATTAATTCCAGGTGCAAAAGCGCCAAAACTTGTAACAGAAGAAATGATTCAATCAATGGAACCAGGTTCTGTCGTTGTAGATATCGCGATTGACCAAGGTGGTATTTTCGAAACAACTGACCGTATTACAACTCACGACAACCCAACTTACGAAAAACATGGCGTTGTTCATTATGCAGTTGCTAATATGCCAGGTGCGGTTCCACGTACATCAACTCTTGCATTAACAAACGTAACAGTACCATATGCAGTACAAATTGCGAACAAAGGTTACAAAGATGCTTGCTTAGGCAACACTGCATTATTAAAAGGTATTAACACATTAGACGGATATGTAACATTCGAAGCAGTTGCAGAAGCACACGGTTTACAATATGCTGATGCGAAAGAGCTTCTTGAAAAAGCTCCTGCTTTATCATAATAGAAATACATGTAAGCCCCTCCTTTTGTAAGGAGGGGCTTTTTGCTTGGATTAATTGTCTAGTTTCTTTACAATTTTCAATCCGAACATCATTGTAAAGAAAAGAATGCCGAATAAGTAATACAAGGCATACTCAACTCGTATCATCGAATTTTTGTCAGTGATATATAAAATAAATAGTATCGCAGAACCGATTAAATGAGAGAGACCAAAAATTTGCGCCATAAGTTTTAAACTCATCTTCTCGATTCTTTCATCCATCTCAGGTAATGGATATTTTTCGGGATCGCTCTTTTTTTTCTTAAAGAATATTTGTTTCACTACGAATAGTATCGAGTCTAAGAGTATAAATACGCCAGCGAATAGAAGGACAGAAGTAATTTTTTCTTCATCATTACTAGTGAAATAAAGAAAAGTTGAACCTAACAATAAAAAGGTAAGATGCGAAATGAACTTTTGATTAAAAGGGTTTTTCATTCTTTTTCCTCCCCAGTTTTATCTAATTGAAATAAATCTTCTACTTTACAGTTGAAAAACTCACATAATTTCAATGCTAATTCTAAACTCGGGTTGTATTTATTCTTCTCGATAGCGATGAGGGATTGTCTAGTGATTTGAACAGAGGAAGCTAATTGTTCTTGGGTGATGTCTCTAATGACGCGGAATTGTTTCACCTTATTTTTAATCAAATATACAAAGTCTCCTTTTTGTAAATTTGTTACATTTATTATATCCATTTTTAGGTAATAAGTAAATAAAACTTTACAAAAAGTAAACAAAACTTTACGTGAAATATAGCTTGTTATAATGTTATTTTTTGTGATAATTTGGAATTAAATGAAAAAAGAAGTCGGAAGAGGAGATTCAATGGGGAGTAAAAAGAGGAAGAAAAGGCAAGTTAAAAGACAAAAGTATATGAAGAAAAAACAGGAACAGAACATACCTCTATCACAAAAAATAGTCATTATGATAGAGAAAACATTTCGGTATATTTGTATGGCTCTGTATGTAATTTTGTGTCTTTATTCAGCTAGGGTGTTTTACAGTTTTGGGATAACACCCAATATTATTGAGAATGTTTTTGGGTATCTCCTTGTCGCAATAGAGCTAGTCTTATTCTTTATATTATTTAATAAAGTGTGGCCTAGTTATGAAAGTAAGAACGATAAGCAAAGAAAAATGAGAAAAAAATCTTCAGATGCTTCAAGCTCATCAAGTGGATTCGGTGACTACAGTAGTAACGATTGTAGCAGCTCAAGTGATAGTGGAGGAGATTGCGGAGGTGGTGGAGACTAAGTTGTTTTTGCAGAAGAACGACTAATGAAAGGGTGGGACGAAATATGGAGACTGTGAATTTATTAGAATTAACGAAGGGCATTCAAGATCAACATAAAAACTTCGTCGTTTCAAATGTAAATAGTCATTGCTTACGAATCGCTGTATTTACTGGTGAATATGATTGGCACTATCATTCTAATTCGGATGAATTATTTATTGTGTTAGAGGGAGAATTACTTATCGATTTTGAAGATGGAGAAACGGCGGTTTTAAAGCCAAATGATTCTATCTTAATTCCAGTATGCACGATTCATAGAACGAGAGCGTTAAAGAGAACAGTAAATCTTTGTTTTGAAAATATAGAAGCTGATACGATTAAAGTGGAGCAGTTATGAAGAAATTATCTGTAGCCGAGTATAAAAAAATCCTTCCGATTTTAGAAAGTAATACAACAACGACGACGTTTGCTTATGCGGTATGTGACCAAATGATAGATGGCGAGATTTTTGCCAACGAGAAGTTAACAGCAGGATTAATTCGTACAGCTAACGGTATCTATTATTTATTTGGTGATACGGATGATCACAATTATAACGAAGATTTATTTGCGTATTTAAAAATGGCCATTGAAAAAACAGAGAAGAGATTTACACTCTTCACTTCAATTGAAGAGTGGGAAATGATGATTGAAGGGCGTTTTAGTAATGCACTTCGGGACATGCCTCGAATGAAATTTCAATGAGAAATTTTTGAAGAGAGAAAACAAGATGCAAACAAAAATACATATGAAGTGAAGCGTATTGATAAAAGAGATATAGAACGAAGCAATGAATTTACAGAGGTGTATTATAAAGAATATTGGGGATCAACTGAAGCATTTTTAAATAATGGCTTTGGATTTTGTATAGAACAAGATGGGAGGATTGTAGCTGAATGTGTTTCGATATTTAATGGGAATGGATTTGCTGAAATTGATATTGTGACGCATGAATCATATCAAGGAAAAGGATTAGCACAAGCTGTTGCAACGCGGTTCATTGAACATTGCATGCAAAATGATATTACACCGTGCTGGGATTGTTATGTAGACAATATTCCTTCGCAAAAACTAGCTAGTAAATTAAGTTTTAATCATCCAATAGAATATAGATTGTTTGTACGCAAGAAAACGGGGGAATAAAAATGAATGTAGAGTTAACGAGATTCAAAGTGAAACAAGGTAAAAGTCAGTGTGTAGATGCATGGATGCAGCTTCTTAATGACAATATGAAAGAAGTGCTTTTGACACTAAACGACGAAAAGATGTACGTTGAGACAATTTTCCGGGAAATAAGAGATGGAGAAGAATACTTATATTGGTATTCTGTGCAAGGAGAAGGCGGGGCTCTTGTCGAAAATTCTCATCATGAAATTGATAAAAAGCACTTAGAATTTTGGCATGAATGTATTGATGAAGAAGCACCATCTGTTGATATGAAAACAGAGGTTGTTATGATTCAAGATGTTGTGAAGGACGTGATGAAATAATAGATTGGTATTTTATAACCGTAAAAAGTTCTTCTTTTTTGTTGGAATATATATTATTGGAGATGCTGTAGGATGAGAATTAGTAATAAATATATCACTCTCGATGAAATAGAAATAATAAGAGAACCCTTAAATAAATTGCATGAATATCATAATAATAAATCAAAACATTTTTCTGGTGATTATCCAAGAATGACATTTGAGGAACGTATTGAAAATTATAAACAGAATTCAAAGTACGGAGAATATAGAATTGAATTATTAGTTGAGGCGGAAACAGCTGATATATTAGGGTTTTGTATAGCGTATAGTAAAAGTGTAAGCGGAAAGATTGAAGTTTTATTCGTTGATGAAAAATACCGAAGAAACGGATTTGGTTTAAAATTAATGAATAGTGCAGTGGAATGGTTTAAAGCGAAGAAGATAGATGAAATTGAATTAACAGTAGTGTACGGAAATGAAGCTGTATCGTTTTATGAAAAGCTGGGGTTTTATCCTCGTTCAATTATTATGGCAACTAAGTCATAACGATAGTTTGGGGAGAGATGAGTGGGAGTCTTTGTTTCAAAAAAATGATTCATATGTTACTAAAGTATATGTGTAGAGCACATCAAAATAGATGTGCTTTTTATTATAATAAACATTTAGAAAAGCTGTATTTGGATATCTTTAAGTGAAAATAAAAGAGGATATCACGAATCTTTTAGGACAAACTATAAAGAAATAAAAACATAAAACCAAAAGACCTACCAATATACGGTGTAGTTGTAACAGGAAAAACAGAGGATTTACAAAGTTTACAAGGAGCACCGTATATTAAGGCTGCTGTTAGAGGTGTAACAGTTGAGAAATATTGATCACAAGAGATTAATGTGAATAATCAGAAAATTTATGTTATAATATGGGAAAAGGAGGTTAATATGAGGCAAATACATGGAGCAATTTATATTTACATAACAATGTTTTTCGTGGCGATATCTTATGGATTAGGGCACGTGTATTCGCATCCTATACTAACTTTTTTAAGCGGAGCATGTATGGCGTTTGCGATTCTTGTCCACCTTTTCTCAGTTTGGATCGTGAAATTTCAATTAAATATTAGTGAAATAGAAGAAGGCACTTTTTGAGTGGCCTTCTTTTTTAATAATATTTTGGAAGCTCTCGTAGCAATTTTTCAATTTCGCATTCGGTTTCTTCACATATAGAAAGTGTACGTAGTCTGAAAAATAAGCTGCGTAGGAAAGATTTTATATTTCCGTATAGAAACTCGTATGATTCAATATGTAGTGTTTGTTTTTGGACTGGTAATTGAGCTACTAAGTCATGAAGGGCTAATATGAGTACGTCTTCCTTTAGACTATTTTGTAGCATTGAGACAATCGGATAAACGAGTCGCTCGTCTTCTTC
This sequence comes from Bacillus sp. AY3-1, assembly GCF_008368785.1. Classification (NCBI taxonomy): domain Bacteria; kingdom Bacillati; phylum Bacillota; class Bacilli; order Caryophanales; family Bacillaceae; genus Bacillus; species Bacillus sp. AY3-1. The sequence goes on along the minus strand of NZ_QORZ01000017.1, from coordinate 569,703 downwards.
ATATTTGTAGTAAATAGAATGGACACAAACTTTGTTTAATAAAGTTTGTAATATTTCTTCGTAATGTAAAGTTTCCAGTTTAGGACTACGAACAAGCGCTTCAAATGTATCAGAAGCATGAGCGATACTATGTGCCCAGCCACGGTCTTGAACATATCCACGGAAATCATGTTCTTTGTTCATATATAGAATTAATTGATCTTTCACATTTAAAATATCATTCTGTGATAAGAAATTATATTTTGTATCAGCATCAATAATGAGCGCAAGTAATAATGTCGTAAATGCGCGGGTAAATACAGCATCTTCGTCATCCGAATGAATTTTATACAATAAATATTTTTCACTAATGCTTTCTAATAATAGTTTCTCTAATTGTGTGTGTGAAATGTAGTCCTTTTTGATGAGATGATAAAAAGTAGAGTAGATGAGCTTGTCTCTTAAATAGCTATCGGTAACACCGATATGCTCAAGCATATTGGAACTTAAAGAATCAATGTTAAGTGTTTTATTCAGTATGTAATTATTATTACGAATTTCTTCTAACTGTTGTTGTAACATATAAACCTCCTGTTTTAGAAAATTCTGTATTTTTATAATATAATAAGAGGAAGAAATAGACAATAAATAAGTGCTTTTGAATGGAGGGGCATTATGAAGAGAGCATTATTCTTTTTTATTAGTATTTTCTTTTTAGGAAGTTGTTCGATTTCGTATGTTACTTTTTCTAGTGAGAGCAAAAGTTGGACGGGGCAATATAAAGGATATATTAAGGATGACAGTGAAGATGGAATGTTTACGTTTCAGTATAAGGGCGGGGATGGGAATACAGAATTTAAAAATTTAGAGATTGCTATTAATGGATCCTTTAGCACAATGACACAAACGTTAGAAAATCATAAAGGAGCAAAGGTTGAAATGAAGTCTTCTTGTGTCAGTTGTACGCCCCTATCCAAAGATGAACCGATAGCGGTTGTGATTAAATGGGATGATAAGTATGAGGAGAAGATGGTGTTAAATTTGAAATAGCCTAGAGTAAGGAGTTAAAAATGAATAGGCGTATGAAAAACTTTATGTTTTTAAGTGTATTTCTAATCATATTATCAGCGTGTGATATAAAACAAGTAGAGCAAGTAGCGGTAAAAAAAGTACCTGAAGAGGGGTATGTCATAGTAAGGAATGACACGGTATTTTTTGTCGATGATAAAACGTTTAATACAAAAGTAGAATTGCAACATTATATGGAACAACAAATAAATAAAGAGCATCCATCACATATAGTTTTGAGCTTTAAAGATAAAGGCGCATATAAACAGTTAAAAACAGGGGATAAAATAAAAGTATGGTTTTCTCAAATGCTTGAAAGCTATCCAGCAAAAATGATTGTAGAGAAATTTGAAATAGTAGAGAAATAAAAAAGGCAGCAATCACGCTGCCTTTTTTATTATTTCACAAATTGTAATTCTTTCGGGAATTTCGTTAAAATTTCTGATCCGTCTTTTGTGATGTAAATATCATCTTCAATACGAACGCCACCTACGTTTGGTACGTAAATACCTGGTTCGATTGTGAAGACCATACCTTCTTTTAATGGAGACTCGTTACCAGCTTTTACATCTGGATATTCGTGTACGCTAATTCCAAGTCCGTGACCAAGGCGGTGTGGGAAGAAGTCCCCGTAACCTGCATCTGCGATAACAGAACGAGCAGCGTTGTCGATTGCACCAAGTGTAACACCTGGTTTACATGCTTCAACTGCTTGTAGTTGTCCAGCAAGTACAGTGTTATAAATACGAGTTTGTTCTTCAGAAATTTCACCGAATGCTACTGTACGTGTAATGTCAGAGCAATAACCTTCAATGATTACGCCTAAATCAAATAGTACGAAATCGCCGCGTTTCATTTTATTTGCACCTGGAATACCGTGTGGAAGAGCAGAGTTTGCACCTGCTAATACCATCGTATCAAATGACATTTTATGTATGCCTTTTGTTTTTAATTCGTGTTCAATAATTGCTAATACTTCTAGCTCACTACGATCTTCTTTAATTGCATTTACACCAACTTCAACAGCGTAGTCCGCCATTTTAGCTGCTTCGCGTAAAATAGAAAGTTCTTTTTCATCTTTAATTAAGCGAAGTTCACGAACTTTTTCCTCAGCTGATTTGAAAGCTGCATTTGGGAATAACTTTGTTAATTCTTCGTAGCGCTCTACGTTTAAATGTTCTTTTTCAATTGCAACTGCATTTGCATTGATGCCGCGGTCTTTAATTGCTTTTGCAATCATATCCCATGGTCTGTCAGTATCAGTAAATCCGATAATTTCATGTGCCCAGCCAGCGTTACGCGCTTGACCTTCTTCCATTTTAGGGCAAATTAAAATAGGCTCTTTTTCTTGGAATACAAACATACCAAGAAGTCTTTCATGTGGTTCACAGTGGAAGTTTGTCATGTAGAAGACGTTCGGTGTAGAAGTTAAGAACGCAGCTTCTACGTTTTTTTCTTTTAGCCATTGCATTAAATTTTCTAATCTAGCATTCATCGATTGGCACCCCCGAGATATTTAATTACAAATATAACTTTACATCGGAAGAAAGCGTTATGACAAGTAAATAGATGTTAGAAAAGACAGGGAATTGAAAAATCATGTAGAATAAAAAATGAGAATGTGAATAGGGGAGGAATGTAGTAATGAAAGTATCTTATCACGGGCATTCAGTTGTAAAGATTGAAACGAATGGAAAAGTGATTTTAATTGATCCATTTTTAACTGGAAATCCGACAACGGATTTAAAGGCTGAAGATGTCAAAGTAGATGCAATTCTTTTATCGCATGGACATGGTGATCATGTTGGAGATACAGTAGAGCTTGCGAAGAAAAATAATGCAGTTGTTGTGGCACCATTTGAACTAGCGACATTTTTAAGTTGGCAAGGTGTAAATACACATCCGATGCATATTGGTGGTTCGCATGAATTTGACTTCGGAAAAGTGAAGTTTACACAAGCATTCCACGGTTCTAGTTATATTGATGAAGAAAATAAGACGATTACATATACAGGTATGCCAGCAGGTATTTTATTTACAGCAGAAGAGAAAACTGTATACCATGCAGGAGATACCGCTCTATTCTCTGATATGAAATTAATTGGGGAACTGAATAACATTGATATAGCATTTTTACCAATTGGCGATAATTTCACAATGGGGCCAGAAGATGCTGTTTTAGCAGCAAAATGGGTTCAGGCGAAAACTGTTGTGCCGATGCATTACAATACGTTCCCAGTAATTGAACAAGACCCATATCAATTTGTAGAAAAGCTACAAAATTGTACAGGAAAAGTATTAGAAGCTGGAGAAAGTATTACACTATAGAAAAGAAACCCTTCATTTGAAAAGACAAGTGAAGGGTTTTTTACGTGTGTAGGACAGCTTTTAAAGGTTGTACTTGTTTTGATGATTTTTTTCTTTTTGGAAGTGGTTGTTCAGGTGCTTCATTCAATTCCATTGCAACTTTTTTTCCATCTACGAAAGCTAAAAATACAGCACCTACAACTTCTAATAATTTTTTCATCATATATCCGCTCCTTTGTTTCATTTCTTGTCTTCATTGTATATTGAAGCGGCTGGACAAACTATCGAACGAGATGACAATACCATTACATTGTTGTAATAGAAGAAGTAGTGTAATGTAAGGCGTATTTTGTTATAAAAAAAATAGTACAGATATATAAAGAGAGAGTGTAACAGTTTTGAAAATATAGTATACTGAAAATACAACACATGAAGAATTTAGGGAAAAGAAAGTATGGTGAAACCATTTGGCTACCAAGCATAACCAAATTTTAGAACATATTAATGGCCTGCCAGTAGGGCATAAAATTTCTGTAAGGCAAATTGCGAAAGATTTGAGTGTAAGTGAAGGGACAGCTTACCGTGCAATTAAAGATGCAGAAAATAAAGGATATGTTAGTACGATTGAACGTGTCGGAACAATTCGAATTGAACAAAAGAAGAAAGAGAATATTGAAAAGCTGACATATGCAGAAGTCGTTAACATTGTCGATGGTCAAGTACTTGGGGGCAGAGAGGGCCTACATAAAACGTTAAATAAATTCGTAATCGGGGCAATGAAATTAGAAGCGATGATGCGCTATACAGAAGCTGGAAACTTACTTATTATCGGTAACCGTACGAACGCACATCAATTAGCGTTAGAAGCCGGAGCTGCGGTATTAATTACGGGCGGATTTGATACGGAAGATCATGTGAAGAAATTAGCAGACGAATTAAAACTGCCGATTATTTCAAGTAGTTACGATACATTTACAGTTGCGACGTTAATTAACCGTGCAATTTACGATCAGCTTATTAAGAAAGAAATTGTCCTCGTTGAAGATATTTTAACGCCAATTGAAGAGACGTTATATTTAAAGCCGAATGATACAGTGCAGCAATGGCATGCGTACAATGAAGAAACGATGCATGGACGTTATCCAATTGTTGATGAAAATAAAAAGGTGTTAGGTATCGTAACTTCAAAAGATATGATTGGTGTCGTGAAAGAAACACCAATTGATAAAGTGATGACAAAGCATCCAATTACGGTAAACGGTAAAATGTCTGTCGCAGCTGCAGCACGTATGATGGTGTGGGAAGGTATTGAGTTACTTCCAGTTGTTGATGAAGGAAATAAACTGCAAGGAATTATTAGTCGTCAAGATGTACTTCAGGCGCTGCAAATGATTCAGCGTCAACCACAAGTCGGCGAAACAATCGATGATATTGTAACGAATCAATTTATGACGCCGAAAGAAGCGAAAAATGAACATTTATATCAATTTTCAGTGACGCCGCAAATGACGAATTCAATCGGAACGTTATCTTACGGTGTATTCACAACAATTGTGACGGAAGCAACGAATCGCGTTATTCGTGCGCAAAAGAAGAGTGATTTAATTGTTGAGAACTTAACAATTTATTTCGTAAAACCAGTTCAAATTGACAATGTTGTATCGGTTCATCCGAAAGTATTAGAAATTGGACGTAAATTTGGTAAGGTTGATGTAGAAGTACATCATGAAGGTAATGTCGTCGGGAAAGCATTACTTATGGTGCAGTTGATCGATAAATAAAAAGATGGAGCAGACCGCTTTGGTTTGTTCCATTTTTTTTAGAACGCTACATGAGGGAGTTTTAAAATGTAGTTAGCAACTGAATCTAGCATGCTTTGAATTGCGAAAGAGAAAAATAAATCACGTTCTGTTTCATATTTATAAATAGGAACATGTAATCACTTGAAGATGCTTGAACAATAATTGTGGAGGTGTCGAATGGGAGTAATAGTTCTCTTTTTAGGTGTAGTATTTGCAATAACTTTTTATGTGTTAACACATAGAAGAATGGATTCAAATAAAAAGAAATTGTATGTAGTAAGTTTGATTTTCGCTATTATTTGTTCCTTTGCCCCTACAACTGGAGAAAATAATAGCGATTTTCTTTACTTTGGTATACCAGCAGAAAATTTCATTTATTATGGTGGATGGGAAATTTCGTTTAATCCATTAGGCTTTTTCTTTAACTTTATATTGTTTTATTGGATTTTGAAGCTATTACTTAAGTTCAGTGGGCGTTTTAGTAGAGAAGTGAAAAAATAGAAGGATATGTATCAATGTGGATAGAAAATTGGTTGTTAGTCGATTACGCTACTAATCATTAAAAGATAAGAATAGTGTAATTGGATAGGGGAAACGATGCTTCACTATATGAACTAGGGGGAGAAGAATGGATTTTTACATTAAAGAGCAGTTATGTAAGCAATATAATTTAAATAGTCTTACGAAAGTTTCATTGTTACATGGGGGAGAAAATCAAACATATATATTCGAATCGGATAAAAATAAATTTGTGGTTAGGCAGTATAGAGAAGGACGTTATACAGCCGAGCAAATAGAAGCTGAAATACATTGGTTAATAGCGATACAAAAACAAATGTTAGTACCAGAAGTAATTGTCAATAAAAGTGGTGATTTGATTACACCTATTATGAAAGATGAAGGAAATATCCAGTATTTTGTCGTCTTTAGGTTTATAAATGGAAGTGAAATTATAAAACCAAAGGATAAAGATTATGAAAAACTTGGAGCATTAATGCGAATGTTTCATGAAAAAACAAATGGAGTGCTTAAAAGAGTGTCGCAAACTTGGAGAGGTTATGAAAGACCTATATATAGCGAGCAAAAGATGATTCATGAGCCTTTACAATGTTTATTAAATACTTCTTTTTTATCTTATGAGGATAAAAATAAATGCTTGAGAATTGCAGAAAGAATACAAGAACTTACAAACTCAATTCAATTGGGAGAAAAACAATTTGTTCACGGAGATATGCATTTTGGAAATATTCTTGTAGACAAAGAGGATTGGTATTTACTCGATTTTGATGAATGTGGATTTGGCTATAAAGAGTTTGATATTGGTGTTCCGAGATTACATTTAATTGCTTCGGGACAGTTAGAAGTTGTATGGGGGAATTTCATGATGGGATATGGGGAAAATATTTCGGAAACAGCTATTCGACTTGGGACTGCTTCGAGAATTTTTTATATGGCGGGAAAGATTCCGTTAAGGCTTGATATCGAGCCTATTAGAAAAGATCCCAGTGCTTTTATTAGGCGATATGTTCAGTATGCTGAAGAGGAATTATGTGGTGAGACAATTGTATAACTAAAAAACAGAATATTAATTCAATTGGAGTTTATACTATGTTACAATTTAATTGTAAGAAAATGGATTTCGGGAAGGTGGTATGCATTATGTCATCAGAAGTGCTCTTTTTTGGTGGGATCGCACTATTTTACTTTCTTGTGATGATACCGCTTCAATATTTATATTTACAAGGTTTACATGAAAAAAAGAAACGAACAGGATTATCTCAGCGAGAACTATATGAAAAAATGTCTTTTGAAGAAGAACAATTACATTTTCACGTACAAGGCAACCCCTTTAATATACCATCCGCGTTTGTTGCATATATGATTTTGAAAGTTAAGGGACGTAAAAAAGCATCACAACGTTGATGCTTTTTTGCACTGCTTCAGACAGATTCAGCTTCTTCAACTGCTAATGGTAAGAAATGTTTGTATTGGCGAAATCCATTAAATACACTTGCACTACCAAATAGAACAAATAAAACACCAACGATAATTCGAGCGGTTGAAAGTTCTAAAAAGAATTGGTTTAGCCCAAAGAATAAGACGAATGAACCAAGTGCCATTGCGGATTTTCCTGAGAGCCAACCTTTCTCCATTGGGCGGTTTGTACGAAAGTATTTTGTTTTGTAGAAGAGGTACAACATAAATGAGACGATAATACAGAAGACTAATACTGGCATCATGCACACTCCCATCGCTTTGTGAAAAATAATAGTAGAGAAAAAGAAATATGTAAACTTTCTAACTTTTATTATAAAGCAATTGTTCGCATGTATGAAATACTTTCCGTTATAATGGAGGATAAAGTGAAACTTTAATTAGTGTGAGGATGTTTCTACGCTAATGATTTGCCCGCACCAATCGGGCTTTTACTGCACGTTAAAGTGAAGAAGTTGAGTGAAAAGGAGATTATACATATGCATGAGCAAATTTTAAGAGCAATTAAAGAGTTTGATACAATTATTATTCATCGTCATGTGCGTCCAGATCCAGATGCATTAGGTTCACAGGGAGGTCTTGGTACAATTCTACAAGAATCGTTTCCAGAGAAAAATATTTATACGGTTGGGTACAATGAACCGTCACTAGAATATTTACGAGTAATGGATGATATTGAAGATAGTGTATATGAAAATGCACTTGTTATCGTATGTGATACTGCGAACCAAGAACGTGTTGACGATCAACGCTATGCAAAAGGGAAGATGTTAATTAAAATCGATCATCATCCGAATGAAGATCCGTACGGAGATATTACGTGGGTAGATACGACAGCAAGTTCTACAAGTGAAATGATTTATGAGTTTTACAGTTATGGAAAAGATAAAGGATTACAGATAACGAAAGAAGCAGCTCGTCTTATTTTAGCGGGTATTGTTGGGGATACAGGTCGTTTCTTATTCCCGAATACAACAGCGAAAACACTTTGTTACGTGAGTGAGCTTGTTGATATGGATGTGAAGTTCACAGATTTATACAATGAAATGTATAAGACGAAAGAAAAGATTGCTCGTTTAAACGGCTATATTTTACAAAACTTTACGATGGTAGAAGAAGGAGCAGCTTACATTAAATTAACGAAAGAAGTGTTAGAAAAGTTTGATGTACTTCCTTCTGAGGCATCAGGTGTTGTTGGAGCACTTGGTAATATTGATGGATTAAAGTCTTGGGTTCTATTTTTAGAGGAAGACGATGTGATTCGTGTTCGTCTTCGCTCAAAAGGACCAGTGATAAATAAATTAGCAATGCAATATAATGGCGGAGGGCATCCGATGGCTTCTGGTGCAAAAGCATCTTCTTGGGAAGAAGCGGATCGTCTTTTTGCTGATTTACGTGAGCTGTGTAGATAAGAGATTATATATGAAAACGAAAAGAAGGAGCGGCGGTAAAGCCCTCCTTCTTTATTTTTCTTTCTCTATCGTAATGCTAATTTCAAGCACTGTATCAAAAGATATCGTATCGACTTTGAAACGATATAGCCGATCGTAATGTTTGTACGTTTTGTTTTCGATTACCTTTTTGAGTAGGTCTTTATTTTTTGCTATACTTTGAATGTTTTTCGTTAAAAGATGTTGGAGGTCATTATGGATAGACGTAGTCATATTTTCGAGTGTAAGGTTGTCTAAATCGTATTTTTCTCGATTTATAAGTTTTATTTTAATCTCTTGAATAGTTAAGAGCCGTTTATTTTCTGTATTCAATTTTTCTTGATCTTCGAGAAGGACGTGGAGCTTTGCTTCTTGTTTTTCTATAATTTCTCGTTGCTCTGCTATTTTACTAGCTTGTTCTTCTTGAAAAACACCGTATATGTACAAAAAAACAAACCAGCTTAACACGCCTCCAACAGCAGCACCAGCTAAAACTAAATACCATTTTTTTGCTGTATTGGCACTTGGTACTCTCATACATGTTCCTGCGTTAGCCATTTAATAATAGTAAGACCTGTTTGCATACCACCCGTTGCGAAAAAGATAAGGAGAATTTGTTTTACGATATCTTTCATATCTCCGCCAAAGAAACTTCTTTCAAAGCTATAAAAAGTATCAAATGTTCCGCCAATTGCTGCAACGAGTGCCCAAATTCTTAAATTTTGGGCGAATTGATTAATGTAAGTTAGAGTTGGTTTTCCGATAAGAAATGCACCAAATCCACCAATTAATGAACCACCAAGTATAACCCCAAAGGCAATAAAATAACTAATAATAAGCAGAGAGAAAAAAGTATGTTCTCTTACATCCATCGTCATTCCCCTTTCTTCTTCATATATATGGACAAAGTATAAGAAGTATGTTTTGATTTCCGCTTTCCTCATCACCTATAATAAAAGTAGTCAGATTGGTAAAGAGAGGGTACAACAGTGAAGTTTGTGCATTTACAATGTCAAACCGTTTTTAGTTTATTAAAAAGTGCTTGTAAAATTGATGAGCTTGTAGTCAGGGCGAAAGAACTTGGTTTTTCGTCACTCGCTATTACGGACGAAAATGTTATGTATGGCGTTATTCCGTTTTATAAAGCATGTAAGAAACATGGTATACAGCCTATTATCGGCTTAACAGCTTCTATTTTTAGTGAAGAAGAGGAAAAATCTTATCCGCTTGTTTTACTTGCTGAAAATGAAATGGGCTATCAAAATTTATTAAAGATTTCTAGTAGCATTATGACGAAGTCAAAAGAAGGTATTCCGAAAAAGTGGCTTGCCCATTATGCGAAAGGATTAATTGCTATTTCACCAGGTAAAGATGGGGAAATTGAACAATTATTATTAGAAGACAAAGAGAGTCAAGCTGAAGAAGTAGCTCGCATGTATCAAAGTATGTTCGACAATTTTTATATGAGTTTGCAGCATCATGCGATTCAAGATGAACTGCTCCTGCAAGAGAAATTACCTGCATTTATGAGTAGGATAAATGTTCCAGTCGTTGCAACAAACGATGTACGCTACATCAATCAAAGTGACGCACTCGTTCATGAGTGCTTATTATCTGTTGAAAGTGGAACGAAAATGACTGATCCAGATAGACCAAGGTTGAAAACGGATCAATATTATTTAAAATCATCAGATGAAATGGAAGCACTATTTTCTCACGTAGAAGAAGCGATTTATAACACAGTAGAAATTGCAGAACGTTGCAGAGTAGAAATACCGTTTCATATAAATCAATTACCGAAATTTCCTGTTCCAGCTAACGAGACGAATGATATGTATTTACGCCGCGTTTGTGAAGAAGGCTTGCAGAAACGATATGGTACGCCGAAAGAAGTACATATAAAGCGTTTGAATCATGAATTAAACGTTATTTCTAGTATGGGGTTTAGTGATTATTTCCTCATCGTGTGGGATTTTATGAAGTATGCGCATGAAAATCATATTTTAACAGGACCAGGACGTGGATCGGCAGCCGGCTCACTCGTTTCTTACGTATTAGAAATTACAGATATTGATCCGATTGAATACGATCTATTATTTGAAAGATTTTTAAACCCTGAACGTGTGACACTTCCAGATATTGATATCGATTTTCCAGATATAAGACGTGATGAGATGATTCGATATGTGAAAGATAAATATGGTCAGCTGCGTGTTGCACAAATTGTAACGTTCGGGACGCTTGCAGCGAAAGCGGCAATTAGAGATATTGCGCGTGTAATGGGGCTTCCGCCGCGAGACATTGACATATTCTCAAAACTTATCCCATCAAAGCTTGGTATAACGTTAAAAGATGCATATGAGGAATCGCAATCACTCCGTGAGTTTATACAAGGGAATCTGTTACATGAGCGTGTGTTTGAAATTGCAAAACGTGTAGAAGGCTTACCACGTCATACGTCTATTCATGCAGCTGGCGTTATTATGAGCCAAGAGCCGTTAACCGGAAGTGTTGCAATACAAGAAGGGCATAACGATGTGTATGTTACGCAATACCCAGCTGATGCATTAGAAGAACTTGGTTTGTTAAAGATGGATTTTTTAGGATTACGTAATTTAACGTTACTTGAAAATATTATAAAGTTTATCGTGAAAAAGACGGGGACAAAAATTGATTTAAGAAATTTACCACTTCAAGATGAAAAGACGTTCCAATTGTTAGGTAGAGGGGATACAACAGGTGTATTCCAGTTTGAATCAGGTGGTATGCGAAATGTACTTCGCGGGTTAAAACCGAATGAATTTGAAGATATTGTCGCTGTTAACTCGTTATATAGACCAGGACCAATGGAACAAATTCCAACCTTTATTGAATCAAAGCACGGAAAAAGAAAAATTGAATATTTACATCCGGATTTAAAGCCGATTTTAGAAAGAACATACGGTGTAATTGTATACCAAGAACAAATTATGCAAATTGCGTCGAAGTTGGCGGGATTTTCGCTCGGAGAAGCAGATTTATTACGCCGTGCAGTGAGTAAAAAAAATCGTGATATTTTAGATCAGGAGCGTAAGCATTTTGTACAAGGCTGTTTACAAAATGGTTATGACGAGACATCCGCAGAGAAAATTTACGATTTAATTGTAAGATTTGCGAATTACGGTTTTAACCGAAGTCATGCTGTAGCCTACAGTATGATTGGATATCAGCTTGCTTACTTAAAAGCGAATTATACGCTGGAATTTATGACAGCATTATTATCAAGTGCAATTGGAAATGAAGATAAGATTGTGCAGTATATACGAGAAACGAAGCGGAAAGGTTTTCACGTTTTGCCGCCGTCTCTTCAGAGAAGTGGTTACAATTTCCAAATAGAAGGTAATGCGATACGTTACAGCTTACTTTCAATTCGAAACATCGGAATGGCTACAGTGACAGCATTACTCGAAGAACGAGAGAAAAAAGTATTTGAAGATTTATTTGAATTTTGTCTTCGCATGCCATCAAAGTTTGTAACAGAGCGAAATTTAGAGGCGTTCGTCTGGTCTGGGTGTTTTGACGATTTTGGTGTTTCGAGAACAAATTTATGGAAAAGCCTTAAAGGAGCGTTAGAGTACGCAAATCTTGCACGTGATTTAGGAGATGCTGTTCCAAAATCAAAATACGTGCAAGGAGAAGAGCTCTCTTTTATTGAACAATTAAATAAAGAGAAGGAAGCACTAGGTTTTTATTTATCAAGCTATCCGACAGCGCAGTATGTGAAGTTAGCGAAAGAATTAGAAATTCCATCTCTTGCTCAGGCAATGCGACATAAGAAAAAAGTACAAAGGGCTATCGTGTATATAACAAGCGTGAGAGTGATTCGTACGAAAAAGTTGCAAAAGATGGCGTTTATTACATTTTGTGATCAAAACGATGAAATGGAAGCAGTTCTTTTCCCTGAAACATATATACATTTCTCAGATAAGTTACAAGAAGGAGCAATTGTTTTAGTTGACGGCATGATTGAGCTTAGAAATCATAAGTTGCAATGGATTGTAAATGGACTATATCCGTTAGAAGAAATGGATGTGTATGAAGAAAAGAAAGATGCATCTGTTTACGTGAAATTGTCGTCTCAGTATGAGAAAAAGCTTTTAAATCAGGTTACTAAAGTATTGTTTGACTATTCAGGTTTTGCGAAAGTACTAATTTATTATGAAAAGGAACATAAAATGGTACAATTGTCTCGAAGTTTATCGATTCATCCAAGTGAAGAATGTTTAGGAGCACTTCGTGAAATTGTCGGGGAAGAAAATGTAGTTGTGAAAATATAATGGACAATTTCCCTACACTTCGATTATTATAGTAGTAGTGTTCGTGGTCAGACCACTTGGAGAAATTGATATCAGCTAGAATAATTTGAGGAGAGTGGATAGTTTGTCAACACTTCGTGAAGAAGCACTTCACATGCATAAAGTGCATCAAGGAAAATTAGAAACTGTATCAAAAGTAAAAGTAGAAAATGCAAAAGATTTAAGTCTTGCATATTCTCCAGGGGTTGCAGAACCTTGTAAGGAAATTTATGACGATAAAAGTAAGGTATATGAATATACGATGAAGGGAAATATGGTAGCAGTTGTGACAGATGGAACGGCTGTACTTGGTCTTGGTAACATTGGACCTGAAGCATCTCTTCCAGTAATGGAAGGTAAAGCTGTATTATTCAAGAGCTTTGCTGGTGTAGATGCATTCCCAATTGCCTTAAATACAAACGATGTAGATAAAATTGTTGAAACTGTAAAATTAATGGAGCCAACTTTTGGCGGCGTTAACTTAGAGGATATCGCAGCACCAAACTGCTTCATTATTGAAGAACGTTTGAAAAAAGAAACAAATATTCCTATCTTCCATGATGATCAACACGGAACAGCTATCGTAACAGTAGCAGGTCTTGTGAACGCGCTAAAATTAGTTGGAAAGAAAATGTCTGACATTAAAGTTGTCGCAAATGGTGCAGGTGCAGCAGGTATTGCAATTATTAAACTTTTATATCGCTATGGTGTACGTGACATTATTATGTGTGACCGTAAAGGCGCAATCTATGATGGTCGTCCTACAGGGATGAATCCGGTGAAGGATGAAGTTGCAAAATATACAAATAAGAATCGTATCGAAGGTTCTTTAGCTGACGTTGTACAAGGTGCGGACGTATTCATTGGTGTATCTGCAGAAGGTGCATTAACAGAAGAGATGGTTCGTACAATGAATGACGATGCAATTATTTTTGCAATGGCGAATCCAGTTCCAGAAATTATGCCAGAATTGGCAAAAGCAGCGGGCGCAGCTGTTGTTGGAACGGGTCGTTCTGACTTCGCGAACCAAGTAAATAATGTACTAGCGTTCCCTGGTATTTTCCGTGGTGCACTTGACGTACATGCGACACAAATTAACGAAGAAATGAAGATGGCAGCTGTACAGGCTATTGCTGAGCTTGTAGCAGAAGATGAGTTGAATGCAGACTATATCATTCCGGCACCGTTTGACGCGCGTGTAGCGCCTCAAGTGGCAGCTTACGTTGCGAAAGCTGCAATGGAGACAGGAGTAGCTCGCCGTCAAGTAGATCCAAATGAGATTGCTGAGAAAACAAAACAATTAGCGCTGATTGGTAAAGAATAAGCGAGGAATTTCCATTGACATCATCAAATACAAAAGTATATCTCGAAATTGTAAAAAAAATCCGTTCCATTATGGAAGAAGATGGATTGGTGGCGGGGGATCGTTTGCCGTCTGAGCGTGAGTTAAGTTCACGTTTAAACGTAGGGCGTTCCTCTGTAAGAGAAGCATTGCGTGCTTTAGAACTGGTAGGATTGATTGAAACGAGACGTGGTGAAGGGACGTTTATTCGAAACTTTTACGATAACGGTCTTGTACAATTGATTGCGCCGTTCTTGCTGCAAGATGAGAAAACAATTCGTGATTTATTACAAACAAAACGATTGCTCGAGAAAGATATGATTCGAATTGTATGTAATTTGCCGAAAGAAACGTTTTCTAAAGTGCTAAGAAAATTAAATCAAGTGCTTGAAGAAAATGAAAACTCAATTCCGATGCTTCATCAAACGTTCTTTAAAACACTCATTGAACAAGTCGATAATTATTTACTATATCGCATTTGGATGATCGTAAATGATTACGTATCAACTCTTTCTTGTGAAGTTTCAGGAGATTCTATCGATATGTATAGAAAGCTTTATGCTACTTTGGAAGAAAAACAAGAAAATGATGCACTAAAAATTTACGATGAATTAGTAGAGAATATACAGTTTCACTCGTAATGTATAAAATTTGTCGAAATGACCATGACACGTTATGACAAACATTCTATCGCGTAGCGGTTAAAGTTAAACGTAAAGAGTGAGGTTATTAGACAGATTGAGAAGATAAGGCTAACATCAAACTTTGGTGTTAGCCCAATTTTCTTCTTGCGCTAACCTTAGCTCTCAATGAAGGGGGTCAAATTGTGCTAAGAGATTTATTCGTGAAAAAGAAAAAGTACGCTGCAATACCTTCAGAACAAGTACGAAAAGATGTACCAGATGGCGTTATGACAAAATGTCCGAAATGTAAAAAAATCATGTATACGAAAGAGCTTCTAAAAAATTTAAAAGTATGTGTGAATTGTGGATATCATCATCCTATGAATGCATGGGAACGTCTTGATAGTATATTGGACGAAGGGTCATTCCGTGAGTATGACAAAGAAATGGTTTCATTAAATCCACTCGAGTTTCCAGGATACGAAGAGAAACTAGAGAGCGATCGTAAGAAGACTAAATTGAACGAAGCGGTTGTAACTGGTGAAGGAACAATTGATGACATGCTTGTTGTTGTTGCAGTAATGGATTCTCGTTTTCGAATGGGCAGCATGGGCTCTGTTGTAGGAGAGAAAATTGCCCGTGCAGTTGAAAAAGCATACGACTTACAAGTTCCATTTATTATCTTTACTGCGTCGGGTGGTGCCCGTATGCAAGAAGGGATATTAAGTTTAATGCAAATGGCAAAAACAAGCGTAGCTTTGAAAAAGCATAGTAATGCAGGAGGGTTATTTATTTCTGTTATGACTCACCCAACGACGGGCGGGGTTTCAGCGAGTTTCGCTTCACTTGGTGATTACAATCTTGCAGAGCCAGGTGCACTTATCGGATTTGCTGGTAGACGTGTAATTGAACAAACAGTGCGTGAAAAACTACCGGAAGATTTCCAAACGGCAGAATTTTTATTAGAGCACGGTCAATTAGATGCGGTTGTGCATCGTGATGATATGAGAGAATCGCTCCGTAAGATTTTAGAAGTTCATCAAGGAGGGGAAATGGCTGTATGGCAGAGCTAGAATTTGAGAAACCAGTTGTTGAGCTAAGAAATAAGATTCGTGAACTGAAAGACTATACGAAAAACAGCCAGATGGACTTCAGTGAGGAGATTCGTATTTTGGAAGACAAGCTAGAAAAATTAGAGGAAGATATATACGGCAATATGAAAGTATGGGACCGTGTTCAAATTGCTCGTCATGCAGAACGACCGACAACGCTCGATTATATTGAGCACTTATTTACTAATTTTTTTGAATGTCATGGAGATCGCCTATTTGGCGACGATGCAGCGATTGTCGGCGGCATTGCGAAATATAAGGGGATGCCTGTAACTGTAATTGGGCACCAACGCGGAAAAGATACGAAAGAAAATATT
Source organism: Bacillus sp. AY3-1 (assembly GCF_008368785.1). Classification (NCBI taxonomy): domain Bacteria; kingdom Bacillati; phylum Bacillota; class Bacilli; order Caryophanales; family Bacillaceae; genus Bacillus; species Bacillus sp. AY3-1. The sequence goes on along the minus strand of NZ_QORZ01000017.1, from coordinate 553,394 downwards.
CGTCGTAATTTTGGGATGCCTCATCCAGAAGGATATCGAAAAGCACTGCGTCTCATGAAACAAGCGGAAAAGTTTAATCGTCCTATTATTTGTTTCATCGATACGAAGGGAGCCTATCCTGGTAAAGCAGCTGAAGAACGTGGACAAAGTGAGGCGATTGCCCGTAATTTATTTGAAATGGCGGGTTTAACGGTACCTGTTATTTGTATTGTTATCGGTGAAGGTGGTAGTGGTGGTGCGTTAGGTCTTGGAGTAGGAGATTACATTCATATGCTGGAAAATTCCACGTATTCTGTTATTACACCAGAGGGTGCGGCGGCAATTCTTTGGAAAGACGCTGGTAAAGCAAAAGAAGCTGCAGAAGCGATGAAAATTACAGCATTAGATTTGAAAGAATTAGGTGTAATTGACGAAATTATTCCAGAGGCAAAAGGTGGAGCGCATCGTAATATTTTAAAACAATCAGAAAATATAGATTTAATGCTTAAGAAAACTTTTGAACAATTAAGCGGAATTTCGAAAGATGAATTAATCGAAAAACGTTATGAAAAATATATGAAAATTGGGCAAGTTTCGTTTTCAAACGCTTCCATTGGGATAAAATAATAAAAGCGTGCGTTCCTCTTCGCGAATGCACGTTTTTATTATGAAAAGACACATCTTCTCCATTGTGTTTTTATATTTTTTCGTGTTATTTTATTATAAGGCAAATAATCTTTATGAGGTGAGTACAAATGAAACGTATTGGTGTATTAACAAGTGGTGGAGATTCACCTGGTATGAATGCTGCCATTCGTGCAGTTGTTCGTAAAGCGATTTTCCATGATATTGAAGTATATGGTATTTACCATGGATACGCGGGTTTAATTTCTGGTCATATTGAAAAATTAGAACTTGGTTCTGTTGGCGATATTATCCACCGTGGTGGTACGAAATTATATACAGCAAGATGTCCTGAGTTTAAAGATCCAGAAGTACGACTAAAAGGTATCGAGCAATTAAAGAAACACGGTATCGAAGGACTTGTTGTTATTGGTGGAGATGGCTCTTACCAAGGTGCTAAAAAATTAACTGAACAAGGATTCCCATGTGTTGGTGTACCAGGTACAATCGACAATGATATTCCTGGAACAGACTTCACAATTGGTTTCGATACAGCTTTAAATACTGTTATTGATGCAATTGATAAAATTCGTGACACAGCTACATCTCATGAACGTACATATGTTATCGAAGTAATGGGACGTCATGCTGGAGATATCGCATTATGGGCTGGTTTAGCTGATGGTGCCGAAACAATCTTAATTCCAGAAGAAGAGTATGACATGGAAGATGTTATTGCTCGTCTGAAGCGTGGTAGTGAACGTGGTAAAAAACACAGTATTATCATTGTGGCTGAAGGTGTTGGAAGTGCAATTGACATCGGTAAGCACATTGAAGAAGCAACAAACTTTGATACTCGTGTAACTGTATTAGGTCACGTACAACGTGGTGGATCACCAAGTGCACAAGATCGTGTATTAGCAAGTCGTCTTGGCGCAAGAGCAGTTGAATTATTAATTGCTGGTAGAGGTGGACGTTGTGTAGGTATTCAAGATAATAAACTTGTTGATCATGATATTATCGAAGCGTTAGCTCAAAAGCATACAATCGATAAAGATATGTATCAATTATCTAAAGAATTATCCATCTAATCGGCTTAGTGTCGGATATTTGGGAACGGTTTCATAATTTTCGGAGGTGCAATATGCGTAAAACTAAAATTGTATGTACTATAGGTCCTGCTAGTGAAAGTATTGAGAAATTAGAACAATTAATCGAAGCGGGTATGAACGTTGCTCGTTTAAACTTCTCTCATGGTAGCCATGAAGAGCACGGCGCTCGTATTAAAAACATTCGTGAAGCTTCAAAGAAAACTGGTAAAACAGTTGGTATCTTACTTGATACAAAAGGTCCAGAAATCCGTACTCACGACTTCGTAGACGGACAAGCTGAGCTTGTAACAGGTGCAGAAGTAGTTCTTTCTACTGAGCAAGTATTAGGTACTGCAGAGAAGTTCTCTGTATCTTATGCTGGTCTTTATGACGATGTAGACCCAGGTTCTCGTATTCTAATCGATGACGGTCTTATCGAACTAGAAGTAATCGAAAAAGCTGACGGAAACATCCGTACAAAAGTTTTAAACAGCGGAACTGTAAAAAATAAAAAAGGTGTTAACGTACCAAACGTAAGCATTAAGCTTCCTGGTATCACTGAAAAAGACGTAAAAGATATCGTTTTCGGTATCGAGCAAAAAGTTGATTTCATCGCAGCTTCATTCGTACGTAAAGCATCTGATGTATTAGAAATCCGTGAATTATTAGAAGGGCATAACGCTCAATACATCCAAATCGTACCAAAAATCGAAAACCAAGAGGGTATCGATAACATCGATTCAATCTTAGAAGTTTCTGACGGTTTAATGGTAGCTCGTGGTGATATGGGTGTAGAAATTCCACCAGAAGAAGTACCATTAGTACAAAAACGTCTAATCAAAAAATGTAACGTGTTAGGTAAACCGGTTATTACTGCGACACAAATGTTAGATTCTATGCAACGTAACCCACGCCCAACTCGTGCGGAAGCAAGTGACGTAGCTAACGCAATCTTCGATGGTACAGATGCAATCATGCTTTCAGGTGAAACAGCTGCTGGTCAATACCCAGTAGAAGCAGTAACAATGATGGCTAACATTGCAGTACGTGTTGAAAAATCATTACAATATGAAGATATGTTCAAAAAACGTATTAAAGAGTTCACTCCAACGATTACAGATGCAATTAGCCAATCTGTTGCGCATACAGCACTTGCTCTTGATGTAGCTGCAATCGTAGCTCCAACAGAAAGTGGACATACTGCGAAAATGATCTCTAAATACCGTCCGAAATCTCCAATCGTAGCTGTAACATCTGACGAGCAAGTAGGACGTCGTCTTGCACTTGTTTGGGGTGTACAAGCATTTATGGCTGGAAAACGTGCAGCGTCTACTGACGAAATGTTAGATACTGCAATTCAAACAGGTATGGATGCAGGTCTAATTGGACTTGGAGACACTGTAGTAATCACTGCTGGTGTTCCAGTTGCTGAAACTGGTACAACAAACTTAATGAAAATCCATGTTGTTGGTGAAGAAGTTGCGAAAGGACAAGGAATCGGTCGTAAAGCTGCAAAAGGTAAAGTAGTTGTAGCGAAAACAGCTGCTGAAGCTGTAGCGAACGTAAACAAAGGTGATATCCTTGTTACAACAAGCACTGATAAAGATATGATTCCTGCAATCGAAAAAGCTGCTGCTCTAGTTGTAGAAGAAGGCGGTCTTACAAGCCATGCGGCTGTTGTAGGTGTATCAATCGGTATTCCTGTTATCGTTGGTGTAAACGGCGTAACAGCAACTTTAAAAAATGGCCAAGAAGTAACAGTTGATGCAGCACGCGGAATTGTTTATAATGGACATGCGGAAGTGCTATAAGTAATACGAAGAGAAGGATCGGAGTCCTTCTCTTTTTTTTACACAAAAACGAGGCGGAATCAGCTTGAAACGCCCAGAATTGCGTTTAAAATCCGTTTGTTACGAGGTTCAATAGGGAAAGGTGTTTAGTTTCTGTGTAGCGTATACGGGCGCTCTGGGTTCTTTTAGAGTGATGCGTGAGAGGAGTGTAGAACTATGAAGTGGTTACTATTCTTGTTTATTTTAATACCGGCGATTGAGATTACAGTTTTAATTGGATCGAGTCATGTAATAGGTTTATGGTCTACGTTCGCTATGATTGTATTTACGGGTGTTGTAGGTGTCTATTTGGCGAAAAGACAAGGATTTAAAGTGCTTGGAGAGATTCAATCTAAGTTGAATAGAGGAGAAATGCCAGGAGGAGCGGTACTGGATGGTATTTTTATCTTTGTAGGAGGTATTCTTTTGGTACTTCCTGGATATGTAACGGATATAATAGGTTTTATCTTTGTTCTCCCTATGACGAGGACTTTGTTGAAGCCATTTGTTATGAAGTGGATGGAATGGAAGTTTAGAAAGAGTTCTACTATTATTGTGCAGAAATAGTGCTTAGATTATAGCGATCTAAGTACTATTTTTTTGCCCGCAAAAGGATGGGAGATGGATGAAGCTCTGTTAATTAAAGTTTTGCTGTATCATGCCTTAAAATTTGGTGAATGCGAAGGAGTTAAGTGGAAATCAGGCTGCTCATACAAGTCCGGTTGGTGAAAGTTAATAATCGGTGGTGGACAAAATCCTTACGAATCGTAGTTTTGCCTTATTATATTGGCTGTGTATTTTTCGATTGGATATGTAGGTGGTTCTTAATGAGTGTGTTGTAGGGAAATTCATAGGAACTCAAGCTGGTTTTTGTATATAAAAAGAATTAATTGGTATGGAAAAGTTAGATGCGAACAGGAAAATTGTTAGTTTAAGTCTCATTTTATACCGTTTTGTATATTTATTCATTTACATAAAAAGTAATAAATGTAAGTAATAATTATATAAAAAATAGAATAAATATGTAAAAATACCTCGAAATATGCGTTTTCAATGCAAAAAACAAGAGTATTATCCTTTTTGTGGGAAATCCTCTTGTTGCATGTAATGAGTGTGAAAAATAAGTACAAGGAATAATCAGTGGGAAATTCCCACTGATTACATGTAAGTTTTTGTTGTATATGAATTAGAAACTATTATTTTGAAGGTGAGCCTTTAATATATTTCCACAAATCATGGAATACACGAGCTTTGTGCAATGTATTAAGTAGTACTAAGATGACTGGACCGATGATTAATCCTAAAAAGCCAAAAAGCTTAAAGCCGACAAATAGAGCAATCAGTGTTGCTAATGGATCAAGACCGATATTGGAGGAAAGTACTTTAGGTTCCATAATTTGTCTTTGGACAATCACGACGATGTATAAGATGAGAAGACCGATGGCGAAAGCAGTGTCGCCGGTGAAAAATACGTATATAACCCAAGGAACGAAGACGGCGCCTGTTCCTAAATACGGGAGTAAATCTACAACCCCTGTAATAATTGCGATAGTAATGGAGTATGGTACGCGTAATATTAAAAGTCCGATTAGTACAATAACAGTTGTCATAGATACGAGTGTAAGTTGCGCTTTAACAAAACCAAATAAAGCTTTTCTTAAATCGACAAAAATAGTTTTTCCATAGCCATGAACACGATTCGGCAAAAATTTTCTTACTTTCTGAGCAAGACGGTGCCAATCGTAACTAATGAAGAAAGTGGCTAATAAAACGAATACAAGGACAGTTAAAGTTGTTGGTAATGCACTAATGAAATTTGTTAATCCGCTTATAATAGCAGTTAAAAGTTCTTTCATTTGCGTCGTTGCTTCGGTTCCTAAGTTTTGAATGTTTTGTGTAATCGTATAGCGCTGTGGTTCACCAAGATGATTAAATTTAGAAATTAAATCATCATAGAGAGGCATAATATGATTAAGTGCAAATTGCTCTGCGAATTTAACGATATCCGGAAACTTTACTGTAACAAGTTGTAGTAAGTATGTTGTGGCAGATATTGCTTCCGTTACAAGATATGTAACGAGTCCGACGATAGCTCCGAATACGAGAATTAAGCTAACGAGTACTGCTAGTGCGCGAGGAAATTGTAGTTTTTGATTAAGGAAATTGACGACGGGATTAATCAAATAAGCAAATGCGAAAGCGATAATAAAAGGGTAGATAAGTCCTGATATATATAGTAATGCATAGAACCCGGCTACCGTTGCTACAATGACAAATATGAGTCGCAATATCATATATAGTAAGTTTCGGTTCAAAGATGTATACCTCCCATTCCAATTTGGATTATCCTAATTCGTTCAACTTATAACGAGTGTGCTCCGCTGATTAAAGTTTCACTTTATGTTATAGTGGAATGATGGATTTTCCTGCTTTTTCAGTACATGAGTGACTGTAAAAGCTTGGTGTTGATGCTTCTACTATATGGTAAAAACTTCATTTTCTCTTCTTTTTATTTTACCTGTTTCTTATTAGAAAAGAAAGGAGAGACAATCGTTTTCAAAAATGTATACATGCTTAAATTTTTGATGATGAAAGTCTCATTTTAGCATTTTAAAATACATAAAAAATGAAGTGGTTATTGTTGAATATACATCGATATAGCATGTATAACGATAGGTTTAAAGGTATTTTTGTTTGGAAATGAGTTCATTATTTTCAGAAAGGAAGTGTAAACATGATTAGTCAGTCAACGTTATTTTTATTCATACTACTTATTATAGGACTTGTTGCTAAAAACCAATCGCTTACTGTAGCTATTGGTGTGTTATTTTTATTGAAATTTACGTTTCTAGGAGATAAAGTCTTTCCTTATCTACAAACGAAAGGGATTAACCTCGGTGTAACGGTTATTACAATAGCAGTACTCGTACCGATTGCAACGGGGGAAATAGGTTTTAAACAACTTGGAGAAGCGGCGAAATCGTATTATGCATGGATTGCTTTAGCTTCAGGGGTAGCGGTTGCTTTGTTAGCGAAAGGCGGCGTACAATTATTGACGACGGATCCTCATATTACAACTGCGCTCGTTTTCGGGACAATTATAGCGGTTGCTTTATTTAATGGAGTTGCTGTAGGTCCATTAATTGGGGCTGGAATTGCCTATGCAGTTATGAGTATTATACAGATGTTTAAATAAGGAATTTTATAGTAATATAAAATTTTTGAATTCTTTCTGTTCACAAAAGTCAGATAATTGTTTATAATAGGATTAGAAACTTTGAAAAGTTACATAACAGCAGAGACTTTACACCAGATAAAATAAAAACAACATAAAACAATTTTATAATGATATTGTTTTATGTTGTTTTTATCATAAAACTCTTCGGGATTAATTTTCCTCACTAACTTGTTGTTTTGAGCGTGAGGATTCGGGGAGACATTCACGCTCATGCTTTCCATGTAAACAATGGACAATAAGAGGGGAACATCGCAACAAATTTGCATGATCGTGCATTTTGCTTGCCTAAAGAGTGAACGGGCGTTCATAATTCAAAAGGGAAGCAAATAGATATAAGGAGCAAGGTTGGGAGAATTTTCAGGAAAAGGAGAGAATGTCATGACTGTTATTCGAGGTTTAGAAGGGGTAGTAGCAACAACATCATCTGTGAGCTCTATTATTGATGATACATTAACTTATGTTGGGTATAATATTGATGATTTAGCTGAGAATGCTACATTTGAAGAAGTAGTGTACTTATTATGGCATCGCAAGCTTCCTAATGAACAAGAACTAGCGAAATTTAAAGAGATTGTATCGGAATACTATAAAGTTCCAGGTGAGATTTTAACATATTTGAAACAAGTAGATTTAAAAATCGCACATCCGATGTCTGTTTTACGAACTGCAATTTCCATGCTATCATTATACGATGAGAGCGCTGAAATTATGGATGAAAACTCCAATTATTTGAAAGCGGTTAAATTGCAGGCTCAAGTGGGAACTTTAGTTGCTGCTTATGCAAGAATTCGTAAAGGTTTAGATGTTGTTGAGCCTAGAAACGATTTATCATTAGCTGCAAACTTCTTGTACATGTTAAATGATCGCGAGCCAAATGAAGTTGAAATTGAAGCTTTTGATAAGGCGCTTGTACTTCACGCAGATCATGAGTTAAACGCTTCTACATTTACTGCACGCGTTTGTGTAGCTACACTTTCAGATGTATATTCTGGTATTACAGCAGCAATCGGTGCGTTAAAAGGTCCTCTTCACGGCGGGGCAAACGAAAATGTAATGAAGATGCTAACTGAAATTGGCGAAGAAGAAAATGTTGAATCATATATTCATAATGCTCTTCAAAATAAAGTGAAAATCATGGGCTTTGGCCACCGTGTATATGAGCAGGGTGATCCGCGTGCAAAACATTTACGCGAAATGTCTAAGAGATTATGCGTGCTTTTAGGAGAAGACAAATGGTATAATATGTCTATCAAAATTGAAGACATTGTAACAAAAGAAAAAGGTCTTCCACCAAATGTTGATTTCTATTCAGCTTCTGTATACCATTGTTTAGGAATTGACCATGACTTATTTACACCTATTTTTGCAATTAGCCGTATGTCAGGCTGGTTAGCTCATATTCTAGAACAATATGAAAACAACCGTTTAATCCGTCCGCGTGCTGATTATAATGGACCAACACATCAAGTGTACGTTCCAATTGCACAACGATAAGCGAAAAACACTATTTTGATAGTGAAAATACGCTTTCAAAAGTCTGATTTTTTCGGAAAGACGTAATGATTAGAATATTTTAATTTAAATAACGGTTTGAACTGAGGGGTTATTCCCTCAGTTTCATACATATGAAATTTCAAACATGGGGGTTATCACATTGACGACAGGTGAAAAAATTACTGTAACTAATGGTGTTATGAATGTACCAAACAATCCGATTATTCCATTTATCGAAGGAGATGGAATTGGTCCTGATATTTGGGCAGCTGCATCTCGTGTACTAGAAGCAGCAGTTGAAAAAGCTTATGATGGTGAGAAGAAAATCGTTTGGAAAGAAGTGCTTGCAGGGGAAAAAGCATTCAACCAAACAGGCGAGTGGTTACCAGAAGAAACTTTAAATTTAATCCGTGAATATTTAATCGCGATTAAAGGTCCACTTACAACTCCAGTTGGCGGTGGTATTCGTTCTCTAAACGTAGCACTTCGTCAAGAATTAGATTTATATGTATGTCTACGTCCAGTTCGTTATTTTGATGGTGTTCCTTCACCTGTAAAACGTCCGGAAGATACTGATATGGTTATTTTCCGTGAGAATACAGAAGACATTTATGCTGGAATTGAATATGCACAAGGATCTCCAGAAGCAGAAAAAGTCCTTGCTTTCTTAAAAGAAGCAATGGGTGTTAATAAAATCCGCTTCCCAGAAACATCTGGTATTGGTATTAAACCAATCTCAGAAGAAGGGACAAAGCGTCTTGTTCGTGCTGCAATTCAATATGCAATTAACGAAAAACGTTCTTCTGTTACATTAGTTCATAAAGGAAACATTATGAAATTTACAGAAGGTGCTTTCAAAAACTGGGGTTACGAAGTAGCGGAACAAGAATTCGGCGATAAAGTATTTACTTGGGCTGAATATGACCGTATCGTTGAGAAAGATGGTAAAGATGCAGCGAATAAAGCGATGGCAGACGCTGAAGTGGCTGGGAAAATCATCGTAAAAGATTCTATTGCAGACATCTTCTTACAACAGATTTTAACTCGTCCACGTGAGTTCGATGTTGTTGCAACAATGAACTTAAACGGAGACTACATCTCTGATGCACTTGCTGCACAAGTAGGTGGAATTGGTATTGCACCTGGTGCAAACATTAACTATGTGACTGGACATGCTATCTTTGAAGCTACACATGGTACAGCTCCAAAATATGCAGGTTTAGACAAAGTAAACCCATCTTCGGTTCTTCTTTCTGGTGTATTATTATTAGAGCACTTAGGATGGAACGAAGCTGCGAAATTAGTAACTGATTCAGTTGAGAAAACAATTGCTTCAAAAGTAGTAACTTATGATTTCGCACGCTTAATGGAAGGTGCAACAGAAGTGAAATGTTCTGAGTTCGCTAATGAACTTATTAAAAACATGGATGTAGCGATAATCAAAAACGCATAATTAAAGCGGGGGGTAAATTATGACAATCAAACGCAAGAAAGTTTCAGTCATCGGTGCAGGATTTACAGGAGCAACAACAGCATTCTTATTAGCACAAAAAGAACTTGCAGATGTTGTATTAGTGGACATTCCACAACTGGAAAATCCAACAAAAGGGAAAGCGTTAGATATGTTAGAAGCGAGCCCAGTACAAGGTTTTGATGCTAACATTATTGGAACATCTGATTACGCAGATACTGCTGATTCTGACGTTGTCGTTATTACAGCAGGTATTGCACGTAAGCCTGGTATGAGCCGTGATGACTTAGTAGCAACAAACTCTAAAATTATGAAAAGTATTACGCGCGACATTGCAAAACATTCACCAAATGCGATTATTCTTGTATTAACAAATCCAGTTGATGCAATGACATATTCTGTATTTAAAGAAGCAGGATTCCCGAAAGAGCGTGTTATCGGTCAATCGGGCGTATTAGATACAGCTCGTTTCCGTACATTTATTGCACAAGAATTAAATCTTTCTGTGAAAGACATTACAGGATTTGTTCTTGGTGGACACGGTGACGATATGGTACCTCTTGTACGTTATTCTTATGCAGGTGGCATTCCGTTAGAAACGTTAATTCCGAAAGAGCGTTTAGAAGCAATCGTAGAACGTACCCGTAAAGGTGGCGGCGAGATTGTAGGCTTATTAGGAAACGGTAGTGCATATTACGCACCAGCTGCTTCTTTAGTTGAAATGACAGAAGCAATCTTAAAAGATCAACGCCGTGTATTACCAGCTATTGCGTACCTTGAAGGTGAATATGGTTATAGCGACCTTTACTTAGGCGTACCAGTAATTCTAGGTGGTAACGGAATTGAAAAAATTATTGAGTTAGAACTTCTTACAGATGAAAGAGAAGCGTTAGATCGCTCTGTAGAATCTGTACGTAATGTAATGAAGGTTCTTGTTTAATAATTAAATATAAGTAGAAAAAGATTCGGGGCCCCGAATCTTTTTCTACTATTTATTCAAATGTTTTTTTGAAATAATATGAAAACGCTATCATTTGGTGTATCCTATAATGAAACTATAGATTTATACTATACATTGCCCTCATCATAGTAAATTTCGGATCAGGTATCGCTATTAGTAGGATAATAAGGTGAAAAAATCGGAGGGGGTTGTAACATGTTAAAGAAAAAAGTTCAAATTGGTCGTAGAATGGATGAAATTACAGTAGGAGAGAAATTATCTATCACTGAAAAAATTGAGGATAAAGATTTGTTATTGTACTTAGGGTTAACGAATGATGCCAATCCATTATATATTCAGCATGATTACGCATCCCAAACTCCGTATGAAAAGCCGATTGTACCAAGCATTATGCTAACGGGAATGATTACAACGGCAGTTACGAAATATTTACCAGGTCCAGGCAGTCATATTACTAGGAAGGACCTTACGTTCGTGAAGCATGTTCATCATTATGAAACGTTACAAATCCATTTTGAAGTTGTGGCTGTTTCTGAGGAGGAACATACAATTGATATGCTTGTATCTGCTCATGATGAAAAAGGAGAAACGGTTGTAAAGGGTTCTTTAACAGTAACGCCGCCTTTTAAATCAGTTTCTATTATGGAAAAAGCATTAGATAATTTTTAAAACATGAAAATATGAATAGCGCTAGCATACCTTACTATAAGGGGCTAGCGCTATTTTTAGTTGAAAAATCCTTCTTTAAACCCTTCGGAAAATTCTGAGCAACCTGTTTTAATCGTATCCCAGCTTGGTACGTTAAAAGTAAGGAAACATGTTACTACTAAAGTTAAAATAGGTAGTAATACTCGCATAATAGCCTCCTGAATCGTATTTATTTATATATTTAAATTAATAATATATTTATTGGTAATTGAAGTCAATGAAAGGGGTGTTTTTAAGGTGAAGTGGAAGAGAGAAGACATTATTTTTGAAACGATAAGAGAAGCTGAAGTGTGGGCAGAGGGGGTCGCGAATGAAATGTATGGAAGACTATTTGATGGATATGAAACACTGGACTATAAAATAGCGTATGCTCTTTCGTTTTTCCTAGCGCAGGAGAGGGGATTTATGGTTCATAAGGAAAAATACTTTGAAAAAGGTAGGTTTATCTACCGAATTTGGATAGTGGAGAGGGAGAGAGAATGAAGTTTTAATTGCTTTTATTTTCGAAGTATTAGTAGAAACGAGCTCCATGTATAGACAATTATATTGAGAGGTACCTTATTTTCTAGTATGATGAGAATAACGGGGAAAATACTAGGATGAAGAAGGTTTCAAGTCTATAACTTGGAGGAAAAGAATGAACAATCGTATTTTAGTAGTTGATGATGAGGAGTTTATCTTAACTTTAATTGAATTTAATCTACAACAAGCTGGGTTTGAAGTGATAACAGCGATGGATGGAGAAATGGCGCTTCAAAAAGCGACAACAGAACGCCCAGATTTAATTATATTAGATTTAATGCTTCCAAAAATGGATGGTATGGAAGTGTGTAAAGAATTACGATTGCAGCGCGTTATGACGCCGATTTTAATGTTAACAGCAAAAGATGATGAATTTGATAAGGTGCTAGGTCTTGAACTTGGGGCAGATGATTATATGACGAAGCCATTTAGCCCAAGAGAAGTTGTTGCGCGTGTGAAGGCAATTTTGCGCCGCACGAAATTACAACAAGAAGAACAAGTGAAAGAAGCGTCAGATGAAGAGAGCATCACACTTGCTGAACTTAAAATTTTGCCGGAATTTTATGAGGCTTATTTCCAAGGAAGAAAGCTTGAATTAACACCAAAAGAATTTGAACTACTTGTTTATCTTGCGAAAAATAAAAGTCGCGTGTTGACACGTGATCAATTATTAAGTGCTGTATGGAACTATGATTTTGCTGGTGATACACGAATTGTTGACGTTCACATTAGCCATTTGCGCGATAAAATTGAACAAAATACGAAAAAACCGACGTACATTAAAACGATACGTGGTTTAGGATATAAATTAGAGGAGCCAAAAGGGGATGAATAAATTTCGTTCCAGGCTTCTTTTTACATTTGTTTCTCTTATTGTATTTATTTTAGTTGGACTAGGTTTATTACTGGAAACCGTGTTTGAAAACTACTATATAGATCATGCCAAAGAGAGAATGGTAAAAGAAACAGAGTATGTTGCGGTATTAGCAGAAGAACAGGGTTTTGATGATGTTTTAAAAAATCCATATGTATTTGAAAAGTTAGAAGAAAAAATACAGGCTTCTATTGCATTTGTAGATGAAAAAAAGAAAGTTCAATATAGCGGAGGAGAACAGTCTGCTTTTAGTCAAGGGATGATTAAAGAACTTTCTTCTGAAACAACAAAACAAAGAAACAAAGTCATTACGAAAGAAACAGATCAGAATAATGAATTTTACCATGCGGTATTCGTTCAAGATGTAGCAGGAAAACAAGGGTACATTTTGGTGAAAAGTACAATTGAGCCTTTGAAATCTGTTCATCAAAAAACGTGGGGATTATTAATTATCGGATTTGTTATCGCTTGTCTCGTAGTCGTATTTTTAGGTATGAAAATTACAGGGCAATATATTAGGCCGATTGAATCCGTTACGAAAGTTGCTATCGAATTAGCGAAGGGAAATTATAAAGCACGCGCTTATGAGAGTCATTCGGATGAAACGGGAATGTTGAGTAAAGCGATTAATATTTTAGCCCGTAATTTACAAGAGATGACACTTGAGCAAGAAATGCAACAAGATCGTCTGCATACGTTAATTGAAAATATGGGAAGCGGAATGATTTTAATTGATAGCCGCGGTTATATAAACCTTGTAAACCGTTCGTATAAGGAGACTTTCCACGTAACAGATGAAGAATATTTAGATCGTTTATATTATGAGTCGTTTCATCATACAGAAATTATAGAGCTCGTGGAAGAAATCTTTATGACAGAAGTGAAAGTGCGTAAACAAATGTTATTGCCGCTTGGAATTGAGCGAAAGCATTTCGAAGTATATGGAGCACCGATTATTGGGACGAACCATGAATGGAAAGGGATTGTCCTTGTATTCCATGACATTACTGAGCTAAAGAAATTAGAACAAATGAGAAAAGACTTTTTAGCGAATGTTTCTCATGAACTAAAGACACCGATTACTTCTATTAAAGGTTTTTCAGAAACGCTCTTGGATGGAGCGATGGATAATAAAAAATTCTGCGAACATTTCTTGCACATTATTTTAAAAGAAAGTGAACGCATGCAAGGGTTAATTGAAGATTTATTAGATTTATCAAAGATTGAGCAACAAGGATTTAAATTGAGTATGGGGACCGTTGATATGAAGGGACTTCTTGAAGACATTCATATGGTGCTTGATAACAAAGCAGGAGAAAAAGAAATTTCTTTACAAGTAAATGCGCTAAAAGGAGTCTCGGTCATTGGAGATCCAAGTCGTTTGAAGCAAATCTTTATTAATTTAATGAATAACGCAATCGTATATACGCCGGCTGGAGGCGTTGTTTCTGTGGAATTAGCAGAAGATAAATATAATGCTTATATAAAAGTATCGGATACCGGAATTGGTATTAGTAAAGATGAAATTCCACGTATTTTTGAACGCTTTTACCGAGTGGATAAAGCGAGAAGTAGAAATACTGGTGGTACAGGCCTTGGATTATCGATTGTAAAGCATTTAGTTGAGGCACATCACGGTACGATTACAGTGGATAGTGAAGTTGGGGAAGGGACAACATTTACAGTTGTTTTACCAAAATCAGCAACTGAAAAATAGGATGAAGGATGTTTACAATATATTAACAATGGCTTAATTAAATATTAATAAAGGTCTGTTAATATAATACATGAAAACCCCTTCATCCAAGGAGTAATTTTGGACGAGAATAGTTATGCTGTTCTCGTCACTTCCCTTTTATGTTAGTAAACGTTTGTATATATGATAGAAAATAGCCGTTATTTTTCTTCTCTCTATTAGTCATGTTAATATAGAGAGAGGAAAGGAACGGTTTTTTCTGTGAAAAAAATCATTTCAAATTTGTATGGGGAGGTTTCTGGTTTGGAAAAAAAGGTCGTATTAGTAGATGGTAATAATATCGCGTATCGTGCTTTCTTTGCACTACCGCTTTTAAATAACGACAAAGGTATACATACGAACGCAATTTACGGTTTTACAATGATGTTAATGAGAATATTAGAGGAAGAAAAACCAACGCATATGTTAGTAGCGTTTGATGCGGGTAAAACGACATTCCGTCATAAAACGTATAGTGAGTATAAAGGAGGACGTCAAAAGACTCCACCTGAATTATCAGAGCAATTCCCGTTTATTCGTGAGATGCTTGATGCATTCAACGTACCGCGTTATGAATTAGAAAATTATGAAGCGGATGACATTATGGGGACGTTAGCGAAAGAAGCGAGTGAACAAGGGTTTCATGTAAAAGTTATTTCAGGAGATAAAGACTTACTGCAACTTGTTTCAGATAATACACTCGTATGTATTCCTCGCAAAGGGATTACAGAAGTGGATGAATATACGAAAGAAGCTTTATTTGAGAAATATAGCTTATCACCAAAGCAAATTATCGATATGAAAGGTTTAATGGGAGACCAGTCAGATAATATTCCAGGTGTACCAGGAGTTGGTGAAAAAACTGCGATTAAATTGTTAACACAGTTTGAAACGGTCGAGGCAGTGTATGAAAATATAGATCAAGTAAGCGGGAAGAAATTAAAAGAAAAGCTAGAAGCAAATAAAGACCAAGCTCTTATGAGTAAAGATCTTGCAACTATTATTACAGATGCACCGATTACAGTGCATGTGGATGATATGGAGTATAAAGGGTATGAAGCAAGTGATGTGATTCCAATGTTCGAGAATTTAGGATTTACATCCCTTTTAAATAAATTAGGTGTTACGCCAGAAGAAACGACTCCAGCTGAATTAGATGATATTACATTTGATATTGTGGAAGAAATTACAGAAGAAATGCTTCAGCAAGATAGTGCGCTTATTGTTGAAGTACAAGAAGATAACTATCACAGAGCGGACATTCAAGGTTTTGGTATTCAAAATGAAAATGGCTGTTACTTTATTCAAACAGACATTGCTCTTAAGTCAGACGCTTTTAAAGAGTGGCTTGCAGATGGAGAAATAAGAAAGCATACATTTGATGCGAAGCGTGCAATCGTTGCACTTAAATGGAACGGGATAGATATGCAAGGGATTGACTTTGATCTATTAATCGCTGCTTATTTACTTGACCCGGCGGATACGGATAAAGATTTCCGTACTGTAGCAAAAATGAAAGAAACACATGCTGTGAAATCCGATGAAGAAGTTTACGGAAAAGGTGCGAAGCGTGCTGTTCCAGAGCTAGAAGTAGTAGCGGAGCATGTAGCTCGTAAAGTGCACGTATTATATGATGTAAAGCAAACATTCGTAGAAGAGTTACAAAAGAATGAGCAATATGAACTGTTTACAGAGTTAGAATTACCACTTGCGCGTGTATTAGCTGATATGGAAGTAAAAGGTGTAAAAGTTGATACGGAGCGTCTTCGTAATATGGGAGAAGAACTTGCAGGTAGATTAAAGGAAATGGAACAGGAAATTTATAAGCTTGCGGGAACAGAATTTAATATTAATTCACCGAAGCAGCTTGGTGTTATTCTGTTTGAAAACTTAAACTTACCAGTTATTAAAAAGACGAAAACAGGTTATTCTACGTCAGCTGATGTACTAGAAAAGCTTATGGATCGCCATGAAATTATTCCAAACATTTTACATTATCGTCAATTAGGGAAACTAAATTCAACTTATATTGAAGGTTTATTAAAAGTTGTACATGAAGATTCATCTAAAATCCATACTCGTTTCAATCAAGTATTAACGCAAACAGGTCGATTAAGTTCAACGGATCCGAACTTGCAAAATATCCCGATTCGATTAGAAGAAGGAAGAAAGATTCGTCAGGCATTTGTTCCATCAGAAGAAGGATGGATTATGTACGCGGCAGATTATTCACAAATTGAACTTCGCGTATTAGCTCATATTGCAAATGATAAAGGGCTAGTTGAAGCGTTCCAACATGATATGGATATTCATACGAAAACAGCGATGGATGTATTTGGCGTTGAAAAAGATGAAGTAACTTCGAATATGAGACGACAAGCGAAAGCTGTCAATTTCGGAATTGTATATGGTATTAGTGATTACGGTCTTTCACAAAACTTAGGAATTACAAGAAAAGCAGCAGCGGAATTTATTGAAAAGTATTTAGAAAGTTTCCCTGGTGTACAAGAATACATGAGTGACATCGTAAAAGATGCGAAACAAAAAGGGTATGTGGCTACATTATTAAATCGCCGTCGTTATATTCCGGAAATTACGAGTCGTAATTTCAATTTACGTAGCTTTGCTGAGCGTACGGCTATGAATACACCAATTCAAGGGACTGCGGCAGATATTATTAAAAAAGCAATGATTATTATGGCAGACCGTCTAGAAGAAGAAGGATTACAGGCGCGTCTACTTCTGCAAGTACACGATGAATTGATATTTGAAGCGCCAAAAGAAGAAATTGAAAAATTAGAGAAGCTTGTACCAGAAGTAATGGAGCATGCAATTGAACTCGCAGTTCCGTTGAAAGTTGATTATTCTTACGGTCCAACTTGGTACGACGCAAAATAAGGAAGTGATGAAATGCCTGAATTACCAGAGGTTGAAAACGTCAGACGGACACTTGAAAATCTTGTGACAGGAAAAACAATTGAAGATGTCATTGTTACCTATCCAAAAATAGTAAAACGTCCGGATGATGCAGAAATCTTTAAAGAAATGCTAAGAGGCGAGAAGATTGAAAATATAAAGCGAAGAGGAAAGTTTTTGCTTTTATATGTAACGAATTATGTTATTGTTTCACATTTGCGTATGGAAGGTAAGTTTTTACTGCATCAAGAGGACGAGCCAATTGATAAGCATACACACGTCCGTTTCTTATTTACAGATGGAACTGAACTACATTATAAAGATGTGAGAAAGTTTGGTACGATGCATCTCTTTAAGAAAGGTGAAGAATTGAATCAAATGCCTCTTGCTGACTTAGGTCCGGAGCCGTTTGATGCTGAATTGACACCGCAGTATTTACAAGAAAGATTGCAAAAGACCAATCGTAAAATAAAAGTCGTATTATTAGACCAACGTCTTTTAGTAGGGCTTGGAAATATATATGTAGATGAAGTTTTATTCCGTTCTCAAATTCATCCGGAACGAGAAGCTTCGTCTTTAACAGCAGAAGAAATTGAACGAATTTACGAGGCGACTGTTACAACGTTAGGTGAAGCAGTGAAGCGAGGCGGAAGTACAATTCGAACGTATATGAATTCGCAAGGGCAAATTGGCTCATTCCAAGAACTTCTAAATGTATACGGAAAAAAAGGAGAACCGTGTGTTACTTGCGGTACGATATTAGAAAAAACAGTTGTCGGCGGAAGAGGAACGCATTACTGCCCGATTTGTCAGCCGAGAATATAGAAAAGAGATAACATCGGATAGGCATTTGTCATATACATACAGCAGGGCTATGTATAAGGGAGGAGCTTACCGATGTACCTTTATTTATCTCTTATTTTATTAGCTTTTACATTAAGCTTAGATAGCTGTAGTGTAGGGCTAACATATGGTTTAAGAAGCGTAAGAATTCCACTAAGATCAATTATAATTATCGGAATGTGTTCAGCGGCTGTTATGCTTGTTTCAATGGGAATTGGACATATGATCGCGAAAATATTTTCACCTGTTATCGCAACGCGTATCGGTGGGCTTGTTCTTATTGGAATAGGAATTTGGGTATTATACCAATTTTTTCGAAGTGAGAAAAAAGAAGAACCAAAGAAAGAGGAGAAGGTTTGGAAATTAGAAATTGCTTCGCTCGGGCTAGTGATTCAAATTTTACGGAAACCGACTGTTGCAGATTTTGATAAATCAGGCACCATTTCTGCAGGAGAAGCATTGCTTCTTGGTATCGCTCTTTCTATAGATTCGTTCGGTGCTGGAATTGGTGCATCTTTATTAGGGTATGCGCCCGCTATGATGGCGATATTAGTTGCGGTTATGAGTTCTTTGTTTTTATTTATTGGAATGAAACTTGGAACGGTTTTATCAAATATGAAATGGTTACAAAAATTTACATTCCTGCCTGGGGTATTACTCATTATTATTGGAATTTGGAAAATGTAAGTATGGGCGTGGAACATTAGTTTCGCGCCTTTTATATTGTGAGGAGGGTTATGATGACAGTAGTAATTGGATTAACGGGAGGCATTGCAAGCGGAAAAAGTACAGTGTCTCAAATGTTTCGTGAACTGAGTATACCAGTTATTGATGCAGATATTATTGCAAGAGAAGTTGTAGAGCGAGGAAAACCAGCATATAACAAAATTGTAGAAGTGTTTGGAACGGAAGTATTACAAGAAGATGGAGAACTGGATCGGCCGAAATTAGGAAGTGTCGTTTTCTATAATGAAGAAAAACGATTGCAGTTAAATAAAATTGTTCATCCTGCAGTGCGTGAGGAAATGAATACGCAAAAGGAAATGTACATAAAAGAAGGGGCGCAAGCGGTTGTGTTAGATATCCCTCTTTTGTTTGAGAGTAAATTAACAAGTCTCGTTGATCGTGTTTTAGTTGTAGCAGTTACACCGAAAATACAATTAGAACGTTTAATGAAACGAAATAATTTTTCAGAAGAAGAAGCAAGAGCTCGCATTCAATCTCAAATGCCGTTAGAAGAAAAAGTGAAGAATGCAGATGAAGTGATAAATAATGATGGCACAATTATGGGAACGAAAACACAATTACAGGTGATTTTAAAGAATTGGAACATTATTGACTAAAAAATTGTGAAATTAATGAAAATGCTTAGTGACATATCCCCTTTTTGTGTTATACTATTATTGGGATTGGAGATAAATAGTATAACGCATTCAAGGGGGATAACATATTATGACTCGTGTGGCAATTAATGGATTTGGACGTATTGGGAGAATGGTATTTCGTCAGGCAATAAAAGAAAGCGCATTCGAAATTGTAGCAATCAATGCAAGCTATCCATCTGAAACGTTAGCACATTTAATTAAATATGATACAGTTCACGGCAAGTTTGACGGAACAGTAGAAGCATTTGAAGATCACTTATTAGTTGATGGGAAAATGATTCGCCTTTTAAACAACCGCGATCCAAAGGAATTGCCTTGGACAGATCTAGGTGTTGAAGTTGTAATTGAAGCAACTGGTAAATTTAATTCAAAAGAAAAAGCAATTCTACATGTTGAAGCTGGAGCGAAAAAAGTTATTTTAACAGCGCCTGGTAAAAATGAAGATGTAACAATTGTAGTTGGTGTGAACGAAGACAAATTAGATATTACAAAACATACTGTTATTTCAAATGCATCTTGCACAACAAACTGTTTAGCGCCTGTTGTTAAGGTGTTAGATGAGCAGTTTGGAATTGAAAACGGTTTAATGACAACTGTTCACGCTTATACAAATGACCAAAAAAATATTGATAACCCACATAAAGATTTAAGAAGAGCACGTGCTTGCGGACAATCAATCATTCCGACAACGACAGGTGCCGCGAAAGCGCTTGCAAAAGTTCTTCCACACTTAAACGGAAAACTTCATGGTATGGCACTTCGTGTACCAACACCAAACGTGTCTCTTGTTGACTTAGTAGTAGATGTAAAGCGTGATGTGACAGTTGAAGCTATTAATGAAGCATTCAAAACTGTTGCAAACGGTGCGTTAAAAGGCATTGTAGAATTCAGCGAAGAGCCTTTAGTATCTATTGACTTTAATACAAATACACACTCAGCTATTATTGATGGTTTATCTACAATGGTAATGGGTGATCGTAAAGTGAAAGTACTTGCTTGGTATGATAACGAGTGGGGCTACTCTCGTCGTGTTGTAGATCTTGTAACGTTAGTTGTTGACGAATTAGCGAAACAAAAAAATGTGCAACATATTTAAGTGAATAAGGGAGAGGGCAAGTGAATATTTGCCCTCTTTTTTTATTTTTTTCTGAAAAGGAAAAAAATTATATAAGTATATTTTTTAAAGTGGACATACCACGAAACGTTGTGATTACTGTATTTGTGAATCGTTTATTTTTTTTAGGGAAAAGTAAAGAGGAAAATATGACAGAAAATCGAAAAAACTGTTGTTGCAAAATGAAAATAAACAAAGTATACTAACACTCGTAAACTTAAGAGCTGAGGTACGTAGTCACTACTTAAAGGGTTAGGACCTCTCTGGACTAACTTTCCCCCGTGGTAGTGGAGCAAGCCAAATTGCAAATTAGTTTTCAATTCGAACAGTTAGAATAAATTTACAAGGGGGAACTGTAGAATGGATACTATGGATACGATGGGTCGTCACGTAATCGCTGAACTTTGGGATTGCGATTTCGACAAGCTTAATGACATGCCGTATATTGAACAATTATTTGTGGATGCAGCACTGAGAGCTGGTGCTGAAGTGCGTGAGGTTGCTTTCCATAAATTTGCACCACAAGGTGTAAGTGGAGTAGTAATTATCTCGGAATCACATTTAACAATTCATAGCTTTCCGGAGCACGGTTACGCAAGTATTGATGTTTATACTTGTGGGGATCGTATTGATCCAAATGTTGCTGCAGAATATATTGCAGAAGGTTTAAACGCGAAAACGCGTGAGAGCATCGAGCTTCCTCGAGGCACTGGTAGCTTCGAAATTAAGCAGAGAGAAACAAAAGCTCTTTAAAAAAGAACATAATTGATTTAAAATGTAAAGAGGTGTATAATGCACCTCTTTTTTAGTTTATAAAAAAGGGAAAATATAACGTACTCGTTAGTGAGATAAATTGAGCTCTTACGAATAAGTTAGCACCCCATCTACCATCTTATTTTTGAAAACGAGATGATAAAATAATGTGCTTAAACTTAAAGTGGTAAGAGAGTTAGAATGAGTTATATAATATTGTATATATATTGTCAGATGAAGTAAGTAGAGAAAAAATAAAGAGTATAGTGTAAAGGAGTGAATATATTGCGTTGTCCATCCTGTTCGCATAATGGTACAAGAGTGTTAGATTCGCGTCCGGTAGACGAGGGGCGCTCTATTCGAAGAAGGAGAGAGTGTGAAAGTTGTTTAAGTCGCTTTACGACATTTGAAAGAGTAGAAGAGTCACCTCTTATCGTTGTAAAAAAAGAAGGCACACGAGAAGAGTTTAATAAAGAAAAGATTTTGCGCGGCTTAATTAAAGCGTGCGAAAAAAGACCAGTATCTTTAAGACAATTAGAAGAAGTAACTCAAAGTGTGGAACGTGAACTTCGTAATTTAGGTATATCAGAAGTGAAAAGTGATATGATTGGTGAAATTGTTATGGAAGAACTGCGTGATATTGATGATGTTGCTTACGTGCGTTTTGCTTCTGTATATCGCCAATTTAAAGATTTAAATGTATTTATTGAAGAATTAAAAGATATACTGCAAAAAGAAAGAGAGTAGAAGTTGTATTTTATTCTCTTTACATACCGTAAGTAATGAGATAAGAGAGCTAGAAGCGAAAGCTAATAGCTCTTTTTCGCTAAGAAATTATATAATGAAGATAGAACGAATGAAGTAGAGGATAGATTGGATGAGAGAAAGGAAAAGCAAGAATGGAAAAACAGTCATGGATGGAGCTATTGCCAATTGATCGTTATAAAGTAAGTGCGAAAGGGTTACTGCATAATTACGACCGAAAAGTGTTAACGATGTTGTATCAGCCGTTAATAGGTAGTAGAGCTTTTAGCTTGTACATGACACTATGGGGAGAGTTAGAGCAAGATCGTGTGTTTGGAAAAGAGAATACACATCATTCCCTTATGGTGACCATGCAAATGCAGCTTCCCGAAATATATGAGGAACGAGTAAAGTTAGAAGCAATTGGGCTTTTGAAGGTATATATTAAGAAAGAAAAAGATATTCGAATGTTTATATACGAATTGCAACCACCTTTATCTCCGAAGCAGTTTTTTGATGATATTGTGTTAAGCATCTTTTTATACAATCGATTGAGTCGGACAAAATATAATCAAGTAAAGCAATATTTCTTAGAAGAAGAATTTGATTTTGCTTCTTATGAAAATGTTACGCGTTCTTTCAATGATGTGTTTGGTTCGTTTAATCCAGGACAGCTTGAGCATGCGCAAGAAGATCTTCGTATTCCAAAAACGACAGCTATGCCAAGTAACGAGAAGGGAGACTCTCCAAAAGTTTGGAATGATTTCTTTGATTTCTCCTTATTTGTAGATGGCTTGTCCGCTCTTGTCCCTAAAAAGGCGATTACAGATCAAGTGCGAGAATGTGTCAGTACACTTGCTTACGTGTACGATGTAGATGTGTTATCGATGCAAAATATCGTTCTTGGTACGGTGACAGAGATGCAGACAATTGATATCGAAAGGCTTAGAAAAGGAGCGCGTGATTGGTATCAGTTCGAAAACGGTCAAGCGTTACCTGTATTAAGTGAAAGAGTACAACCTCACGCTGCACGTATGATGGAAGGGAAAGAGCCTTCTACGCAAGAAGAGATGTTAATAAAACAGTTAGAGGAAATCTCACCAAAACAACTATTAAAAGAAATCTCTGGTGGTGCAGAGGCGACAAAGGCTGACTTGCAGATCGTTGAAGATGTAATGATCAATCAAAAATTAACGCCAGGTGTTGTGAATGTACTTATTTATTACGTTATGCTACGCTCAGATATGAAGCTTGCGAAAACGTATGTGGAGAAAATTGCTGGGCATTGGGCACGTAAAAAGGTCGGTACAGTAGCTGAAGCAATGGCGTTAGCGAAAGAAGAAAATCGTCAATATCAAGAATGGGCTGAGACGAAGAAAAAAGGCCGTACGTCGAAGAAAACGATAAGAAAAGAAATGGTACCAGATTGGCTGAAAGAAGAGCCGAAAGAACAAGAGAAAGAAACAGTGAAGAAAGATGTAAGTAAGAAAAAAGATGCAAGTACGTTAGATGATGAACGAAAACGACTAGAAGAAGTGTTAAAAAAATATAAGCGTGATTAATAGAAGAGAATGAACGCTCTTTGAGGTGAGAAAATGGAGCATATTCAAAATTCATTTGCAAAGTTAATGGAAAATAAAAATTTTAAAAATAGATATGAAGTATTAAAGGCGGAAGTAATGGCACATCCGCGTGTGAAAGAATTTATAGACGAACATCAAGGTGAAGTAACAACTTCTATGATTGAGCGCAGCCTTGTGAAGTTATACGAATATATTGGACAAAGTGTAGGTTGCGTAGATTGTCCGGATCTAGGTTCGTGTAAAAACATGCTGCAAGGATATGAGCCGAAGCTCGTTATCCAAGGGAAGATGATTGATATTCAATACGATCGTTGCGTTAGAAAAGTAGCATATGACGAGAGAAAGAAATATGAAAAACTCGTTCAAAGTGTATATATGCCAACTGACATTTTACAGGCAACGATGGAAAACTTAGATCCTTCAGATTTAGATGCGCGTATTGATGCAATTGGTGCTGCCAATGAATTTTTAAGTGCATATGAACCTGGTAAAAAAGTACAAGGTTTATATTTGTACGGTAAATTTGGTGTAGGGAAAACGTATTTGTTAGGAGCAATGGCGAATGAGCTTGCTCAAAAGAAAATAAGTTCGATGCTCGTATACTTCCCTGAATTTCTACGTGAAATTAAAAGTTCGATTCAAGATAACTCGATTGGGGAAAAGATTGATGCAGTGAAACGCGTACAAGTTTTAATGCTAGATGATATCGGAGCAGAAGCGATGTCAAGCTTTGTGCGTGACGATGTGCTTGGTGCAATTTTGCAATTCCGTATGTTAGAAAACTTACCGACGTTCTTTACGTCTAACTTTGATTTCAAGGAATTGGAACATCATTTAACGTATACACAGCGTGGTGAAGCAGAACAAATGAAAGCAGCACGTATTATGGAACGAATTAAATATTTAGCGAAGCCAATTCCGATTGGCGGGAAAAACCGACGTCATAAGTAAAGAGTAAGCTGAAAAGCTTGCTCTTTTTTCGTTTTGAACACTTTTCAGAATAGGTGAATTGTAAAACGAAAAACTTCTTATAGAAAATTCATTGTAGCTTGTATCATTTTTTTCTCCCTCCCTTAATATATATAAAATTAGCAAGCCATATTGAGTGGATTTTCTAACGATAGGAAATGTAATTCTACTAAGAGTGAACTTCCACGGGACGGACTCTTATAGGATTTGTAACGTATAGATACAATCCTTTAGAGCAGGGATAAAAGGGGGGACAAAAGTGATTGAAATTTGCTTCGAAGAAAAAAATGATGCTATGCATGTATATAGACAACTATTGAAAAGAGCGGAACTGTTATATAAGGAAACGAGTGTGTATTTACAGGAACAAAAAGTGGTGATTCATATACCAGTATGTGAATCGAATTATATTGAAAAGATTTTATTGCCGGTAATGGTATATTTCATTGTGAATGTAAAGCAAAATGAGTGGATTTATACAATCTTAAAAGAGAAGTTTTTTTATGAAGAAGAGGAAGAGTGTCATCAAATATTGCATATGGCACAAGAGATTTTAAAGGGAAGAAGAAAAGAGATTGCTCGAGAATTAACACGTCACACATTTGAATCATATATTAAATCCTCTTTAAATAACTGGCTTTGTGATCCGCTTTCGTTCTCGTTTTCATCATATGTTCGTTTTCGCCTTCGTACATATAGGGAAATGGTAGCTAAGCTTGCTGAAGTGTCGATTGATGAGTATAAGTTGGAACAAGAATATCAAATGTTTATTGAGACACTAAGGCAACAAGTGCGTAGCCGAAAATCACGTTTGTCCTGTGTGCATCTTGTTTTTGATGAAAGCTTTATTTTCTATGATGATAAAGGTAGACGTTTAAAACAGGAGAAATTGGTCCAATATATAGATGAGGAATTATTGAAGCAAAAGGATGTATATATTGATACGAAAGTAATTGCACCACTTCTTTCTATTTCGCCGAAAAAAATTTATTTATATACGAAAGAACAAGACCATAATATGATTATTACTTTGCGAAATGTATTTCAAGAACGGGTTCAATTACACGGATTACATGAGTTTGAGCGCAATGTGAAAAATTTAAAAAATAAAGGTAACGCCCTTGATTTTCTAAGTTTTTGAGCATATAATTACCTACATAAATGAAATATATTGAAATGTCATGATGAGGACATGAGTAGTTTTCTACGATTTTCAGAGAGGGAAGCCTTAGGGTGTGAGCTTCCTAATACGGGATTATTACTTACCACCTCTAAACTTTAGCAGTGAACGGTTTTTTCTAGTAATTGCTAACGGACAACACCGTTATGTTGAACTTGAGCAATTAACAATAATGTTAATTGGAACAAGGGTGGAACCACGAATTCAACACTCGTCCCTTTTTACGGGATGAGTGTTTTTTATTTTGAAAAAAAGAGGAGTGACCAGTGATGGCAGATGTAGTTAAAATTACTTTCCCTGATGGAGCTGTGAAGGAGTTTCCAAAAGGCGTAACAACTGAAGAAATCGCAGCTTCTATTAGCCCAGGCTTAAAGAAAAAAGCTGTGGCTGGAAAATTAAACGATGAGATGATCGATCTTGTTACACCAATCGAAGAAGATGGTGCAGTTTCTATTATTACATTAGATTCTGAAGATGGCTTATACATTTTACGCCATTCAACAGCCCACCTATTAGCACAAGCGTTAAAACGTTTATATAAAGATGCTAAGCTGGAGCTTGGCATTGGTCCAGTAATTGAAAATGGCTTCTACTATGATATTGATATGGAAGAAGCAATTACAGTTGAAGACTTCAAGAAAATCGAAAAAGAAATGCAAAAAATTGTGAACGAGAACTTAGAAATCGTTCGTCATGAAGTGCCACGTGCAGAAGCACTTCGTCGCTTTGAAGAAATCGGCGATGAGTTAAAATTAGATTTAATTAACGATCTTCCAGAAGATGCAGTTATTTCAATCTATGAGCAAGGCGAATTCTTCGACCTTTGCCGTGGTGTTCACCTTCCATCTACAGGGAAAATTAAAGTATTTAAATTATTAAGCGTTGCAGGTGCTTACTGGCGCGGCGATAGCAATAATAAAATGCTACAACGTATTTACGGTACTGCATTCGTTAAGAAAGCAGAATTAGATGAGCACTTACGTATGCTTGAAGAAGCGAAAGAGCGTGATCACCGTAAATTAGGTAAAGAATTAAAACTATTTACTAATAGCCAAAAAGTAGGACAAGGTTTACCACTTTGGTTACCAAAAGGTGCAACTATCCGCCGCATTATCGAGCGTTACATCGTTGATAAAGAAGCAAGCTTAGGCTATGATCACGTATACACTCCAGTACTAGGAAGCAGAGAGCTTTATGAAACTTCTGGTCACTGGAATCACTACCGTGATGGTATGTTCCCATCAATGGAAATGGATAATGAAGAGTTAGTTCTTCGTCCGATGAACTGCCCTCACCACATGATGGTTTATAAAAATGATATTCACAGCTACCGTGAATTACCAATCCGTATTGCGGAACTTGGAACAATGCACCGCTATGAAATGTCTGGAGCATTATCTGGATTACAACGTGTACGCGGAATGACTTTAAACGATGCGCACATTTTCGTTCGCCCAGATCAAATTAAAGAAGAGTTAAAACGTGTTGTAAACTTAACTCTAGAAGTGTACAAAGATTTCGGTTTAGAGAACTATTCATTCCGTCTATCTTATCGTGACCCAGCTGATACTAAAAAGTACTATGCTGATGATGAGATGTGGGAAAAAGCACAAGGTATGTTAAAAGAAGCTATGGATGAAATGGGTCTTGATTACTATGAAGCTGAAGGTGAAGCGGCATTCTACGGTCCAAAACTTGACGTTCAAGTTCGTACTGCTCTTGGAAAAGACGAAACACTTTCAACTGTACAATTAGACTTCTTACTTCCAGAACGCTTTGAATTATCTTACGTTGGTGAAGACGGTAAACAACATCGTCCAGTTGTAATTCACCGTGGTGTTGTATCAACTATGGAACGTTTCGTAGCCTTCTTAATTGAAGAATACAAAGGTGCATTCCCAACTTGGTTAGCTCCAGTTCAAGCGCAAGTAATTCCAGTTTCTCCGCAAGTACATTTAGACTATGCGAAGAAAGTACAAGATGAATTACGTCGTGCTGGTATCCGTGTTGAATTAGATACTCGTGAAGAGAAAATTGGTTACAAAATCCGTGAAGCACAAATGCAAAAAATTCCGTACATGCTTGTAGTAGGTGACAATGAAGTAACTGAAAACGGCGTAAACGTACGTAAATATGGTGAACAAAAATCAGAAACAATTGCATTAGATGCTTTTGTTGATATGATTAAAGTAGAAGGAAAACGATAAGACAGAGCCGCGGTATACCGCGGCTTTCTTATGTATTAGAAAAAAGAAAAACTAGAAAAAATAACCAAACAATACTTATCATAAAAAAGTATTGCAAGTATGTTAGTTGTTTGTTACAATATTTCTTGTTGTTAGTAAAACACATCGCGTCTTCTTGACAGACGTCATGTCCTATGATAAACTCATCAAGGATAATAGAATATTGTTTTGTGGAACAAGTAGAAGCACCCGCTTCTCACCTGATGGACGCATTCGCAGTTTACAGGTAAATGTATTTCTTACTTAAGAATTTACAAGTGTGGGTGTCGTATGCCCGCACTTTTTTTGTCGGGTTCTATGACTACAAAAGATGTTCTGAAAAAACCTTGGAGGTGGCTTACTATTAGCAAGGATATGATGATTAACGAGCAAATTCGTGCACGTGAAGTACGTTTAGTTGGTGCAAATGGCGATCAACTTGGAATCAAGTCTCGTAATGACGCTTTAGACTTAGCTGCAAATCTTAATCTTGATTTAGTATTAGTTGCTCCAAATGCGAAACCGCCAGTATGCCGCATTATGGACTACGGTAAATTCCGCTTTGAGCAACAGAAGAAAGAAAAAGAACAGCGCAAAAATCAAAAAGTAATTAGCATGAAAGAAGTTCGTTTAAGTCCAACAATTGATGAACACGACTTTAACACAAAACTTCGTAATGCTATCAAGTTTTTAGAGAAAGGCGACAAGGTTAAAGCGTCAATTCGCTTTAAAGGACGTGCCATTACTCATAAAGAAATCGGTCAACGTGTTTTAGATCGCTTCTCAGAAGCTTGTGCTGAAGTTAGTACAATTGAATCTAAGCCTAAAATGGAAGGACGTAGTATGTTCTTAGTTTTAGCACCGAAAAACGATAAGTAATAGATAGAGGAGGAAATACCTATGCCTAAACAAAAAACTCATCGCGGCTCTGCAAAGCGTTTCAAAAAGACTGGATCAGGTAAACTGAAACGTTCTCACGCTTACACAAGCCATTTATTCGCTAACAAATCTACAAAAGCTAAACGTAAACTACGTAAAGCTGGTGTAGTAAGCGCTGGTGACTTCAAACGCATTCGTCAAATGCTTGACAACTTAAAATAAGTTCGGCTGATATATAGAACAATTAGGAGGTAATATTATGCCAAGAGTAAAAGGTGGTACAGTTACTCGTCAACGTCGTAAAAAAGTTATAAAATTAGCAAAAGGTTACTACGGTTCTAAGAGTACATTATTCAAGGTTGCTAACCAACAGGTTATGAAATCTCTAATGTATGCATTCCGTGACCGTCGTCAAAAGAAACGTGACTTCCGTAAATTATGGATTACACGTATCAACGCAGCAGCTCGTATGAATGGTCTTTCTTACAGCCGCTTAATGCACGGTCTTAAAAATGCTGGCATCGAAGTTAACCGCAAGATGCTTGCTGACTTAGCTGTTCATGACGAAAAAGCTTTCGCTGAATTAGCAACAGTTGCAAAAAACAACATTAACTAATTAATTAGTTGAAACCTTAGAAGATTTTTCTTCTAAGGTTTTTTTATTTGTATGCAAAGAGAAGTATGTCGTTATCGATATGACAAAATCAATATAAAAGCTATAGTGATATAGAAGAATATATATATGAAGCCAGGAGAATTCTCCTGGCTTTTTTCAATTATCCCCCTTTGGAAAGAAGAGTATCTTTCCTACCTGAAACGACACTGCTATAATGGAAAGATGATATGGAACTTTCATCAGATAAAATAAATTTTTTATCAGTGGACAATCCCCGGATAATGATTAACTATCACCAATCGGAGTGAACAATCTAATAGTGATGATTGAAACGTATTTGTAAATTAAGGACAAGCTATTTTGTAAAGAGATAAATGGCTGACTTATTAATAAGAAACGAAAAATAATAATGAACTTTGAGATGAAACAACATTGTTGCGTAAAATGCGATGTTGGAGGAGGACAATAGAATGGACTTACTACAACTATTTAAATTACAAAAAGAATTAGATGACCGTATTGTGAAAGAGCATGATTTACAACCGAAAAAGTTGTTAAAAGAAAAAATGTTAGCTCTTCTTGTAGAAATTGGAGAACTTGCAAATGAAACACGTTGTTTTAAATATTGGAGCAACAAACCAGCATCAGAACGTGAAGTAATATTAGAAGAATACGTAGATGGCTTGCATTTTATTTTATCAATCGGAATTGATTTAGGTATTGATAAAAACTTCCTATTCTATAAATGTGCACAAACGAATAAAACACAAGTAGAAATTTTCTTAGACACATATGCCAAAGTAATTCGTTTTACAGATCAACCATCTATTACGAACTATATTGAATTATTTACAAGCTATCTTCGACTTGGACAAGCGCTAGAGTTTGAGCAAGAAGAGATTGAAAAGGCATATTTAGATAAAAATGAAGTAAATCATCAGCGTCAAACACAAGGATACTGATTTAATTTTTGAATATTTCAATTTCCTTTTGTATAATGAAGTGACTGAAGAAAAAGGAGGGTGTTGGCAATGACAAAATTAGACGCGACATTGACAATGCTAAAAGAATTAACAGATGCACGTGGTATTGCGGGTAACGAGCGTGAACCACGCGAAGTAATGAAGAAATATATTGAGCCGTTTGCGGACGAACTTTCTACTGATAATTTAGGAAGCTTAGTTGCGAAAAAAGTAGGGGAAGAAAACGGCCCGAAAATTATGGTTGCAGGTCATTTAGATGAAGTCGGCTTTATGATCACGCAAATTGATGACAAAGGTTTCCTTCGTTTCCAAACGGTTGGTGGCTGGTGGTCACAAGTTATGCTTGCGCAGCGCGTGACAATTGTAACGCGTAAAGGAGATGTAACAGGTGTAATTGGTTCAAAACCACCGCACATCTTACCTCCAGAAGCGCGTAAAAAGCCAGTTGAAATTAAAGACATGTTCATCGATATTGGTGCTTCTAGCCAAGAAGAGGCAATGGAGTGGGGCGTACGACCAGGAGATCAAGTTGTACCTTACTTTGAATTCCAAGTGATGAAAAATGAAAAAATGTTACTTGCAAAAGCATGGGATAACCGAATTGGTTGTGCAATTGCAATTGACGTATTAAAGCAGTTAAAAGATGAAAAGCATCCAAACGTTGTATACGGCGTAGGGACTGTACAAGAAGAAGTTGGCCTTCGTGGCGCGAAAACATCTGCGAATTATATTAAACCAGATATCGCGTTCGCAGTAGATGTTGGCATCGCTGGAGATACGCCAGGTGTAACGGCAAAAGAAGCGCAAAGTAAAATGGGCGATGGACCACAGATTATTTTATATGATGCGTCTGTTATTGGTCATACTGGTTTACGTGACTTTGTAGTTGATGTTGCTGACGAATTAGAAATTCCGTATCAATATGATTCAGTAGCGGGCGGAGGAACGGATGCAGGTGCCATTCATATTGCTGTAAATGGTATTCCGTCTATGGCAATTACGATTGCAACGCGCTACATTCATTCTCATGCGGCAATGTTACACCGTGATGACTATGAAAATGCAGTGAAGTTAATTGTAGAAGTTATTAAACGTCTTGATAAAGAGGCTGTACATAACATTACATTTAATTAATAGAAAAAGCGAAGGAGATTTTCCTTCGCTTTTTTATGTTTTAAAAAGGTCGTTCTAATCCTGCAGCAGTATGAGCTCCTAAAATAATTAAACGAGTTAATTGCATGGCCATAAAATGCGGGGTATAAATCATCCCTCTTTTTAACCATGACATAATCATCCCGATATGAGCTCCTGTCACATAACTAATTAAAATATCACGAGGAACCATAAGATCTTTATCATCTGGCTGTGAAATAGACAAGCTTAATGTTAAATGTGTTTGTATTGTTTTCATCATTTTATAAGAGTAGTTTCCAGCGGCTTTATCACCAAGCATAACGTTATAGAAGTTCACATTTTCTGCGATATGTTCGAACAAAGCCAAAAATGTCGGATGTGGTGAATCAAATGTAAGTTGAAACTCTTCTTTATTTCTATTTTTCGGCTTAATAACTTCTGTTAACTTCTCTAACATTTCTTCAATGCTTTTGTCTAATAGGTCATATTTATCATGGTAATGGCTATAAAACGTAGCGCGATTTACAGGAGCACGTTCTGCAATATGTTGAACAGTTACATCATCAAATCCTTTTTCGCCTACTAAAGCGACAAAAGCATCCTGTATGAGTTGTCTCGTCCGCTTTACACGTGGATCATTTGTATTTTTAATAGACATTTTTACTTCCCCTCGTTTAATTTTCTATACTTAAACAACATATAGGTATTATATTGTTGTTTAAGCGACATTTCATGCGTAAATTGTCGGTTGTAGATTCAAAATAATTATTTATAATTATAAACGATAGTCCTTCAGAAATCAGCACCGCTCGCAGGTAGATAAATTTCAATTTACACCGCAGATGGTGTGATTTTTTTGTTTAAAAGTTAATATAATTAACAATTAAACAATCTAAACAATAAGGACGTAAATAGTTTAGAAAAAAATTATATGCGATATAAGGAGAGGAATGCAATGAATCAGTTTCGAAGAATGGTGATTATCAACATTATCACATTAATTGTACTAGTTGGCGGCGGTATTGGCGGTTATTACTATTACAATCAAGCGGAAAATTATTTAAAAACAGAAAATGCAAAAATTGATGGAAAGGTAATTCCGATTGCATCACCAGTAGCAGGTAAATTAACTGACTGGAAAGCTGAAGTAGGAAAGAATTACAATGAAAATGATAAATTAGGTGCTGTTACTGTAGCGGCAGCAAATGGAGAACAAACAGTAGATGTAACAATTCCACAAAATGCAACAATTGTACAATCAAATGCAACGACAAATGCTTTCGTTGGAGCAGGTAGCCCAATTGCTTATGCATTTGATATGAACAACTTATGGGTAACAGCAAACATTGAAGAAACAGATGTTGACGATGTACAAAAAGGTCAAGATGTAGATGTGTATGTAGATGCATACCCAGATACAACGTTATCAGGAAAAGTAGAGCAAGTTGGATTAACAACAGCGAATACATTCTCTATGTTACCATCAAGCAACGCAACAGCGAACTATACGAAAGTAACACAAGTAGTACCAGTTAAAATTTCTTTAGATCATAGTAAATCAGTAAATATTGTTCCTGGAATGAATGTGTCAGTTCGTATTCATAAGTAAGGGGGAGATGAGATGTCCTCAATTGCAATTGCAGGATATGCACTATTTTGTATAATCGTCTTCTTCCTTGTAAATCGTCTTTTACGAAAGAAAAAAACGAACGTGGGAGAAGAACAAGTCCCAGCCGTAAATAAAATAGAAGTAAGTAAGGTAGAAACAGAAGAGAAAGAAATTGAACGAAAGCAAGAAGCAGAAATTTCTAATGTAGTTGAGTTAGAAACAGGAAAGCAAGAAGAAGTAAAACAAGAAAAAGAAGTGCGGAAAAAACAAATGTCTACGCCTGTAGAAAATGTGAACGTAAAAGCAGTTGTAGCTGTATTAATTCTCGGCATGTTCGTTTCTATTTTAAACCAAACAATTATTAACGTTGCATTGCCTCCGTTAATGAATGAATTTAACGTATCAACTTCAACAGCACAATGGTTAATTACAGGCTTCATGCTTGTAAATGGTATTTTAGTACCGATTAGTGCCTTTTTAGTTTCACGATTTACGTATCGTAAATTATTCGTAGCGGCAATGTTATTCTTCACGGTAGGATCTATCATTTGTGCTATTTCAGGAAACTTTACAATGATGATGACGGGCCGCGTTATTCAGGCGGTGGGTGCAGGTATTTTAATGCCGGTTGGTATGAATATTTTCATGACATTATTCCCGCCTCATAAGCGCGGAGCAGCGATGGGATTACTAGGTGTAGCGATGATTTTAGCACCAGCTATCGGACCAACTGTAACGGGCTGGGTGATTGAAAACTATAGCTGGAACTTAATGTTCTATGCGATGTTTATCATCGGTTTAATTATTACATTCCTATCTTTAAAATTCTTTACACTAGCTCAGCCAGTATCTAAAACGAAGTTAGATGTATTCGGTGTTGTTAGTTCAAGTATTGGACTAGGTAGCTTATTGTACGGATTTAGTGAAGCAGGAAATAATAGTTGGACTAGTGCAGAGGTTGTTATTTCACTTATCATTGGTGTAGTAGGTATTGCGGTATTTATTTGGAGAGAGCTAACAACGGACAATAAAATGCTTGATTTACAAGTATTTAAATACCCAGTATTTACTTTTACTTTAGTAATTAATGCAATTGTTACGATGGCATTATTCGGAGGTATGTTATTACTTCCGGTATATCTGCAAAACATTCGCGGTTTCACACCGATAGAATCAGGTTTATTACTACTGCCAGGATCATTAATTATGGGGATCATGGGACCTATTGCAGGTAAACTATTTGATAAGTATGGTATTCGTCCGTTAGCAATTGTCGGTTTAGCCATTACAACGTTTGCGACATATGAATTCACAACGTTATCGATGGATACACCGTATAGCGTTATTATGACGGATTATATTATACGTTCGATTGGTATGTCATTCATTATGATGCCAATTATGACAGCAGGTATGAACGCACTGCCGATGAAATTAATTTCTCACGGTACAGCAACGCAAAATACGTCAAGACAAGTAGCTGGTTCAATTGGAACAGCGATATTAATTACACTTATGACGCAACAAACGACTGCTCACGTAGCAGATTACGGCAACATGTTAACAACGTCAAACCCAATTTTAGTTGATAAAGTACACGGCATGGGGCAAAGTTTAGCAGCTATTGCTGGATCAGCGCAAGCAGGAGATGCGATGAGCACGCAACTATTATTTGGACAAATTTCAAAGCTATCTGCAATTAACGGTATTAACGATGCCTTCTTAATTGCAACGATACTCGCAGGGATTGCTTGGGTGTTATCATTCTTCTTACCGTCAGGCAATAAATCAAATAGAAAAGCAGGGAATTAATTTCCCTGCTTTTTTTGTGCTTTTTATAAAAGGAATTCAACTAAATATAGAATGAATCCCCTGCAGACATGAGTCCCCAAAAAATAACCCCTAATATTCCTGCAATAAAAATAATGAATCCCATATTGCGTATACTTTTAATTTTTGCTTTTAACCCAATGAATCCCGCTAATAATCCAGTTAAAGAAAAAAGGATCCAGTATAGAGAAGTTGGAATAGGAAGGATTGTATCACCATTAATCCCCATGCTCCAAAAAACATAAGGTAGCAAGGTAAAGGATAGGCTGAGTATCCCTGTTAAACAAATGAGCAATTTGCGATGTTTAATTCCTGCAATAATTAAAAAAATACCGCCAAAAAGCCCACATAGAGTAAGAAGTGGTACATAGAAAATCCAAAGTAAGCTCAAAACGTGCATATATAATCTCCCTCTAGTTAATGAGTTATATTTTACTGCATAAGGTTTATTTTGGATATTATTAATGAATATGTATAAATTGATAGAAATGAGTAGTACCGATACGAATTAATAGATGTAGAGTAAGTTAGAGAGGAGGGGGCTCGTGAAAATTACAGAAGAGAACGTTGTGAATCAGCTAAGGAAAAGGAACGAAAAAGCATTATATTTTATTATCGACCAGTACGGCGGACTTATAAAAAGTATTATTCAGAAGCATTTAGCTTCGTTCGAAGATGTGCAAGAGGAATGTATGGATGATGTGTTATTGGCGATTTGGAATCATATTGAAAAGTATGATGAAGAGAAAAATACTTTGAAAAATTGGATTGCGGCTATTACAAAATATAAATCTATCGATTATGCGAGAAAATATGCGAAGGCAGTAAATGAAAAAGGGATAGATCACATAGATGAAATAGCGGTACATACCGATACGACTAAAAGAGAAATTAGTAATGATATGGAACATATATTAAATCATTTAAAGAAGAACGATAAAGAAATCTTTATGAAGCATTACGTGGAAGAAGATAGTGTAGAAGATATTGCGGAGAAAATGGGAGTGAAAACTTCTTTTATATACAATCGTCTATCAAGAGGTCGAAAGAAGTTAAGGGCATTATTTTTACATAACCGGATGAAATAAATAAGAGAAGAGGTGAAGGGAATGAAAGACCCATATGAAATGTTAAATGATATAAAAATGGATGAGAATGAATATGAAGAGATTAACTTAACTCATATAGAGAAACAGAAAATAAAAAAGCGAGTTCGTAAAAAAATAAACAAGAACAAAGCTCATACGAAACGGAATGTAGCGATTATAACATCTGCTGCGGCATTATTTATCATAATGATGACTGTAGATATGAGAAGAATGATTGCAGATATACCGTTAATCGGAAGTAAAATGGAAGACTACGTAAACAGTAGAGGCGAACCTTTAAAAGAATATAAAACGACAATAGGACAAACAGTTTATGATAACGGTGTAGAAGTACGGTTAGATGAAGTGATGATAGATGAAGGGCAGATTATTGTTAATAGTACGTTTAAGTCTAGTCGAATCAATTTAGAGGGTTCTTATCCTAGACCTGATATTTATATAAATGGAAAACAGTTAAATGGCAGTGGTAGTGGTGGAGACAAGAAAATAAATGAGTACACGTATACATTTTTTTCAAATATAGATTTAAAAGATGATGAAATGAATCCTCTAGAAATTCGTGGAGAATGTGATGTACAAGTTGTATATAGGGATATTTCTTTAAAAGAGGGCAATTCAACATGGAAAGGAGAATGGGGCTTTTCCTTCAAAGCGTCTGGAGACAAAATAAAAGCTGAAACGAAAACAATCCCAATCCATAAGCATTTTAAATTAGAAAATGGTCAAAAAATAGAAGTGGAAGATTTAAAAGTTTCTCCTATATCTGCGAAGTTGAACTATAAGATGTTGAATGGAACAAAATTAGAGGTGAAATTTATCGCGAAAGATCAAGATGGAAAAGAGTTAATACCACATTCAGGCCTTACACTATCGAAAAATAGTTATTGGCGATTTGAAAAACTAGAAGATCGTGTAACGAAAATTGTTCTGACGCCTGTTCTAACTTCTGGTGAAGAGAGAGAAAAGAAAACGAATTATCGAAAAGTGTTAACGGAAGAAGAGTTTGAAGTTGTGATAAAAGAGTGAAAAGAGGTATCGCGATGATACCTCTTTCTAACTTAAGAATGCCAACATATTATTCATAATATGAAATAACATAGCTGGAATAATGGATTTTGTTTTTTTACATAAAATCGCCATTAATAATCCCATGAAGAAAGTAATGACCATTACTCCAAGTGAGTATGTATGAGCGATACCGAAGAAGAAGCTTGTTAAGATCGCTGCAATCCAAAATGGAAAGCGCTCTGAGAAGAAGCGAAGTATAAAGCCACGGAAAATAAGTTCTTCAAAAATTGGTGTAAGTATAGCGAAACCGAGAAGTAATAATATTTGATACTGCTTAAAAACGTCTAAGTTTAGTGCGGAAGATTGCTGCTTTGTTGCGTCTTGGAACATATAATTTAATAAGATGTAATTGAGTAAAATGTTTATAGCGAAGAAAAGAAGTAAGTATACGTATGTACGCCATTCTTTCAGTGCTTTAAAGTTAAATGATTTTAGTAGTAAT
Source organism: Bacillus sp. AY3-1 (assembly GCF_008368785.1). NCBI lineage: Bacteria > Bacillati > Bacillota > Bacilli > Caryophanales > Bacillaceae > Bacillus > Bacillus sp. AY3-1. The sequence continues at coordinate 515,486 of NZ_QORZ01000017.1, read as the reverse complement.
TTTTTTGCGGGTTCGAATTTAAAAATGAAGAATAACAACACGGCTAGTTGTAATACGGTACTTGCGGTATTTACGATAGATTCATACAGGGCAATTTGTTTTTTATCTGTAAGACCTGCTGTATAAATTGTTAAGGGCATTGCGAGGAACACAGTAATAAGTCCGGTTCCGAAAAAAGCGAATAAAACGGAGCTAATAAATTGTCCCCATGACATAGAGTATTTCTGTTCATTAGAAAGTTGTGTAGCGGGTTGCATTTATAAAATCACCTCTTTATATTTGTATATTTAATTATAAAACATTTCGTTTTCGGGTGTAATGTTTAAATATTACATACAAAGGTGTATTTTCCATAAAATAATAAAAGAGGTATCACCCTATAGTGATGCCTCTTTCTTATTGATAACTATGTTCTGCCTTGTTATTCGATTTTGATTGCTCTATTTGTAATTCACGTTCTACCAATCGGTCTAACTGCTGAATAGCTTTAAGTGCTTTTTCATAAGAAATCGTTCTATAATGGTGCGCTCCGCCCGGTTCTTCATCTGCTTCATCTGCCCATTTAATAATGTTTTGAAGAGATGTCCTTTCAATTTCTTGCTGTACTAAGAAAGAATCTGTATGAAGAAGAATCGCGATAGAAATTTCTTTTGCTAGTTTCGGATGTTCTCCTAATCTAATAAGTAATTTATGAGCTCTTTCTGCTCCTTTAATTGCATGGATATCATTCTTTTTATACAAGTCATAATCCCATTCTCCCTCACTGTACCATGTGTGATGTCCGATATCATGAAGGAAACCAGCTTTTGTTGCAGCATCGACTGAGGCGTGATGCTTTTTAGCTAAGTGAAACGCATGGTAAGCGACAGCAATCGCGTGGACCATCCCAGAACGATTTACGTATTTTTGTGTAATATGGTGTTTGAAAATTTGTTCAAGCGTAATACGGTGCATAAAACATTCACTCCTTTTTATCTAATGGTGTCTATAAAGAAAATCGATCGGTTTAAATGTATTTTGAATATTGTACTCCATCTGTGTAGCGTTAGTAAAGTAGAAATGTTTAGGAGAAGAAAAATTTTATAGACATAAAAGGTCACCTTAGTTTTTTTCTAAGGTGACCTTTTATTGTTTATTTTTTTAATCCTTGCTCCAGTGTTCCTAACATTTCGTGTTTTTCATTTTCATCAGCATTTTTCCAAATGACTTCGAATAAAACGCCAAGACCTGGAAGCATTTTTTCTTCACCGCTTTGAATTGCATCGACAATCGTTTCTTGTAATTGATCTTGTGAATTTCCAGATACATTCGCTAGTACAGCACCGCGTAAATTAAAACTCATTGCTTTCACCTCTTCTTCAGAATTGAAACTGACGTTAGTTTTTGTTCTTTTTTATGTAAATATGTATGAAAAATAGGCTATAATGATAAGACAAGAAGAGAGGGAAATACATATTATGAAAAACATTGATTCAGTGCAAAATCCGCGTGTGAAGCAGTGGAAAAAGCTGCAGACGAAAAAAGAGCGCGATAAAAAAGGTTTATTTTTTGTAGAAGGATTCCACTTAGTGGAAGAAGCTTTAAAAGCAGGAGTTGTAACAGAACTTATCGTTTCTGATCAGACAGATCTTCCGAAAGATTGGACAGTTAATGATGTGGAAATGTATATCGTACCTGAAGCAATCGTAAAAGTACTTCGTGAAACAGAAACGACGCAAGGCGTATTTGCTGTTTGTGAGAAACACGAGAGTGAAGTAGCTCTTGCTGATGGGAAGTTTCTTTTATTAGATGGCCTTCAAGACCCAGGTAACTTAGGGACAATTATTCGTACAGCTGATGCAGCTGGTATTCATGCTGTTGTGCTTGGAGAAGGATGCGTTGATGCATATAATAGTAAAGTGCTTCGTTCTACACAAGGTTCTATTTTCCATTTACCAGTTGTAAAAGGGAACTTAGAAGAGTGGATAGACAAGTTAAAAGAAAATAACGTTCCTGTATATGGAACCGCTCTTGAAAATGGAGTTCCATATGGTGAAGTAACACCAGCTGGTAGTTTTGCATTAATTGTAGGAAATGAAGGAAGTGGCGTAAGCGAAGAAATTCTTGCAAAAAGTGATCAAAACTTGTATATTCCGATTTACGGCGGGGCAGAATCATTAAATGTTGCGGTTGCAGCAGGGATTTTAACGTATTATTTGCAAAGCCCAGTTGCGAACAAATAAAAAACTTCTTATAATAAGTTGAAGTATATTATATTAAAAGTTAAATAACGAAAAACGTTGATAGAGAAGAGTAACTTACAAAATCGCCATAAAGGGAGAGAATGCCTTAGACTGAAAGTATTCTTATGGTAGACGGAAGTGAATTCACCTCTGGAGTTGACGCCAGGACCATATATATGTAAAGGCGTTCCGGTCAGAATTGATCGTTATAACTAATGAGTGGGCAGACCTGGTCTGTCAATTTAGGGTGGTACCGCGAATTTACCTCGTCCCTTTTTGGGAGCGAGGTTTTTTTATTTTTAAAATTAGGAGGGTTCCAAATGGAAGCACGTTTAAAAGAGCTAAAGCAAAAAGCGTTAGAGCTTATTGAAGAAGCGAAAGAGCTAAAGGGCTTAAACGACGTACGCGTAGCGTATTTAGGGAAAAAAGGTCCAATTACAGAAGTATTACGCGGCATGGGAAAATTATCAGCAGAAGAGCGTCCACGTATGGGAGCATTAGTAAATGAAGTACGTGAAGCGATTCAAACGCGTCTAGACGACAAAATTGGTAACTTAGAAAAAGCAGTAATTGAAGCAAAATTAGCTACTGAAACAATTGATGTTACACTACCAGGTCGTCCTGTTGAAACAGGTTGTCACCATCCGTTAACAGCTGTTGTTGAACAAATTGAAGATGTATTCATCGGTATGGGTTATGAAGTAGCTGAAGGAACAGAAGTAGAAAAAGACTACTACAACTTCGAAGCATTAAACTTACCGAAAGATCACCCAGCGCGTGATATGCAAGATACATTCTACATTACAGAAGAAACGTTACTACGTACACATACATCTTCTGTGCAAGCACGTACGATGGAAAATAATAAAGAAAAAGGCCCGATTAAAATTATTTGTCCTGGTAAAGTGTATCGCCGCGATGACGATGATGCGACGCATTCACACCAGTTCATGCAAATTGAAGGTCTTGTAATTGATAAAAACATTCGCATGAGTGACTTAAAAGGTACACTGCAAGTATTCGTGAAAAAGATGTTCGGTGAAGATCGTGAAATCCGTCTTCGTCCAAGTTTCTTCCCATTCACAGAGCCATCTGTAGAGATGGATATTTCTTGTATGATGTGTCACGGCAAAGGTTGCGGCACTTGTAAAGGAACTGGCTGGATCGAAATTTTAGGCGCAGGTATGGTTCACCCGAACGTACTTGAAATGGCTGGTTATGACTCAAAAGAATATCAAGGTTTCGCATTCGGTATGGGCGCAGAGCGTATCGCAATGTTGAAATACGGCGTAGATGACATTCGTCATTTCTATACAAATGATGTACGTTTCTTACAACAATTCAAACGAGCGTAAGGGAAGGAGAGGATAAGTATGTTCGTATCATATCGTTGGTTACAAGAGTATGTAGATATTAAAGATGTAACAGCACAAGAACTAGCAGACAAAATCACGAAAAGTGGTATTGAAGTAGAAGGTGTTGAAGTATTAAATAAAGGTGTAAAAGGTGTTGTAGTTGGTCACGTATTAGAATGTGAAAAACACCCAGAAGCTGATAAATTAAGCAAATGCTTAATCGATATCGGTGAAGAAGAGCCAGTTCAAATTATTTGTGGAGCTGCTAACATTGCAAAAGGTTTAAAAGTACCAGTTGCAAAAGTTGGAGCTGTACTTCCTGGCAACTTCAAAATTAAAAAAGCAAAACTACGTGGTGAAGCTTCTCACGGTATGGTTTGTGCTCTTCAAGAGCTTGGTATTGATGGGAAACTAGTTGCGAAAGAATACGCAGACGGTATCTTCATCTTCCCAAGTGACGCTGAAGTTGGTGCAGATGCACTTGAAATTTTAAACTTACATGATGAAGTACTTGAGCTTGGTTTAACACCAAACCGTGCAGATTGCTTAAACATGTTAGGTGTTGCATATGAAGTCGCTGCTATTTACGGCCGTGAAGTAAAACTTCCAGCTATCAACTTACAAGAAACAGCAGAAAAAACTGCTGATTACATTTCTGTAAGTGTAGAAGCGAAAGAAGAAAATCCGTTATATATTGCGAAAATGGTAAAGAACGTAAAGATTGGTCCATCACCAATGTGGATGCAAACGCGCCTTATGGCAGCTGGCATTCGTCCAATTAGCAACGTAGTTGATATTACAAACTACATTTTAATGGAATACGGTCAACCGTTACATGCATTCGATTACGATAAATTAGGTTCAAAAGAAATCGTTGTTCGTCTTGCAAAAGAAGGCGAAAAAATTGAAACGTTAGATGATCAAGAGCGTACGTTACAAGATCACCATCTTGTAATTACAAACGGAACAAAAGCTTTAGCTGTTGCTGGTGTAATGGGCGGAGCGGATTCTGAAGTTACAAACGAGACAGTAAACGTTTTAATTGAGTCTGCATACTTTGCAGGTCAAACAGTACGCCGTACATCAAAAGACTTAGGTCTTCGTAGTGAATCAAGTGCACGTTTTGAAAAAGGAATCGATCCAACACGTACATTTGAAGCAATTCAACACGCAGCTGCTTTAATGGCGAAATACGCTGGCGGAGAAGCACTTGAAGGTGTAGTAGAAGCTGACAACTTACAAGTACAAGAGCGTACAGTATCTGTTACTGCTGAAAAAGTAAACCGTGTATTAGGTACAAATATTTCTGCAAGTGAAATGGGTACAATGTTCACAAACTTGAAATTCCCATTCACAGAAGTAGAAGGAACATTCCATGTGAATGTACCAGCACGTCGTCCTGATATTACAATTTCAGAAGACTTAGTAGAAGAAGTGGGTCGTCTATACGGTTATGACCACATTCCAGTTACATTACCTTCTGGAACAATGACTCGTGGTAAATTAACATCAGCACAAACGAAACGTCGTAAAGTACGTCGATTCCTAGAGGGTGCTGGTTTATATGAAGCTATCACATATTCATTAACAAGCGCTGATAAAGCGAAGCAATATATGGTTGAGCCAAATGAAAAAGCTCCTGTAAACCTTGCACTTCCAATGAGTGAAGAGCGTAGCCAACTTCGTTTAAGTTTAGTACCGCAATTACTAGAAGCTGTTTCATATAATGTGGCACGTAAAAACGATAGTGTTGCTTTATACGAAGTAGGTTCTGTCTTCTTACCAACAGAAGCAGGAGAACTTCCGAAAGAAGAACAACATCTTGCAGGTGTTATGACAGGACTTGCTCTTCACCATGCATGGCAAGGTGAGAAGAAAGTAGTAGACTTCTTCGTTGTGAAAGGTGTACTAGAAGGATTATTCGACGTACTTGGCGTTGCAAACCAAATCACTTATGCACCAGCAAAACGTGAAGGTATGCACCCAGGTCGTACAGCTGACATCGTATTAGATGGCGAAGTAATTGGTTTCATCGGTCAATTGCACCCAGAAGCAGAAAAACAATTAGATGTGAAAAATACATTCGTATTCGAATTATCTCTTGTAAAAGTATTTGGTGCAGACGCAGAAGAAACTTACTACGCAGCAATTCCACGTTTCCCATCTATGACACGTGATATGGCTGTTGTCGTAACAAAAGAAACAAAAGCTGGCGAAATGAAGCAAGTCATTGCTGAAGCTGGCGGAGAACTTCTGAAAGACGTAACGTTATTCGACTTATACGAAGGTGAAAAAATGGAAGAAGGCAAGAAGTCACTTGCATTCTCTATGACCTACTTCGATGCAGAACGTACGTTAACAGACGAAGAAGTAACAGAAGCACATAACCGTGTATTAACAACGGTAGAAGAGAAATTTGGTGCGGAGTTACGTAAGTAATAAAAGATTGCCGGATTAAGTCCGGCAATTTTTTTTATGGCACGATTGTCGGAAAATCGATATATTACAAAAATCGCTGATATATTTGGAGTTACGATCGATATATTGCGAAAATCGCTGATATATTTTTTGGTATCTTGCATCTTTCTCTCGAATGTAGTACATTAATTTTAGTTTAACAAAATGAAAGACGATGATAAGGAAAAGTAGTATATACTATAATCCAAAGCGAGTCGGGGACGGTGAGAGCCTGATGAGGCGGTATATGTGAAGAACACCTTGGAGTTGCTAACCGAAATTGAATCTTGTATTCAAGAGTAGACTTAGACGGGAATCCGGCCTGTTACAAACCGGGAAGTATGTATTACATACGAGTTAAAGTTGGTCTTTATGACAAATTGGGTGGTACCGCGAAGTTTAACCTTTCGTCCCTTTATGGATGAAAGGTTTTTTTGTATTTAAATATATGTGCAAAGGAGAATTTCACTATGGAAAACACATTAGTAAAAAGTCTGTATAGAGATACAGATAAATACGCAGGTCAAACAGTACAAGTATCAGGGTGGATTCGTAACTTACGTGATTCAAAAGCATTTGGTTTCATCGAATTAAACGACGGTAGCTTTTTCAAAAGCGTTCAAATCGTTTTCGATACAGAGTTAGAGAACTTCAAAGAAATTGCAAAACTTCCACTTAGCTCTTCAGTTAAAGTAGAAGGTACAGTAATTGCAACGCCTGGAGCGAAGCAACCATTTGAAATTAAAGCAGAAACAATTGATATCGAGGGCTTATCAGATTCTGATTACCCACTTCAAAAGAAACGTCACACGTTTGAATACTTACGTACAATCGCTCACTTACGTCCAAGAACAAATGCATTCTCTGCAACGTTCCGTGTACGTTCTGTCGCAGCATTTGCGATTCACCAGTTCTTCCAAGAGCGTGGATTCGTACATGTTCACACACCAATCATCACTGGTAGTGATACAGAAGGTGCAGGCGAAATGTTCCGCGTAACAACGCAAGATTTAAACAACGTACCAAAAGGTGAAGACGGACAAGTTGATGAATCAAAAGACTTCTTCGGCAAAGAAACAAACTTAACAGTAAGTGGACAGCTGAACGCTGAAGCTTATGCATTAGCATTCCGTGACGTATACACATTCGGACCTACATTCCGTGCGGAAAACTCAAACACAACTCGCCACGCTGCTGAATTCTGGATGGTTGAGCCGGAGATTGCATTCGCTGAATTAGGCGACGTAATGGATCTTACAGAAGATATGCTGAAATATGCAATGAAATACGTACTAGAGCATGCACCAGAAGAAATGGAATTCTTCAACAGCTTCGTTGATAAAACAGTTCTTGAGCGCATGAACAACGTAATCAACTCTGACTTTGGTCGTATCACATATACAGAAGCAATTAAAGTGCTTCAAGAGTCAGGTGCTGACTTCAAATATCCAGTAGAATGGGGTATTGACTTACAAACAGAGCACGAAAGATACTTATCAGAAGAAATTTTCAAACGCCCTGTATTCGTAACTGACTATCCAAAAGACATTAAAGCGTTCTACATGCGTATGAATGAAGATGGAAAAACAGTAGCTGCTACTGACCTTCTAGTTCCTGGCATCGGCGAATTAATCGGCGGAAGCCAACGTGAAGAAAGAATGGACGTTTTAGTAGACAGAATTAAAGAATTAGGTATGAACGAAGAGGACTACTGGTGGTACTTAGAACTTAGAAAATACGGCGGTACAAAACACGCTGGATTCGGTCTAGGTTTTGAGCGCTTCTTAATGTACATCACTGGCATGGCTAACATCCGTGACGTAATTCCATTCCCAAGAACTCCAGGTTCTTCTGAGTTTTAAGATATGAAAAAGCGAGAGGGTTTCCTCTCGCTTTTTTCCTTTTCGGCAAGAAGAATCCATCTGATTTGTGTTACGGGTGAAATCCAACAATTCAGGTGGAGATGAATTGTTGCATAGTTTATTACCTCGTAGCAAAAAGTAACGCGAAGGGGTGAATATAAATGAGTAAAAAAGTAAAAAAAGATCATTCAAGATCAAGCCTAGGTTCTCCAGAAGTAGAAGGACAAGGAACGACGACACATGAAACAGGTTCTCATAAAGTATCTTCATCAAATAAGAAGCAGAAAAGAAGCTAACATAAAAAAGGAGAGTCTTGGCGGCTCTCCTTTTTTTATATGCATTACACCTTATTATCATTAATTTCTTTTGTAATTTTATCTACATCTTTGTCTAATCGATCTAAATAGAAATACCACAGTAAGCTCATGAACACGTAATAGATGGCCATAACGCCAAGGTTATCAGATATGTTTTCGAATGTGGATTTAGTAGTGAACAAAACTCCCCAAATGGTAGAAATAATGAAGTAAGAAAGCGGGCCTACGAGGTGTACGAAAACATATAATAACTTTTTAACTTTTACAGCGTTCATATGAAAGACCTCCTTTTTCTAATCATAGATTCAAGTTCCTCACAGAAGTGTTGTAGTTTTGTTGGATTGTGTATTAACAAGCGGGCATCGTGTTTCCCGATAAATCTTCGAATCCGAAAGTTTAATAAGAAAGAACGGCCGTAACGCTCTATTAAATCGTTGAACTCTCGTTGCTCACTTAGTAGCTGAATGTTTTCTCTAATTTCAAACTGTCTTTCGTGTGGATCGCCTAGTAAAATATTTAGAATCATTTGTAGAAGTAGCAATGGGAACTTCCTTCTATGTTAGAATAATCTGTATATTTTAAGTGTAACAAAAATAAAAGGACAATAGTATAGTGAAACAAAAAACAGGAGTTTGTAGGAGAAGGTTAAAAAACTTCCATTTGTTCCTCTTTTCTTTGAAGTACTCAATTATCTGAAATAATATGCTCTTTGTTTATAGTCATATAGGTTTTATATCCAAAGAAGAAAAAGTTATCGTAATCTTACGGAAATACAATTTATCCTTGATGATATTATGTAGTTTCTTTCATATTTTGATATTCATGAATGGGCTTTTCTTTTTTTAATTATTAAAATTCGAATATAAGGATTTGGAGAATAGAATTTTATAGAAGAAAATGTAATGTTTTGTTAAAATTAAGAGTGTTGAGCAGGGTGTTTTAAGGTTTGTGGCGCTGCATATTTCTTTTTTGTAAATTAAAATATAAAGATGATAAAAGGTGAACGTATTGAATGTTGGGAAAAGGGAATTTGTTTTAGAGTCTTTTGAAGATATAAAGAGACAAATGGAAATTGCTTTAGTGAGCGAAGATTTAGAAACCACTTCATACTTATTTATAAGATCGTTTAGGCTTTTATATAAAGTTGAAAATGATTTATTTCCTTTGAAGAAAGATATGAGTAAGGAAATAGGTAGGTGGTATGAAAAACTAGCATATTTGCACGAAAAAAAAGGTGAAGATGATAAGGCTGAACAATTTTGGCTGTCGGCGTTATCATTTACACAAGATAATGCAAGTTATTATATACAATATGGGCACGCTGTTTTGCGAAGAAAGCATTTATATATTCATAAAGAACTAGTAGATAATTTAAAACAGTTGAACCCTTATAATGTTAAAGAAGTAAAACAAGCAATACAACGAGCACGATTTTCTTTTCGAACGGCTTTACAATACGACAATCTTCAACAAGAAAGTCAAGAGTGTTTGAATGTTATAGCAGAATTAGAAGGCGAGATAGAGAGGAATCCTTTGTTTGCTAAACAGTTGTTAGAAAAGAAAGAAATCGTTTCAGTTGAAAAGACGATGGCAGAATTAGATGAATTAATTGGTTTACAAAGTGTAAAACAAAAAGTGAAAGAAATATATAATTTAGTTATTTTTAATCAGATGCGTAAAGAGCAAGGAATGAAGACAGACAATTTAAGTCTTCACATGGTATTCACTGGAAATCCAGGTACAGGGAAAACGACAGTCGCTAGATTGGTCGCAAAAATTTTTAAAGCTTTAGGAGTATTGTCGAAAGGACATCTAGTTGAAACTGATCGTTCGGAACTAGTTGGAGAATTTGTTGGACATACTGCTCCTAAGACAATGAAGAAAATTAAAGAAGCGCTAGGTGGCGTTTTATTTGTTGATGAAGCTTATTCTTTAACACGAAGCGGCAGTACAAATGACTTTGGAATGGAGGCAATCGACACGCTTGTGAAAGCGATGGAAGATAATCGGGAAAATTTGATTGTTATTCTTGCTGGATATCCTAATGAAATGAATGAATTTATTGAGTCTAATCCAGGACTTCGCTCAAGATTTAATATTTATGTCGATTTTCCAGATTACACAGTGGACGAATTATTATTAATACAAGATTTAATGTTTGATAAAAAGGAATATAAAATTACATCAGGTGCGAAAGAAAGAGTCCGCTATATTTTAAATAAGAAAATAGAACTGAATCCCAAAAGTCATGGGAATGGTAGGTTAATGAGAAATCTTGTAGAGGAAATTATTCTACAAAAAGCTTATTATGCAGTTTCGCAAGGGCAAAAAAAAGAATTGGATAGCATTGATGAAGAGATTATTAATAGAGTAGAGAGAACGACTAAAATTCTTTATTAAGGGGTTAAAAGGGTGCGAGAGGAACAATGTGAATATACTTTTTCACACATACTCAAATTCTTTATTGGTCATAGTGCAAACTTATATCAGTTATATATTCAAGGGTGTTTTGAAGAGATGAAGTTTGTGTTATATACAGATCAGAATTATGAAGACAAGTGGAGCCGTTTTGTAGCCACAACAGAAAGTCGTTTTAAGCAATTGTTCTTTGATTTTTTACTTCATGATATGAAGGGAGAGTTTTATTTGGGTGACACTTATATGGAAATGATAGAAAACGATATTGCAGGTTTAACTTTTTTAGAAGAAACAGCATTTGAAATATATGAACCACAAGATTATTCGGATTTACAACCAGCAGTAGATACACTGCGTGATGAAATTAAAAAAGGAAATCGTGCCTTTTTTAAAATTGCACAAGAGTTACAATCAACGATGGAAGAATATGTACAAGAAAAAGGCACGGTTGAAGAAAAAACTAGTTTAGTAGAATTTGAGAAAAAACAAAAAAAGTTAGCTTTACTTGTTATTAGTATGTTCGATTTGCTGGATAATGTTTATAACATTTCTAAGCAAGTAGAAGGAAATAGCTGGGGAGATAGCCTGGAAACAACGCTTAAAAAAGCGTTATTTCTACTTGAAAAAGAAGAAATTGAAGAGATTTCTGTTCAAGGGGAATTGTTTGATGGGACTGTAATGGAAGGGGTTGGAACGGTTCCTTTAAATGAAGTTCCAGAAGGTTATGAAAAATATCAAGTATATACAGTAAATAAACGAGGTTTTCGCAATGCTGTTACAGGAGAAATTTTAAGAAAAGCATACGTGATCACTGTCTATTAATCATATTAGGAGGAATTATTTATGGCTATTGTAGGAATCGATTTGGGGACAACCAATTCTGCTATTGCGTACTTAAAGAATGGAAAACCGGAGATTATTGAAAATAAAAAAGGAAGCCGCACAACACCTTCGGTTGTACAAAAGGATTTAAAAGGCGAAATTATTATTGGTGAAGATGCGAAATCGGGAATTAAAAGTTTGCCGGATCGTACTGTTCTTGAAGTAAAACGATTAATGGGAACGGAAGAAAGGGTTTCGATTGGAGAAAAGGAACTGCGTCCAGAAGAAGTATCGGCTCTTATATTAAAGTATTTAAAAGAAAGTGTAGAAGAGAGACTAGGAGAGGCAGTAACAGAAGCTGTTATTACAGTTCCTGCGTATTTCTCCGATTCACAGAGGAAAGCGACACAAAAGGCCGGAGAGATTGCAGGGCTAAAAGTGGAACGTATTATTAATGAGCCGACTGCAGCTGCTATTGCATACGGATTCGAGAATTCGGACCAAAACCAACATATTCTAGTCTATGATTTAGGTGGTGGTACTTTCGATGTTTCAATTATTGAAATTTTTGAAGGTGTAGTAGAAGTAAAAGCTAGTGCTGGTAATAATAAGCTAGGTGGTATGGATTTTGATAATGCAATTGTAGATTGGGTAGTAAAGGAATATGAAATGATTCATGGTATTCATTTATATCAAATCGAAGGTAAATCGGAGCAAGAAGTTCGATTGTTATTAAAAGAAGAAGCTGAGCGAGTTAAAAAATCTTTATCGACTCAAATGTCAGTACGATTTATGGTTCCATTTGTAGGTATTCATAATGGTGCGCCTGTCACGATTGATATGGAACTATCTCGCGGGCAGTTTGAGCAATTGATTCAAAAATTAGCAGCTTCCACATTACATGAGGTAGATACAGCATTAAAAGAAAGTAATTTATCATTAACGAGTATTGATCAAATTTTATTAGTGGGCGGGTCTACACGTATTCCTTATATCCAAAAAATTGTAGAAGAAAAATTACAACGTCCAATTCGTAAGGATATTAATCCTGATGAAGTAGTGGCTTTGGGAGCTGCAGTACAAGCGGGAATTAAAAGTGGAGCAATTGATTCAACAGATGGATTAATGGTTCTTGATATTTGTTCGTATACATTAGGAACAGATATTGTGAAAAATGTTGGCGGACAATTTATAGGTGGATACTTTGATCCAATTATTAATAAAGGTGCAAAAGTTCCAGTTACAGAAAAAAAGACATACTATACAATGAGTGATTATCAAGATCAAGTTATTATTCAAGTATATCAAGGAGAAAATGAAAAAGTTTTTGAGAATACAAAGTTGAATAAAGATGACATTATTCTGGAGGGAATTCCAAAGCAGTTAGCAGGACACGAAGAAATTGAAATCCAGTTTACTTATGACATTAATGGTATTTTACAAATTGAAGCGACGATTGTGAGTACAGGAAAGAAAATTACAGAAGTCATTAATTCTCAAGTGGGTGTTATGGACGAACGTGAAATGACGCAAGCGAAAGTACGCTTGGAAAAAGATTGGGCTGAATCAGAGTATTTTGAAGATGTTAAAAAGACATTATATCGTGCAGAAAAATTAATGCAAGACGTAGGAGAACAAGAAAAGCAAAAATTACAAGAAACTGTATCAAATTTAAAAGTGGCTTTAAGTCGTAATGATCGTATTTCAATTCAGAAATATGATGAAGAGTTAACTGATTTATTAATTGAATTTGTGTAAAAAGATAGAGGAGACGATTATGGAACATATAGCAAATCAATATAATCAGTGTATCCGACTTGTTCAGCAAGGACGTATTCTGCAAGCGAAAGAGTTAATCCTTTCGCTTGCAGCTCTTTTACCAGGAGATTCACGAATTAATTGGCTGTTAGGGTTACTTGAAGTATATACGGGATATCCTCAAAAAGGGATTGTTTTATGGAAGGCCCAGCGTAATATAAATGCGTCGCAAAGACAAACGATGAAAAAAGTAGAAGCGGTATTGCCTAAATATGAAGAGTTATATCGCTCGTATAATAAGTCTGTAGTTTTGATGAAAAAAGGGAAATATGCAGAAGCAAAGGGCTTATTGGGAACAGTTTTGGAGAAGAGAGAAACATACCCACTACCTGCAAAGGTGTATTATGCATATTTACTTTGTCTTCTAGCGGTAGAGAGTGTAGACCTGACTCTGAAAGAGTTTGAACGATTTCCTAAATATGTAAAGGACGAGCAATCCATTTTAATCTTGCAGAAGAAGTATAAGTTATTTGAGGTAACGGAGCCTGCGGTACAGGAGAAAAAAGGTTGGATTCTTCATACACTCTATACTTCAGTAATTGTGCTGTCCCTATTTGCTGGAGGGTATCTTATACAACATATGAAAGAGTCTTATCAAAAGGAAGTTGCTGCAAAAACGGTAAATGAAAAAAAGCAAGAGCAACAGCATAAGAAAGCCGAAAAATCATTACAAGAAAAAAATACTGCTTTAGAGAAACAGATTAAAGAGAATCAAAAACAGTCATCCCAAGAAACAGCAATTTTAGAGTCTAGTCTCATGCAAAATGAAGCATTAAAGTATAAGGCTTCTTGGGAATTATACAAAGATGGAAGGTCTTTATATAAACAAGGAAATTATGAAAAAGCAAAAACGGTATTTACTAATGCTAGAAAACTGCTAAGTGATTCGGATATAGCGGATGATGCACTATACTTTACCATTCTATCTAAAATAGAAATGAAAGATTATACAGGGATAGAAAAACTATATGATGAATTTTTAAATAATTCTAGTTCTAACTTTAAAAATTCTGATTATGCGGATGCTGTTCTTTTATCGAAGGCGACATACTTTATGGATACAGGTAAAAAAGATGAAGCGGTTACTATACTGAAAAAAATAGACAAAGAGTATGCAGATAAATGGACAGGACAAAAGGCAAGGAAATTACTGGGGACATTGTTAGGAGAGTAATATGAATAATCTTACATATTATGAATTGTTAGAGATAGAACAAAGCGCTTCACAAGATGAAATTAAAAAAGCTTACTTTCGTAAGATTAGGATGTATTCAAATGAGAAATATCCTGAAGAATTTAAGCAGTTAACAAAAGCATATGAAGAATTAATGAATGAAGAGCAACGAATAGCATATGATAGAAGTCTTCAAAATGGTGGAGAATATGAACGCTTGTTAAATCAAGCAAATGATTATATTAATCGAGATATGTATACAGATGCAGTGATTATTCTGAAAGACTTAATAGAGGATTATCCAGATGATGCAGAGGCTCTTTATTATTTAGCACATTGCTATTATGAGATGGATTTAATTAGTAATGCTAAGAAGGTTGCGCAGCAATTAGTGTTAGAGCATCCATCAAATATGGATTATCAATTTCTATTGTATAAAATTTACAAAACGAAAAAAGAATATTCAAAAGCTATTAGTCAAGCAAATAAAATAATAAAATTGGATCCAAATAAGTCGTATGGATATATCCATTTATCAAATATATATCTAGATTTAGAACAATGGGACAATGCTATTCAAGCACTGGAACGAAGGTTGAATAGTTGCACACCAGGAATTGAAGACATGTTCCTCTTACTTGATTTACTCTACTTAACAAATGCACAAGAAAGAATAGCGTACTGTGAAAGGATTGGGGAAATAATTAAAAGAGTTCCTCAAAATGATGAAGAAAAGCAAGCTGTAATTAATATGTTATTAGATCAGACGGACGAAATTGATATAACGCATTCTTGTTTGCCGCGAATTGTAAGAATAATTCAGGATATGAATCAAAATGAGAATGTGGAAATAAGTAATTATTTACGAGATTTAGAACAGAGAATGGAAATGGATGGTTATAACGAGGTGGAGCGTACAAACTATAATAATAGTGAGGTAGCTGCAAATGTAGTTCATGAAAATAACACCAACTACAATGCAAGTTATGCGAGCAGAGGTAGTATTGTTATGGCAATTATTGTAGGCATAATTTTTTCGTTTATTGGAACACCAGTTTTAGGGATTATTGCTGGATTCATTTATTATTTCTTTGCTGAGGCGATATGGAACATGATAGGTTGTGTAGTTGCTATTATTGTTGTAATTGCTATTGCAGGAGCTATATTCTTTTAAATATATGCAAGTGTTGTAATATGAATAGCCAAAAATCATATATCATCCATAAAAGGCGAAAAGAATCCAATTCTTTTCGCCTTGTTTAGTTCATGCAAATCATGTCGATACTAAAAAGTAGTTATTTTTTCAATAAGCGAAACGCCTTCTCCCTATTAGCAAAATGCATTTTTACAAACTCAGGTAATCTTTCTTTACCAAGCTTTTGAATTAATTTAGCGGCTGCAATATCAACTTGTTTACCAGCACCTTTTGGAAGTGGCATGCCAGCTTTTTTGCTTAGTTCGTTAAACTGTTTTACGAATGAGTAACGAGCTAAAATAGAAGCAGCGGCTACTGCTAAATGGACGCTTTCGCCTTTCGTCGCGAAGTAAACATTTTCACGCTGTACCTGCTTTTGCTTTACTAAATATTTGTAGTATGTATCAGGTTGTGTGAATTGATCGATTAAGACGCCTTCAGGTTTTGTAGGTGCAATTTTAGCTAATAAGTTTGTAATAGCTTTATTATGCAGTAAAGCTTTTAACTTACCTTGGTTGTTTCCTTTATCAAATAGCTCGTTATATTTTTCATTATGAAGGACAAGAGAGCTGTAAGGAACAACGTGTAGAAGTTGTTTTGCAATGGCAGTAATTTGATCGTCATTTAAGTTTTTAGAGTCTTTTACACCAAGTTCTTTTAACAGTGGGATTTGCTTAGCATCCACATATACAGCAACTACTGTCATCGGTCCGAAGAAATCACCAGTACCAACTTCATCTGACCCTACGATAGACATTGTACCGATGGAAGTAGGGGGTGCATAACGGTGTGAATCGGCAGATTTTTTTACAGCTGTTTTCGGTGTTTGAGAGACAGTTTGCCAACGAGAAGCTTCTGCTTCAGCACGGCCACCTTGGAACATTACTTTTCCAGATTTATAAGCTGTAATCGTGCAAGACGGCACCTTTGCCATGAAGATTCCGCCTTGTGGGGTTTTTGGGCTAAGTGCCTGTTTGTATTGTTGTTTCATGTCTTCAATTACTGTAGAATTTGTTTGAATTACGATAGAATTTGACATAGTGGTCGCCCCTTTTTTTATATTGTTATTTTTATCATATCGGATTGTTCTTTCTGTTTCCATAATATGATGGTTCATGGTATGATAAACTTTAGGATTCTGTACGTGATTGGAGGCCGGTGAGTTGTCACAACAAAAGGGAAAGAAAAGTCGAATTAATGTAGAAATCTATGGTCAACAATATTCAGTTGTTGGCGATGAAAGTACAAGTCATATCCGCATGGTAGCAGCGATTGTGGATGATAAAATGCGCGAACTCAATGCCAAGAATCCTTCGCTTGACACGAGTAGACTAGCGGTATTGACGGCGGTAAACGTCATACACGATTACATAAAATTAAAAGAAGAACATGAGAAATTGAAAGAAAGTATGACAAAAAAAGGAATGGAATAACATGATTGATATTATTATCATTTTACTGCTTGTTATGGGATTTTTCCTCGGCTTACGCAGAGGGTTTATTCTGCAACTTGTAAAGTTAACAAGCTTTATTATCGCATACCTTGTTGCATACTGGTACTGTAAAGATTTAGCGCCAGCACTTGCGAAATTTATTCCGTATCCATTTGATAAAAACGTATCTGTTCCAGAATGGATTGATGCAAATAATATTGAGACAGTATTTTATCAAGCGCTTGCGTTTATCATATTGTTTATTATTACAAAAATTGCACTTTCATTACTTGGTAATTTGTTAAATATGTTTGCAGAAATACCGGTTTTAAAGCAAGTCAATGCGTTTGCGGGGGCAATCCTCGGATTTTTAGAAGTATATATTATTTTGTTTGTTTTAATTATCGTTGGAAACATTCTTCCAATTGAACAAATACAAACACCATTACAAAAATCATCAATTAGCAAAATAATTGTAGACGATACACCGATTCTTTCTGAAAAGGTGAAGGAACTATGGCAGACAGGTAGCAGAGTATAACTTCTCTTTTTTCGGAAAGAGGAGTTTTTTTCTATGAAAGAAAGGCGGGGCAATGATGAAGGTAAATAAAAAACAAGTTATTAAATTATTAGAGACAATCGGTCTGTTTATGGAACTAAAGGGCGCGAATCCATTTAAAATATCTGCATTTCGTAAGGCGGCGGCAGCGTTAGAAAGTGATGATCGCAGTCTTTCTGAAATTGAAGATTTCACGAAGATTCCGGGCATTGGAAAAGGAACAGCGGCAGTTATTCAAGAATATATAGAATCGGGAACATCTGAAGTATTACAAGAGCTTGAGAAAGAAGTGCCAAGTAGCTTATTACCGTTATTAAAATTGCCAGGACTTGGTGGTAAAAAGGTGGCTAAGTTATATAAAGAACTTGGTGTTGTTGATATGGAATCGCTAAAAGCGGTTTGTGAGGAAAATAAAGTACAAGCTTTAGCAGGTTTCGGTAAGAAGACAGAAGAGAAAATATTAGAAGCAATCGATCAAGTAGGATCTCGTCCAGAGCGTTTACCAATCGCAATGGTATTGCCTATTGCCGGGGAAATAGAGGAGAAATTGTCGAATATTGCTGAAGTAATTCGTTTCTCTCGCGCTGGTAGTTTGCGCCGAGTTCGTGAAACAGTGAAAGATTTAGACTTTATCATTGCAACGTCAGAACCAGCTACAGTACGTGAGCATTTACTGCAATTCGATAATATGATTGAAGTAATCGCAAGTGGAGATACGAAAGTTTCTGTTCGTCTTCAATATGAATATGATATTTCAATCGATTTCCGTTTAGTAAAACCTGAAGAATTTATTACAACTCTTCATCATTTCACAGGATCAAAAGACCATAACGTAAAAATGCGCCAAATCGCGAAAGATAGAGGCGAGAAAATTAGTGAGTACGGTGTAGAAAACTTAGAAACAGGTGAAGTGAGAACATTTGAAACAGAAGAGGAGTTCTTCTCTCATTTCGGTCTTCCATTCATTCCACCAGAAGTGCGTGAAGATGGAAAAGAAATTGAATTAATTAAAGAGTATCCGAACTTAATTCAATTCTCTGATATACAAGGTGATTTACATATGCATACAACGTGGAGTGACGGTGCCTTTTCGATTGAGGAAATGGTACAGGCATGTCGTGCTCGTGGTTATAAATTTATGGCAATTACCGACCATTCACAATACTTAAAAGTAGCGAATGGTTTAACGAAAGAGCGCCTTTGTGAACAAGCGAAAGAAATTGAACGTATGAACGAAAAGTATCCAGACATTACAATTTTACGCGGAATTGAAATGGACATTTTACCAGATGCAACACTTGATTTTGATGATGAAGTATTAGCAGAATTAGATTATGTCATTGGAGCGATTCACTCTAGCTTCTCACAAGACCGTGAAACGATTATGAAACGTCTTCGTGCTGCGCTGGAGAATAAGCATGTCACAATGATTGCCCATCCGACAGGACGCCTTCTTGGGCGTCGTGAGGGTTACGATGTAGATACAGATTTATTAATTGAACTCGCAAAAGAGACAAATACAGTTTTAGAATTAAATGCGAATCCAAATCGTCTAGATTTAAGCGCGAAATTATTAAAACAAGCACAAGATGCTGGTGTAAAAGTAGCGATTAATACGGATGCTCATACGCTTGAAATGTTAGAAGATATGGAAACAGGTGTAGCGGCAGCACGTAAAGGTTGGATTCAAAAAGATAACGTGATTAACACGTGGGATATCGAACGTTTATTAGACTATATTAAACGTAATAAGTAACACAAGGGGGACCTGCAACATGTTAGAAAGAACGTTGCGTGTATTAGAATACAATAAAGTAAAAGAACAATTACTTGAACATACAGCCTCTTCACTTGGCCGTGACAAAGTGAAGCATTTAGTGCCAAGCACTGATTTTGAAGAAATTGTAGAAATGCAAGATACAACGGATGAAGCAGCGAAAGTCATTCGTTTAAAAGGTAGTGCACCATTAGGTGGTATTACGGATATTCGCTCAAATGTGAAGCGTGCAAAGATTGGGAGTATGTTAAGTCCAAATGAACTACTTGATATTGCAAATACAATGTACGGTAGTCGTAATATGAAACGTTTCATCGAAGATATGGTTGATAATGGTGTGGAGCTTCCAATTTTAGAAACTCATGTCGCTCAAATTGTATCTTTATATGATTTAGAAAAGAAAATTACAAATTGTATCGGTGATGGCGGTGAAGTAGTCGATAGCGCAAGTGATAAACTGCGTGGTATTCGTACTCAAATTCGTACTGCGGAAAGTCGTATTCGTGAAAAGTTAGAAAACATGACGCGTTCTTCCAACGCGCAAAAGATGTTGTCTGACGCGATTGTAACGATTCGTAACGAACGTTACGTAATCCCAGTAAAACAAGAATACCGCGGTGTATATGGCGGTATTGTCCACGATCAATCAGCTTCTGGGCAAACGTTATTTATTGAACCACAAGTCATTGTAGAGTTAAATAACGCGCTTCAAGAAGCACGAGTGAAAGAAAAACAAGAAATCGAACGCATCTTATTGATGTTAACAGAAGAAGTGGCAGTAGAAGCGGATATCGTTTTATCTAACGTAGAAATAGTTGCGAATCTTGACTTCATCTTTGCGAAAGCTTTTTATGCGAAGCGAATTAAAGCAACGAAGCCAATTGTAAATAACGAGCGCTATATGGATTTAAGACAAGCACGTCATCCGCTTATTGATCCAGAAATTATCGTGCCAAATAACATTATGTTAGGTAAAGATTTCACGACAATTGTTATTACAGGACCGAATACAGGTGGTAAAACAGTTACGCTGAAAACAGTTGGTATTTGTGTATTAATGGCGCAATCTGGCCTTCACATTCCAGTAATGGATGAGTCAGAGATTTGTGTATTTAAAAATATCTTTGCCGATATCGGTGATGAGCAATCGATTGAACAAAGTTTAAGTACGTTCTCCTCACATATGGTGAACATTGTTGATATTTTAGAAAAAGCTGATTTTGAAAGCTTAGTTCTATTCGATGAATTAGGTGCTGGAACAGACCCGCAAGAAGGGGCTGCATTAGCAATTTCAATTTTAGATGAAGTATGTAATCGTGGTGCTCGCGTTGTTGCTACGACGCATTACCCAGAATTAAAAGCATACGGATATAACCGTGAGAAAGTTATTAATGCGAGCGTTGAGTTCGACGTGAATACATTAAGCCCAACGTATAAATTATTAATCGGTGTACCAGGACGTAGTAATGCCTTTGAAATTTCGAAGCGCCTTGGATTATCTGATCGCGTGATTGATCAAGCTCGTAACCACATTAGTACAGATACAAACAAAATTGAAAATATGATTGCGAAGTTAGAAGAAAGTCAAAAGAATGCAGAGCGTGACTGGAACGAAGCAGAAGCACTTCGCAAGCAATCTGAAAAACTGCATCGCGAATTACAGCGTCAAATTATTGAATTTAATGATGAGCGCGATGAAAAATTATTAAAAGCGCAAAAAGAAGGGGAAGAAAAAGTCGAAGCTGCAAAGAAAGAAGCAGAAGGCATTATTCGAGAACTTCGTCAATTGCGTAAAGCACAGCTTATAAACGTGAAAGACCATGAGCTTATTGAAGCGAAGAGCCGTCTAGAAGGTACGGCGCCAGAGCTTGTGAAGAAACAAAAAGTAAACGTGAAAAACACAGCGCCAAAACAACAATTACGCGCAGGTGATGAAGTAAAAGTGTTAACGTTTGGTCAAAAAGGTCAATTACTTGAAAAGGTAAGTGATACAGAGTGGAGCGTACAAATTGGTATTCTGAAGATGAAAGTGAAAGAATCCAATATGGAATACATTAATACACCGAAGCAAACTGAGAAAAAAGCGGTCGCAAGTGTGAAGGGTAGAGATTATCACGTTTCGTTAGAGCTTGATCTTCGCGGTGAACGTTATGAA
The DNA here is from genome assembly GCF_008368785.1 of Bacillus sp. AY3-1. Taxonomy (NCBI): domain Bacteria; kingdom Bacillati; phylum Bacillota; class Bacilli; order Caryophanales; family Bacillaceae; genus Bacillus; species Bacillus sp. AY3-1. The sequence goes on along the minus strand of NZ_QORZ01000017.1, from coordinate 493,922 downwards.
GATGCAATGATGCGCGTTGAAAAATATTTAGATGATGCACAGCTTGCAAGCTATCCTCGCGTATCAATTATTCACGGTAAAGGAACAGGAGCGCTTCGACAAGGTGTACAAGATTACTTGAAGAAGCATCGCGGTGTGAAAAACTACCGCTACGGTGACATGGGCGAGGGAGGCCTAGGCGTAACAGTTGTCGAATTAAAATAGCAAACAACGAAACAAAGGGGAACCATTATATGTTTATGGACAAACTTGCAAAAGTATTGTTAGCTTGTTGCGGAATATTTTTGGTGATTGGGGTTATTTATTTAGTTGTTTTTGCGAAGTAAACGAGCGTCAATCGTGGCAGAGTGATATTGCCATAGATTGACGCTTTTAATATATAGGAAAAGGAATAAGCTATGAAAATCAACCAATACATAAGCGAAGCAAAATCTTGCTCAAGACGCGAAACAGACCGTCTCATTAAAGCAGGACGCGTGGCTATTAACGGCGAAATATGTACGCACGGTGCACTCGTGAGCGATGGTGATGTGGTAACGATTGATGGACAGGTTATTGCAAAAGAAGAGAAGGAAAAGGTGTATATTGCCTTTCATAAACCAGTTGGTATTACTTGTACAGCAGCCGAGCATATTGAAGATAATATTATCGATTATATCAATTACCCAGAGCGTATCTTTCCTGTTGGGCGATTAGATAAAGCGTCGGAAGGACTAATCTTATTAACGAATGACGGTGGGATTGCAAATCAAATTTTACACGGTGATCATGAGCACGAGAAAGAATACATCGTTACGGTTGATAAGCCGTTTACAGATTGGTTTATTGATGAGATGTCCAGCGGTGTAAAGATTAAAGATGGAATGACGAAGCCTTGTAAAGTGACAAGAATGGATCAATCTACATTTCGCATCGTTTTAACGCAAGGAATGAACAGACAAATTCGTAGAATGAGCCGTGCTTTCGGGTTTACTGTAACAAAGCTAAAGCGGGTTCGTATTCTGAATATAGAGCTAGACGATCTTGAAGTGGGAAAATGGCGGAGCGTTACATCTGAGGAATTAGACATTTTAATAAATCAGTTATAGGGAGGAAAAATTTTCTCCCTATATTTTTTTGTCAGAAAAAATAAAACTATTGATTTTTTAAAAAATAGCCCATATAATAAAAAACAACAAGTTTCGACAAGATATTTTATAAAAGTAATGATGAGGACATGAGTTGTTTTTGACGATTCTCAGAGAGGGAAGCCTAGGCTGTGAGCTTCCTAATACGGAAAGACAAACTTACCACCTCTAAACTTCAAGAGTGAACTGCATGATGCATTGTAATTCTTGGCGGATAAAACCGTTATCAATTTACACGAGCTATAAAATGAGCTTATTTTGTTATAAATTCATTTTATTAGAATAAGGGTGGAACCACGATTTCAACACTCGTCCCTTTGTTAGGGACGGGTGTTTTTTGCGTTCTTTTACGGGGAAGTATGCTTGAAAGAGGATATGTGACGGCCTTTAATTCAGAATATTTTGTCAATATAAAAATATGTAGGAGGTTAGTAGAAATGAAATCATCTTTAAAGTTTTCTGAGATGTTTGCAATAAGTTTAATGTTGTTTGCACTATTTTTCGGTGCAGGTAATATGATTTTCCCGCCGGCTTTAGGGCAAGGTGCTGGAACAGACGTATGGATCGCGTTATTTGGCTTTATCGTAACAGGTGTTGGATTACCTTTATTAGGGGTAATTGTTATAGCTCTAAAGGGAGATATTAATGAGCTAGCGGGACGTGTACACCCTGTATTCGCACTTGTTTTTATCACTGCAATTTATTTATGTTTAGGCGTATTCGTAAGTGTTCCACGTACAGGAACAGTTGCTTATGAAATGAGTGTTGCACCATTTTTACCAAGTGAGATAGCTGGTCAATCGTATCCACTTGTTATCTTTACATTCATTTTCTTTGCAGTAACTTTCTATTTAGCTTTAAACCCATCGAAATTAGTGGGCCGCATCGGTAAAGTATTAACTCCGATTTTGTTAGCTGTTATAGCAATTATCGTAGGTAAAGCAATTATTACACCAATTGGAGAATTTGGTGCACCGACAGAAGCGTATAATGCTCCGCTCTTTAAAGGTTTTATTGATGGATATTTAACTTTAGATGGACTTGCAGCACTTGTTTTCGGAAATGTTGTTATTAATGCCTTAAAAGCAAAAGGCGTTACAAATAAGAACAGCATTGCAAAAGTAACAATCTTTGCAGGATTTATTGCAGCGCTCGGTTTACTACTTGTTTATTTAGCACTTGCTTATCTGGGAGCTTCTAGTGTGTCTCTTGGAATGGGAGCAAACGGAGGGATTATTTTAACAAACGTTGTAAATCATTTATTTGGTAGTTACGGAACTTTATTATTAGGGATCGCAATTACAGCGGCATGTTTAACAACTTCTGTAGGTATTGTTGCAGCTTGTGGGGAATATTTTTCTTCCTTATTACCAAAGTTTTCTTATCAAAAGATTGTTTTCATCTTCTGTGTATTAGCATTTATGGTAGCAAACCTTGGGTTAACTCAGTTAAACGCATTAGCATTACCGATTTTAATTGCAATTTACCCAATTGGTATCGTACTGATTGTATTATCACTTGTTGAAAACTATATTCGTCTTCCATTAGCTATGTATGTAGGCGGTATTGTAGGTTCATTTGCAATTAGCTTCTTTGATGGATTGCATAATGCAAATCTTCAAGTAGCGGCCCTTGCTCCTATCTTAGATAAAATTCCACTATATAGTGTAGGGATTGGTTGGCTAGTTCCGGGTATCATTGGAATTGTAATTGGATATGTAGTTTCTTTATTTCAAAAGCAAGAAGTTGCTGTAGAAAAATAGTGAAAAGAGGCTTTCTATGAAAGAAAGTCTCTTTTTTTGTAGATAAAATTGCATATAGGGAAATTTAGATATTAAAAATTTTATACGTAATATAGTTGACAAAAAAATTAGCATTAGGCTAAGATTGACTTAGTTGTGGAAATATTTGAAGGAAAGTGAGGAGTGAAAGGTATAAGGTTTTCTATAACGATATCATTTTGTAGATAGAGGTGATAGAGTAGGAGAATGGTGGTTTTATTTTTTTTGACCTTCATTGAGAATGATAATCATCAAAAGAAATAGGGACTTATGTTAAAATGTAAATCGCTCTTTATAAGGAATAGGGAGGGATATTATTTTTAACACGTAGTGAGAATGATAATCAATAGTATCTACATTACATAAATAAATTACAATTAAATAATGATAGAGGATTATTATTTTTTTCTTATAAATTGAGAATAATTATCATTTTCAAAAAAGTATGGATGAAAGATAAACAAGGAGGAAGTAAGCCAAATGAGAAAGATTTCTGTATTACCCGCTTTTATTATAACGTTCGTATGTATGCTAGCTTTTCTTGTCATGCCATATGGGAAAGTTTCAGCACAACTAGCTGACGGTACTTATGATATTAACTATGTCATTCAAAAAGCGGAAAATGATTCAGCTTCAATGGCAAATGATTATTTTGAAAAACCAGCTAAGTTAGTTGTAAAAAATGGTGAGATGAGAGTACAAATTCCGATGAATCATAGTGCTTGGATTACAGAATTTAAAGCACCTGAAAACGGGAATTTTGTTGATGCAAAAGTTGTTAGTAAAGATGAATCAGCAGATAAAAGAACTGTAGAGTTTAAAATAGACGATTTATCTAAGCCAGCAGCTGCAAAAATTCATGTTGTTGTACCGAACGTAAATTATGACCATAACTACACAATTCGCTTTGCGTTTGATGCAAATGTAAAAGCGGTAGGTGGAGAAAATAAAGCAACTACTGTAACAAAGAATAATGATCAAACAAAAACAGATACACAAGTAAAAGAAGAAGTGAAGAAAGAAGAGAGTAAAGAAGCAAATATAGAGGCAAGCAAAGGAACAAATGAAAGCGGTAAAGCTGAAAAAACAGATAATCCAAAAACAGGCGATGAAGCACGCATCGGATTATTTGCAGCGTTAATTCTTATTTCAGGTGTTTTCTTAATTCGTAAAGTGAAGTTAAGTAAATAAATCTTTTGAAGGGCGATGAATATATGTTTAAACAATTAAAAATAATTATTGGTGTATTTGCTGTTTTATTTACGTTTATCGCAACACTAGGTTTACAAGATGCAGAGGCTGCTACAAAACTAGCTGATGGAAAATATAATATTGCTTTTACTGTATGGAAAGGCGATAAAGATGAATCATCTAGAATGAATAGTTATTTTGAAAGCCCAGCAACATTAACAGTAAAAAATGGAAAACAATATGTTTCATTTAAAGTGAAAGATAGTGCTTCTATTAAAAGTTTACAAGTAGAAAAAGATGGTCAATTTGTAGAAACAATCGTGTTAAGTGAAAACAAAAAAGATAATACTAGAGTTGTAGAATTTGAAGTTGCTGACTTGTCAAAAAAACTAAATGGCAAGGTGAAAATTAATATCCCAATTATTAATTATAATGCTTCATATGATATTCGTTTTGTATTTGATGGGAACAGTATTAAATAATTAAAAAATTTCCAAAAGGGAGAGTCGTTCCATTGAACAGGTATGTAAAAATTATTGTTGCTATGTTTTTAATGGCATTTACATTCGTATCAACATTACAACCGCTTGCAGTTCAAGCAGCAAGCCAACTAGCTGACGGTGAATATTCAATCGGTTTCAAAGTTCTTAAGGATACATCAGATGAAGAATCTATGATGAATCAATACTCTGTAAGTCCAGGAACTTTAAAAGTGAAGGATGGGAAGAAGAAGGTATCCTTTACGTTAGAACATAGTTCATGGATTACGAAGTTTGAAACAGAAAAAAATGGCCAGTTTGTTGCGACAAATGTAATTAGTGAAGATAAAGAAAAAGATACACGAGTAGTAGAATTTGAAGTGGACGATGTAGAGAAAGTATTAAATGCGAAAGTAAAAGTGGACATAGACTTTTTAAATTATCATCATGACTATGATGTGCGTATTGCATTTGATCAAAATAGTATTACACCGATTCATGTAGAAAAACCAAATGAAAAAGAGGATCCAGCAAATAAGCCAGATCCAAATGAAAAACCGGATCCAAGTCAGAAGCCCGACCAAAAGCCTGACCCAGATCAACAACCCAATTCTAACACAATTAACGATGGGAATTATAGTATTCCATTTAAAGTGTTAAAAGATCAAACAGATGAAGAATCTAAGATGAATACTTACATGGTAAATCCAGGAGTATTAAAAGTAGAAAACGGTAAGAAAAAGGCAATTGTAACACTAACAAGTAGCTCATTAATTAAAAATTTTCAAACGGAAAAAGATGGCGCATTTGTTGATGCAAAAGTAGTGAGTGAAGATAAAGAAAAAGATACAAGAGTAGTAGAGTTTGAAGTGGACGATTTATCAAAAAAACTAAATACAAAAGTATTTATTGAAGTGGCATCACAAGGTTACAAGCAAACACATAGTGTACAACTTCAATTTAATCAAGACAAACTTGAACAAATTAAAGACGAAGAGAAACAACCGGAAGTAGAAAAACCAAATGTTGAAACAATTAAAGATGGAGAGTACAGCATTCCATTTAAAGTGTTAAAAGATCAAACAGATGAAGAATCTAAGATGAATACTTACATGGTAAATCCAGGAGTATTAAAAGTAGAAAATGGTAAGAAAAAAGCAATTGTAACACTAACAAGTAGCTCATTAATTAAAAATTTCCAAACGGAAAAAGATGGCGTATTTGCTGATGCAAAAGTAGTGAGTGAAGATAAAGAAAAAGATACAAGAGTAGTAGAGTTTGAAGTGGATGATTTATCAAAAAAATTAAATACAAAAGTATTTATCGAAATGGCATCAAGAAACTATAAGCAAACACATGATGTGCAACTTTTATTTGAACAAGATAAACTTGAGCCAATCAAGAACGAAGAAAAGCAACCAGACGGTGATAAAAAGCCAGAAGTAGAAAAACCAGATGGAAACAAGAATCCAGATGCTGACACAATTAAAGACGGTGAATACAGCATCAATTTCAAAGCCTTAAAAGATCAAACAGAAGAAATTTCAATGATGAACACGTATACGAAGAGTCCGGGCGTATTAAAGGTGAAAGATGGTAAAAAATATGTATCATTTACATTAACGAATAGTGCATGGATTACAAAGTTTGAATTTGAGAAAAATGGTTCGTTCGTTGATGCGAGTGTATTAAGTGAAGATAAAAAAGCTGATACACGCGTAGTGGAAGTAGAAGTAGATGATTTATCTAAAAAGTTAAATGCAAAAGTAAAAGTAGATATCGATTCAATGAATTATCATCATTTCTACGACATTCAATTCGCATTTGATAAAGATAGCGTTAAACCGTTAGACAATCAAGGCGGAAACGATAATCAAGGTGGAAACGATAATCAAGGTGGAAACGACAACCAAGGCGGAAACGACAACCAAGGTGGAAACGACAACCAAGGTGGAAACAATAACCAAGGCGGAAATGACAACCAAGGCGGAAACGACAACCAAGGCGGAAACGATAACCAAGGCGGGAACAATAACCAAGGTGGGAACAATAACCAAGGTGGGAACAATAACCAAGGTGGAAACAACAACCAAGGTAATAACACAACCATTGATCCAAAAGCCCTTAAAGATGGTGAATACAGCATTGTCTTTAAAGTTCTAAAAGATAAAACAGAAGAAATCTCAATGATGAACACATATACAAAAAGTCCAGCTGTACTAAAAGTGAAAGATGGTAAGAAGTATGTATCGTTTACATTAACGAACAGTACATGGATTACAAAATTTGAGTTTGAAAAGAATGGTTCTTTTGTTAACGCAAAAGTGTTAAGTGAGAATAAAGAGCAAAATACAAAAGTAGTAGAGTTAGAAGTAGATGATTTATCTAAAAAATTAAACGCAAAAGTAAAAGTAGATATTGATGCGATGAATTATCACCATTTCTACGATGTTCAATTTGTATTTGATCAAGGTAGTATAAAAGTTTTAGGTAATCAAGGCGGAAACGACAACCAAGGTGGAAATGACAACCAAGGTGGAAATGACAACCAAGGCGGAAACGATAACCAAGGTGGAAACGACAACCAAGGCGGAAACGACAACCAAGGTGGAAACGATAACCAAGGCGGAAATAATCAACCAAAAGTAATAGTTGATCCGGAAAATTTAGTGGATGGTCAATATGATATTCCATTTAAAGTGTTAAAAGATAAAACAAATGAGCTTTCAAAGATGCATGACTATACTGTACACCCAGCAAAATTAATCGTTAAAGATGGTAAAAAGTACATTGAGATGACGTTGAAAAATAGTGCATGGATTACAAAATTCCAAACGGAAAATAACAGTCTTTTTGCTGATGCGAAAGTAGTAAGCGAAGATAAAAATGCAAATACGAGAGTAGTGCAATTTGAAGTAAGTGATTTATTTGCAAAATTAAATGCAAAAGTAAAAGTTGATATCAATGAAATGAACTACCATCATTTCTACGATGTCCAAATTCAATTTGATACAAATAATATTGGTGCGTTAGGCACGATTAAAGAGGATCCAAAAAAAGATCCGAAAAATGATCCGGACAATCCAGTGATTACACCGAAAGTAGATAATGTGAAAAAAGTAGATAATCCTGATTTTAACCGAAATGCAGATGATAAGAAGAAAAAAGAAGATCAAAAAAATGATTCAAAAAAAGAGAAAAACTCAAAAACGGCAGATACAGCACAACTAGGTTTATACATGGTGCTATTGCTTGGGTCACTTGCTTTACTAGTTCGTAAATATAGAGCAGGAAGATTGTAATTTTTGGAGTCTTGATGCATGTTCGTATGCATCAAGACTTGTTTCATATTGTTTGGAAAGGAGTGGTGATTGAGAGTGAAGAAAATTGCTAGTGTACTAATGGCTATCATTCTATTAGTGAGTATAGCTGGATGCTCGGCGCCCAAAAAAGAAGCAGCAAAACAGGTCAAGAGTGAGAGTAAAGAAAGAATTGTTGCAACGACAGTTGCTGTTACTGAAATTATGGATGCATTAGAAGTAGATTTAGTTGGTGTTCCAACAAGTACGAAAGATTTACCAAAGAGATATAAAGGTTTACCTGAAGTCGGGAATCCGATGAGTCCTGATATGGAAAAGGTAAAATCGTTAAAGTCGTCAGAAGTATTATCCGTGACAACACTTGAATATGAATTAAAGCCAGTTTTTGATGGTGTGGGCATGAAAGCAAACTTTTTAGATTTAACAAGCTTGAAAAATATGCAAAATTCCATTAGCGATTTAGGTAAGCAATATGGACGTGAAAAGCAGGCTGAAGCAGTTGTAACGAAGTTAGATAACAAGGTTGCAGAGATTAAAAAAGCAGTAAAGGGAAAGAAAGAACCGACAGTGCTTATTTTATTAGGTGTACCAGGGAGTTATTTAGTAGCAACAGAGCATTCTTATATTGGAGATTTAGTGAAACAACTAGGTGGTAAAAATATTGTGCAAGGTGAACAAGTAGAGTATTTAGCTTCTAATACAGAGTATTTAAAAAAAGCTGATCCAGATATTATTTTACGAGCAGCTCATGGTATGCCTGATGAAGTTGTGAAAATGTTTGATAAAGAATTTAAAACAAATGATATTTGGAAACATTTCGCTGCAGTTAAAAATAACCGTGTTTACGATTTAGAAGAGCGCTTATTTGGGACGACAGGTAATTTAGCAGCAATTGAAGCGTTAGATGAATTGAAAAAAATGATGTATCCGTGATGCATTTTAATATAAAGGAAGAGTGGAATGAATAAAAAAACTTGGAGTTTCCTCATTGTTACTGCATTGCTTATTGTTATGACATCATTGTCAGCGATGAAAGGGAGTTTAGAAATAGGTATTGTTGAGCTTGTGCAAGGGATATTTACAGGGGGGAATGAAGATGTTGAAGTGATTAAAGATTTACGTTTCCCACGTATTATTATTGCACTATTTACTGGAGCAGCTCTGGCCGTTTCAGGTGTGCTTTTTCAAGCTGTTATGAAAAATCCACTTGCTGATGCTGGGGTAATCGGGATATCTTCTGGAGCAAGTTTTATGACACTTGTTATTATTACGTTATTCCCGCAATTCTTTTTCTGGACACCAGTATTCGCCTTTTTAGGTGGTGCGTTTGCATGTTATCTCGTTTATGCATTTTCATGGAAGTCAGGGTTAAGTCCGCTTCGCATTATTTTAGTTGGTATAGCTATTAATGCAATGTTCACTGGATTAAATGAATCGTTCATTACGATTTGCGGATACTTCATTAAGAGTATTAAGCAAACGACGACTTCTAACATAACGATGAAGACGTGGGGCGATGTAGAAATAATGGTTACATATGGAACAATTGGTCTTATTCTTGCTCTGTTTGTAGGAGCTTGGTGTAACTTATTATCGCTACAAGATAAGACTGCGAAAAACTTAGGTTTGCACGTGACGAGAGTTCGTCTTATTATTTCTGCTATTGCAGTACTTTTAGCAGCAGTATCAACAGCAATTGCAGGTGTAATTGCTTTCGTAGGATTACTCGTTCCGCACATTTCAAGACAACTAGTCGGTTCGGATCATAAAGTATTAATTCCATTTTCTGCTCTTGCAGGAGCGTTATTAATTTTGACGGCGGATACGATTGGAAGGTTAATTGTGCCACCTAACGAAATTCCAGCAGCGACGATTATGGCAGTGATTGGTGGACCATTCTTAATATTCTTGCTTAGAAAGAGTGATAAAGTTCATGGAAATTAAAAATGTAACCTTTTCGTATGATAATGTAACGGATCGATTAAAGTCGGTTAGTAGTGAAATAGAAATTGGTAAAATTACAACAATTATTGGTCCAAACGGTTGCGGGAAATCGACATTACTTGGTGTGATGTCAAGAAATCACGACCCTCGTAGCGGAGAGATAATACTCGATGGGAAGGCGATTAGTCAATATAAACCGAAAGAGTTTGCTAGAAAGTTAGCCGTTGTCCATCAACAAAATGAAGCACCGGCAGACATGACGGTAGAGAAATTAACAAGTTATGGTCGTATGCCTCATAAAAATATTTTTTCCTCGCAAACTGATGAAGATAGAGAAGCAATCGAAAGGGCTTTAGCATGTACGAATTTGCTAAGTAAACGTGATAAAGAGATTCACGCCTTATCTGGTGGAGAAAGACAACGTGTTTGGATTGCCATGACGTTAGCTCAGAAAACACCAATGCTCTTTTTAGATGAACCGACAACATATTTAGATATTTATTATCAACTTGAAATATTAGAGCTAGTAAAAGAGTTAAATGAAGTACATGGATTGACGATCGTTATGGTATTACATGATATCAATCAGGCGATTCGCTATAGTGATCATATCATCGTTATGAAAGACGGCGAAATTGTTACGAAAGGTAAGCCGAATGATGTTGTGACAGAAAGTATGATAAAGACGATATACGGTGTAGATGTCGTTGTAAAGCAAGATGAAGATACAGGGTTGTATATGGTCCCAATGGGTATTTAAATATGCGAACAATCCGTTTTGAGGTGATAATTTGAGTAGTAAAAAAGAACGGAAGAAGAATTCTTTTTTTCAACGAATACTTACAGTTGTTTTTTTAGGTACCTTTTTCTATTCAGTATATGAATTAGGTGATATTTTCATGGATTACTATGAAAATCGTAAAGTAATGGCCGAAGCACAAAACATTTATGAAAAGAGTCCGATGGAAGAGCAATCACAAGACGGGGAAGTACGTAAACAGTTCAAAGCTCTGCAGCAAATTAACCAAGAAATAGTTGGATGGATTACGATGGACGATACACAAATTAATTATCCAATCGTTCAGGCGAAAGACAATGATTACTATTTATTTCGTAATTATAAAGGTGAAGATATGAGAGCAGGCAGCATTTTTATGGACTATCGTAATGATGTGAAATCTCAAAATCGAAATACTATTTTATATGGTCACCGTATGAAAGATGGTTCTATGTTTGGAAGTTTAAAGAAAATGTTAGATGAAGAGTTCTTTATGTCGCATCGTAAATTATATTACGATACATTATTTGAAGGATATGATCTTGAAGTATTCTCGGTGTATACAACAACAACTGATTTTTATTACATTGAAACGGATTTTAGCAATGATACGGAATACACATCATTTTTGGAGAAAATTCAAGAAAAGTCGCTGTACAAAACGGATACAAAATTGACAGCAAATGATCAAATCGTAACACTTTCGACGTGTGACTATGCACTTGATCCGGAAGCAGGAAGGTTAGTCGTGCATGCGAAACTAGTAAAGAGACAGTAAAAAAAGTATAGAATATGAGAAGTGGTAACGCTTCTCATATTCTATACTTAAAAAAAGAAATATGTTTACTGTGCTGCAGCCATTGGCATACGTACAACTTCAACATTGTAGTAAGTGATTTTATTATCAAGAATATATTCTGGCATCCCGCCTTGATGTGAGTGAGCATCTTTAAATGCTGAGCTCTTCGTCCAACCTTGGAAATCTTCTTTTGCATTCCAGCGTGTGCTAATTGTTACTTCATCATGATCAACTGTATTTTGCGTTAAAAGAACTTCTAATCCTAAAAAGCCTGGCATCGTTTCGACTTGACCTACTTTATTAAAACGCTCAATTAATTTATGCCCATTTCCCTTTGTAATTTTAGCTGTATTTGTAACAATAATCATGTTTTATTCCTCCTATAAATGTAGCCTTTATTTTCGAGAACTCATATACATTAAATGATAATGAAAATCATTATCATTGTCAATGGTAAATGTGAAATAAATAAGTTCTTTTATTATTTTGGCCAGTAAGATTTCCATTTCAAAATGTAGTAAATATGTGGCGGTTAAGTGAGAGAATGAGCGAGTTGTACTAGAAAAGCAATAATATGGTATAGTGAAACGAGGCTGTTTTTTCAGGCTCGTTTTTTAAATGCTTCCTATAGAGAAAGCATGCAAATGGAAAGGAAGTTATTATATGCGATCAGAAGTAACTGTAAAAATAAAACCGAAATTTATAAAAGAAATTAAAAGTGGATATCCGCTTATTTTAAAAGATGCGATTCAAAATTTAAATGATGTTCAGGAAGAAGGAACAATCATTAAAGTAGTAGATGAGAAGAACAATTTTGTCGGAAAAGGTTATTATGGAAAACAAAATAAAGGATACGGCTGGATTTTAACGAGAAAAGAGAGTGAACAAATTAATCAATCTTTCTTTGAAAGTAAAATAAAATCTGCCTTACATAAACGAAAGCAATTTTACAAATCAAGTGATACGACAGCATTCCGTGCCCTAAATGGTGAAGGTGATGGTCTTGGAGGCTTAATTATCGATTATTATGACGGCTATTATGTAGTCAGTTGGTATAGTGAAGGGATTTATACTTTCAGAGATGAGATTATAGCAGCTCTTCAAAAAGTAGCAAACTTTAAAGGGATTTATGAGAAAAAGCGTTTTGATACGAAAGGGAAATACATTGAAGGCGATGATTTCGTAGCAGGAGTACGCGGTGAGTTCCCGCTTATCGTAAAAGAGAACGGTGTGAACTTTGCTGTTTATTTAAATGACGGAGCGATGGTTGGTGTATTTTTAGATCAGCGTAACGTTCGAAAACAAATTCGTGATAAATATGCAAAGGGGAGAACAGTATTAAATATGTTCTCTTATACGGGTGCTTTCTCTGTATTTGCAGCGCTTGGCGGAGCGAGTAAAACGACGAGTGTCGACCTTGCAAATCGTAGTTTAAGTAAAACGATTGAGCAATTTAGTGTAAATGAAGTTGATTATGAAGCGCAAGATATTATTGTAGAAGATGTATTTCTTTACTTCAAATATGCAGCTAAGAAAAAGATGAAATTTGATATGGTTGTACTTGATCCGCCAAGCTTTGCACGCTCAAAAAAATATACATTTAGTGCAGCGAAAGATTATAAAAACTTACTAAAAGAAACAATTGCGATTACAGAAAATAATGGGATTATCGTTGCTTCTACAAATTGTAGTGCATTCGATATGAAAAAGTTTAAAGGCTTTATCGATACAGCATTTAAAGAAATGAATGGCAAATACAAAATATTAGAAGAACATTCTTTACCAGAAGATTTTCGTACCATTGATCAATTTAAAGAAGGAGACTATTTAAAAGTAGTTTTCATTGAGAAAATTAAAGGTTAATAAAGAAAAAGGAGCTCGAGTTTACTTGAGCTCCTTTTCTTATTGAACGATATTTTGTACTCTACCGACTTGCCCATCCTGCAATCGCACTTTAATGCCATGCGGATGAGAAGGGGAGTTAGTTAAAATATCTTTTACAATTCCACGTGTTAATTTACCGGTGCGTTGATCTTGTTTTAAGACAATGTCAACTTCAAGACCGGGTGCGATATTAGTACGTTTTTGTCCGTTCATTTATACACCTGTACGTCTACGTTGGTTGTTTGTTTTCTTCGTTTGTTGGTTTTGTAATTTTTTCGTTTCTTGGCTTTGATTTGTATTATTTGAACCATTTCCATTTCCTTGCTTTTTCTTTGCAAGTTGTTCACGCATTAAATCAGCTAAGCTTACTTTTTTGTTTTCTGACATGATAAGTCTCCTTTATATAAAGTTAATTATGAACAATAGTAGTGAATTTTATCATATCATTGTTAGGGAAGGAAGGGAAGTTGGTTTGAAAATTCATATAATTCTTTCCAGTATTCATTCGTTACGATACAATTGAAATGTTAATGTTTGTGAAAAAGGGGATAGACATATGTCACATCATATTTTATTAGTTGAAGATGATATCTCAATTCAAGAGATGGTGGAAAAGTATTTAATAAAGGAAGGTTTTCAAGTTACAATCGCGTCTGACGGAGAAGAAGGGGTGCAAGCATTTTTTAAATCATCCTTTGATTTAGTTATTCTCGACATTATGATGCCAAAGCTAGATGGCTTAGAGGTCGTGCGAATTATTCGAGAAAAAAGTGCTGTTCCGATTTTAATGATGTCGGCAAAAGATACAGATGTTGATAAAGCTGTTGGATTAGGACTTGGAGCAGATGATTACATTTGTAAGCCATTTTCTATGATTGAATTGGCTGCACGTGTAAAAGCGGGTATTCGGAGGTCTACGAAATATTCGGCTACAGAAACAACAGAAAAGATGATTCAAATTGGTGATTTAACAATTAATCCAATTAATTTTACGGTTGAAAAAAACGGGAAGCCCCTCAAACTTACTTTAAAAGAATTTGAGATTTTAAAGCTATTCGTAAAGAATCAAAATCGTGTATTTACGAAAGCGCAAATATATACGTTAGTTTGGAACGAAGAGTATTACGGTGATGATAACGTTATTAATGTTCATATGAGAAGGTTGCGCGAGAAAATTGAAAGTGATCCATCTAATCCAGAATATATTAAAACGTTATGGGGCATCGGCTATAAGTTGGAAGTGATGTAATATGGTCAATTTGTTAATAGGTATTATTTTTATATTGTTATGTGTCATTTACATACAATATAAAATGAGAAAAAATAGTAGTAAAAATTTGCGATACACATATGAAAAGTTAGAAAGTATTGTAAATGTACAAACAGGCGAGAAGTTACTCGTTATGACAGATGATCGAGAATTGCAAAAATTATTAGTGGCAATTAATCAATTATTAGATGCAAAACAGAAAACAAATGCAGATCATGCGAAAGTAGAAATTTCGATGAGAAAAATGCTTTCAAATATTTCACATGACTTGAAAACACCGCTAACAGTTATTCTTGGATATACAGAAATGTTAAATAAGGATAAAACAATGAATAAAGAAGAACAACAAATATTACTTGAAAAGGTGCATGTGAAAACACTAGAAGTAATGGAACTAATTCATAAGTTTTTTGACTTAGCAAAATTAGAATCTGGTGACAAAGCAATCAAGATGACAAAAGTGAATATGAATGAAGTTTGTCGTGAGAAGATTTTATCTTTTTATGATTTAGTGACGTCGAAAGGTTTTCATGTTCATATTGATATACCAGAAAGAAATATATATGCACTTGGAAATGTAGAAGTATTAGGTAGAGTATTGAATAATTTAATATCAAATGCAATTACATATGGAGACGATGGAAAGATACTGGGTATGACGTTAAGAGATGATGAAACGAATGTGTATATAGACGTATGGGATAAAGGAAAAGGGATTGATGAATCTCATATTGATAAAGTGTTTGAGCGTATGTACACACTTGAAGATTCGAGAAATAGATTGTACCAAGGAAGCGGTTTAGGGTTAACGATTACGAAAAGACTGGTGGAAGCGATGGATGGAAAAATTCATCTTTCTAGTAAGCCGTATGAAAAAACAATTTTTACAGTTGCATTAAAAAAGATGCAGTTTTAGCTTGTAGAGAAGTAGATTCTACAAGCTTTTTTTTCAGCGTAAGGAATTTGTAAGAAACGGGTAAGAAAAAAGAGATTTCCGTTGTCTATTATAAAAATATAAAGTAGTGCGAAAGGGGAAAGTGACATGACCTATATATTAAAAACGAATCAGTTAACGAAAGTGTTTAAAGGGAAAGAAGTTATTTCTAGCGTTAACATGCATGTGAAAAAAGGAGAGATATACGGTTTCTTAGGACCGAATGGTGCTGGTAAAACAACGATTATGAAAATGATTACAAATTTAATAAAACCGACGAGCGGTGAGATTGAAATTTTAGGTGAGAAGTTAACAGACACATCTTATGAAGTATTAAAAAGAATGGGGACAATTATTGAATACCCAATCTTTTATGATAAATTAACGGCGAAAGAAAATTTAGAATTACATTGTGAATATATGGGCTATTACGATAAAAACGCAATTGACCATGCATTACATTTAGTGAAACTGCAAGGGATAGATAATAAAAAAGTAAAAGATTTTTCATTGGGAATGAAGCAACGACTTGGTATTGCAAGGGCAATCGTGACAAAGCCAGAATTGCTCATTTTAGACGAACCCATAAACGGTTTAGATCCAATTGGTATTAAAGAGTTACGAGACTTATTTAAAATGCTCTGCAAAGAATATGGCATTACATTATTAGTTTCTAGTCATATTTTAGGTGAGATGGAATTAATGGCGGATACAATTGGTGTAATTCAAAATGGAAAACTAATAAAAGAAGTTTCAATGAAGAGTATTAACGGAAAACAAACAGAGTACATTGAAATTACTGTTCCTGATGTGAAGCGTGCAGCTTATATTTTAGAAGATAAACTTGGTATAAAAAATTATAAAATAATGAGCGGAAATATGATTCGTGTGTATGATACGGCAGTGTCTCAGCAAGCCATTTCAAAAGCACTTATTATGAATGATGTAGAAATTGAAAGTATTAATAAAAAACATAGTTCCTTAGAAGAATATTTCTTAAATGTAATGGATGGAGAGGGCATTCATGCTTAATGGATTGTTAGTGAATCTAGTAAGTGGATTGGTCGTAATGTTCATAAGTGGGATTTTATATTATAGAAAACCAGAGCGGAAATGGTTGTTAATTCTACTAGTGATAGGAATGTTAAGTGTAGTTACTGCTGGAATTAGAATGTTAGTAGTGTAGAGACAGTTATATAAAGAATGGAGGCGTGGTTTGAATGTTTAGATTAATGAAGCTCGAGTGGAAGAAACATCAATTATCTAGTTATTTTAAAGGAGTAGCGATTGGTATTATAGCAATTTTTGCTGCGGTAAGTCTTATGGCATGGGCATCTAAAGTAGAGGATGAGTTGATGTTCTCTAGCTATATGGAATACATGTCTTTAGCAAATATTTTTATTAGAATTACATTTGTTATTTTTGCATCGGTTATTTTATCACGTTTAGTGATTGATGAATACAAGAACAAAACAATACAGCTACTATTTATGTACCCACTGCAAAGGAAAATGCTAATGAGAGCGAAATTAGCAATTGTTTTTAGTTTTTGCTTTGTGAGCACGATAATCGCAACATTTATTATTAGTTTGCTCATATTCTGTATGAATCCAATAATAGGAATACTTGAAACGCCTGTTATGATGGGGGAAATAATAGCTACCGTTCCAACTACTATTATAAGTGCATTTATGATATCTGGTATAAGTTTAATTCCTTTATTTTTTGGAATGAGAAAGAAATCGACACCGACAACGATTACTTCAGCAGTAATAATTGGTATGCTGATTAATGGTAACGTTGGTCCTGGAAATGGTCAAGTAAGTATGTTTGATTTTATAGCTATCCCAATCGTGCTCTGTTTATTAGGAATTTTCATTAGTTATCTATCGTATCGAAAAATCGACAAGATTGATGTGGCGTGAAGCAAGCATAAAACAAAAACGAACTGGGGTATGACTGGTGAAAAAAATAATAGTAATTGCAATATTAGTCATTACAATTGCTAGTGCGGTTTTGGGTTTTAAGGTATTTCAGGTGAAAGATTTTAAGCAAGAAAGGTCTTTTGAAATCAATAATATAAAAGAAATAGAAGTAGACAATGAAAACTGGAATATTGAATTTAAAAGTACAGACGCTAATAAAATAGTAATTTCCGCTCAAGGTCAACAAGTAGATAAAAAGATAGATCCCGTCAAAATAGAAAATGACGAAAATAAAATTGTGATTAAGCAAAAACAAAAGGTGACCAAATTTTTTAATGGTTTTACGTTTAGGAAGAAAAATAGTATATGTATAGCTATTCCGAAGAAAGAAATAGACAAAATTGTAGTAAATAATAAATCGGGTGATGTGAAAATAAGCAATATAGTAGTAAAAAATATCGTGACAAAAGGCAAGTCTGGAGATGAAATGATTACAGGACTATCGGCAGAGAAGGGTGAGTTCACATCCGAAAGTGGAGATTTAATGTTAAAAGATAGTTCATTACAAGAAGTAAATATAACTTCTACTACTGGCGATAATTATGTGAAAAATGTAAAAAACGAAAATATGAACATCACTTCAACATCTGGGGAAGTATTACTAAAAGATATGACAGAAGGAAAATCATTATTTATAGAAACAAAATCGGGAGACATTGGCGTACGGTATAAAGGTGTCCCGGTATCATTGAAACTTACGGCTAAAAGTAATTCGACTGACATAATTGTGGATTTAAAAGAGCTTAAGAAAGATAAAAATACAGAAAAAATAAAAGAGGGAACTATTGGTGATGCAAAAAACGAAGTGAAGATTTTAAGTAAAACAGGAGCGATTTATATCGATTAAAATGTAAATGAAAGGAGGACTATTATGCTACATCTTATGAAGCTAGAATTGAAAAAGTTTAAGCTTGGATGGTATGTAAGGGGAGCGATTATTGCAAATATCGCTATACTGGCATTAATGATCTTTACGAGCATCGTTGCTCAAGTAGAAGGTGATCCGGAAATAAGGGATCCGCAGATGATGTTGTTAACGGCTAGTACATTAGTAAGAGCAACATTTATTATTTTTGGTAGTGTATTAATCGCAAGGTTAATAATTGGTGAATATAAAAACAAAACAATATTACTCATGTTTTCTTATCCAATTAACCGAAAGAAAATGATGATTAGTAAGTTGGTTATTACAGCAACATTAACATTTATAACAGTTATTTTATCTAACATTTTAGTAGTAGGAGTTTTCTTTGGGATAGATAGCTATTTTTCAATTCTTCCTAATTCATTCACAATAGATCAATTGAAGCAAGAAGGGATAAACCTTGTTCCTTTAGCCATTGCAACTGCGGGAATAAGTTTAATCCCTCTATATTTCGGAATGCGTAAACGTTCGGTGCCAACTACAATTGTTTCATCTCTGATTGTTGTATCAATTGCAATTAATAACACTCCTATGTTTTCTACAGCAACTTTTCTTCCCCTTCAACTAGTACTTGCTGCAATTGGAGTTGCGATTGCATATTACGGAATTAAAAATATAGAGAAGGAAGATATAACTGTATGACAAGAATAAGAAAAAAGAGTTGGCGTTACACCAACTCTTTTTTGTATATGTATGCTTCGTTACTACTCTGTAAATTTGGAGTGTTTGCTTAAATACTCTTGCACTCCTGGAGAAATATTAAAGTTATTAGGACTTTTATATTCGATAGTAAACTCTCCATCTCTACTTGTCTCAAAGGAGATTGCATAGTTATTCATTTTAGCATCGTAAGAAGTATTTTTGACTTCCGCATCTAGATCAAAGTATTTTGTAATATATTCTTTTGTTTCCGTAATTGCTGTTTGTTTTCCCCAAGGGGTACCATAACTTGTGAAATAAAGAGATACGCTGATAACTCCAATAATAGAAGTTAGTAAAATAGTTTCACATGAAACAAGTTACAGAAAAAGACAAGATGTGTAAACACCTTGTCTTTTTTTGTTGTTACATTTTAGGAGCTTCTATTCCAGCCACAGCCCATTCTTCTTTTGCAGGACCATATACGCCAGGAACTGTTAAGCCGGCTTGTCGCATTAAAACTGTCATTTGCCCGCGATGGTGATTTTGATGATTAATAAGTGTCATTAAAAATATAGAATTCGGCATAGGGCGACCAAAGAAGTCATTAATAGTAGTTAAATCCTTATCAGTCCATTCGCTTTGAAGTGCTTCAACAAAAGCCGCATTCACTTTACGATACCCATCTGCAATTGTTTTAGCTGAAGTTGGAACAGGATAATCTTTCGTTTCCCCTTCAAACTTAAGCCCCGTACCAGATAGCATAACTGGAATTGCCGTCACGATATGCCAAGCAACTCTGCCTAATGTCCAGTGCCCATGTGCAATTTCTTGTGACAAAGACTCATCTGTTAATGCATCGAGCATCTTTTGAGTAGACTCAGCCTCGTATGTCCATGATTGCAAGAAGCCTTCAATAGTTTGGTACATGTTATCCCTCCTCGTTATGTTCATAGGTTAAATTCGTGAAAAAAAGATAGTTTCCTTTTGATCTTATAAGAATGAATAAAAAAGGAGACTTCCAAGAAGCTCCTTTTTAACTTTCTTCCAACTCTTCCTCGCCAACCATAAGAAATAAGGTGCTCCAAGTACAGCAACGTTCAAATTTGCGCTAACGATAAAGAGTTGAATAATTGTTGAGCCGAGAGCTGAAATACCGATTTCTATTAAAGCAAGGGTTGTTGAGCTAAACCCTAATTTCCATGAAAAAAGGACAATTTTAACTGCAAGTAGTCCGCCGATGAATACACCAATTGGATTGAAGTTTATATGTATATGCAGAATAGAGAAAAAGAATTTCGTTTGAGCAAGAAGGCGAAAGTACAAGCAAAAAGAGAGCAAATCGCATGTAATAATTACTAGAATGTATGGAATAAATCTGTGTTTATCCCCACTAGGTAAAGTGTTTTTTTGTTATTTAGATAGGTGTTTTCTAACTTGGTGATTTTACTTAAAAGATCGAACGTAAAGGAAGTGATCAACATGTCTTCATGGAGCAATAATATAAATGGATATTGTGGGTGTAATAATCAAAATGGTGTACATGTTGATTCATGCTGTTTTAGTTGTGATGGGACAGTTCCTAAGCTGGGTCCAACAGGTGACACAGGCCCAACGGGAGCAACGGGCCCAACAGGTGACACAGGTCCAACGGGAGCGACGGGAATAACAGGTTCAACGGGTCCGACGGGAGCAACAGGAGCAACAGGAATAACAGGGGCAACAGGTCCAACAGGAGCGACGGGAATAACAGGGGCAACAGGTCCAACGGGAGCAACAGGAGCAACGGGAGCAACAGGAGCAACGGGAACAACAGGAACAACAGGGGCAACAGGTACAGCGGGACCGGCTGGAACGGGAGCAACAGGAGCAACGGGAGCAACAGGAGCAACGGGAGCAACAGGAATAACAGGGGCAACAGGTTCAACGGGTCCGACGGGAGCAACAGGAGCAACAGGAGCAACAGGAATAACAGGAATAACAGGAGACACGGGGGCAACTGGCACAAGTATAACTGCAACATACGCTTTTGCAAATAATACATCGGGAACAGCGATATCGGTACTTCTTGGTGGAACGAATGTCCCGCTTCCAAATAATCAAAATATTGGTCCAGGTATTACTGTTTCTGGGGGGAATACAGTATTTACGGCTGCAAATGCGGGGAATTATTATATTTCATATACGATTAATATAACGGCTTCATTATTAGTCAGTTCGCGGATTACAATTAATGGTGCACCTCTTGCTGGAACGATCAATTCTCCTGCGTTAGCAACTACATCATTTAGTGCAACAATTATTACGACTCTTGCGGCTGGAAGTGCCATTAGTTTGCAACTATTTGGTTTGTTAGCTGTTGCAACATTATCAACAACTACACCAGGAGCTGTGTTAACGATAATAAGGTTAAGCTAAATAATAACTCTCTTATTCTTTTAAGATTAGGAGAGTTTATACATATAATAAGAAGTTAATGGAGTGAAGCATAGTTATATAAAAGTCAGAATATTATGATTGTAACGTTATGGCGACTATAATATAATGAAAACAACCATCATGAATGAACATTCATTTATTTTTATGTATTTGAAGGGGGAATGAAGGTGGAAAAACCATGGTTGAAAAGTTATCCAGAAGAAATTCCAAGTACGATTTCTTATGATATTCAGCCGCTTCATGGATATGTGGAACAGGTGGCTTCACGTTATCCAGAAAAGAAAGCGCTTCACTTTTTAGGGAAGGATATTACATTTTCAGACTTCCACGATAAGGTGAAGAGGTTTGCAAATTATCTTCAAAAACTCGGTGTGGAAAAGGGTGATCGAGTTGCTATTATGTTGCCAAACTGTCCGCAATCTGTAATTGGTTATTATGGTACATTACTTGCGGGAGGTATCGTAGTACAAACAAATCCACTATATACAGAAAGAGAATTAGAATACCAGCTTCATGATTCGGGAGCAAAAGTAATTCTTTGTCTCGATTTAGTGTTTCCAAGAGTAACGAATGTTCAATCTGCTACAAAAATTGAACATATTATCGTAACTCGGATTGCGGACTTTTTACCCTTCCCTAAAAATTTACTTTATCCATTTGTACAAAAAAAGCAGGCAAATCTTGTTGTGGATGTGTCGGAAAGCGAAACGATTCATCTATGGAAATCAGTAGAACGAGAAAGTAATGTTAATGTTGAAGTGCCTTGTGATCCTGAAAATGATCTAGCTCTTTTACAGTACACTGGAGGAACAACTGGATTTCCGAAAGGCGTTATGTTGACGCATAAAAACCTTGTTTCGAACACTTTAATGGGAGCTCATTGGCTATATAATTGTAAAGAAGGGGCAGAAGTAATTCTTGGTGTCCTTCCGTTCTTTCATGTGTATGGGATGACAGCTGTAATGAATTTAAGTATTATGCAAGGATATAAAATGGTGCTGATTCCGAAGTTTGATATGAAAATGGTTTTTGAAGCGATAAAAAAACATAAAGTCACACTATTTCCAGGGGCACCGACCATTTATATTGCTCTATTAAATAGTCCCCTCTTAAAAGAATATGATATTTCTTCTATTCAAGCTTGTATTAGTGGATCTGCCCCGCTTCCTGTAGAAGTACAGGAAGAGTTTGAGAGAGTTACAGGTGGGAAATTGGTAGAAGGTTATGGATTAACGGAGTCGTCGCCAGTTACACATGGGAATTTTTTGTGGGAAAAACGCGTGCCAGGAAGTATTGGTGTGCCGTGGCCAGATACAGAGGCAAACATTATGTCACTTGAAACTGGAGAGGCTTTACCTCCGGGTGAAATTGGTGAAATTGTTGTAAAGGGTCCTCAAATTATGAAAGGGTATTGGAATAAGCCAGAAGAAACAGCAGCTGTATTACAAGACGGATGGCTTCATACAGGGGATGTTGGTTACATGGATGAAGATGGATTTTTCTATGTGAAAGATCGTAAGAAAGATATGATTGTTGCGAGTGGATTTAATGTGTATCCTCGCGAAGTAGAAGAAGTATTATATGAGCATGAAAAAGTGCAAGAAGTAGTGACGATTGGAGTTCCCGATCCGTACCGGGGAGAGACAGTTAAAGCATTTGTTGTGTTAAAAGAAGGTGCGGAGTGTTCTGAGGAAGAATTAAACCAGTTTGCGCGTAAATATTTAGCGGCTTATAAAGTGCCGAAAGTATATGAGTTTAGAGATGAACTGCCGAAAACGACAGTCGGAAAAATTTTACGCCGTGTCCTAATAGATGAAGAGAAAAGAAAAAATGAGGATGAGCAAACGGGCTAAGGCCCTTTCTTTTTGAAAAAATAGGATTGACACTTTTCTAAATAGTCAGTATTATAAGAATATGAATGACTATTCATTCAGTCATCTTCTTGAAGGGGACAGTAAAGTGAAGAAAAATAGACCAAAATACAATCAAATTATTGATGCGGCAGTCATTGTGATTGCGGAGAATGGGTACCACCAAGCGCAAGTTTCTAAAATAGCAAAGCAAGCTGGGGTAGCTGATGGCACGATTTATTTATATTTTAAAAATAAAGAAGATATATTAATATCCTTATTCCAAGATAAGATGGGAGATTTTGTCGAAACAATTCGTCAAAAAACAGCAGGAATTGAAAGCGCTGTATCGAAGTTATTCATGTTGGTAGAAACGCACTTCTTGCTGTTATCACAAAATGATCCTCTTGCTATCGTTACGCAATTAGAGCTAAGACAGTCCAATCAAGACTTACGCCTGAAAATAAATGAAGTATTAAAAGGCTACTTACAAGTTATGGATGAGATTTTGGAGACAGGTATAAAGCAAGGTGAATTCCAAGCGGATTTAAATGTTCGCGTGGCAAGACAAATGATCTTTGGAACAGTAGATGAAGTTGTGACCAATTGGGTAATGAGCGATCATAAGTATGATCTGGTCGCACTTTCAAAAACGGTACATGGGCTACTTATTGCAGCTTGTGGTTATCGTCAATAATGGGAGGGATCATGTTGAAATTCCTATCTGTAAGAGTTGAAGATCATATCGCGGTGGCGACGTTAAATCATGCGCCGGCAAACGCGATGTCTTCACAAGTTATGCATGACGTTACTGAATTAATTGATCAAGTGGAGAAGGATGATAACATTCGTGTTGTTGTTATTCACGGTGAAGGGCGCTTTTTCTCGGCGGGAGCAGATATTAAAGAATTTACATCTGTTACTGAAGCGAAGCAAGCGACAGAATTAGCGCAGCTTGGACAAGTTACGTTTGAGCGTGTTGAAAAATGTTCAAAACCAGTTATCGCGGCAATTCATGGAGCGGCACTTGGCGGCGGCCTTGAGTTTGCTATGTCTTGCCACATGCGCTTTGCAACTGAAAGTGCAAAACTTGGTTTACCTGAATTAACACTTGGATTAATTCCTGGATTTGCAGGTACACAGCGATTACCACGTTATGTTGGGAAAGCGAAAGCTTGTGAAATGATGTTAACAAGTACACCGATTACTGGTGCAGAAGCATTAAAATGGGGACTTGTTAACGGAGTTTTTGCTGAAGAAACATTTTTAGATGATACGCTTAAAGTTGCAAAACAGATTGCTGGAAAAAGCCCAGCGACGACTCGTGCTGTACTAGAGTTATTGCAAACGACGAAATCGTCTCATTATTATGAAGGTGTACAACGCGAAGCTCAAATCTTTGGTGAAGTATTTACGGGTGAAGATGGAAGAGAAGGTGTAGCAGCGTTTTTAGAAAAACGTAAGCCTTCATTTAGTGGCAGGTAGTTCAATTATTTTTTTAATATAAATTAACAGAAAATTAAAATTGATAGAATCTTTCTGAAAAACAAGGGGGTAAATGGAATGAACATCTACGTACTCATGAAACGAACATTTGATACAGAAGAAAAAATCGTAATTAAAAACGGTGCAATTTACGATGGCGAAGCGGAATTCATCATCAACCCTTACGACGAATATGCGATTGAAGAAGCAATTCAAGTAAGAGACGCACAAGGTGGCGAAGTTACTGTTGTAACAGTCGGTGGCGAAGATAGTGAGAAAGAACTTCGTACGGCATTAGCGATGGGCTGCGATAAAGCGGTATTAATTAATATTGAAGATGATGTGGAAAATGGTGACCAATTCACGACAGCAAAAGTACTTGCTGAATATTTAAAAGATAAAGATGTAGATTTAATTTTAGGCGGGAACGTTGCAATTGATGGTGCATCTGGACAAGTTGGTCCACGCGTAGCAGAAGCGTTAAATATTCCGTACGTAACGACAATTACAAAACTTGAAATTGACGGTACAAACGTGAAGATTGAGCGTGATGTTGAAGGTGATACGGAAGTGATTGAAACTTCATTACCAGTTTTAGTAACAGCACAACAAGGTTTAAATGAACCTCGCTATCCATCGCTTCCAGGTATTATGAAAGCGAAGAAAAAGCCACTAGAAGAAGTAGAATTAGATGATTTAGATTTAGAAGAAGATGATGTGGAAGCAAAGACAAAAACAATTGAAATCTATTTGCCTCCTAAGAAAGATGCAGGAAAAGTGTTACAAGGCGAGCTGCAAGATCAAGTAAAAGAACTTGTATCGTTGCTCCATACAGAAGCGAAAGTAATCTAATAAAATACGAAATTATATATGCAGGAGGGAAAATCTATGGCTCGTAAAGTATTAGTAATGGGTGAGGTTCGTGATGGATCGCTACGTAACGTTTCGTTTGAAGCGGTAGCAGCAGCAAAAACAATTGCAGAAGGCGGTGAAGTAGTAGGTCTTCTAGTTGGAGATAGCGTTGCCTCTTTTGCAAATGAATTGATTCATTACGGTGCAGATCGCGTTGTGACAGTTGAAAATGATAAATTAAAATCATATACATCTGATGGTTATGCACAAGCATTTTCAGCTGTATATGCTGAAGAAAAGCCAGAAGGTATTGTATTTGGACATACAGCACTGGGTAAAGATTTATCACCAAAATTAGCAGCGAAGCTTGAAGCTGGTCTAGTTTCTGACGTAACTGCTTTAGATGTTGAAGGTGGAAATGTTATCTTTACTCGTCCAATTTACTCTGGTAAAGCGTTTGAGAAGAAGATTGTAACAGACGGTATGTTATTTGCGACAGTGCGTCCAAATAACATTGCGACGCTTGAAAAAGATGAGTCTCGCAGTGGTGACGTGTCTTCTATTACAGTAGATGTGAAAGATTTACGTACAATTATTCAAGATGTCGTCCGTAAGACGGCAGAAGGTGTTGACCTTTCTGAAGCGAAAGTTATTATCGCTGGTGGACGCGGTGTGAAGAGTGAAGAAGGATTCAAGCCATTAAAAGAGTTAGCTGACGTATTAGGCGGCGCTGTTGGAGCATCTCGTGGTGCTTGTGACGCTGAGTATTGCGATTACTCATTACAAATTGGTCAAACTGGTAAAGTTGTTACGCCAGACTTATACATTGCATGCGGTATTTCTGGTGCGATTCAGCATTTAGCTGGTATGTCTAACTCAAAAATAATCGTTGCGATTAATAAAGACCCAGAAGCAAGTATCTTCAAAGTAGCTGACTATGGTATTGTTGGCGATCTATTTGAAGTCTTACCTCTTTTAACAGAAGAGTTTAAAAAGTTAAAAGTACATTCATGATTTGAGTACCCTTGAGTTCCAAGTGAAGTACCCCTATATATAGAAAAGGTGAGAGATCCCCTGTCTCTCATCTTTTTAGTATTTAATCCGTATTTTTATATAGTATAAAGGAACACTTTTTTGTTACAATACATAACGATACATATTATTCGCCACGTATATAAGTTAATGATATACTCTTGGTAGAATATACTTGAAGGAGGAAATAAAATGGCAATTGTAAATGCAAATGACCAAAGCTTCGCAGCTGAAACTAGCGAAGGTGTTGTATTATTAGATTTCTGGGCACCTTGGTGTGGACCTTGTAAAATGATCGCTCCTGTATTAGAGGAAATTGATGCAGAATTAGGCGAAAAAGTAAAAGTAGTAAAAGTAGACGTGGATGAAAACCAAGAAACTGCTCGTCAATTCGAAGTAATGAGCATTCCAGCTCTTTTCGTATTAAAAGACGGTAAAGTAGTTGATCAAACGTTAGGTTACAAACCGAAAGAAGCGTTAGTAGAATTAGTTTCTAAACACTTCTAAAATAAAGGGCTACCATTTGGTAGCCTTTTTTATTTTCCTTTTTTACACCTTTCCGTTACAATAAAAGAACGTATGTTGGGTGTTTTGGCATAGTATGTTTTCATGTGAAAATAAAGATGCTAAGCATGTAGAAATGGAGGGTAACGAGTGCACGAACATTTAAAAGAAAAATTGGCTATTTTACCAGATCAACCTGGTTGTTATTTAATGAAAGATAAGCAAGGAACGGTTATATATGTCGGAAAGGCAAAAGTGCTTAAAAATCGTGTGCGCTCGTACTTTACTGGTTCACATGATGGAAAAACACTACGGCTTGTAGGAGAAATTGTAGATTTTGAATATATTGTAACCTCCTCAAATCTAGAGGCTCTCATTTTAGAGTTAAACTTAATAAAAAAACATGATCCAAAATATAATATTCAATTAAAAGATGATAAAACATATCCTTTTATTAAAATTACAGCTGAGAAACAGCCGCGATTACTTATTACGCGAAATGTAAAAAAGGATAAGGGAAAGTATTTTGGCCCTTATCCGAATGCACAATCAGCTCATGAAACGAAAAAGCTGCTAGATCGTATGTATCCGCTTCGTAAGTGCTCAAATATGCCAGATAAAGTTTGTTTATATTATCATATGGGTCAATGTTTAGCGCCTTGTGTGAAAGAAGTGACGGAAGAACAAAACAAAGAAATTGTAGATGAAATTATTAAGTTTTTAAATGGTGGACATAAAGAAGTTCGTTCAGAATTAGAAACAAAGATGTATGAAGCTTCAGAGAAACTAGAATTTGAACGTGCAAAAGAGTTACGTGATCAAATTGCTCATATCGATGCGATTATGGAAAAACAAAAGATGATTATGAGTGACTTAGTGGATCGTGATGTGTTTGGGTATGCAGTTGATAAAGGATGGATGTGTGTTCAAGTTTTCTTCGTTCGAAAAGGAAAGCTAATTGAACGTGATGTTTCTATGTTTCCAATCTACGATGAACCAGAAGAGGGATTTTTAACGTTTATCGGTCAATTTTATGAGAACAGCAGTCATTTTAAGCCGAAGGAAATTGTCGTTCCAGGAAGTATAGACTCAGAGTTAGTAGAGCGCTTTTTAGAAGTTGAAGCGACACAGCCGAAACGTGGTAAGAAAAAAGATCTTGTAGAATTAGCAAATAAAAATGCGAAGATTGCTCTTGAAGAGAAATTCTACTTAATTGAACGTGATGAAGAGCGAACGATTAAGGCGGTAGATCATTTAGGGAAGCAGCTCGGGATTGAAACACCTTATCGTATTGAGGCGTTTGATAACTCAAATATTCAAGGGACAAATCCTGTTTCTGCAATGATTGCTTTTATCGATGGGAAACCAGCTAAAAAAGAATATAGGAAATATAAAATTAAAACGGTTCAAGGACCAGATGATTATGAGTCTATGAGAGAAGTTGTGAGACGCCGTTATACAAGGGCGCTGAAAGAGAGTTTGCCTTTACCAGATTTAATCATTATTGATGGTGGAAAAGGGCATCTGGCAGCTGTAAGTGATGTTCTAGAAAACGAACTCGGTTTATATATTCCGATGGCAGGGCTTGTAAAAGATGACAAACATAAAACTTCCCATTTAATTATTGGAGATCCACCTGAACCTGTGATGCTTGAGCGAAATAGCCAAGAATTTTATTTATTGCAGCGCATTCAAGATGAAGTGCATCGATTTGCGATTACATTCCATCGTCAATTACACGGGAAATCTGTCATTCAATCAGCACTGGATGATATTCCTGGAATTGGAGATAAACGAAAAAAGATATTGTTGAAACATTTTGGGTCGCTAAAAAAGATGAAAGAAGCTTCTGTAACGGAATTTGTCGAAGCGGGTATGCCGAAAAATGTCGCAGAGACGATTTATACTTATTTAGCGGATAAGAAGACGTTGTAGTTTACAACGTCTTCTATTTTTTGGTATAATTTCTGAAGATTTAAAATAAACCTAACTGAATGAAAACACAAAAAAGTCAACTAAACTTATATGTCTAGTTGACTGTAGGTAATGCTACACTTCAATGAGATCTTTTATATCCCATTTCACAAGAAATGTAATAGAGTCTGAACGTTTTTTCTTTTCTTCATAGGACTCTGCAACGACGTTTCGTTGCTTTTGAATTTGTTCAGCGATGAATCCAGCTTCTAATTGATAAGAAGAATGTCTGTTTTGTTTTTGACGTTCAGCGATGAGTGTGCCTTTAAGTTGGAACTGCATTTCACGACGCTTATGTTCAATAATACTTAAAGTGCCCCAGCCAGCTTTTTCAAAGAACTGAATGACTTCTTCAATTGTTTCTAGTGGATATTTTCTTGCAAGGTTTCTACCAGACCAGTATAAAATACCATCTAAATCGTTACCGATTAAATCAGGTAGTAATTCTTCACGTAGCAATTCATAAGCGAAGGCGTTCAATGAAACATCTTCTAAAGATGTTGTATCGATTGTATTTTTACTCACAATATTCCCCTCTTTCTATAGGGATTATTATATAACATTTCTCATTTATAAAAACAGATTTTTCTTTAGGAAAATCTGAATATATAAGAAGGGAAAAAGAATTGGCAAATTATATGCAAATTATGTATACGTTTTCTTGACGCTTCGACAAAAATAGGGGTAAAATGAACTTGTTATCAAATTATGCTGAAATATTTCGAATAATTTTTTCAGTTTTTCTTATGCCAATAGTGAAAAAACATTATTGTTGTAAATTAATCTGAAAACAGCAGTCAAACATTCAAGGGGGTAATGGGGACATGAAAGGCCGCGAGTATACGTTTCGTAAGTGGCACTCATTAATGGGGGTCATCCCGGTTGGTGTCTTTTTGACGCAACATCTAATTGTAAACAACTTTGCAACAAGAGGAGCAGAGGCTTTTAACAAAGCTGCAGGCTTTATGGAGCTCCTTCCATTCCGGTATGCGCTAGAGATTTTCATCATCTTTTTACCGATACTGTACCATGCTATATATGGCTTATATATTGCATTTACAGCTAAGAACAATGCGGTTTCTTACGGTTATTTCCGTAACTGGATGTTCGTCTTCCAAAGAATTTCAGGTATCGTTACACTGATTTTCATTTCTTGGCACGTCTGGGAAACTCGTATTCAAGCAATGCTAGGTAAAGAGGTAAACTATGATATGATGGCAGATATTTTAAACAATCCAGCTATGTTTGCATTCTACTTAGTTGGTGTTGTTTCAACAATTTTCCACTTTGCAAATGGACTATGGACATTCTGCATAAGCTGGGGAATTACAGTATCTCCACGTTCACAAAGAATCTCTACTTATGTAACATTAGCTATTTTCTTAGGTCTATCTTATGTAGGTGTGAGTGCATTATTAGCGTTCATCGATCCACAGCTAGCAAACCAGTAAGGAGTGGGAGAGCATGAAAGGGAAACTTATAGTAGTCGGCGGTGGCTTGGCCGGCTTAATGGCAACGATTAAAGCGGCGGAAGCAGGAGTAAATGTTGAACTATTTTCTTTAGTACCAGTAAAACGTTCACATTCTGTATGTGCCCAAGGTGGAATTAACGGTGCCGTAAATACGAAAGGTGAAGGGGATTCTCCATGGATCCACTTTGACGATACAATTTATGGTGGGGACTTCTTAGCGAACCAACCGCCAGTTAAAGCAATGTGTGAAGCAGCACCTGGTATCATTCATTTAATGGACCGTATGGGTGTTATGTTCAACCGTACGGAAGAAGGGCTTCTTGATTTCCGTCGTTTTGGTGGAACACAACATCACCGTACAGCATTTGCTGGTGCAACTACTGGACAGCAATTACTATACGCATTAGATGAGCAAGTACGTCGTCACGAAGTAGCAGGACTTGTAACGAAATATGAAGGTTGGGATTTCTTACGAGCTGTTGTTGATAACGAAGGTGTGTGCCGAGGAATCGTTGCACAAGACTTACAAACAATGGAGATTAAAAGTTTCCAAGCTGATGCCGTGATTATGGCAACAGGGGGCCCTGGTATCATCTTTGGAAAATCAACTAACTCTATTATTAATACAGGTACAGCAGCTTCTGCTGTATATCAACAAGGCGCATATTATGCAAACGGCGAGTTCATTCAAATTCATCCAACGGCAATTCCTGGAGACGATAAATTACGTCTTATGAGTGAATCGGCACGTGGTGAAGGTGGTCGTGTTTGGACATATAAAGATGGTAAACCATGGTACTTCCTAGAAGAAAAATATCCGGCTTACGGAAACCTTGTACCTCGTGATATTGCAACGCGTGAAATCTTTGACGTTTGCGTAGAGCAAAAACTAGGTATTAACGGTGAAAACATGGTGTACTTAGATCTTTCTCATAAAGATCCGAAAGAACTAGATATTAAACTTGGTGGAATTATTGAAATCTATGAGAAGTTTACAGGTGATGATCCTCGTAAACTACCAATGAAAATCTTCCCAGCAGTTCACTATTCAATGGGCGGACTATGGGTTGATTATAAGCAGATGACAAGTATTCCAGGTTTATTTGCAGCAGGTGAGTGTGATTATTCTATGCACGGTGGAAACCGCCTTGGTGCGAACTCACTATTATCAGCAATTTACGGTGGTATGGTAGCAGGACCGAACGCGATTGAGTATATGAAAGGTCTTTCTAAATCGTCTGATGCTGTTTCATCTACTGTATATGAGCAAAATGAATTAATCGAAACAGAGAAATTTAACAATATTTTAACGCTTGATGGTAACGAAAATTCATATGTTCTTCATAAAGAGCTTGGAGAATGGATGACAGATAACGTTACAGTAGTTCGTGAAAATAAAAAGCTACTAGAAACTGATGCGAAAATTGAAGAGTTAATGGCGCGTTACAAACGCATTAACATTAACGATACAGCGAGATGGAGTAACCAAGGTGCTTCATTTACACGCCAACTTGCAAATATGTTTGAGTTAGCACGTGTTATTACAATTGGCGCATATAACCGTAATGAGAGCCGCGGGGCGCATTACAAACCTGAATTCCCAAATCGTGATGATGCAAACTTCTTAAAAACTACGATGGCGAAATTTGAAGGAGAAGGAAATGCACCAGCATTCCATTACGAAGAAGTGGATGTTTCATTAATTAAACCACGTAAACGTGACTATTCTTCAAAACATGATGTAGCTGCTAAGGGTGAAGAGAAGGGGGATAAGCAACATGTCTGAGAAAACAATCCGCCTCATCATTACGAGACAAGATGGACCAGATGCACAAGAGTTTGACCAAGAGTTTGAAATTCCATATCGTCCAAATATGAACATTATTTCGGCACTGATGGAAATTCGTCGTAATCCTGTTGATTCAAAAGGAAACCAAACGACTCCGATTGCATGGGATATGAACTGTTTAGAGGAAGTATGTGGCGCATGTTCGATGGTGATTAACGGAAAACCACGTCAATCATGTACAGCTCTTATTGATCAGTTAGAACAACCAATTCGCTTAAAACCAATGAAGACATTCCCAGTTGTACGTGACTTACAAGTTGACCGTAGTCGCATGTTTAACGCTCTAAAACGCGTTAAAGCTTGGATTCCAATTGATGGTACGTATGACTTAGGACCAGGACCAAGAATGCCTGAGAAGAAACGTCAATGGGCTTATGAGCTTTCAAAATGTATGACATGTGGTGTTTGCTTAGAATCATGTCCAAACGTAAATAGTAAATCTGACTTTATTGGACCAGCACCGTTATCACAAGCTCGTTTATTCAACTCACATCCGACGGGTGAAATGCATAAAGCAGATCGCTTACGTGCAATTATGGGAGATGGAGGACTTGCAAACTGTGGTAACTCTCAAAACTGTGTGCAATCATGTCCAAAGGGTATTCCATTAACAACTTCAATTGCGGCATTAAACCGTGATACAACAATTCAATCGTTTAAAGATTTCTTTGGTAGCGACAATAACTATTAATAAATATTGCCTCTTCATGTTGAAGAGGCAATATTTATAACTTTATTTTTCTGTTTATTCTGTTTATTTTGAAGGCGAAAAGGAGAGGAAATAATGAAGAGGATTTCTTATATTGAAGACTTTGAGCGATGGGAAAGTGGTTTTTCATTTTACAATCCTGTAAAAGTTCGTTTTGGTGAAGTAGATATGTTTGGGCATGTAAATAATGTCGTTGCCTTTACCTATTTTGAAGAAGCACGTATCGCATTGTTTAAAGAACTTGGATTTATGCAAGAATGGACGCATGAATCTTCAGAAACGATGATCGTTGTTGCAGATTTACAATGTAATTTTATTAAGCAAATATATTTTGATGAACAGTTGAAGGTGTATGTAAAAGCGGGATCGGTTGGGAATTCTTCTTTAGATTTGCATTACATGGTGAAGAATACGGCAGGAGAAGTTTGTTTAGTTGGTCGTGGAATGATGGTTCAAGCATCGAAAAAAACGGGAAGAGGCGAACCGTGGCCTGAAGAATGGAAGGGAAAATTACTACAATGATAGAGTGAAAGAAAAATAAGAGAGCAATTTGCTCTCTTATTTTTTGTCTTCCATCGCTTCTTCTAATGTTAAATGATGTTTATATATGTATGTAGCATACGGGTTTCCAACGTAGCGCAAATGCCACGGTTCATATGAATATTCTGTTGTTTCTGTTTTATCTTCTAAATAACGAATGACAAAGCCAAATTCATGGGCGTGTTTTGCAACCCATTTTCCTTCGGCTGTCTCTCCAAAAATAGGCTCTAATTGGAATTTAGCAGATTTTGAACTAATATCCATTGCTAAACCAGTTTGATGTTCACTCGTACCAGGAATGGCACTTACTGAATCAGCTTCAGCTTTTCCTTGACGTCTAACGTATGTATCATGTAATGATTTTTGGCGTTTGTATGAACGATAACCAGATACAGCTGTAAGTTCAAGTCCTTCTTTCTTTGCCGCTACAAACATATTTTCAAGCGCATCTGCAGCATCTTTGCGCAGTAGCGTTTTTTCTTTATCTTTTGGACTAGTAAATGGTACGTTTGGTCTTGTTAAATCTTCAGGTATGTATCCGTCTGGTAGTTTTCGATGTTTATTCACTAAGACAAGATTAGACTCTGGATTTGTTACAACGGAAAAATCATTGTCTAGCTTCTTTGCATTATGATCAGCTTTCGGAAAAGCAGGAATCTCTTCTTTTTGGTGATTACTATGCTGTTGACTTTCGACAGCTTTTGCCCCATTTTGTAGTGGTGATTTAGAACTAAAGTAAGCGAAAGAAGTGATACCGATTACAATAGTAGTGGCAGAAATAATGATTATCTTTTTCATGATGCCTTGTAATCACAGTCCTTTCTTAATAAAATATGTATTGTTTTTATTATAAGTCTAGTTTGTTGAAAAAGAAATATAAGAGTCGTAACGTAATAGAAATGCAAAGAAAATGTCAGAAAATGTGTGAAATTGTAGTATTTTTTCATTTAATTCATTTCTTATCTTTCATGAAATGAATTTTTTATGTAATATATATACATAAGAAGATGTAGCGATTATCGAGAATAAAGAACTTCTTGTATAGACTAGGAGTGAATGGGAATGGATTTTGCAACAATTATTGGACTTATTTTAGGATTTGTAGCAGTGGTAGTAGGGATGGTCGTCAAGGGCGCTGACGTAAATTCCTTATTAAATCCTGCCGCAGCATTAATTATTTTTATCGGTACATTTGCTGCAGTATGTATCGCATTTCCGATGAATCAACTAAAAAGGGTTCCAAAATTATTTAAAGTTCTTTTTGGTTCAAATAAAAAGGATTTAAGTTATGAACAGTTGCTAGAATTATTTGTTCATTGGACATCAGAAAGTAGAAAATACGGTATTTTGTCTTTAGAGCAACAATTAGACAAAATTCAAGATGAATTTCTTTTGCGTGGTATGAAATTTGTGATTGATGGCGTATCCGCAGAAGATTTAGAGCAAATTTTAGAAGCTGAATTAGAAGCGATTGAAGAAAGGCATGCAAAAGGAGCGGCAATTTTTTCTCAAGCTGGTACATATGCACCGACATTAGGGGTTTTAGGTGCTGTTATTGGTCTTGTAGCTGCACTTGGCAATTTAACTGATATTGAAAAGTTAGGTCACGCTATTTCGGGTGCATTTATTGCAACGATTTTTGGTATTTTTTCAGGTTATGTATTATGGCATCCATTTGCAAATAAACTAAAGCAAAAATCTGCAGCTGAATTAGAAAAAAAACGTTTAATTATTGATTGTTTATTAATGTTACAAGAAGGTACATATCCGTTTATTATGAAGAACCGCATTTTAGGTGCACTTTCTGCAACTGAGCGTAAAAAGCTTGAAAAAGGGGCAGAAAAAAATGCGGAGTAAAAAAAATAGAAGAGGCAAAAAGAAAAAACACGAAGAACATATCGATGAAACTTGGTTAATCCCTTATTCTGATATGTTAACGTTGTTATTTGCATTGTTCATCGTTTTATTTGCGATGAGTAGTATAGATGCTGCGAAGTTCAAACAGATGGCAGTAGCATTTCGAAGCGAATTAGCAGGTGGAACAGGAAATAAAGAGTTTTTAAGTGATCAGAAGCCAAATGATGAAAAGGAATTATCAGCAAGTAGCCTTGAGGCAGAACAAGCAAAAAAACAAGAAGAAGCTAGAGAAAAAGAAAAAAAAGAAATGGATGAATTAAAAGCATTACAAAAAAAGATTGATCAATATATTAATGAGAAACAATTATCCTCTTCTTTTCAAACTAAATTAACTGAAAAGGGATTAATGGTGACAATATTAGAGAATGTGCTGTTTGATTCGGGGAAAGCAGATGTGAAGTTAGAATCACTAGGGATTGCAAAAGAGATGTCTAGCTTACTTGTTTCAGCGTCACCTCGTGAGATTACAGTATCTGGTCATACGGATAATGTCCCTATTGCCAATGCGCAGTTTGCATCGAACTGGGAATTAAGTACGCAGCGTGCAGTTAATTTTATGCAAGTATTACTCCAAAATAAAGAATTACAACCAGAAAAATTTAGTGCGATTGGTTACGGAGAATACCGTTCAATTGCTCCAAACGATACACAAGAAGGAAAGGCAAAGAATAGGCGTGTGGAAGTGTTTATCTTGCCTTTAACAGAGAAGGGAAAATAAAGAGGATGGCGAATGCCATCCTCTTTATTTTGCATCAAATGATTTTAAGTTGTCGCGACGGATTTTATCTTTTTCTGTATCTGATTTTTTGAAATCATAATCATATAAAGCGCCTTCCCAATCACCATACATTGGATTCGGGAAAATAATAAATTTCTCACCAAATTGTGCTTTCGAATCTGATACTGTTTGATTGCGATCTTTTACAGATTTCCCATCAAAACCAGTGAAATCAGATAAGTTATCACCGAAGAATAAGACGATATCATGTGTTTGCGAAACGAGTTCACGGCGTTTTTCTTTTCCTTTTTCTTTCGGATCTTGTAGTAATATATGTTCTTTCGTTGCTTGAGGAGCACCTACACGCTCAAGATTTTTAATTGTTGCATCTAGTTGGTTCGTTTTACGATTTGAGATGTAGTAAATATCTACACCTTTAGATTCTGTATATTTTAAGAAATCAATTGCGCCTGGAAGGGCTTCAGCTTCAGCCTTATTAATCCAGTCATCCCATTTATACGGATAGCCTTTTCCTGTTTTTACGCTCATTGCTTGATGAGGACTGTTGTCTAAAACCGTTTCATCTAAATCAAGTACGATAGCAGGTTTTTTCTCTGTCCCTTTTGCAAGAGCTGCATCAAGCTTCAATTGACCGATATTGTATCCTTGGTAGTAAAGTGCTTTCGTTTCACCGGCTGTTTGATACCATAAATCAGCCATTAATTGCTGTTCTGTTAATTTTACTTTTTCTTCTTTTGCCACTGTTTTCTCTGGTGTTCCTGAACATGCTACAAGCGATGTAGATAGAACCGCTACAGATAATAAAGTGGTAATACCCCTCTTCATCTTCATATGTATCCTCCTTGATGTTAGAAAATCATCTTATATTATATATTAAAATATAAAAATTTTTTTATGAACATTTGCATATTGTCTTTTGTATATATAGTAGTATGTCCTATATTAGAAAGATGAGAAAAATGGTGGGAATTATTTTGTCAATTATAATTGTCTAAATGACAATTATAATTGACAAATGAAATGATATTATTTACAATTTTAACTAAATAGAACAAATGATGGATTAAGGAGATGTTACATACTAAGAGGATGAAGTGTAGTGCTATATTTTATCCTGAATAAACATAGTCTTTGAAAGAGAGTATGAATGATATTAAAGGGGAGGCTTTATACTTTGAGTTTACAAATTCAAAACTTAACGAAGCAATTTGGGGAATCAAAAGCAGTTAATGGCTTGCAAATTTCGTTACCAAAAGGTGAAGTGCTAGGATTACTTGGACGAAATGGTGCAGGAAAAACAACGACAATCAAAATGCTTCTCGGATTATTAACGCCTAATGAAGGATCTATTACATGGGATGGAAAATCATTTGGGACTAGTGGGGTAACGATTGGGTATT
This sequence comes from Bacillus sp. AY3-1, assembly GCF_008368785.1. Classification (NCBI taxonomy): domain Bacteria; kingdom Bacillati; phylum Bacillota; class Bacilli; order Caryophanales; family Bacillaceae; genus Bacillus; species Bacillus sp. AY3-1. Next base: position 456,104 of record NZ_QORZ01000017.1, on the reverse strand, counting down.
TACCAGAAGAAAGAGGTTTATATACAAAAAGTAGAGTAATAGACCAGTTGCGATATTTTGGTAGATTAGAAGGAATGTCGAAAAAAGAAGTAGATCTTGCTATTGATTACTGGTTAGAGCGATTAGCGATACCGGAATATAAATTTAAAACGGCAGGAGAGCTTTCAAAAGGGAACCAGCAAAAAATCCAATTAATTGCTGCCCTTCTTCATAATCCTGAACTTCTCATTTTAGATGAACCATTTAGCGGACTAGATCCAGTTAATGCTGGAATGTTAGCTAGCATTATTGAAGAACAAGTACAGAGCGGAAAGACCATTATTTTATCTAGTCATCGTATGGAACAAGTAGAGGCTTTTTGCCAACATGTATGTATTTTGAAAAAAGGCGAAGCAGTCGTAAAAGGCCAGTTAAGTGATATTAAAAAAGAGTACGGTTTCCGTAATTTGACGATTGAAGATACAGAAGAGAATGCGAAGGGATTAGAAGCTATTCATGTATCCTATGAAAAACAACAAGGCCTTCTTTATGTGCAAGTACAAGATGATGCAGAAGCTCTAAAGATTTTACAACAATTGCAAGAACAAGGTGTTACCTTACGACAATTTAAAATGTTAGAGCCGACGTTAAACGAAATCTTTGTAGAGAGGGCGAAATAACGATGCGTAAATTTTCTCACGTATTTTCATTTTATTTCAGGGAAGCGTTTTTATCTAAAAAATCATTAATTACGAGTGCGATTTTATTTTTAGTTGTGTTTGGACTTTTCGCATTTAATCATTTCACTGCTGATAACGATAAAGGAAAAGATAAAATTGCTGTAGTAACGGAAAGCGATACTTATAAAGTGCAAGAAAGTGATGTAAAAAAGTTACTTCCGTCTGCTAAAGTAACTGTAGAAAATAAGGATAAGTTTAATGAGCTACGTAAGCAAGTGGAAGATGGGGATTTAGATGGCTTATTCCGTATTACAGAAAAGAATGGTATTCCGGAAGTGACGTATATGTATAGTGGTTTTCCGAGTCAATCAACAGCTACACTTATGGCAAGTTATTTAAAGGAACAGTATACAGCGGTAATGATTGAAAAAAATAATGTATCTGCCGAAGTAGCAAAACAGTTACAGATGGAAATTCCGTTAAAACAAGAGGCAGTAAAGGATCATGCATCTTCCTTTGGAATTGGTTATGTTTTCTCGTTTGCTTTATATATGTTTATTATTGTGTTTGGAACTGCAATTGGGACGACGATAGCATCTGAAAAATCATCCCGTGTTATGGAGTTAATGCTTCCGAAAGTAAAACCATTAACAATGCTACATGCTAAAATTTTAGCAATTGTTTCTAGTGCTTTACTATTACTAGTTATTGCTTCCTTCGGTTTTCTTGTACCATATTTATTAGGGTGGGTAGATTTAGAAAACGCATCTTTAATAGGACTTACACTAGACTTTTCTAAATTGGATGCGGTAGTAATTAGTATGTTCGTTGTATATTTTGTTACGGGCTACTTACTATATGCAATGTTATATGCAGCGGTTGGGGCTGTTGTATCAAAAATTGAGGATGTGCAATCTCTTTCGTTCCCAATTACAATGTTAGGTATAGCAGCATTTTTCATTAGTATTAAATCATTATTTGATCCTAATAGTACATTAGCTGTAGTTAGTTCATATATTCCATTCTTTACACCTATGGTTACATTTTCAAGACTTGTAGCTGGTGAAGCAGGCGCTGTAGAAATTGGTGTGACGTTAGTAATTTTATTGGTGACTATCGTTATCATCAATATGCTTGCAAGTCGCATTTACGTAAATGGCGTAATGAATTACTCAGATAAAGTGAAATTTAAAGATTTAGCGAAGTTTATAAAGCGTCAATAATGAGAGAAAAGTATGATTTCCTATTGGAATCATGCTTTTTCTTTATGTATAAATTAAAAATAGTATATAATAATAAGAGTCGTCTTTTAATAGAATGAATACAAAGGAGGGTGTGCAGATGGGGATTAGTAGTCGTTTTACAGTAGGTGTTCATATGTTAACGTTACTTGCGATAGATCGAAACTCTCGCTGTACCTCTGAATGGATTGCTGGTAGTGTGAATACAAATCCAGTTGTGATTCGTCGCATTACAGGAATGTTGAAGAGAGCAGGACTTGTTGATGTACAAGCTGGTAAAGGTGGTACGACACTTGCTCGTGATTTAGAAGAAATTACATTACTTGATGTATATAAAGCAGTGGAAGTTGTAGAAGAAGGACAACTATTTTCCTTCCATGAAAATCCCAACATTGAATGTCCAGTAGGAGCTAATATTCAATCAGTATTAGAAATTATTTTAATGCAAGCGCAAGAAGCGATGGAAAACGTACTTGCAAATGTAACGGTAGATCAATTAGTTACAAACTTAAAGTCTAAAATGAAAGAGTAAAAAAAGCGAGCAACCTCATAATGAGGGCTCGCCTTTTTTTATTCAGAAATATTGAAAATTCTATTTTTCAGTATTTAAAATGAATTTACCAACAATAGCTGCTACGATACCACCAAGAATTGGTGCTACGATGAATACCCATAGTTGAGAAAGTGCTTCTCCGCCAGCGAATAGAGCTGGTGCGATACTACGAGCTGGGTTAACAGAAGTTCCAGTTAACGGAATTCCTAATAAGTGAACTAAAACTAATGTGAAACCAATTACTAATCCTGCTAGAGAAGAACTTCCTTTTTTACCTGTTACAGCAACGATAACTAAAATGAATACGAAAGTTAAAATAAATTCAACTAGAAATGCTCCAGATAAACCAAGAGTTCCAAAACCATTTTGTCCTAAATTATCTAAAGGTGTTTTAGCAGAGCGTAAAATCGTTACTAACGTTGCAGTTCCTAATAAACCACCTAAAATTTGAGCTAATACATAATAACAAAGTTCCATAGCGTTCATTCTTTTGTTGATGAACATAGCTACTGATACTGCTGGGTTAATGTGACATCCAGAAATTGTTCCGATGCTATATGCCATAGCCACAATAGATAGACCGAAAGCCATAGCGATTCCTAATGTTCCAATTCCTTCAATTCCGCCGCCAATGACAGCTACTCCAGTTCCGAATAATACAAGTACAAATGTACCAATAAATTCAGCGATTGCTTTTTTTAACATAATTTACCTCCTAATATTGCGCATGAAACGTATTATAACATAGGTTTTAGTATAAATAGCTAATGAAATACTATTCTGATAAGACGAAATAGGGGGACAATAAAAAAAGAGTATAGTTCTTTGTTAGAGAACTATACTCTTTTTTATGCAGTTTTTTTCTGCCTAACGACTGGAGCAGAACGGTTTAAAACGCTATTTGCAACCATTCCTAACATAATAATAATCATTCCTAGTAGGGAAAGACCACCAGGAAATGAACCATTCAAGAAAACAATTTCGCCAAGCACGGTAAAGACCATCGTTCCAGCTTGCGTTGCTTCAACAGCTCCAAGTAGAGAGAGGTTATCTTTGGCTAAGTCAGTAGCAAAGAAAAATGTCATCGTCGCAATCACGCCAGAACATAAGGCTAACAAAAATCCTTGCAACATTTGGCTGGATGTTGGAATACCGGTAGTAGAAAATCCATATATACCAAGTAAAATTGTTATAGGTAGACTTCCTATTGCCATTCCTAATACACGTTGGAACGTATCAAGACGTCCGCCAACAAGTTCCATCATTTTTCGGTTGCCGAATGGATATAAGAAGGCTGCTACTACGACAGGTAAAAAACCTGAAATGAACTGAGTCATTGTAATATGACCTGCTGCAGTCGCTTGCATACAAATTACACCAAGTAAAATAAATAATGCAACATATAAACTACGAAGTGGAATTTTCCCCCGTACAAGTTTTGTACCTGATTTCGTTTCTATTTTAACGAAGAATAATGGCGATAAAAGTAAACCTGCTAATATAGTAACTTGCCAAGTTCCAGCAACGAGCCACGCTGGAGAAAAGACAGCAGAGAAACTTAATAAAGAATAGAAACCAATACCAGCGACGGACCCCCATCCGATCCACGCTAATGGATGTTTCTTTAATTCTTCCCATAAACCCCTTAAGTTTTTGCGAAATAAAACAATAAGGAATAAAATAGGGAGAGCAAATAAAAAACGGAAGGAAGCTGTCCAGGCCCAGCTCGTTCCAGATACATTCATCGCTCGATTAATAATAAAGGTTGCGGAAAAAAAGGCTGATGATAAAAGGCCTAATAAAATTGCGCGCATGAAGTATAGCACTCCTTTCGGAATTCGATGATTATGTATAGTATAATATACTTAAAAACGATAAAAGTAAACTATTTTATACTTTAAGGTGGTTTTATAGATGAAAGAACATGAAGATATGCAAACGAAAGAAGTCATTCAGCAAGTAGGTCAGCTGTTAAGACAAATTCGAAATGAACAAAAATTAAGTTTAGAAGAATTAGCTCAAAAAACAGGGGTTAGTAAATTAACATTAGGAAAGATTGAAAGAGGCGAAACGAATCCGACGTTAGCTGTCATTTGGAAAATAACGAAAGGGTTATCGATTCCTTTATCGAGATTGATGGTTGTTGGAGAACCTGTAGCTGTGGCGCGCTGCGGAGAAGGATTTGCAGTAGATGTAGGACAAGCATGGCATTTAGAAACGATGTTCCGCTATACGAAAGAAACGGGGATGGAAATGCACCGTGCTTGTTTAAAATCGAATAGTATATATGAACCAGAAGCTCATCATGAAGGTGCTATTGAGCTTGTAACAGTAATGAAAGGGAAAGTATCGATTCAAGTAGAAAGCGATGTATACGAATTAAATGAGTTTGACTCTATTCAATTTGAAGCGAATAAAAAACATAGTTATAGAAATGAAGAAGATGAAGTAGCAGTATTACATTTAACGATGAAATATTCTTCATGAAAAAATCCCCTATAGAAAAATCTATAGGGGATTTTTTATATGCTGTGCTCAAATAGATGAAAGAATGTTATTAGTAAGAGCGTGGCATAAGTAATAAACAAATAAAATAAACTAAAAACCCCGTCCCAAAACATAAAATAGCAATGACCCAAAGTATGCGAATGAGAGTAGAGCTAATATCAAAATATTCCCCTAAACCACCGCATATACCAAATAGCATTTTATCAGTTTCGGATTTATATAATCTTTTTGACATCTTCCAATCCACTCCTTTTTGTCCCGCTTTAACGAGCAGTAAGACCTCCACCTAAAAATTCAGCGAAAGCAAAGAAGTTAGGTGGGGATTAACTGCCCGTAAAAGCCCGATTGGTTTAACTAATGATCAGTGGGGGGATGAACACCCCCCCACTGATCAAAGTTTCACTTTATAACAAGCTATATACTTCTATTCTATATGGAACTTTATGAGAAGACTATGAGGTTGTATGACATTTTTTTAGGGGACAGTCATATTAATTGTCTTAATTTTCAGTTGATATTACACTTATAGTAAGGGATATAAGGTAACTTTTAATAAAGGGTGGGGGAAATAGAGATGACAGTATATTGGTTGACTAATGTAATGCTTGAATCAGGGTATACATATGAAGAGGGGAGAATTTCCCAAACAGAAACAGAGTTATGTAGTTTACTCATTGAAGATGGACGAATTAAAAAAATGATAGCAGGGGCTGTTCAAGAGGAAGGAGTATTAATTCTGGATGCTAAGCGTTTATTGATTTTGCCAGCTTTCGAAGAGATGCATATTCATATTGATAAGACGTATTATAGTGGCCCTTGGAAAGCTTGTATGCCAGCAGAGAATATTTTTACGCGTTTTAATGAAGAAGAAAAAATTCTGCCCAAGCAATTAGCAACTGCTCAAGATAGGGCGGAAAATATGTTAGCGTTATTGCTTCGAAATGGTGCAACGAATATAAGAACGCATTGTAATGTTGATCCGATTATTGGTCTTGGTAATTTGGAGGCGACGTTAGCGGCGTTGGAAACATATAAAAATCAAGTTTCTGGTAGAATTGTTGCTTTTCCGCAACATGGATTATTGCGTAGTAATTCTGTACAACTTGTGAAAGATGCGATGCGTATGGGTGCGCATCTAGTCGGTGGAGTGGATCCAGCTACAGTGGATAATGATATTGAAAAATCATTACATACCATTATGGATATCGCAGTAGAATTTAATGCGGATGTTGATATTCATCTGCATGATGCGAATAATCTTGGGACGTTTACGATGAAGCGATTGGCAAGTTTAACAGAAGAAGCGGGATGGCAAGGTCGCGTAACAATTAGTCATGCACTTGGACTTGGTGGTGTTACGGATAAAGAAGTTGAAGAAGTGGCGGAAAGACTAGCTGCTTTAAATATTGATATTACTTCAACGGTGCCAATTGGGAAACAAGTAATCCCAATTCCGTTATTAGATAAAAAAGGTGTGAAAGTTTCATTAGGAAATGATAGTATTACTGATCATTGGTCACCGTTTGGCACAGGTGATATGCTGCAAAAGGCAAATCGATTAGCGGAACGTTTTGGATGGAGTGACGAAAGGTCTTTAGGAAAAGCTTTTCGCTTTATTACGGGAGGAAAAGAAACGTTAAACAATGAAGGGAAGCGAGCATGGCCGAATGTAGGAGATGAAGCGAGTTTTGTTTTGACGAATGCAACATGTACTGCTGAAGCGGTAGCGCGTCAAACAGAGAAACGTTTAGTCGTGCATAAAGGGAATATTGTTGTTGGAAGTTTAAATGAGGTGGAATTAAATAATCTTGTGTAAAAGAATCGTGTGAATGTTTTGAGGAGGGTTCTAATTGTGAGTGTAGAACCCTTCTTTGTTATGCTTGCCATATATTTCTTATAGGGAAGCTAGAAAGGATGAAGAATTTGGACAATCAACATAACCAAAATCATATTATGGGAACTTTGCAATGGTTTATATTTTTATTAGCGAATTCAATCGCACTACCAATTGTCGTTGGCGGATTATTTCATCTTACGACGGAAGAAATATTTTATTTAATGCAGCGTACGTTTTTTGTAGTTGGTATATCTTCTTTTTTACAAGGGTGGCTTGGACATAGACTGCCAATTGCGGATGGACCAGCTGGATCGTGGGTTGGAGTATTTACCGTACTTGCTTATGCAACGGCCGGGCAAGATCAATTACATAGTACGTTGCAAATTTTAGAATTAGGAATGATAATTTCCGGTGTTATTTTAATCGGATTAGGAGTCACTGGTTTTATCGGACGTATTTTATTTTTATTCACGCCGCTTGTGACAGGGACGTTTTTACTTTTATTATGTTTACAATTAAGCGGTGTATTTCTAAAAGGAATGCTAGGAATTACTGCTACTGTTTCTCAAATCGATGGATTTACAGCGATAATTGCGTTTAGCATATTTCTTTTCGTTATTATACTATCTAACTTCGGAAAAGGTTTTGTCAAAAGTTATGCGGTTTTAATAGGATTAATTAGTGGGTGGATTCTTTTTCTCATTGCAGGAAAAATGACGATTCCATCTCAAGTAACTCATTTTGTGCAACTTCCGCAAATATTTGCTTGGGGACTTCCAAAGTGGAATACAGGTATGGCTGTATCCAGTTTCGTTATGGTATGTATTTTAGTTTCAAATACAGTGGCAGCTATTATAGCAATTAATCAAGCTACCATTCAAAAGGGGACTATTGAACAAAAACAGTTGAAGGGTGGTACGTGGGTTGGAGGGATTTCGCATATCATTTCTTCTGTATTTTCAACTGTAGGTGTCGTGCCGTTACCAGCAACGGCAGGATTTATACGTTTAACGAAACAAAAATATATACGATCGTTCTTACTAGCATGTTTGTTACTAGTCGTAATGTCGTTGTTTCCAAATATTATTCGTTACTTAGCATCGTTACCACCCGCTGTCGCATCTGCGGTTTTAATGGCTTCGTTCGTACAGTTAATTGGAATTGGGTTTCATAATATAAAACAAGTGCCAATGAGCGAAAGGAATGTCACGGTTTTAGGAGTTTCTGTATTATTTGGAAGCGGTGTTATGTTTTTAACGTCTGGAGCACTCCAATCACTGCCGTCTGTTATGCAATATATATTCGGAAATGGTTTGTTCGTAGGTACAGTTGTCAGCATATTACTAGAACAAATATGGCGTAATGAAAAGTGAGTGGATACAAAGAGTGTCTGCACTGTATAAAAGTCTAAAATAACATGTGAAATAAAGCCTATTTTCATTCACCACCCGCACATTTCGTTCATACAATATCTTGACTAAATAAACACCCAACTTACACATACACGGCTCTGGCTTAAGCAAGGAGGTTTATACCAGTTGAAGGAAAAAGCGTATCAATCTAAACCGTTACTCACAAAGAGAGAGAGAGAAGTATTTGAATTACTGGTTCAAGATAAAACAACGAAGGAAATTGCAGGTGAACTTTTTATCAGTGAAAAAACAGTACGCAACCACATCTCAAACGCAATGCAAAAGCTAGGAGTTAAAGGACGTTCACAAGCAGTTGTTGAGCTTCTTCGCATGGGAGAGCTCGAACTATAAAAAGAAAGCCGACTTTTATATGAAGAGTCGGCTATTTTTTTGCTTATATTTTGAATTTAAAAAGGTATCTCAGACTTTGAGAGGGAAGGTATGTTTCAGGAAGAAATGTTAAAAGTAACTGTTTTAGAACATGATGAGGTATTCAGGATAGGTATCTTTGTCATCTATAAATAAGAAGGTGCAAATATGAAGTTGTGTTTTAAGGATATGGAGATAGGTGAAATTAAAGATGTTTTTGGAGACATGCCATGGATGTATGGAACAATTCGTCTATTCGAGAATAGTAAACCGTTCCAAAAATATTTTCGTGAGATGGTAGACGAAGATAGTGGATTTGATTTTGAAAGCATAGACCCTGAATTTTCATATGAAGAAAATTGGTCTATTTTTGATGAGGGTGATCAGCGATATTTAGGGATTAATATACCTGCTATTCATATGGAGGATAACACGATTGCGTGGCGTTGGAGATAAAAGTTATAAGGTTGTGAAAATCTTCGTACGAAAGAATTCAAACGATAACAGCAAGTTGACTTTTATACAAAAGGTCAGCTTGTTGTTATCGTTTTTTTCCGCTTGCTATATGAATGATAAGAACATTCCATACATAAATAGGTAGTAAGGAGGGGATATGTTGAAAAGGATATTGTTAGTTTCAACAAGCGCTCATGATATGAATGGACACCCGACTGGTTTGTGGCTGGAAGAGCTCGCAGCTCCTTATAATGTATTTAAAAAAGCTAAGTTCGATGTTGATATTGTGTCGATAAAGGGCGGTAAAGTACCTATTGATAGAGTGTCTATTCCGAACGGGATACCTCGTGAATTTAAGTATGTGGCTTCTTTATTGCAAAATACGAAGCCGATCTCAAATGTTCATTTTTCGGATTATGATGTAGTTTTATTTGGTGGTGGGCACGGAGCGATTGTAGATTTTCCAGGTAATCCATATGTTGCAAATTTGATTGAGAATATGTACAACAATAACCGGATTGTAGCGGCTGTTTGTCACGGAGTAAGTTCTTTAGTCGGTGTGAAAAATAAAGATGGCTCGTTTTTTGTTGCCGGTAAGCGTATAACAGGTTATACAAACGATGAGGAAAAAGCTGTGCATTTAGAAAAGCGAGTGCCGTTTTTATTAGAAAGTAAATTGAAAGAAGAAGGAGCTTTGTTTTATGTTGCTCCAAATTTCACACCGCATGTAGTAGTAGATGGGCGTTTAATTACAGGGCAAAACCCGCAGTCTAGTATGGAAATAGGGAAAGCTATAAGAAGAGCTGTAAATAAATTATAGAAAAAATGCTCGCTTTAATTTCTGTTCATTTCTTCTTATTAATAGGAATGTCCTCTTTCCAAAAAAAGATGGAGCGATAAATACGCATTTTATATAGAAGAAACCGACTTTCATATAGAAGGTCGGTTATTTTTCTGTCTTGCAAATTATGAAAAAAAGGAGCAAAATAAAAAAGGTCCTAGTCTATACAGGTACAAATGAAAATTTTCATACAGAAGCAGTTTAAGTTAGCGAACTTAAAGTGTGTAAAATATAATGATAAAATAAGATGATGAATGAGAAAACGGGTGATGAAGTTGAATAGAGCAATCGGTGTTATCGATTCAGGAGTTGGCGGTTTAACAGTAGCGAAGGAATTAATTCGTCAGTTGCCGAAAGAGCGTATTATATATTTAGGGGATACGGCACGTTGCCCTTATGGTCCACGTTCTCGAGAAGAAGTGCGTCAATTTACGTGGGAAATGACGGAGCATTTACTAGATTTAAATATCAAAATGTTAGTTATTGCGTGTAATACAGCAACTGCGGTTGTATTAGAAGAGATGCAGAAACAATTACCAATTCCAGTGGTAGGAGTTATTCACCCAGGATCACGTACAGCTTTAAAAGTGACAAATACGTATCATGTTGGGATTATTGGAACGATTGGAACGGTGAAAAGTGGTGCATACGAAGAAGCGCTAAAGTCTATTAATAACCGTGTTATGGTAGAAAGTTTAGCGTGTCCGCCCTTCGTTGAGCTTGTAGAGAGTGGGAATTTTGAAAGTGAAATGGCGTATGAAGTTGTACGAGAAACGTTGCAACCGCTGAAAAATACTGATATTGATACACTTATTTTAGGTTGTACACATTATCCAATTTTAGGACCTGTTATTAAAAAAGTAATGGGAGATAAAGTACAACTAATTAGTTCAGGTGATGAAACAGCGCGCGAAGTAAGTACGATTTTATACCATAGTAAAATGTTGAATGAGGGAGAGGAACAAAGTGATCATCTCTTCTTAACGACAGGAAAAATAGGCCTATTTAAAGAAATTGCATCAAAATGGTTCGGTCAACCGATTGAAAATGTGAAACATATTCATTTAGAAAAAGAATAATAGTAGAATCGATATAAGTGAGCTCCTGAGAAATCAGGAGTTTTTTTGTTTATCCTGCTATTTGCCGGGCAGTAAGAACACCATTGATTAAAGTTTCACTTTATAAGAAGCACAGCGAGTTCTAAAACATGAAACAGCTCGTATACATAATAGTACAAACTTAGATTTTAGGGGGGAATGGCATGCCTAAATCCACTTTTAAATGGGTTGTTGGTGCTACTGTGAGCGCTGTTTTACTAACAGGGTGTGGCTTTATAAATCAGGAGAAAGCAACGGAACAAATTGATCCGCCAAAACAAGTTACGTATACAGAGGGTGGAAAGAAAGAAGTAGCTAAGAAAGATAAGCAAGGACAAACGGTGAATAGAGAACTATACCTTGTTGATAAAAATGGTTATGTTGTACCGCAAACGTTAGCTATACCTACTCCGAAAGCAAATGGGGTCATTCAGCAAACGTTAGAGTACCTTGTGAAAGATGGACCGGTAACGAATTTATTACCGAATGGGTTCCGTGCAGTCATTCCAGCGAATACATCGATGACACTAAATTTGAAAAAAGATGGGACGGCAGTCATTGATTTCTCTAAAGAAATGAAAAACTATGCAAAAGAGGAAGAGCGTCAGATGGTTGAGTCAATAGCCTGGACGTTGACGCAATTTAAAGAAATAAAACAAGTGCAGTTCCAAATAAATGGTGAGAAATTGGCAAAGATGCCTGTTGGTGGTACACCGATTGGTGAAGGGGTGAGCCGTGCTAATGGTATCAACTTCGATGATGAACAAGTAGCGGATGTAACAAATACAAAACCGGTTACACTTTATTTTATGGCACAAAATAATAATAAGCAGCAATACTACGTACCAGTAACACGCCGCGTTGTAGAAGGAAAAGAAAATGATTATGCAGCAATTATAGATGAACTTGTAAAAGGACCGATTCATCAATCGCTTCTGAATGATTTTAATCCAGGAGTTAAGTTGATTACGAATCCGAAGTTACAAGATGGAAATCTTACATTAAACTTTAATGAAAATATATTTATAAACCCAGATAAAAATATGATTTCAAATTACGTATTGAAGTCGTTAGTTTTATCTTTAACAGAAAAGAAAGGTGTGAAAAGTGTTTCTATTGAAGTAAATGGTAAAGCGAATCTTATAGATGAAAAGGGCGGAAAGTTAATAAAACCTGTCGATCGTCCAGAAAACGTGAATACAGGTAGTTTTTAATCTTCAATAATTTGATATACTTAAGTAAGAAAGGGGAATTGCTTTTTGGGTTCCTCTTCTTTTATTGTATACATATCATACATTTAAATTTGGCTATACTAACAAGTAGTTATGAGGAGGTTATTTTTATGCGAGTAGATGGTAGAGAGAAAACAGAATTACGCCATATACATATTCATACGAATTATTTAAAACATCCAGAGGGATCAGTATTAATTGAGGTTGGGGATACAAAGGTAATTTGCTCAGCGACAATTGAAGAGCGTGTCCCACCGTTTATGCGTGGAGAAGGAAAGGGCTGGGTAACAGCTGAATATGCGATGATTCCACGTGCAACAGAACAACGTACAATTAGGGAATCAAGTAAAGGGAAAGTAACAGGACGTACAATGGAAATCCAGCGCTTAATTGGACGAGCATTACGTGCGGTAGTTGACTTAGAAGCACTTGGTGAGAGAACGGTTTGGATTGATTGTGATGTTATTCAAGCGGATGGTGGAACGAGAACTGCTTCTATTACAGGTGCATATGTAGCAATGGTATTAGCGTTTGAGAAGTTATTACAAGCAGAAAAAGTATCTAAAATTCCAGTAAAAGATTATTTAGCAGCAACGTCAGTAGGAATTGTTGAAGAGCAAGGTGTTGTTTTAGATTTAAACTACGCAGAAGATTCTAAAGCAGACGTTGATATGAACGTAATTATGACTGGAAAAGGTCAGTTTGTTGAAGTGCAAGGAACTGGAGAAGAGGCGACGTTTAGCAGAGCGCAGTTAAATGAATTACTTGATGCTGCGGAACAAGGTATCTTCCAACTGATTGACATGCAAAAAGAAGCGTTAGGTGACATCGTATCTCATATAGAGTAGAGGTGGAAAGTATGAAACAAGTTGTTGTAGCGACAAAAAATATGGGGAAAGTACGTGAATTTGCTGAGTTATTTAAGCGATTTGATTTAGAAGTAAAATCATTGCACGATTTTCCTCATATTGAAGAAGTCGAAGAAACTGGTGAAACATTTGAAGAAAATGCGATCTTAAAAGCGGATAGTCTGAGTAGACAGCTGAATGCGATCGTAATCGCGGATGATTCAGGTCTTATTGTAGATGCTTTAAATGGAAAACCAGGCGTGTATTCAGCTCGTTTTGCTGGAGAGCCGAAAGATGATCAAGCGAATATTGATAAAGTGTTACAAGAATTAAATGAAATAGCGTTTGAAAAGCGTAAAGCTCGTTTCTACTGTGCATTAGCAGTGGCTTTCCCTGAAGGGGATAAAAAGCCTGTCATTGTAAACGGGACATGTGAAGGCTTTATTTTAGAACAACGCCGCGGGGAAAACGGCTTTGGATATGATCCGATTTTTTATGTGGAAGAATATAAAAGAGCGATGGCGGAACTAAGTTCAGATGAGAAAAATGCCATTAGTCACCGTGGACGTGCTCTTCGTAAATTAGAAGAAAAAATCCCTGAATGGTTTTTAGGAGAATAAGGGAGAGAGATTGATGAAAGCTTTAATCGTAAGCGATAGTCATAGCTCTGTGAAGGAATTACAGCAGTTGAAAGAGAACTATGAAGGAAAAGTAGATGTCATGATTCATTGCGGTGATTCAGAGCTAACGCCTGCTCATGAAGAGCTGCAAGGTTTCCATGTTGTAAAAGGGAACTGTGATTATGCTAACTTTCAAGATGAAATTGTAACTGATGTAGATGGCATTCGTGTCGTCGTTGTGCACGGACATCGTCATAACGTGAAAATGACATTACAAACATTAGCGTACCACGCAGAAGAGGTAGGGGCGCAAGTTGCATGCTTCGGACACTCTCACGTATTAGGTGCGGAATTAATCGACCGCGTTTTATTTATTAATCCAGGCAGTATTTTATTGCCACGTCAGCGTGTAGAAAAGACATTTGCTTTATTAGAAATGGATGAAAACCAAATGGAAGTTCGTTTTGAAACATTAGACGGACAACTAGTTGAACAAGCAGTTTTTAAAAGAGGATAAGAAAAATTATCCTCTTTTAAAAAAGGTGTTGACTTTATGTATGGTTATACATATAATAAATATTGTCGATAGGGCAACAGCGCTAACGAAGAAAAATAAAATAACATATGCGGGTGTAGTTTAGTGGTAAAACAAGAGCCTTCCAAGCTCTGGTCGAGAGTTCGATTCTCTTCACCCGCTCCATGTCCCAGTAGCTCAGCCGGATAGAGCATACGCCTTCTAAGCGTACGGTCGGGAGTTCGAATCTCTCCTGGGACGCTAAAAAAACCTTGTTATCTTTTGATAACAAGGTTTTTTGTTTGTTTAAAAATTGATGTATGTGCAAGAGGTGTAAAAAATATAAAGTAACATATGATAATTATTATATACAACAGATTAAAGTGCATTAAGAAAAGAGCGCTATTTATGCGCCCTATTTCTCTTGTTTAATTTAAAGAATCAATAGGCTTATGATGAAACTTAAATCCATATCTATATTATCCCAATTGTTCACTTAGAATATTATAAAACTTTTTACCATTCTAGTACGATTAAGCAGCCGTTATCGGAACTTATCCCCGACATTGTGTTACAATTAATAGAAGCGGAAAACGAGAATCTCCAATTGACTGGACGTGTGATTGGTTGGACAGTTTAAGAAGGTTGTATAAAAAAGGGAGATGGCGCAAAGATGGCTAGATCAAATGAGAATGATTTAACGGAGAAATTGGCAGAAGGTCACCGGAAATATGGTGATGGCAACTTTACAGTACAGAACATCGGTGATGAAACTAACCCAGATTGGACTGTCGTAAAAAATGTGAGGAAGGGATCGGCAGGCATTCGTGAAGGAGAAGATATATTAAGACTGCGATCAAAATATATAAAATAGTACGGAAATGGGCGGAGTGGGAGTTCAAATCTCTCCTGGGATGCTAAGAAACCCTTGTTATCTTTTGATAACAAGGGTTTCTTGTTTAGTTATTAATAAACTTCTCAAATACAAAACCATAATCTTTCACGTTATATTGTTTCTTCGTATCAACGAGCCAGTTAAAGGCGATCTCGTTCATTTCTTTAAATTGTTCTGCTAAATTTACTTGTGCGTTTGAAATACGGCTGAAAGCGTTAGATGCCATATCTAGACTTTTATGTGCATACTGTAATGTAATATCGTTGTCGTATGAAATTTCTTCTATTTTAAGTAAAGCCTTATATAAATCTTTTAATTCTTCAATATGTTTTTTATGAACATCAATTGAATAATGCTCATCCCCCATCTGGAACTTAATTTCTACGTCTAAATCAATCGTTCCTGCAGTTTCAAGTGCTACGTTTTTAATTTGATACTTACTATAACTAAAGCGGCGTAGTGTACGTTTTTTACTTGTTGCACTTGTACCATCTAGGTGGATTAATCCTTTGTTTGTGAAACAATATTCATCTGATTTTGATTTGATTAAAAAATAAATTTTCTCCCCATCTTCATGCATCACGTAATCATCAGCATCAACTTTATCGTAATCTTTCGGTGTAATGACAGAACCTACATCGCTTAGCCCTAATACATCTGCAGCCATTTTTTTAAACATACATAATCCCCCTTTTAAATTAAATTCTTAAGTGTATAAAAATATATTAACACGATTTCAATAAAGTGTTTTCTTATAATTAAAAACATTTGAAGGTAAGTTAAGAAAAGTAACAAATAATTATTTCAACCCTAAGTTATTTAGTAAATCTATCAGTTTAAGAGTGGATTCTCCGAAAAATAACCAGGAGAAAAAGTTAATTTTGCAAGTAATTATAGAGAAATTCCGTGAAAACCTCTCAAGTAATATGAGGTTTTTTTCTATCCATTTTGAAATCTTACAATTCTGTAAGGTAACTGTAAGGAAGTTCGATGGTAACAAATTGCTAATCCCCTATAATAAAGGTAACAACGATAAAACGAGGAGGAAGAAATGATGAAAGGATTAATTGTAACGGGTTTAACAGTTGCTTTTGGATTTGTAGCGTATGAGAAATTAACGTATGTAGTTGATGTTGTAAAACATTTAATCGCTTAGTAAAAAAACTGCCATGAGAGGGAAAGGGAATGAGTGAATGAATGGAATGGTTATTTGGAATTATAGGTACTTGTAGTGTAGTGTTATTGTTCTTTGTCCCGAGTGGTATACTTAGTTCGACAACGAGTTTGTTCTTCTTAAGTTTGTTTGCTTGTACGATGCTTATTATTATGTTTTTAATGAAGCGAAGTAAACCAATCTTCTATTTTAGCATGATTGTTATGGCAATTATTGTTCTCCAAATTATTACCCTTGTTATATACCCCACTATTATAAAAGCTTTCCATTAATGATGAATCCTCTGCTTTAATTGCTGAGGATTTTTATTTGTAAATTTTTAATTTTTAGTAAGGATTTGTTTATATCGAAATATAAAAATTAAATATTTCCATATTTCAAACAAAGGGTTTTGGGATGTTGTGTTCTTATTACTCATTTGATATATTTACTTTAAAGATAATTAAAATCTAGAAAAAGAGGCGGACGTATGGATAAAAAAGAAAATACGGTCGTATTGTTTCCACAACTATCAGAGCGATATATTGATGAAGGTTTTTTAGCACTGAAAGAGCGGAAATTCGAAGATGCATTGCGCTGCTTTGAAATATTACGTCAGTATAATGCAGAAACGGAACAAACGGAACTCGCTTCTGTTATTTGTTTGTTAGAATTAAAACATATGGAAGAAGCGAAAGACAAATGTGAACAGTTACTTGAAACAGGAGCTGTATTATTTGGTGATATTCTTGAAACATATGTGACGATTTTAGTTCAAACAAATGATTATGAAGGTGTCATTGAAATCGTTGAAAAGGTTTTGCAAACGAAAGATGTAATGCCTGAGCAAAAGGAAAAATTAGCACAGCTCGCTTTATTTGCAGAAGGTATGTTAAGTGAAGTAGATACGTCACTAGTCGATTCGAATTTTGAATTGGATGAGTTTACTAATGAAATGTTTGGAGAAAACTTTGGACAAAAGCTAAGAGCGATTCAGCAACTTTCGTTAAAAGACTTGGATCTTGCATTACCTATTTTAAAGAAATTTTTAATAGACGAAAAACAGCACCCTTATTTGAAAACTTCTATTTTATATAAAATGATAGAAAATCAAATAGAAGAAGAGATAGAGGTAGAAAAGTTTGGGAATACGATTAAGGTGATTCCAGCATTTACAGGTCATAATGAGGAGCAATCCGATAACATTGTACATACATTATCAAGCCGATTAGAGCAAAATTATCCCGATATATTTGATGCGATGGTTACATATTGGAAAGAATTGCGAATTAGCGTTTTCCCATTCGCTCTATTAATGGATAAAGTGGAGATTTGGGCTGCTGTTTTAGAGAGAATTGGAAGAAAGCGTTTCGGATTGACTATTGATGAAGAAGAGCTTATGACAGCGTATAATATTGAATTAGAAGAGTTTCATATTGCCTATCAATGGTTATTACGTGTTGAAAGAGAAGGATATTTGCCCGTATAATTATGAAAAAGAATCGTTCGGTTCTTGAAACGAGCATATTCTATGTTATAATGTAAGGGTTGCAAAAGGCAGAAATCTGCCTGTTTGTAAGAGAAGAGAAGTGTAAATCTCTTACTTAATATGTTTCATATTATTCTCGAACAAAATATACCGTAGTTGTCTTTTAGACAATTAGTAGATTGGAACATTATATCTGAAAGCTTTTGCTAGAGGATTATTTGTACTTTTGTTATTTCAAAAAAGAGATAATGAAGATTTTAATCTATAGAGGTATGTGCATACATTATTATAGTTGGAGGGAAAGAATAAATGGCTGCAAAATGGGAAAAATTAGAAGGTAACGTAGGCGTTTTAACAATCGAAGTTGATGCTAAAGAAGTAAACAACTCTATCGACGCTGCGTTCAAAAAAGTAGTACAAACAATTAACGTACCAGGTTTCCGTAAAGGGAAAATGCCTCGTCCGTTATTCGAACAACGCTTTGGTATCGAATCTTTATACCAAGATGCTTTAGATATCATCTTACCAAAAGCATACGGTGAAGCGATCGATGAAGCTGGTATCTTCCCAGTTGATCATCCTGAAATCAACATCGAGAAGTTCGAAAAAAATGCTAACCTTATCTTCACTGCAAAAGTTACAGTGAAACCTGAAGTTAAATTAGGTGAGTACAAAGGTTTAGCAGTAGAAAAAGTTGAAACAACTGTAACTGACGAAGATGTAGAGAACGAATTGAAATCTTTACAAGAGCGTCAAGCTGAACTAGTTGTTAAAGAAGAAGGAACTGTTGAAAACGGTGATACAGCTGTAATCGACTTCGAAGGTTTCGTTGATGGCGAAGCATTTGAAGGCGGAAAAGGCGAAAACTATTCTCTTGCAATCGGTTCTGGTACTTTCATCCCTGGTTTCGAAGAGCAAGTAATTGGTCTTAAATCTGGTGATTCTAAAGAAGTTGAAGTATCATTCCCAGAAGAGTACCACGCTGCTGAATTAGCTGGTAAACCAGCTACATTCAAAGTAACAATTCACGAAATCAAAACAAAAGAACTTCCTGAGTTAAACGACGAGTTCGCTAAAGAAGCTGACGAAGAAGTTGCAACCCTTGATGAATTAAAAACAAAACTTCGCACAAACTTAGAAGAAGGCAAAAAGCACGAAGCTGAGCACAAAGTACGTGACGAAGTAGTAGAATTAGCTGCTGCTAACGCTGAAATCGAGATTCCAGAAGCTATGATCGACACTGAGTTAGATCGTATGGTTCGTGAATTCGAGCAACGTTTAAGCCAACAAGGTATGAACCTTGAGCTTTACTACCAATTCACAGGTACTGACGCTGACAAGTTAAAAGAGCAAATGAAAGAAGACGCTCAAAAACGCGTAAGAATCAATCTTGTTCTTGAAGCTATCATTGAAGCTGAAAACATCGAAGTTACTGAAGAAGAAGTAACTGCAGAAGTTGAAAAAATGGCTGAAATGTACGGTATGCCAGTAGACGCTATCAAGCAAGCTCTTGGAAGCGTAGACGCTTTATCTGAAGACCTTAAAGTGCGTAAAGCTGTAGACTTCTTAGTAGACAACGCTGCATAATAAAATAACAAGGCGCGATTTTAATCGTGCCTTGTTTTATAAATATAGAAATATATTTATAAAACTTTTCGATGAAGAAGGAAAACTTCCTTTACAAGTCGAATATACATATTTCAAAAGTTTTAAAATTTTTTTATTTGTACATAACTAGTCATATTATTTGTATTTCTCGCCACGTAGTGACATAATATGTATTTACATACGATACATTTATCGTGTACATACGAAGGCAAGAGGTTAGCACTTTGTAAGGGGTGTGAAAATATGTTTAAATTTAATGATGAAAAAGGTCAATTAAAATGTTCTTTCTGTGGTAAAACACAAACGCAAGTTCGAAAGTTAGTTGCAGGTCCAGGTGTTTACATTTGTGACGAGTGTATCGAACTTTGTACTGAAATTGTACAAGAGGAGCTTGCGAAGGACGAAGAAGTAGAATTCAAAGATGTACCGAAACCGGTAGAAATTCGTGAAATCTTAGATGAGTATGTCATCGGACAAGATAACGCGAAAAAAGCACTAGCGGTAGCGGTATATAACCATTACAAACGCATTAATTCTAACAGTAAAATTGATGATGTAGAATTAGCGAAGAGTAATATTTCACTTATTGGGCCAACTGGTAGTGGTAAAACATTATTGGCACAAACATTAGCGCGTATTTTAAATGTTCCATTTGCAATCGCGGACGCAACATCTTTAACAGAAGCTGGTTATGTAGGGGAAGATGTAGAAAACATCTTACTAAAATTAATCCAAGCAGCTGATTATGATGTAGAGAAAGCGGAAAAAGGAATCATTTATATTGATGAGATTGATAAAGTGGCACGTAAGTCCGAAAATCCATCAATTACACGTGATGTATCTGGTGAAGGTGTACAGCAGGCACTTCTGAAAATTTTAGAAGGTACTGTAGCGAGCGTTCCACCTCAAGGTGGTCGTAAGCATCCGCATCAAGAGTTCATTCAAATTGATACAACGAACATCCTATTCATTTGTGGTGGAGCGTTTGATGGCATTGAGCCAATTATTAAACGTCGACTTGGTGAGAAAGTAATTGGATTTGGTGCTGAGAAGAAAAATGCTGATGTAAATGAGAAGCATGTTTTATCTCACGTTTTACCAGAGGATCTTTTAAGATTCGGTTTAATTCCGGAGTTTATCGGTCGTCTTCCAGTTATTGCGAACCTAGAGCCGCTTGATGAAGATGCTCTTGTAGATATTTTAACGAAACCGAAAAATGCACTTGTTAAGCAATTCCAAAAATTATTGGAGCTTGACGATGTTGAGTTAGAGTTTGAAGAAGGTGCACTAGTTGAGATTGCGAAAAAAGCAATTGAACGTAAAACAGGTGCTCGTGGACTTCGTTCTATTATTGAAGGCTTAATGCTTGATGTAATGTTCGAACTTCCATCTCGCAAAGATATCGAGAAGTGTATTCTGACGAAAGAAACAGTAGCTGATAATGAACCGCCGAAATTGGTGTTACAAGACGGTACTGTACTTGATACAAAAACATCTGCATAGTGCGAAGAAGAAACAGCAATTTTTATAATTGCTGTTTTTCTTTATGTTTAGCTATGTTCCTCCGCGGAAATACTAAGTGATAAAACATTGCGGGAGGAAATAAATTATGAGCTGGACAAATATATTTTTACTTGTTCAACTTGTTTTTGGTGTAATTGTCGGATTGTATTTTTGGCATTTACTTCGAAATCAGCGAACACAAAAAGTTTCAATTGATCGAGAATCGAAAAAAGAATTAGAACAGCTTCGTAAAATGCGTGAGATTTCTTTAACAGAGCCGCTTGCGGAGAAGGTACGTCCTACATCCTTTTTAGATATTGTAGGGCAAGAGGACGGGATTAAGTCGTTAAAAGCGGCTCTTTGTGGTCCGAATCCGCAACATGTAATTATATATGGTCCGCCAGGTATCGGGAAGACAGCGGCAGCACGTCTTGTATTGGAAGAAGCGAAACGCAATCCGAAATCTCCATTTCGTACGAATGCAACATTTATCGAACTTGATGCGACGACAGCAAGATTTGATGAACGTGGTATTGCAGACCCATTAATTGGTTCAGTCCATGATCCGATTTATCAAGGGGCAGGTGCAATGGGGCAAGCTGGTATCCCACAGCCGAAAAAAGGGGCTGTAACAGATGCGCATGGTGGTATTTTGTTCATTGATGAGATTGGCGAATTACATCCAATTCAAATGAACAAAATGTTAAAGGTGTTAGAAGATCGGAAAGTATTTTTGGAAAGTGCGTACTATAGTGAAGAAAATTCGATGATTCCAACGTATATACATGATATTTTTCAAAAAGGTTTGCCAGCCGATTTTCGCTTAGTTGGGGCGACGACACGTTCGCCAGAGGAGATTCCTCCTGCTATTCGGTCACGCTGTTTAGAAGTGTTTTTCCGTGAGTTAGATACAGAAGAGATTCAAAAAGTAGCGAAGAATGCAGCTGATAAAGTGGAAATGCAAATAGGTGAAAATGGTATTGAAATGATAGGGATGTATGCAAGAAATGGACGAGAAGCGATTAACCTTGTACAAATTTCTGCTGGTATGGCAATAAATGAAGAACGTTCTTTCATTAAAGATGAAGATATAGAGTGGGTTGTTCACTTTAGTCAACTTACACCGAAATATGAAAAACGTATTTATCCTATTCCGAGAATCGGTCTTGTAAATGGACTTGCTGTATACGGACCAAATACAGGCGCGTTATTAGAAATTGAAGTAACAGCAATCAAGGCGAAAGATAAAGGGTCGGTAAATGTTACCGGGATTGTGGAAGAGGAAAGTATTGGTAGTCAAACGAAATCCATTCGCCGTAAAAGTATGGCGAAAGGTTCTGTAGATAATGTATTAACAGTACTTCGTTCTCTAGATGTGTTGCCAGAAGGGTACGATATACATATTAATTTTCCAGGTGGTATCCCAATTGATGGGCCTTCGGCAGGTATTGCTATGGCAACAGGTGTATATTCAGCAGTGCATCGTACGTATGTGAGTAATGAAGTAGCGATGACCGGTGAGATAAGTATACACGGGGAAGTGAAACCTATTGGTGGTGTGTACGCAAAAATAAAAGCCGCGAAAAGAGCAGGTGCTAAGAAAGTCATCATTCCTGCTGAAAACATGCAACCGTTTTTGTATACAATAAAAGGAATTGAAATCATTCCTGTTCGTAAGTTAAAAGAAGTATTTGAGCTAACATTTATGCAGGAAAATATACATCGAGACCTTGATATACATACTACTGTAGACGAAACAGATGCACAATCAATGTGAGAATGAACGATAATAAAATTTGCCAGACTTCGTTTAAGTTTGTATGCTTAAGCGGAGTCTTTTTTCCTTTTTAAAAGGGAGAAAAAACGAGGGATTTACAATTGCGGAAAATCTCTGCAATTGCATCTAGATGTATTGTAATATAAAATAGTTGAACAGGAGTTTAATTTATTATGGAGGTGCTATGTCTAGTATGAATACGAATGAAAGAATCGTACCCCTCCTACCATTAAGAGGCGTTCTCGTATATCCAACGATGGTTCTGCATCTTGATGTAGGACGTGATAAATCGATACAAGCACTAGAGCAGGCGGCAATGGATGAAAATATCATCTTTTTAGCGATGCAAAAAGAAATGAATATCGATGATCCGAAAGAAGATGACATATATAGTGTAGGTACAGTGGCGAAAGTGAAGCAAATGTTAAAATTGCCGAACGGTACGCTTCGTGTCCTTGTAGAGGGTTTACATAGAGCTGAAGTAGTAGAGTTTATCGAAGAAGAGAATGTAGTGCAGGTTTCTATCAAAACGGTAACTGAAGAAGTGGAAGATGATCTAGAAGAGAAAGCTCTTATGCGTACATTACTGGAGCATTTCGAACAATATATTAAAGTTTCGAAAAAAGTTTCAAATGAAACATTTGCAACGGTAGCTGATGTAGAAGAGCCAGGAAGATTAGCTGATTTAATTGCTTCTCACTTGCCGATTAAAACGAAGCAGAAACAAGAAATCTTAGAGATTGTATCTGTGAAGGAACGATTACATACACTTATTTCAATTATTCAAGATGAACAAGAGTTACTTAGTTTAGAAAAGAAAATTGGACAAAAAGTGAAACGTTCAATGGAGCGCACGCAAAAAGAGTATTTCTTACGTGAGCAAATGAAGGCGATTCAAACTGAACTTGGTGATAAAGAAGGTAAGGGCGGGGAAGTTGAAGAACTTCGTGAGAAAATTGAACAATCAGGAATGCCTGAAGAAACAATGAAGGCTGCACTGAAAGAATTAGACCGTTATGAAAAGTTACCAGCAAGTTCTGCGGAGAGCGGTGTTATTCGTAATTATATGGATTGGTTATTAGCACTTCCGTGGACAGAAGCGACAGAAGATATGATTGATCTTGCTCATTCTGAAGAAATTTTGAACAAAGATCATTACGGGCTTGAGAAAGTGAAAGAGCGCGTACTTGAATATTTAGCTGTGCAGAAGTTAACGAATTCATTAAAAGGACCTATCCTTTGCTTAGTAGGACCTCCTGGGGTCGGGAAAACATCGTTAGCGCGTTCGATTGCAACATCATTAAATCGTAATTTTGTCCGTGTATCCCTTGGTGGTGTACGTGATGAATCTGAAATCCGTGGTCACCGTCGTACGTATGTTGGAGCGATGCCAGGACGCATTATTCAAGGTATGAAAAAGGCGAAAACAGTTAATCCAGTCTTTTTATTAGATGAGATTGATAAAATGTCTAACGACTTCCGTGGAGATCCATCAGCGGCATTACTTGAAGTGTTAGACCCAGAACAAAACCATAACTTCAGTGATCATTACATTGAAGAACCGTATGATCTATCGAAAGTTATGTTTGTAGCAACTGCGAATACACTTTCAAGTGTTCCAGGTCCGCTGCTTGATCGTATGGAAATTATTTCGATTGCTGGCTATACAGAACTTGAAAAAGTTCACATTGCCCGTGAACATTTATTGCCGAAACAATTAAAAGAGCATGGCTTACGAAAAGGTAATTTACAAGTACGTGATGAAGCACTTCTTGAAATTATTCGTTATTATACACGTGAGGCCGGTGTTCGTACGCTAGAGCGTCAAATCGCAAAAGTTTGTCGTAAAGCAGCAAAAATTATCGTTACAGCAGAACGCAAGCGTATTGTAGTAACAGAGAAAAACATTGTTGATTTACTTGGTAAGCACATATTCCGTTATGGGCAAGCTGAAAAAACAGACCAAGTTGGTATGGCAACAGGATTAGCGTATACAGCAGCAGGCGGTGATACACTTGCGATTGAAGTGTCTGTAGCGCCAGGTAAAGGGAAATTAATTTTAACAGGGAAACTTGGGGATGTTATGAAAGAATCCGCACAAGCAGCGTTTAGCTATATTCGTTCTCGTGCAGAAGAGCTTCAGATTGATCCGAATTTCCATGAGAAAAATGATATTCATATTCATGTTCCAGAAGGAGCAGTTCCAAAAGATGGACCGTCAGCAGGTATTACGATGGCAACGGCACTTATTTCTGCACTAACAGGTATTCCTGTAAGTAAAGAAGTGGGGATGACAGGTGAAATTACACTTCGTGGTCGTGTATTACCAATTGGTGGTTTAAAAGAAAAAACATTAAGTGCTCACCGCGCAGGCTTAACAAAAATTATTTTGCCGGCAGAAAACGAGAAAGATTTAGATGATATTCCAGAAAGCGTAAAAGAAAACCTTACGTTTGTGCTTGCATCTCATTTAGATGAAGTATTGGAGCACGCATTAGTAGGAGTGAAACAATGAAAGTAACAAAAGCAGATATTGTAATTAGTGCTGTTAAACCAGAACAATATCCAGACAGTGATTTACCAGAAATTGCATTAGCAGGTCGTTCAAATGTCGGGAAGTCTTCCTTTATTAATAAAATTTTAAATCGTAAAAAGTTAGTACGTATTTCTTCTAAACCAGGAAAAACGCAAACGTTGAACTTTTTCTTAATCAATGAGATGATGCATTTTGTTGACGTTCCAGGTTATGGCTATGCGAAAGTATCTAAAACAGAGCGCGCAGCATGGGGCAAGATGATTGAGACTTACTTTACAACACGTGAGCAATTAGACGCAGCTGTATTAGTAGTTGATTTACGTCACCAACCAACAAATGATGACGTGATGATGTATGATTTCTTAAAGCATTATGAAATCCCAACAATTATTATTGCGACGAAAGCCGATAAAATTCCGAAAGGGAAATGGCAAAAGCATTTAAAAGTTGTAAAAGAAACGCTTGCTGTTGAAATTGGCGATGAAATCGTTCTATTCTCTTCTGAAACAGGACTTGGAAAAGAAGAAGCGTGGAAGGCAATTCATAGAATGACAAAAACAAAAAACGCGTGACGAATGTCGCGCGTTTTTTTTTATTTACTAAATTTTTTTATCGTACGTTTAATATAACCTCAATATTACCTCTTGTTGCTTTCGAATAAGGACATACACCGTGAGCGGCTTCTACAAGTTCTTGTGCTTCGTCATGAGAGACGCCAGCAACATGTACATCAAGTACAGCAGATAGGCCGAAACCACCATCTGTATCTTTTCCGATAGAAACGTGAGCAGTTACTTCTGTACTTTCTACTTTCACACGTTTTGTACGAATGACAAGCTGTAATGCACTATCAAAACAAGCGGCATAACCAGCAGCAAATAGTTGTTCTGGATTCGTTGCCTCTCCGCCTGCACCACCTAGTGCTTTCGGCATTTTTACATCAAGATTTAATATGCCATCATCTGAAATTACTTTTCCGTTTCTTCCACCTGTAGCAGTTACTGAAGCAGTATATAATTTATCCATGTTTATTCCCCTTTTCTATCATTAATTGTTTTCATTGTTTCAATTAGTTTATTTAATTGAATTAATAAAGATCGATATTCTTGTTCTGTAATTCCTAAATTTGTTGCCATTGTTGTTGGCAATGAACAAGCCTTTTCTTTTAAATCTTTACCTTGTTCTGTTAATTTAATACAAACTTTGCGCTCATCTTCTTTGGAACGAACGCGTTTTACAAGTTTTAATGATTCCATTCGTTTTAACATAGGTGTTAACGTACCGGAATCTAAAAATAGACGTTCTCCAATTTCTTTTACTGTTAGTCCATCTTGCTCCCATAGTACGAGTAAAGTAATGTACTGAGGATACGTAATACCCATCTCTTCTAAATATGGTCGATAAAAGCGGGTAACTTCTTTAGAACAGGCGTAAATAGAAAAACAAAGTTGGTTATCTAGATGTAAAGAATTCTCTGTCATACATAACTCCCTTCTAATTAAGTTGTGCACAATTTAATTTTGTAAAATCAATATAACGAAAAAGAAATACAATGTCAAATACATTGTATTGAGAAAGTTTGTGCTACGATTTGGAACAATCATACATATTTTCCTGCATGATGAAAGAAGATAGGAAAGATGATGTTATAATTCATATGGAATAGTTTCCATCACTTGATTATGAGTGCTTTTTTTGGTAACGTACAAATAGAGTTATTAATTTATAATCATTATAAAGTAGAAAGTCTTTATTAGTTTTACTGAATCTCCTTTATTACATACGGAGAATAAATAAAAAATAATCGGTTGTTCACACGATTGTCAGATTCATAAGAGGAAAGTTGTATTATGATAGTAGATAAAGTGATAAAACGGGTGAAGGGGGACATGCTGCGTGCATATTCTTGTTGTTAGTGTAAATTATCGAACAGCCCCTGTAGAATTTCGTGAGAAACTCACATTTCAGGCAGCAGAGCTAGAGCAAGCAATGACTACATTACAAAATCAAAAGAGCGTGTTAGAGAATGTCATTGTATCAACTTGTAATCGCACTGAGATTTATGCTGTTGTCGATCAATTACACACGGGACGGTATTATATTAAGAAGTTTTTAGCTGATTGGTTTCAGCTTGAAATAGAAGAAGTCGCACCATATTTAACTATTTTTGAACAAGACGGTGCAATAGATCATTTATTCCGCGTGACGTGCGGTTTAGATTCTATGGTAGTTGGAGAAACACAGATTTTAGGCCAAATAAAAGATAGCTTTTTAGAAGCGCAACAAGTAAAAGCGACAGGCACAATTTTTAATGAGTTGTTTAAGCAGGTGGTTACGTTAGCGAAACGTGCGCACTCAGAAACGACGATTGGTGAAAGTGCGATGTCTGTTAGCTATGCTGCTGTTGAGCTCGGAAAGAAAATATTTGGTGAGTTAACAGATTGTCATGTGCTTATTCTTGGTGCTGGTAAGATGGGTGAACTGGCACTGCAAAACTTATATGGAAGCGGTGCTCGAAAAGTAACAGTCATGAATAGGACTTTTACGAAAGCGGAAGTAATGGCTGAGAAATATATGGGACATGCAAAGCCTTTAAGTGAATTGCAATGTGCATTATTAGAAGCAGATATTTTAATTAGTTCAACTGGTGCATCTGAATATGTCATCACGAAAGAGATGATGACAAAGGTAGAGAAAATGCGCTCTGGTCGTCCGTTATTTATGGTGGATATTGCAGTGCCACGTGATATTGATCCAGCGATTGATGAACTAGAAGGTTCTTTCTTATATGACATTGATGATTTGCAAGGAGTAGTGGAAGCAAACCGTGCTGAGCGTTTGAAAGAAGCAGAGAAAATTCAATTTATGATTGAAGAGGAAATTGTTTTATTTAAAACGTGGTTAAGTACACTTGGTGTTGTTCCGTTAATAGCAGCTCTTCGTGATAAGGCACTTGCTATTCAAAGTGAAACGATGGAAAGCTTGGAACGAAAAATACCGAATCTTAGTGATCGTGAGAGAAAAGTAATTAGTAAGCATACGAAAAGTATTATTAATCAATTATTAAAAGACCCAATTTTAGTAGCGAAAGAAATAGCTGCTGAAGAGGGAGCAGACGAAAAATTAGCGTTATTTGCAAAGATTTTCGACTTAGAAATGGAAGATGTAGAGAGTTGTGCGGAAGAAGTAGAACATAAAAGAGCGTGGACACCATCCGTTCCATCTTTATAATTTGGAAGGATGATCGGATGAGTTTTTTAAATAACAGTATTATTTATCATATTGCAATTATTTTATATGCTTGTAGCATTAGTTTATATTTTATAGATTATTTCCAAAGTAACCGAAAGGCGAACCGATTTGCTTTTTGGTTACTTTCGATTGTATGGGTTCTGCAGTCTATCTTTATGTTACTTAGGGCTACAGATTCAGAAACGAACCCTATATTAACTTTATTATCAGGGATTTATTTTTATGTTTGGCTATTGATTACGATGTCGTTAGTCATTAATCGATTTATGAGAATTGACTTTCTAGTCTTTTTTACAAATGTTGTCGCATTTGGCGTAAGCGCTTTTTCTATTTTTACACCGCTCGGAAAGATGTCGCCGGTACTGGCAGAGCAATTAGTTTCAGAACTTGTATATGTACATGTCGGTATGGCTATTATTTCTTATGCAACTTTCACTGTATCGTTCATTTTTTCTATTATGTATTTATTGCAATATCGCCTATTAAAAAAGAAAAAATGGAATGCGAGATTAAGAAGGTTAGGGAATTTGCCGAAGCTAGAATCGATGTCTTACGGATTAAATTTATTTTCTGTTCCATTTTTCTTATTAGCTATTTTATTAGGATGCATATGGGGATATACGAAATTGGACAATTTCCATTGGTATGATACGAAAGTGATCGGGTCTTTTGTCGTTCTATTTGTATATTGTGCTGGCCTATATTTACGAGTGGCAGATGTGTTGCAAGGGAAGAAAATCGTGCAGTGGAACATCGGAGCATTTCTCGTAATGCTAATCAATATTTTTCTATTAAGCAGTTTATCCAACTTCCACTTTTGGTATTTATAATGAGGAGAGAGAATTATGCGCAAAATTATTGTAGGGTCACGAAAGAGTAAATTAGCATTAACGCAAACAAACTGGTTTATTGATCAGTTAAAAGCACTAGGTTTACCATATGAATTTGAAGTGAAAGAAATCGTCACAAAAGGTGATGTTATTTTAGATGTTACTCTTTCAAAAGTAGGCGGAAAAGGCTTGTTTGTTAAAGAGATTGAACATGCGTTACTTACGAAAGAAATTGATATGGCTGTACATAGTATGAAAGATATGCCGGCCGTACTTCCAGAAGGATTAATGATTGGTTGTACACCGAAGCGTGTTGACCCTCGTGATGCTTTTATCTCAAAAAGCGGAGCATCGTTTAAAGAGTTAGCAGAAGGCGCTATTTTAGGTACGAGTAGTTTAAGACGCAGTGCACAATTATTAGCTGCGAGACCAGATTTACAAGTGAAGTGGATTCGAGGAAATATCGATACACGTTTACGTAAATTACAAGAAGAAGATTACGATGCAATCATTTTAGCAACAGCTGGATTACAAAGAATGGGCTGGGATAATGAAGTTATTACAGAACATTTAGATGAGACGTTATGTGTACCTGCTGTAGGACAAGGTGCATTAGCGATTGAATGCCGTGAGGATGATAAGGATTTACTAAAGTTGTTAGCGCATATGAATGATGCAGTAACAGAAAGAACAGTGGCGGCAGAACGAGTATTTCTTCATAAACTTGAAGGTGGCTGCCAAGTTCCGATCGCTGGATATGCAACTCTTACAGAAAATGATGCAATCGAATTAACAGCTCTTGTCGGTTCTATGGACGGTTCTATTTTATTGAAAGAGACAGTAGCAGGAACTAATCCAGAGGAAGTAGGATTAGAGGCTGCGGACCGTTTAATTAAACAAGGCGCAAAAGAACTCATTCTTGCTGCAAATAAGGGGCAACAATAAATATGAACGCTCTCGCTGGCAAAACGGTATTAATTACACGTGCCCAGCATCAAGCGAAACAAATGAGTGTAGCGGTGAAAGAAAAGAGCGGAATTCCATTGGAAATTCCGCTTTTGCGTATGGAAGGTATGTCTCATAGGCAAATTCAACATATAGCAGGGCAGCTGCATTCGTATGACTGGGTTATTTTCACGAGTAAAAATGGGGTAGCTTTTTTTCTAGATAGTTTGAGAAAGAAGCTACCCGCAAAGACTAAAATTGCTGCAGTAGGCGTGAAAACAAGGTTAGAGTTAGAAAAGCGGGGCTATCAAGTGGACTTCGTTCCAACTTCATTTGTTGCAGAAGTATTTGCAGAAGAGTTTGTAAAAAGACTAAGTGGAAACGAGTGCATTTTATTTCCGAAAGGGAATTTAGCAAGAGATGTAATTCCAGTTGCACTTCGCGAAATTGGTGTTTCTCTAGAGGAGCTAATCGTATATGGTACGGAAGAGAATGTAGAGAAAAGGCAAGAGCTTATAGTAGCGTTAGAAGTAGGGAAAGTAGACATTATTACATTTACGAGCCCTTCAACTGTTACTAGTTTTGTTCGTTTACTTGAGGGTAACTAACTGTTACGATTTATTTAACCAATTATAACCAAAGTTAATTAAATATATCAGTAAGCCCTGCTAGTCAAGTGATTGGCTAGTAGTGAGGGTTAACTGCGGGCAATCCCTAAAGCTGATTGAACTACAACGTGGCTAGAAATGGTGAGCGTGAATGTTGCGAAAGCAGAAAAAATCAATCAGATGGTGCAAGGTTAAATCCTAAACACTAGAACAATGGGTCTTCCGCCTCGAATCATCTAAGTCAAAATGGATAAGATGAACGTTCAACGACTATCTCGTATAACTGACGAGAGTACATCACAAGCCTATGGTGGTGGAAAAATCCTCTATCTCTAAAGAGATAAACATATAGTCTGCGCTCATGTGAAAACATGAGAAGTTCATAAGAGAACTGGCTAAGGAATTGCGCCCTTAGTTGAACGAGATAAATTTAATTAAATCTATCAAACTTTATTGAAAATATCGAACATACGTGCTATGTTAGGTTCAATGAGGTGAGAATAATAATGGAATTTTCACGAGTTAGTCAAGTATCAGAATTAACAGGTTTGCATCCGAGTAGTCTCAGGAGAATGCTGATGGAACACGCTACTATTCAGAAGAACAAATCTTTCAGTATCTGAAAGGTGAGTGCCTGAATAATCGCATAGTAAAGGAGTAGGCTTCTGATGATATTGGCGAAGAAAGTTAGACTGATTCCAACGTCTGAACAAGAAAAAGTGCTTAGAAACCATGCTGGTGCTGCAAGATTCGCTTATAACTATTGCAAAAGAATGAGTGATAGATATTATAAGCTATTTGGAAAATCTGTTTCACAGTTAGCTTTACAGAAACGATTTACAAAGATCAAGAAGCGAAAGAGATATGAGTGGTTACAAGACATCAATGCACAAGTTCCTAAACAGGCTTCAAAAGATTTTGATACGGCCAGAAAAAATTCGTTCAAAAAGTACAAAAATGGTTATCACACTTCTTATAAATCCAAAAAAGATTTAATCCAAGGATTTTATGCCAATTATGAAAGACTGATTATAGGAAAGAAAGTAGTTCATATACAGTCTATTGGAGAAGTGAAAACAAGCCAACAACTACCAAGAAACAAAAAACCATCCAATCCAAGAGTTACCTTTGATGGTCGTCACTGGTGGATGAGTGTAGGGTTCCAAGAAGACTTTGAATCACAAGAACTAACCAATGAGTCGATTGGTGTGGATGTTGGTTTAAAAGAGCTGTGTGTAGCTTCTAATGGTATGAAAGAACGAAATATAAACAAAGATGCCAAGGTTAAAAAACTTTTGAAAAGGAAAAAGTCAGCTCAAAGAGATATGTCTAGGAGATTTAAAAAAGGTGTAAAAGTTCAATCTGCCGGATATGAAAAAGCTAAAGCTGAGCACCTGCGGTTATCTAGGAAAATTACGAATATCCGAAATAACCATATCCATCAAGCAACAGCTAAATTGGTGAAAACCAAACCAATGAGGATTGTTGTGGAAGACTTATCTATCTCAAACCTGTTAAAAAACAAAAAACTATCGAAAGCATTTTCCTTTCAAAAATTAAACTTCTTCTTTCAATGTTTATCATACAAGTGTGAGAAGTACGGCATTGCGTATGTAAAAGCTGATAAATGGTTCGCCTCAAGCAAGATTTGTTCATGTTGCGGAGTTAAATACGACCATTCAGTTCAACCAGAAGGACAGTGGAGTTTAAAGATTCGTGAATGGTGTTGTGTTGGGTGCAATAGCCATCACGATAGGGATGTAAATGCTGCGATAAACTTATCAAGATGGGTAAAATAAATGCTTGATAATAGGAGGTAACGATACTGCCTCGTGTGGAGTGTTATACCCCTCGTCCCTTCGGGGTTGCGAGAACATGATGAAGCACTAACTCGTGTAAATTTGATTGAATTGTATAGATTTAGTTAAGTTTATCGTATCGGTACAAACTGGAGAGAATGGACAAAAAAATGTACAATTGCTTGTATAGGGCCTATTACGGAAAAAGAGGCGAGCCTTTATTTTCCGCATGTTATTATGCCGAAAGAGTACACTGTAGAAGCATTACTACAATGCATTTGTGAATCTATAAAATAAAAGAATGGGGATAGAAATCTATGAACTCTTTACAATTTAATCGTCATCGTCGCTTAAGACAAAGTGGTAATATGCGTGCGCTTGTGCGTGAAACGTTTTTACATACGGAAGATTTTATTTACCCTATTTTTGTATTAGAAGGAGAAAATGTTCGTAATGAAGTGCCTTCTATGCCAGGCGTATATCAAATATCTTTAGATTTATTGCAAGCTGAGATGCAAGAGGTTGTTGATTTAGGTATTCGTTCTGTTATTGTATTTGGTTTACCTGCTGAAAAAGATGAAGTTGGATCATCAGCATATTGTGATCATGGAATTGTGCAACGTGCAATTAAGCAAATTAAAGGTGAATTCCCTGAGCTAGTAGTAGTTGCAGATACATGTTTATGTCAATTCACAAGCCATGGTCATTGCGGTGTAATTGAAGATGGTATTATTTTAAATGACGAGTCTCTTGCAGTTCTTGCGAAAACAGCTGTAAGCCAAGCGAAAGCAGGAGCGGACATTATTGCGCCATCAAACATGATGGACGGATTCGTAACAGCAATTCGCCATGCATTAGATGAAAATGGTTTTGGACACGTACCAGTAATGTCGTACGCTGTGAAATATTCATCAGCATTTTACGGACCATTCCGTGATGCGGCGCACGGTGCTCCGCAATTTGGTGATCGTAAAACATATCAAATGGATCCAGCGAACCGTATGGAAGCATTCCGTGAAGCAGAATCAGATGTAATGGAAGGGGCAGATTTCTTAATTGTAAAGCCAGCTCTTTCTTACTTAGATATCATTCGTGATGTGAAAAATAACTTTAATTTACCAGTCGTTGCTTATAACGTAAGTGGTGAATATTCGATGATTAAAGCAGCAGCGCAAAATGGTTGGATTAATGAAAAAGAAGTTGTACTTGAAAAATTAATTAGCATGAAACGTGCAGGAGCAGATTTAATTATTACGTATCATGCAAAAGATGCAGCAAGATGGTTACAAGAAGGAGGCGCTAAATAATGAAAAAGTTTGATAAGTCGATTGCGGCGTTTGAAGAGGCGCAAGATTTAATGCCTGGTGGCGTAAATAGCCCTGTTCGTGCTTTTAAGTCTGTTGGTATGAATCCGTTGTTTATGGAGCGCGGAAAAGGCTCTAAAGTATATGATATCGATGGAAATGAATACATCGATTACGTATTATCATGGGGTCCTTTAATTCATGGTCATGCGAATGATCGTGTTGTTGAAGCTTTAAAATCTGTTGCTGAAAGAGGAACAAGCTTCGGTGCCCCAACGGAAATTGAGAATAAATTAGCGAAACTTGTTATTGAGCGCGTACCATCAATTGAGATTGTACGTATGGTTAACTCTGGAACAGAAGCGACAATGAGTGCGCTACGTTTAGCTCGTGGTTATACAGGACGTAATAAAATTTTGAAATTCATCGGTTGTTACCACGGTCATGGTGATTCGTTATTAATTAAAGCGGGTTCTGGTGTGGCGACGCTAGGTTTACCAGATAGCCCAGGTGTACCAGAAGGTGTAGCGAAAAATACGATTACCGTAGCGTATAACGATTTAGAAAGTGTGAAATACGCTTTCGAACAATTTGGTGATGATATTGCTTGTATAATTGTAGAACCAGTAGCAGGAAATATGGGTGTTGTTCCTCCGCAACCAGGATTTTTAGAAGGTCTTCGTGAAGTAACAGAGCAAAATGGTGCATTGCTTATTTTTGATGAAGTCATGACAGGATTCCGAGTTGCTTATAATTGCGGACAAGGTTATTACGGTGTAACACCTGATTTAACTTGTTTAGGTAAAGTAATCGGTGGTGGCTTACCAGTAGGAGCATACGGTGGTAAAGCAGAAATTATGCGCCAAGTTGCACCGAGCGGACCGATTTACCAAGCGGGTACTTTATCAGGTAACCCACTTGCAATGGCAGCAGGTTATGAAACGTTAGTACAGTTAACGCCAGAATCATATGTAGAATTTGAGCGTAAAGCTGAAATGTTAGAAGCTGGCTTACGTAAAGCGGCTGAAAAACATGGCATTCCGCATCATATTAACCGTGCGGGTTCTATGATTGGTATCTTCTTTACAGATGAACAAGTTATTAATTACGATGCAGCAAAATCTTCAAACTTAGAATTCTTTGCGGCTTACTATCGTGAAATGGTAGAACAAGGTGTATTCTTGCCACCATCTCAATTCGAAGGTCTATTCTTATCGACAGCACATAGTGATGCAGATATTGAAGCGACGATTGCAGCAGCTGAAATTGCAATGTCAAAATTAAAAGCTTAATTTTTGAAAGAAAATCGCTCTCCATAAGGGGAGCGATTTTTTTTATTCATAAAGTCAGCTTTCCATACATAAATCTGTAATGACATATAGTTTGGGAGGGGGAAAAGAAGTGGCAACAGATCATTCATTACGTTTTTCATTAAAAGAATCTGTTTGGTTCCAAAAAGGACAGGAAGTCGAAGAACTTTTGTCAATTTCGTTAGATCCAGACGTTGAGATAGAAGAGCTTGATCATGAAGTTATCGTGAGAGGGCAATTAGATTTAACGGGAGAGTATGTTGCGCGGCAAGATGATTCGGCTTATTCATTAAGAGATTTATCGCCAGCGAAGTCGATTGATTATGTAGAAACAAGGGAAGATGGGGTTAATGAACTTGTTCATTCCTTTCCACTTGAAATATCAATTCCGAGAAACCGTGTGAAAGTAATTGAAGAACTATATGTATCTATTGAGGAATTTGATTATGAATTAAAGGAAAATGGTTGCTTACAATTATTAGCGGATATATCTATCACTGGTTTATGTGATGAAGAAAGAATCGAGGATGAAGAGGAAGAAACAGCGTATGCTGAGTTAGAGGCTGATTCCGCACAAGAAGATGAAAATAGACCTGCCATGCACGTAGAAGAACCAGTCTATAAGGAATCAGATGAGTGGGAAGATTACGCATTTGAACCGTTTCAACTAGAGCAAAGAAAAGAGCAGGAAGTAGAGGAAGAGGAAATAGAAGAACATGAATTTGTGGAGCGTGAAGAGGAGAAAGAATCAACGCCACAATTTGAATTGTTCGGAAGAAAAGATTTCAAGAAAGAAAAAGCGAAAAAACAAGAAGAGCAAGAAGAAACGTATTCACAGCGAGATGAAAATGCACTTTATTTAACGAAAATATTTACGAAAGAACCGGAAGAAGAATTTACAAAGTTAAGAATGTATTTCGTGCAAGAAGGGGATACAATCGAATCTGTTGCAGACCGTTATGAAACGTCTGTACAAAACTTATATCGTGTCAATCAAACAGAAGATATATATTTAACTGCGGGACAAATTATTTATATTCCTGTTTCAAGGGCAAAAGCGAAATAAGTGAGTGTTTTCACTAAAGGCTATGTTTTGAATAGAAAGGGTTATTCGTATGGATATTGAATTACGAAATCGCTATGAACCCATTGTAAGGCAATATAGATTGGATACACAGCATATGGAAGAGCACGGAAGTGTAACGAAAATTTACACGAATCAAGGTCCGTATGCGCTCAAGAAAATAGAAGACGGGAAGTTAGAGCGGAATAACTTTTTGCACCATATTCAATATTTGAAGGAGAACGGTTTTTCAAATTATGTACCTATATACCATGCGACGGATGGAAATTATATTTTAAGTGACGGGACGTATAATTATTATTTAATGCCTTGGTTAGAACGTGCGGAAGGCAATGGCGAGGATAATGATCAATACCATAAAATGTTTCAAACTCTCGGGACGTTACATCAAAAAACGGTGAAAGAAGAAACGTATACAGAAGAAGATTTAGAAAAACATTATACAAATATATCCGATCGCTGGGAGAATGATGGTGAGATGTTAGAAGAGTTTCTCGTAGAATCTGAAGCGAAGTGGTATATGTCTCCGTTTGAATTGCAATATTGTACGTACTATCATCATGTAATGAGGGCGCGTGAGTTTGCAATGAAGCAATTAACTGAGTGGAACGATGCGATGAAAGAAAAAGAAAAAACACGTATTACTTTTGTACATGGTAACGTATCGCTTAATCATTTCTTATTTGATTATGAACGGAATGGCTATTTTATTAGTTTAGAAAAATCGAAGTTTGCCACACCGGTGCAAGATATAGTAGGGTTTTATTCTCGGTCTTTAAATACGTATCCAATTGCGCGAAGTGATCGGTTTGAATGGTATCAAATGTACCAAAAAAATTTCCCTTTTACGAAAGAAGAGCAACTACTCATGTTTGCGTATATGACGTATCCATCGCAATTTATTCGGCAAATCCAGTCTTATAAGAAAAGAAGAGGGAGTCGCAATAAGGAAAATGAACTTCTCGGAGTAAAGAGCTTACAACAATCGCATTGGCTCGTTAGCAATATAGAATATTTCCTTTCGCAATTACAAGCTGCCCAGCAAGGGAACGGATAAAGTGAAACTTTAATCAGTGGGGGTCTTACTGCCCGCAAATAGCGGGATAAAGAAGATAAGTAGAGGATGCTACTTATCTTCTTTTTTTGCCCAAAAAGCCGTAGTATTAAATTTATCTTGACGAATAGGGTTTCGTTTTTTACACTATTGTATATAATAATTAACAATCATATAAATGCCTTGAAGGGGAAGAGTATAACAAGAAACGTCTTCAGAGAGGAGAATCATTAGCTGGGAGATTCTCTAGATAGTTATGTTAGAAGGTAGCCCTGGAGCATCTTTTCTGAACGGAATAGTTCTCATTAGGAAAAGACGGATTTGTCCGTTATCAAATTAAGAGTATAAGCAAATTTCTGAATTTGTTTGTAAATAAAGGTGGTACCGCGATGTCCCTCGTCCTTTTTGGATGAGGGGCATTTTTTATTTTAAGGAGGGAAAATAATGTCAAATACGGAAAAGAATTTACCAACTAAATATGATCATATGTCCGTTGAAGAAGGCCTTTATCAATGGTGGCTTGAAGGCAAATATTTCGAAGCAACAGGAGATGAGAAGAAACAACCATACACAATTGTAATTCCACCTCCGAACGTAACTGGTAAGTTACACTTAGGTCATGCTTGGGATACAACTCTTCAAGATATTTTAACTCGTACGAAGCGTATGCAAGGTTACGATGTATTATGGCTTCCAGGAATGGACCATGCGGGTATCGCAACACAAGCGAAAGTAGAAGGAAAACTTCGTGAAGAAGGTATTTCACGTTACGATCTTGGCCGTGAGAAATTCCTTGAAAAAGCTTGGGAATGGAAAGAGGAATACGCGTCTCACATTCGTCAACAATGGGGGAAAGTTGGTTTAGGACTAGACTATTCTCGTGAACGTTTCACATTAGACGAAGGTTTATCTGATGCGGTTAATAAAGTATTCGTTCAATTATACGAAAAAGGCTTAATTTACCGCGGTGAATATATTATCAACTGGGACCCAGCAACACGCACAGCTCTTTCTGATATTGAAGTAATTCATAAAGAAGTTCAAGGTGCATTCTACCATATGAACTATCCATTAACAGATGGCTCTGGTCATATTCGTCTTGCGACTACTCGTCCAGAAACGATGCTTGGTGATACAGCAGTAGCAGTTCATCCAGAAGACGATCGTTACAAACATTTAATCGGGAAAACAGTTACACTTCCAATCGTAGGCCGTGAGATTCCGATTATTGCTGATGAGTACGTAGAAAAAGATTTCGGAACAGGCGTTGTAAAAATTACACCAGCTCATGACCCGAATGACTTTGAAGTAGGTAATCGTCATGACTTACCACGTATCTTAGTAATGAACGAAGACGGATCAATGAACGAAAAAGCTGGTAAGTATAACGGTATGGATCGTTTCGAATGCCGTAAAGCGTTAGTGAAGGACTTACAAGAAGCGGGCGTATTAGTAGAAATCGAGCCTCATATGCATTCAGTAGGTCATAGTGAGCGTAGTGGTGCAGTTGTTGAGCCTTACTTATCAACACAATGGTTCGTAAAAATGGCTCCACTTGCTGAGAAGGCGGTAGAGCTTCAACAAAAAGAAGAAGAGAAAGTAACGTTCGTACCAGAACGTTTTGAAAACACATACTTACGCTGGATGGAAAACATTCACGACTGGTGTATTTCTCGTCAATTATGGTGGGGACACCGCATTCCAGCTTGGTATCATAAAGAAACTGGTGAAGTATACGTAGGTACAGAAGAGCCAGCAGATATTGAAAACTGGAATCAAGATAACGACGTACTGGATACATGGTTCAGTTCAGCGTTATGGCCATTCTCAACACTTGGTTGGCCTAATGAAGATGCAGCAGACTTCAAACGTTACTATTCAACAGATGCACTAGTAACGGGTTATGACATCATCTTCTTCTGGGTATCTCGTATGATTTTCCAAGGTTTAGAGTTTACAGGGGAGCGTCCATTTAAAGATGTATTAATTCACGGTTTAGTTCGTGATGAGCAAGGACGTAAAATGAGTAAATCTCTTGGTAACGGTATTGATCCAATGGATGTTATCGAGAAGTACGGTGCAGATGCAATGCGCTATTTCTTATC
Source organism: Bacillus sp. AY3-1 (assembly GCF_008368785.1). Taxonomy (NCBI): domain Bacteria; kingdom Bacillati; phylum Bacillota; class Bacilli; order Caryophanales; family Bacillaceae; genus Bacillus; species Bacillus sp. AY3-1. Next base: position 416,665 of record NZ_QORZ01000017.1, on the reverse strand, counting down.
AACAGGAAGCGCACCAGGTCAAGATCTACGTTTCAGTATGGAAAAAGTAGAGTCTACTTGGAACTTCATTAATAAAATTTGGAACGCATCACGTTTCGTATTAATGAACATGGATGATATGAAGTATGAAGAAATCGATTTAACTGGTGAAAAATCAGTTGCGGATAAGTGGATTTTAACTCGCTTAAACGAAACAATCGAAAGCGTAACGCGTAACATGGATAAATATGAGTTCGGTGAAGCTGGTCGTTCATTATACAACTTCATTTGGGATGATTTCTGTGACTGGTACATTGAAATGGCGAAACTTCCACTATATGGTGAAGATGAAGCAGCTAAGAAAACAACTCGTTCTATTTTAGCTTACGTATTAGACCAAACAATGCGTCTATTACATCCATTCATGCCATTCGTAACAGAGAAGATTTGGCAACATTTACCGCATGAAGGCGAATCTATTACAGTAGCAGCATGGCCAACAGTTCGCGAAGATTTACAAGATACAGAAGCTGCGGCAGAAATGCACCTTCTAGTTGATATCATTCGCTCTGTTCGTAATATCCGTGCAGAAGTTAATACGCCGATGAGCAAAAAAGTTCAAATGCAAATTAAAGCAAAAGATGAGGCTGTACTTGCTCAACTTACAAAAAACAGCTCTTACATTGAGCGTTTCTGTAACCCAAGCGAATTAATAATTCAAACGGATTTACAAGCACCAGAAAAAGCAATGACTGCAATCGTATCAGGTGCAGAGTTATTCTTACCGTTAGCTGATCTTATCAATCTTGATGAAGAGAGAGCACGTCTTGAGAAAGAATTTGAGAAGTTCGACAAAGAAGTAGAACGTGTACAGAAGAAACTTTCAAACCAAGGTTTCGTAGCGAAAGCTCCTGCAGCAGTTATTGACGGAGAGCGTGCGAAAGAGCAAGACTACCTAGAAAAACGTGAAGCAGTTCGCCAACGTCTAGCAGATCTTGAAAAGTAAAATATTTTTTAGAGGCTCACTATATTGGTGAGTCTCTTTTCTTTGCGTATAATAGGAGTATGAAGGTTGTCTTTTGAAAGGGGAAGCATACGTGATACATACATACGAAGAAGCGATAGGGTGGATTCATAGCCGATTGAAGTTTGGTATTAAACCGGGATTAGAAAGAATGAAATGGATGCTAGAAGAGCTCGGAAATCCAGAGCGTCACATAAAATGTGTTCATCTTGCTGGTACAAATGGAAAAGGTTCAACGTTAACATATATGCGCTACATGTTAGAAGATGCAAAATATAAGGTAGGAACATTTACCTCTCCATATATTGAAACATTTAACGAACGTATTAGTGTGAACGGGACACCAATTGCAGATGAAGAGATTACTGAACTTGTAAAGATGGTAAAGCCAGTCGTTGAAAAACTAGATGGGACGGATTTAGGGGAAGCGACTGAGTTTGAAATTATTACTGTTATGGCAATTTGTTATTTCGGTAAAGTTAATTTCTGTGATGTTGTTTTATTTGAAACAGGGCTTGGAGGGCGCTTTGATTCTACGAATGTTATTCATCCTGTTCTCACGATTATTACAAATATCGGCCACGATCATATGCATATTTTAGGGAATACACTAGGAGAAATTGCATATGAAAAGGCGGGGATTATTAAGTCTGGTGTTCCGGTTATTACTGGTGTACAAGATGAGGAAGCATTGCAAGTCATTCAAAAAGTTGCAAAGGAAAATCATGCAAACTTATACGAGATGGGCAAGCATTTTACAGCGTTACATAAACAGTCTGGCGAAGATGGAGAACGGTTCGATTTCACTTGTCCTTTCGCCACTTTTGAAGATGTGCGAATCTCAATGAAAGGTGTTCACCAAGTAGGAAACGCAGCACTTGCACTTATGGCAGTCATGTATGTCAAAACATACTTATCATTTTTAATCGAGGAAAAAGAAATAAGAACTGGATTACAGGAAGCGTATTGGATTGGGCGCTTTGAAAAACTGCAAAGCAATCCAGATATTATTATAGATGGTGCCCATAACCCAGAAGGTATCGAAAGTCTTGTGAAAACAGTAGAATCACATTACAAAGATAAAAATGTAATAGTTTTATTTACTGCCCTAGGTGATAAACAATTGCATAATATGGTAGATCAATTAGAAACCATTGCCGATGAAATTATTTTTACAACATTCGCCTTTGATCGTGCTATTTCTGCTGACAAGCTTGCATCGTATTCAAAGAAAGAGTCAAAACTAGTTTTTGAAAATTGGAAAGAGGCAATTGATACGAAGGTTGAAATGATTGGAGAAAATGATGTTTTTATCATAACAGGTTCTCTTTATTTCATTTCGGAAGTTCGAAAATATATTCGCGAGAAAAACTAGATAGTCTTTGCTATCTAGTTTTTTTGTTCTACAAATGAAGTCAAATGCATACATATAAGATAAATATATAGGGTTATTTGGCGAATTCCTCTGACAAATATCTCGTTTTTTTGTGAAATGAATATGATATGATGCGGACAACGATAAGAGGTGAGGTGTGAGTGTATGGACAAGCAATCACGAACGATCTCAGTGAAAGTGAATGGAACAGAAGCGAAGTATGAGGAGAAGAAGAAAGATGAATTTGAATGGATGGTAGTAGAAAGTGAAAGGCCAAAAAATGTTGTTCCGTTTCAAAAAGCGAAATTAGCTTCTACGGAAAAAAAACGGAAGAAGTGGAGCAATACGTTAATTGCAATCGTTGCAACGGCGATTATTATTGGTACGGCGTTTGGAATGGGAATGCTACAGTTACTTAAAGGACAAGGTGCGACAGGGGGAAGCGAAGTAACGGCTTCGAAGCAGATGCGAAATGAAGAATCAAAGGTGAGTGGAACATCAGAACAAACACCAGCACAAAAAGAGGAAAAACAAAAAGCACAGACAGGAACGTCATTAAATCCAATGAAATTATTTTTTGTTCAGGGAGGAATTTATTCTTCTGAAGAAAAGGGACAGGCTGCTCTTGAAGAGTGGAAAAGTAATGGAGGCGTTGCAGCTTTAAAACCGAGCGGTGATAAGTATGCATTAGTTGTTGGTATTGCTAGCGATGAACAAGGCATAAACCAATTAATGACGCAGTATAAAAATGATAATGTCTCCGTATTGAAAAAGGACTGGGATATAACAGATAAAGCATTACTGAAAGATGATAAAGAAGTTGGGGCATTTTTAACAAAAGTACAGCCATTATATACTCATTTAGCAAAATATGCTTCCAGCGTACAAGCTAGTGGAAAAAGTAATGCAAAAGATATAGGTGCGATTGAAAAAGAGTGGAAAGCGATTGAAAAAGAAGGGAAAAGTATGAAGCAAGAAGAAGCGAAGAAATTGTATATGTATACGTCAGTAGCTGTGCAAACAGTGAAGGACGGAAAAGATGATAAGGAATCTTTGGCAAAACTAAATCAAGTTATTATTGATGGTATGCTTTCGTATGAAAAAATTGTTTCACAAAAGGCGAAATAATAGGATAATGAAATGATGAGGGAAGAAGTGTAGGTACTTCTTTCTTTTCTTTTGAATTTATAGTAAAGTGCTTTCTCTATGGCAGAAATATAATTGTATGTTAGTAAAGAGGTATTATTTTATATAGAGAAGATAATATTTCTTTCATTTGTGGACAAACTATTCCTTTGATACGATTGTTGTAAATGATTCTGCTTCATGTGAGAAAGGAAGGAGAAAATATGAAAAAAATTATTTTAGCTTCAGGGTCACCTCGCAGGAAGGAATTACTTGAGTTAGCTGGTGTGCCATTTGAAATTATTGTAAGTGAAGTAGAAGAAAAGATTGGTGCGTATTCATCACCTTCTGATATTGTTATGTCACTTGCTTTGCAAAAAGCATCTGCGGTAGCAGAAACGAATAGTGATCACATTGTGTTAGGTGCAGACACAATTGTTACATATGAGTCGCGTATACTTGGAAAGCCTTCTAATGAGGCTGAGGCGAAAGAAATGTTGCAATTATTATCAGGGAAAACACATGAGGTGTATACGGGTGTTGCAATTATAGCGAAAGACAAAACAGTCACTTTTTACGAGCGTACAGAAGTTACGTTTTGGGAATTAACAGAAGAAGAAATTGACGCATATGTTGCATCGAAAGAGCCTCTTGATAAAGCAGGAAGTTATGGGATTCAAGGTAAAGGGTCTATTTTTGTTCAACATATTCAAGGGGACTACTATAGTGTAGTCGGGTTACCAATTTCCCGTCTTGTTCGGGAATTAAAACAATTCAATATTGATGTAACCCATGCGTAAAATTGCATGGGATTTTCTTTGAGAGAACAAATAAAAGGGGTGGAGAAATGAACGGTATTCGTGATGTTGTCAAAGAAGAACAGCCACGGGAGCGTTTATTGTTAGAAGGAGCTGGAAGTTTATCGAATCGGGAGCTTCTTGCAGTGTTACTCAGAACAGGTTCTAAAGAAGAAACAGTTTTAAAGTTATCAGATAAAATTTTACATCACTTTGACGGTTTACGTATGTTGAAAGATGCAACGTTAGAAGAGCTTGTCAGTATACATGGTGTTGGGGTTGCGAAGGCAACCCAGCTTATAGCTGCTTTTGAACTCGGTAGAAGAATGGTGCGTTTAGAATATCAAAATAGATATAGCATTCGAAGCCCAGAAGATTGCGCGAGATATATGATGGAAGAAATGCGTTTCCTGCAGCAGGAGCATTTTGTATGTTTATATTTAAATACAAAAAATCAAGTTATACATAGGCAAACAATTTTCATTGGAAGCTTAAACACATCAATTGTACATCCAAGGGAAGTATTTAAAGAAGCGTTCCGCCGTGCAGCAGCCTCTATCATATGTCTTCATAACCATCCCTCAGGAGACCCCACGCCGAGCCGAGAAGATATTGAAGTAACAAAACGCTTAGTAGAATGCGGCCGAATTATCGGAATTGAAGTGCTTGACCATATTATAATAGGCGACCATAAATTCGTGAGTTTAAAGGAAAAAGGTCATATTTAAGACTATGCTTTTTACTTATTTTGTTTTATAATGTGATTTATGAGTTTTTTGTAGAAATTTATCTACAAAAAGGATAAAGATATAAAAAACGTACTGTTTTTATAATATAAAGTAAGAAAAAATGAGTCCGTGAAAACAAGAAAGGAAGATAAATAATATGTTTGGATTTGGTGGCTTTACTCGCGATCTTGGAATAGATTTAGGAACTGCGAACACGCTTGTATATGTAAAAGGAAAAGGTGTAGTTTTACGTGAACCTTCAGTAGTAGCGTTACAAACTGATACGAAACAAATCGTTGCTGTAGGTAGCGATGCAAAACAAATGATTGGTCGTACACCAGGAAACGTTGTGGCACTTCGCCCGATGAAAGACGGTGTAATTGCTGATTACGAAACGACAGCAACAATGATGAAATATTACATTCAACAAGCTCAAAAATCAAATGGATTCTTCTCACGTAAGCCTTACGTAATGGTATGTGTACCGTCTGGTATTACAGCTGTAGAAAGACGTGCAGTAATCGATGCGACTCGTCAAGCGGGTGCTCGTGATGCTTATCCAATCGAAGAACCATTTGCAGCAGCAATTGGTGCGAACTTACCTGTTTGGGAACCAACTGGTAGTATGGTTGTTGATATCGGTGGCGGTACAACAGAAGTTGCAATCATTTCTTTAGGTGGTATTGTAACAAGTCAATCAGTTCGTGTTGCTGGTGATGATATGGACGATTCAATCATTCAGTACATTAAGAAAAGCTATAACTTAATGATTGGTGAAAGAACGGCTGAAGCATTAAAATTAGAAATTGGTTCTGCAGGCGAGCCAGAAGGTATCGAGCCTATGGAAATTCGCGGTCGTGATTTAGTAAGTGGTTTACCAAAAACAGTACTAATTCAGCCAGAAGAAATTGCAGATGCATTAAAAGATACAGTAGATGCAATTGTAGAATCTGTTAAAAATACGTTAGAGAAAACTCCACCTGAATTAGCGGCAGACATTATGGACCGTGGTATCGTATTAACAGGCGGCGGAGCATTACTACGTAACTTAGATAAAGTGATTAGTGAAGAAACAAATATGCCAGTTCTTGTTGCGGAAGATCCATTAGATTGCGTAGCAATTGGAACGGGTAAAGCATTAGACAATATCGATCTTTTCAAAACTGCTGCTCGATAATATTGCAAAATAAAAATCAATGAAATTAAGAGGGTGTGAACGTGCCACAGTTTTTCTTAAACAAAAGATTAATTGTTTTGTTAGTTAGTATTATTCTTCTCGTGGCATTGATTGGAATCTCATTGAAAGAACGGAACAGTTTAACATGGCCAGAGCAGTTTGTTAAAGACACTGTCGGTGTTGTAGAACGTGTATTCCAAAAGCCAGCGAAATACGTAGCTGGATTCTTCGAAAATGTAGAGGATGTAAAGCGCACGTATGAAGAGAATAAAGAATTAAAAGCAAAATTAGATAATTATGCAGGTCTATCAGGGAAAGTAAAACAATTAGAAGATGATAACAAGAAGCTACAAGAGTTAACGGGTAAAAAAGAGTTGAATAGCCAATATACTGAAATTCCATCTACTGTTGTTTCTCGTAATCCAGATAAATGGTACGATTTAATCGGAATTGATAAAGGAGCACAGCAAGGAATTAAAAAAGATATGGCTGTAGTAACTTCACAAGGTCTAGTTGGACGAGTGAAAAGTGTATCCCAGTTTACATCATCAGTAGAATTGCTAAGCTCTATGAGCCGAACAAATCGTGTTTCTGCTATCGTACAAGGTGATGAGAAAATCTTCGGATTGATTGAAGGTTACGACAAAGAAAAGCACTTACTTCTTTTCACAAAGATTGGCTCTGATGCTCAGGTAGCGAAAGATCAATTAGTTGTAACATCTGGACTTGGTGATATTTTCCCAAAAGGTCTTGTAATTGGAACAATCGTTGATGTTCAGCCAGATCCATACGGCTTAACAAAAACAGCTTATGTAAAACCGGCCGCTGACTTGAATGACGTAGAGCATATTATGGTTGCTAAACGTGCAACGCCTTCAGCGCCATTAGAATAGGAGGGGGAGAAGAGATGATGAAGATTTTAAAAAGAGCAGCTCTTCCTCTTTTGCTCCTTTTTGTTTTTCTATTTGAAAATATGTTTGCTACTATTGTTCCAACAGAGGTTTTTTGGAAAGACGGTATAGCAGCACCTCATTTCTTTATAATTGTGTTATGTTTTATTACTGTGTACTATAGTCCGGTCCAAGGGATTTATTACGGACTCTTATTTGGTTTCTTATTTGATACCGTATACACAGAACTTGTCGGTATATATATATTTGCGTATCCGATTTTAGCTTATTTAGTTTATAGTGTGATGAAGATACTACAATTGAATTTATTTATTGTTGCTTCTATTGTACTAGCTAGCATTGTAGCACTAGAGTATTATGTGTATGGATTTTTAACTTTGTTAGGACGTACTCATATGTCAGCGTATGTCTTTTTCACAGATCGTCTCCTGTCTACTTTATTGCTAAATGCAATTTTCTTATTGATAGTTTGTTTCCCACTGAGACGATATTTAGTGCGTCTTTCAAAAGCGATGGAAGAAAAAGAAAAAAGGATTTTCTAATTTTATGTCGAATTGAATCGGTGGGGTGAACTTTAGTGGAAGAAAAAAAGCAACAAAATGTAACAATAAAAGGGACAAAAGACGGAATAACGCTTCATTTAGATGATTGTTGTTCATTCTCTGAATTACTGGAGGAACTGGATGAAAAGCTTTCTACACATTACTATGATGGTGATGGGCGCTCTTTAATTGAAGTGCATGTGAAAGTGGGAAATCGTTATTTAACAGAAGTCCAACAAGAAGAGATTCGTACGTTAATTCGTAATAAAAAGAATCTTGTTGTGGATTCAATTGAAAGTGATGTTATAACGAAAGCAGAAGCAATAGCTTGGAAAGAAGAAACAGAAATTGTCCCTATTTCCAAAATTGTTCGCTCTGGACAAGTTTTACATGTAAAAGGAAATTTATTGTTAATTGGTGATGTTAATCCAGGCGGAACGGTTATCGCTGGGGGGAATATTTTTGTCGTAGGATCATTAAGAGGAATTGCGCATGCTGGGTATTATGGGGATTCGGATGCCGTAATCGCTGCATCTGATATGAACCCGATGCAACTTCGAATTAGTGATGTGGCAATGCGGGCTCCGGAAGAGAAAGAAGACGGAGCGGAGGCGGCAGAATGTGCGTATATTAATGAGAACAATCACATTGTTGTCGATCGACTGCAACTTCTCACTCATCTTAGACCTAATTTAACAAAGTTAGAAAGGGGAATTGTATAGCTGTGGGAGAGGCAATAGTAATTACATCTGGAAAAGGCGGAGTAGGTAAAACTACAACGTCTGCGAACATTGGTACAGCCCTGGCGTTATCTGGAAAGAAAGTGTGCTTAATTGACACAGATATCGGTCTTCGAAACTTAGACGTAGTAATGGGGCTGGAAAATCGTATTGTATTTGATCTTGTTGATGTCGTTGAAGGGCGTTGCCGTTTACCTCAGGCGCTTATTAAAGATAAGCGTTTTGATGATCTTTATTTATTACCTGCAGCACAAACGAGTGATAAATCAGCGGTAACACCTGAACAAATGGATGAATTAATACAAGTATTACGTCAAGATTATGATTACATATTAATTGATTGTCCTGCGGGGATTGAGCAGGGATTTAAAAATGCGGTAGCTGGTGCGGATAAAGCAATCGTTGTTACGACGCCAGAAGTATCCTCAATGCGCGATGCGGATCGTATTATCGGGCTTTTAGAAAAAGAGGATATTGAACCACCAAAACTTGTTATTAATCGTGTGCGTAGTCATATGCTTCATGAGCAGGATATGTTAGATGTTGATGAAATCGTACGTACATTGTCAATCGAGCTTCTTGGTGTTGTCGAGGATGATGATGAAGTTATTCGTGCTACAAATACAGGTGAACCTGTAGCGTTGCAACCGAGCGGAAAAGCAGCGTTAGCTTATCGTAATATTGCAAGACGCTTGTTGGGTGAGAATGTACCATTGCAAGCATTTGGACAAGAAAAGGTATCGGTATTTACAAAGATGAAAAACTTCTTTGGAATCCGTTAAAAGCACTTCGCACATATGCGAAGTGCTTTCTTTTTTCTTCACACGAATATCTTCCTTTCTTAGCTCATACATATGTACAAACTGTATACAACTGTTTCTATTTAAATTAGCTTAACGAAAGAAAGGAGACAGTATGAAAAATAGTCGTGTAGAAGAAATTAAAAAACGGATTGCGAAAAGGAAGGCAGAGCAAGAAAAGATGGAGGAAGAGCAGTATTTTGCTGGAGGGAATTTTGATAGTGAAACAGTATTTATTGAAGAAGGAGAAAAGGAAATTCATCCTTTATTTCGAAAAGAAGTATTTTTCTTCAAATTTTTGTTATCAGCAATATTAGTTCTTTCTGTCGCTATCTTATATAAGAATGCACCCCCTTCTTTCGACGGTGCTAAAGCTGTTACAGAAAAAGTGATGAAAGAAGAATTTCAGTTTGCTACTGTAGCGAAATGGTACGAAAAGCAGTTTGGAAAACCGCTCGTATTTTATTCACCTACTGAGAAAAAAGAAGGAACTATTCAGCAAAAAGATTATGCTATCCCTGCTTCTGGAAAGGTGATGCAAGGGTTTCAAAAAAATGGCCAAGGTGTATTTGTTCAAACAGCTATAAATGCAACTGTTGAGTCAGTGAATGAAGGGCTAGTTGTTTTTGCAGGCAAGAAAGAGGAACTTGGTAATACGGTTCAAATTCAGCATGCAGATGGAACAGAATCGTGGTATGCGAATTTAAATGACATGACAGTGAAATTATATGATTACGTTTCAAAGAAACAAAAAATTGGAACGGTGAATAATGATGCGAATAATAAAAATGGTAAGTTTTATTTCGCGATAAAAAAGAATGAAAAATTTATTGACCCGATTCAGGTGATTTCATTTGATTAAATATAGAGAAGTTTTAACGAAGATTTCAGTACATCCGTTGTTTTGGGTTATTATTGTCATTGGCATTTTTACGGCACGTTTTAAAGAGTTACTACTGTTATTTTGTATCGTTCTTATCCATGAACTTGGGCATGCCTTTGCGGCGGCACACTACAATTGGCGTATTAAAAAGATTCAACTTTTACCGTTTGGTGGTGTGGCTGAGCTTGAGGAGCATGGGAATAAGTCATTGAAAGAGGAGCTTGTTGTTGTAATTGCAGGGCCTATACAACATATTTGGATGATGGTGGTAGGTTATATAGTGTTTGAAGCTGGTTGGCTGGGTGCGGATTTATATTATTTCTTTATATGGAATAATATAATTATTTTAGCATTTAATTTACTACCTATTTGGCCGCTTGATGGTGGAAAAGTATTGTTTAACGTATTATCATATCGTTTTCCTTATTTACAAGCACATGAAAAGATGATGAAATTATCATGTGTTTTTTTTAGTGTAATACTAGTGTGGCAGTTACTTTGGAATAGTAACAATATTATGATGTGGGTACTACTCATATTTTTAGCGGTGTCGTTATATCAAGAGTGGAAACAAAGACAGTATGCCTTTATGCGTTTTTTATTGGAACGTTATTATGGGAACAAAAGAGGAATTGAAAAGATTGCACCTATTGAAGTGCAATCAGAAGATCATTTATATAAGATATTCACAAAATTTCGTAGAGGGTATAAGCACTCTATTATCGTCCATGGAAAATATAAAGAACATTATACATTGGATGAAAATGAATTACTCTATGCGTATTTTACTGAAAAACGAACAACTTCATCTGTTGAAGAATTAATCGGTTAGTGTTGACGATAGCACTAACCTTTTATTATTGTAAAAGCAAAGAAGATTATAAAGTGAGGAAAGAATTTTGAAAACGTTATATATGAACTATGCAGGATCGGAAAAACGCGTTGCAATTGAAGAGAAGAAAAAAATTGTTGAGTTTTTATGGAAACGAAATGAAGAACAAGAGATTGTTGGGCATATTTATGTTGGACGTATCGTAAGAACGATTGCTGGAATGAACGCAGCTTTTGTAAACATCGGTTTAGAAAAACATGCGTACCTTTCATACGATGATGTACCATCTTCTTATCGTATACATGAAGGGCAAGCAGTACTCGTGCAAGTTGTGAAAGAGGCAATTGATACGAAAGGGCCGAAATTGACGGCGAACGTAGAATTTACCGGGAAATATGTCGTTTATATGCCATATGATGAAATGCGTGCGGTTTCTCGGAAAATAAAAAACAATAAAAGAAGGCAACAGCTACTCCAAATTGAGGTAGAAGGGACAGGAGGTTATATTTTCCGCTCTGCTTCTGAAAAAGGAGAAATTGAAGAAATAGAAGCTGAAATGCAAAGGTTACAGCAGTTATATGAAGAGCTAAAAAGAAAAGAGGGCCAAGGAAAGGCACCGTTACTACTTCATCGACCGGCGACCTTTTTAGATCGTGTATTCCAAGAGAATCCGATTGAAACGATTGAAAAAGTAGTTGTAGATACAAGAAGTATAGTAAAAGAATTAGAAGAAAAGATCGGAAAAGAAAAAGTATCTTTTTATAATGAAAAATCTTCAATTTTTAACCATTTTGGAATAGAGCGTGAGATCGAAAAAGCACTTCAAAAAATTGTGTGGCTCCCGAATGGTGCCTATTTAATTGTGGAACAAATGGAGACGATGACTGTAATTGATGTGAATACAGGCAAGTTTACTGGAAAACAGAATTTACAAGATACAGTCCTTCGTACAAATGAAGTGGCAGCTGAAGAGATTGCACGTCAATTAAGACTGCGTGATATCGGTGGTATGATATTAATTGATTTTATTAATATGAAAAGAAGAGAAGATAAAGAAAAGGTAAGAGAATGTCTGATGGCTGCTATGCAAAATGATCGCACATATACAAGAGTTCTCGGTTTTACAGAGTTAGGGATTTTGGAGATGACACGTAAACGTAAGAAACATTCTTTACGCGACGTATTACTAGAAGAGTGTGTATCTTGCAAAGCGACGGGGTATGTAATGTCATATGAAACAATTGCGTATGAGTTAGAGAGAGAGCTAATTACATATGGCAATATAGAGGATGAGGCAGTATTAATCGCTGCACCTAGAGAATTGCAAAAACAATTTTTGCAAAAAGAATTACAAAAAAATATTCCATTTGAAATTTGTTTCAAAGATGATATGATCGAAAAGTATGCAATTGTCCGTTTTGGAAGTAAAACAGAAATTGTAGAACGGAAAAAATAGTTAGTAGAACATTTATTGACAACCGTCTATGATTCATGATAACATCTTTATGTTATAGTTTATAGCACCTAAACGGCTATATGCTACAACCGCACAAGACAGGTTCCCTAAAGACATTTATGTCTACCTCGTTTTTGGCGAGTCTTAGTAATTAAGAGGAGGTGCAAGTATGTACGCAATTATCGAAACAGGTGGAAAACAAATTAAAGTTGAAGCTGGTCAAGCAATCTACATTGAAAAATTAGATGTTGAAGCTGGTGAAACTGTTACTTTTGACAAAGTTCTTTTCGTTGGTGGCGAAAACGTTAAAGTTGGTAGCCCAGTTGTAGAAGGTGCAACAGTTACTGCGAAAGTTGAAAAACAAGGTCGCGCTAAGAAAATCATCGTTTTCAAATACAAAGCGAAAAAGAACAATCGTAAGAAACAAGGTCATCGTCAACCTTACACTAAGCTAGTTGTTGAAGCTATCAACGCTTAATTCAGGTTAACATGATTAAAATTACGATAAGTCGCACGAAATTAGGAAGTATCCAATCATTTAAAATGACTGGACATGCCAATTATGCGCCACATGGACAAGATCTTGTCTGTGCTGGAACTACAGCGGTTGTGTTTGGTTCTATAAATGCAGTGGAAGAACTTTGTAATGTGCAAGCAACTATTGAACTCGGAAGTGATGGTGGATTCTTAACGTATGAATTGCCTAATGATTTAGACGTTCATACAGCAGAAAAAGCACAGATACTTTTAGAAGGATTGGTTGTTTCGCTTAAGACGATCGAACTTGATTACGGAAAGTATATCCGTTTAATAGAAAAAGTGCAGGAGGTGTAACGTATGTTAAGATTAGATCTTCAGTTTTTCGCATCTAAGAAAGGTGTAGGTAGTACAAAGAACGGTCGTGACTCTCAGTCAAAACGTCTTGGTGCTAAACGCGCAGATGGTCAAACGGTTTCAGGTGGTTCAATTCTTTACCGTCAACGCGGTACAAAAATTTATCCAGGTGTTAACGTTGGTCGTGGTGGCGATGACACTTTATACGCGAAAGTTGACGGCGTAGTACGCTTTGAGCGTCTTGGCCGTGACCGCAAACAAGTGAGCGTATATCCTGTTGCTCAAGAAGCATAAGAACTCACGGAAAACTCTAACCTGAGTGCAGGTTAGAGTTTTTCTATATTAAGGGGTATCTAAATGAATGAAAAATGGACAATTATAGATGCATTGCGTCATTCAAGACATGATTGGCTCAATCGTATGCAGATGGTGAAAGGAAACCTTTCCCTTGGAAAAGTGGAAGAAATTCATAGTCTCATCGATCGTTTTGTCCAAGAAGCGAGACAAGAATCCAATCTGATAGGGTTATCAATGCCTTTATTTTCAGAGTGGATTTTAACATATAATTGGAAACAGCAGCCGTGCTTATTGGAGTACGAAGTATTAGGGAAATTACATAACTTATCTCACTTAGATGAGATTGTATGTACATGGACGAATCAATTTTTCTCAATACTTCAGCATAGTTTAGACGTATATGTTGAAAATTATGTTTGTATCACAATTGAATGTGACGCGGAGAATGCTCGTTTCTTTTTTGATTTTCGTGGTAAGCTAACGAGTGTAGAAGAACTACAGAATTGGCTTGCGAACCAAAACAATAAATGGTATTCCATTTCTTATACAGTACGAGACGAAGAAGTCTCAGTTATATTACAACTAATCGAAAAAAGTGTGGTGAAATAATGTTTGTAGATCAGGTCAAGATATATGTAAAAGGCGGCGACGGTGGTAACGGAATGGTTGCGTATCGTCGTGAGAAGTATGTACCTAAAGGTGGCCCAGCAGGTGGCGACGGTGGTAAAGGTGCAGATGTTGTTTTTGTTGTTGAGGAAGGCTTACGTACATTAATGGACTTCCGCTACCAACGTCATTTCAAAGCTGATCGTGGTCAGCACGGAATGAGTAAAGGTCAGCACGGTCGTAAATCTGAAGATTTAATCGTAAAGGTTCCACCGGGAACAATAGTAAAAGATGAAAAAACAGGTGAAATTCTTGCCGATTTAGTAACGCATGAACAAACAGCTGTAATCGCAAAAGGTGGCCGCGGTGGCCGTGGTAACTCACGTTTCGCAACACCGACGAACCCAGCGCCAGAAATCGCTGAGAACGGGGAACCAGGTCAAGAACGTGATGTCACGCTAGAACTTAAAGTGCTAGCAGATGTTGGACTTGTTGGATTCCCAAGTGTAGGTAAATCTACATTATTATCTGTTGTATCATCAGCGCGTCCGAAAATTGCAGAGTATCACTTTACAACAATCGTTCCAAATCTTGGTGTTGTTGAAACTGGTGATAGCCGCAGCTTCGTTATGGCTGACCTTCCTGGACTAATTGAAGGCGCACATGCCGGCGTCGGACTTGGACACCAATTCTTACGTCATATTGAGCGTACACGTGTAATCGTGCACGTTATCGATATGTCTGGTTTAGAAGGCCGTGAGCCATATGAAGATTATGTAACAATCAATAGTGAACTAAAAGAATACAATATGCGTTTAACTGAGCGTCCACAAGTTGTTGTTGCAAACAAAATGGATATGCCAGGTGCAGAAGAAAACTTACAAGCATTTAAAGAAAAATTGGGAGACGAAGTGAAAATTTTCCCAATCTCAGCTGTAACGAAGCAAGGTGTTCGTGACTTACTATTTGAAGTAGCGAACTTATTAGAAACAACACCAGAATTCCCAATGTATGATGATGTGGAAGAATCTGAAGCAAGTGTAATGTACAAATTTGAATCTGAATCTAATTTTGAAATTACACGCGAAAGTGATGGCACATTTGTTATTTCTGGTTACGATATTGAGAAAACATTCAAAATGACAGACTTCTCACGTGATGAATCTGTACGCCGATTTGCTCGTCAAATGCGTGGAATGGGTATTGATGAAGCCCTTCGTGCACGTGGTGCAGTAGACGGGGATATTGTAAAAATTCTTGAATATCAATTTGAATTTATCGATTAAGACTGCCGAAATATGGCAGTCTTTTTTTATTGTAAATGTCTGATTCATATAGGAAAAAATACCCACTAATTAAATTTTCAATTTATAATAGAACAAGGAGTGGCTTTGGAAGAATTTTTTATGGGGAGAAAACGAACATGTATAAAATATTAATTGTAGAAGACGATGAAAAAATAGCGGGAATATTAGAGGAGCATTTAGAAAGGTATGGCTATCAATCATTTAGAGCAAGTGATTTACGTCATATAAAAGATGAGTTCGTGAAAATAAATCCTCATCTCGTATTACTGGATATTAATTTACCATATTTTGATGGTTTTTATTGGTGTCGTCAAATTCGTACTGTATCGAATGCGCCAATTATTTTTGTTTCTGCAAGAACAGGGGAAATGGATCAAGTAATGGCGATCGAGAATGGCGGAGATGATTACATTACGAAGCCATTCCATTTAGATATTGTAATGGCTAAGGTGAAAAGTGCACTTCGCCGTGGCTATGGTGAGTATGCCTCTGTTGCTGAGAGTGATTGTTTAGGTGTAAATGGACTGTTGTTATTTCCGTCCCAGCACATTGTTGAGTGGCAGGGGCAACAAACGGAGCTGACAAAAAATGAATTTTACTTATTAGAATGTTTAATGAAACAAGCAAATCAATATGTAACGCGTGAAGAACTGTTAGAAGCCCTGTGGGACGAGGTAGCTTTTGTTGATGATAATACATTAACCGTAAATGTAAAACGCGTAAGGAAGAAACTAGAGGAGCTAGGCATTCAAAATGCAATTGTAACGAAACGCGGATATGGTTATGCGCTTCTTACAGAGTGGGGCGAAGGGCATGAAGGTTAAAAATTACCTCATGGACCGTTTTTCTTTACTTCTTTCTTATATTATTAGCCTTTGTTTATTTGGGCTCGTTTTGCAGTTGCAAAGTCTTTTAGAAAAAAGATCCATTGATTGGAGTACGTGGTTATATGGGCTTTTATTAGGGACAGTTGTATTTACTGTATACCTCATTTACGATTATCGAAAACGAAGTGTATTTTTAAAAAGAATCGAAAAATATGTTGCTAGCGGAAATACATTACACGACTCTTTACTTATTGATACTTCTTATACTTCAGAGCAAGAGATGGTTGTTGAATCGTTTACGCTATTAAGACAGCAATATATGAATGAAGTTCATAAACAACATGCGAAAGAACAACAGCAAATGATATTTATGAACCAATGGATTCATCAAATGAAAACACCAGTATCGGTTATAGAATTGCTATTACAAAAGTTTGGTAAAGAGCATCGTGAAGCAAGAGCAACAGTTGAAAGTATTCGTGAAGAAAATAATCGTATACTAAATGGTTTAGATTTAGCGTTACATATGGCAAGGTTAGATCAATTTGCGAAAGATTATAAAGTAGAAGTAGTAAATGTGATAGATATTATTAGAGGTATCATTAATGAAAATCGAAAATCCTTCATTCAATCGTCTGTATTTCCGAAAGTAATGTTTGAAGAAGATACTTGTATGGTTGCATCTGATAGAAAATGGCTAAGTATTGCTATTGGGCAAATTGTTGTAAATGCAATTAAGTATACGAAAATTTCAGAAGCAGAGAAAAAGGAAATTCAATTTCAAATTGAAGAGAAAGATCAAAAGGTGTTACTACATATTAAGGACAATGGAATTGGTATTCCAAAGCAAGATGTAAAGCGTATATTTGATCCATTCTTTACGGGAATAAATGGCCGTAAAACGAGAGAAGCGACTGGAATGGGTTTATATATTACGAAGGAAATTTGCGATAATTTACATCATGGAATGTATGTGCAATCGGCTGAAGGGGAAGGGACAACATTCACGTTCCAATTTGCAAAAGATGAAGAATATCATACATTAATGAGAAAAATGACAAAACTGTAAGATAACAAAACGTTTTGTAAGGGAAATCACTCGTTTCTTTTTCTTATTTTTCTTATAGTAAGTGTAAGAAGAAAACACATAGGGGGATTAGAAATGAGTGTTCTTGAAGTAAAAGGATTAACAAAAGTGTACCAATCAAAAGGTTCAGTAGCGACGACTGCTTTAAACGATATAAATTTTAAAATAGAAGAAGGCGAATTTGTAGGAATTATGGGGCCTTCAGGGAGCGGGAAAACAACGCTTTTAAATTTATTAGCAACAATTGATAAGCAAACTTCAGGTCATGTGCTTGTAAATGGTGAAGAAATTAATCAAATGCGTGCTGCAAAATTAGCGGAGTTTCGCCGTACACATTTAGGATTCATTTTCCAGGATTTTAACTTACTTGATACGTTATCGATTAAAGAAAATATCATTTTACCACTTGTAATGGCGAAGAAATCTGTAAATGAAATTGATGCGAAAGTGCTTGAGATTGCAAAATTTTTAAATATTGAAGAAATTTTAAATAAAAAAGTATATGAAGTGTCAGGCGGACAACAACAACGTGCAGCAGCAGCGAGAGCAATCATTCATGAACCTACGCTAATTTTAGCGGATGAGCCAACTGGAAACTTAGATTCGAAGTCAGCAAAATCATTAATGAGTGCATTGCAAGATTTACATGAACAAAAGAAAGTGACAATTGCAATGGTAACGCATGATCCAGTAGCGGCGAGTTATTGCGAACGTATTCTTTTCATTCGCGACGGAGAAATTTTCTCAGAAATACATAAAGGAAGAACGAAACAAGCCTTTTTCCAAGAAATTCTGGACGTACTTGCGATGCTAGGAGGAGAATATCATGAACTTTCGCCAGCTCGCGCTTAATAACGTAAAAGGAAATTGGCGTAATTATAAAGCTTTTCTTATTAGTAGCTGTTTATCGATTGTCGTATTTTTCATGTATGCTTCCTTTATTTATCATCCAGATGTCGTAAGTGGTAATATTAGTATGAGAGAGATGATCTCAAAAGGGCTAGAATCGATGAATTATATTGTAGTCATCTTCTCAGCACTCTTTATTTTATATGCAAATTCAACATTTTTACGAGCAAGAAAAAAAGAGTTTGGTCTATTAACATTAATAGGCGGAACAAAATCTCAACTTGGCCGAATGATTATATTAGAACAGCTTATGTTAGGTAGTATTGCAATTGTAGTAGGTATTGGGCTTGGCATGCTTTGTTCAAAATTATTTTTCCAAGCATTAAGCGTAATATTGAAAATAGATAAAACACTTCCACTCGTATGGAATAGTAAAGCAATTCTTATTACAGCAGGTGTATACTTTATTCTATTTTTAATCCTATCATTGTTTAGTGTTTGGACAGTAGGCCGCTTGCAAATTATTGATTTATTAAGAGAAGCAAGAAAACAAAAAGTAGAACCTTTTGCATTTACATCGTTATGTCTAGTTGGTATAGGATGTATTATTGTTGCATATGTACTTAGCTTCCAAGTAACATTTATGAATTTTATCATTCTGTTTTTACCAATTGTAGGGCTGACGATAGGCGGAACTTATTTGCTGTTTACACAAGGTAGTACAGTCGTATTAAAGGCGTTACAAAAACGAAAAAAATCTTTTTATACATATCCAAATATGTTCGTACTTAGCAATCTTATTTATAAAATGAAAGATAATGCTCGTTTTCTATTTGTAATTTCTATCATTACGGCGGTTGTATCTTCAGCAGTTGGTACGCTGTACGTATTTTTTGAGGATATGAGTTATAAGGCAGCAACTAGTACCCCGCATGCTATATCGTATGAGGAAAAGGGAATACATACGCATAATGTCATAAAAGAAGGAAAAACAAAAGAATTAATAAAAAAACACGGATTTGAAGAAGCGCGAGAAGTAACGTACGTAAAACTTCCTGGAACTCAAAAAATCACGATGTTTAACAGTGAACATGAGATGCCAATGGCGATTGTTTCAGAAAAAGAATATAACGCTGAAGTACGTAAACAAAAGAGAGAGCAAGTTAGAGAAGTTCATAATGCACCAGGTAGTGCAACGATGGTCATAATGGATATGGCGAACGATATGATGAAGATAGATCGTACGAAACCGTATGAAATTAAAATTAACGGACAAAAGCAATCTGTTCAATTAAATGAGCCAACTTCATTTTCTGTTTTTAATGATAGTGAATATCTCATTGTGAATGATCAAGATTTTGAGAAATACGCAAAACTTGTACCAGATGAAGAAAAGACGAAATATTACGGTTATTATATAGAAGACTGGAAAAGTACGGAAGACCTTGTGTTAGATTTGAAAAATGAAATTGCACCAGATAAGCAAATGGAACTAAACAACTCAGTGCTCGCTTATAAAAATATAAGGGAATCAGGAGCAATTACGATGTTTATCGGTTTCTTCGTAGCTGTGCTGTTCTTTTTCTTCGCTTGTAGTATGACATACTTTAAATGGTTTAACGATAAAGAACAAGATCGTATTCAATTTAAATCGTTAAAGAGAATCGGTATGACAGATAAAGAAATTCGCAAAATTGCAATTCGACAAATGGGCGTTATCTTCTTTATCCCAATTTTAATTGGTGCCATTCATAGTGGATTTGCTCTTCATACGTTAGGAAAAATGCTTTATCTCGATTTATGGAAATCAGGTGCGATTGTAATTGGGACGTACGTTGTAGCTTCTGCGATTTACTTTATGATTGCACAAAGAGGATATTTGAAACACGTGCAAAGCTAGAGAAACCTCTAGCTTTTTGCCTATGTAGTAAGTTATAGGGGGACGATAGATGAACATTCGGCAACTAGCGCTACAAAATATAAAAGGAAATTGGCGTAATTATAAAGTGTTTTTCTTAAGTAGTTGCTTTGCAATATTCGCGTCTTTTGCATACATGTCTGTCATTGTACATCCGTATATGCAAGAGACGATGTGGTATCAAAACGTACGCTGGGGACTTATCATATGTAATGTTATAATTATTTCTTTTTTTGTCATATTTATTTTGTACTCTACTTCTATTTTCATAGAGGCACGTAAGAAAGAATTAGGATTATACATGTTAATGGGAGCAACGAAATCTAACGTAATAGGAGTAATTATGACCGAGCAAATATTGATCGGGGTATTTGCTAATATTTTCGGTATTGGGCTTGGTATGATCTTTTTAAAGCTCTTCTTCATGGTGTTTAGTATGTTACTGGGGCTTCCGAAAGAACTCCCTGTCATATTTGACGTGAGAGCAATCGGGGGAACGTTTATTGTATATATGGTCGTATTTGTTGTCTTATCTTTTATAAGTGCTTTGCGTATATGGAATATAAAAATTATTCGGTTATTAAAAGAATTTCGCAAGGATAGAAAAGAGAAGAAAACATCAATGCGGCTTTGTATATTCGGATTTATTTGCTTAGGTATAGGATATGCGTTAGCGTTACAAGCGACTATACCAACGATAGCATTCTATTTTTTTCCTGTGTCTATACTTGTCTTTTTCGGAACGTATTTTTCTTTTACACACGGCACTGCTCAAATATTAGAAATAATAAAACGAAATAAAAAGATTATGTATACATATCCGTATTTATTTATAGTGAATCAATTGTCACATCGAATGAAGGAAAATGGTCGTTTTTTCTTTCTAATGTCAATGGCAACGACGTTTGTAGTTACGGCAACAGGTACGGTGTTCTTATATTTTTCTGGTATGCAAGATATGTGGCGGAGCGGGGGCGTACACTCATTTTCTTACATAGAAAAGGGTACTTCTTCTCATGAAGTCTTTGCGGAAGGCACGGTTGAACAATTATTGCACCAATATGGATATAATGACTTTCAATCTATGAGTTTTATTGGAGTGTATGCATCTTTTCAGTCTAATAAGGGAGAAATAGAAGTAGCGCCGCTCATTAAAGAAAGTGAATACAATCAAGAGGCAAGAAAACAAAAACAGAAAACGTATCATCCTAAAAAAGGAACAGTTACACTCGTTTATTATAATAAATACAATAATTCGAATGTATATAATCAAAAAGAGATTCAATTGCAAGTAACGAATCAACCATATCAATTCGTATTTAACGGTCAGAAAGAAGGGGTTCAATTTAACCATCATCCTTCGCACATTAATGGTCTGTTCTTCGTCATGCATGATGAAGACTTTGACAGTATAGCAAATAAGGTTCCTGATTCTGAAAAAATGATATATAGAGGCTATACATTACCAAATATCGAAAATACGAAAGAATTAAATGAAGATTTACGGAAACATATGAAACAAGATAAAGATAATACATTTCGAAGTAATATGGAGTTATATGTGAATATGAAATCGTTCGGTGATATTACTCTATTTATAGGATCATTCATTAGTATATTATTCTTTCTTACTTCATGTAGTATCGTATATTTTAAATGGTTTCATAATATTGCATCTGATCGAAAGCAGTACGGGGCACTTGCTAAGCTTGGAATGACGAAGGAAGAAGTGTGGAAAATTTCTCGTTGGCAATTATGTATGTTATTTTTTGCGCCAATTCTAGTTGGGAGTATGCATAGTGCAGTTGCGTTATATACGTTTCATAATACGCTTTTTATGGATGGTTCATTAAGAAAAGTAGGTTTGTTTATTCTGTATTATATCGCTGCATGCATCATGTATTTCTTTTTCGCTCAAAGAGAATATAGGAAACATTTAGACTAGCGAATGCTAGTCTTTTTTTAATATTCGAAATTTACATAGAAGAATATAAAAAAGTATGGTATAACAGTAAGAAAACGAAAAAGAGGGGAAAAGACGATGATTCGAGTAGGATATTTAGGACCAGAAGCAACATTTACAAATATGGCGGTGAGTCGTTTTTTTCCGGAAGCAGAGCATGTACCGTATCGAACGATTCCAGATTGTATGGATGCAGCTGCAAATGGAAATGTAGATTATGCAGTGGTACCACTAGAAAATGCGATAGAAGGTTCAGTGAATATAACAGTTGATTACCTCGTACATGAGCAACCACTTTCTATTGTAGGAGAAATTACAGTACCAATTCAGCAGCATTTACTTGTACATCCGCAGTATGCAGAAGTTTGGGAAGAAGTATATGCAGTGCACTCTCATCCACACGCTATTGCACAATGTCATAAGTTTTTAAATGAAGAGTTAAAAGGGATAACCGTCCGAGATATGACATCAACAAGTGCAGCTGCGCAATATGTGAAAGAACATCCTGAAGAAAAAATCGCTGCCATTGCAAATGAAGCGGCCGCAGAAAAATACGGTTTAACAATTGTAAGACGTGATATTCATACGCACAAAAACAATCATACACGCTTCCTAGTGCTCCATAAGAAAAAGAAAGCCGTACTCCCAAATAACGGAGAAAACCGCGGAGAGAAAACGACGCTTATGATAACGTTACCTGCTGATTATGCAGGGGCACTATATCAAGTGTTATCAGCTTTCGCATGGAGAAAATTAAATCTATCAAAAATCGAATCTCGTCCGATGAAAACAGGACTAGGAAATTACTTTTTCTTAATTGATGTCGATAAAGCATACGATGATGTATTATTGCCAGGCGTAACGATGGAACTTGAAGCGCTCGGTTTTTCTGTTACTGTGCTGGGGAGTTATTGTTCTTATTGGTTGTAAGAGAGGTGGATGAACTGTCGACATTTCCCTTCTAATTGCTGGTATAATTTCATCGGATAATACATTTTGTGATAGATAAATAAAATCCCACCTATAAATGGTGGGATTCTTTATTTTAATTTCGCAAGACGATCCTCTAACTGACCACGCCAAATATCGGCTAGTTCTGGAACAGCAAGAATCTTTTCAATGCCATCTTTACCTTTTCTATTATGAAAATAAATTTCGTTAGAGAACAAAACAGAAACGTTGCCCGGTTGACGTTCTAGTAATGTAATTTTAGAATCTTTACGTACAGTACCTTCCTGAAGAACGCGACATAGATAACCAGTAAATCCAGTTGCTACAATGCGCGGCAGTATGCCAGGAATACCGAGACGTTTTGAAATAGTGCTACAAGGTACTCTCGCTTGTGTGACCTGAATGATTGCTTCACCTAGTTGATATGTATCTCCAATGCAAACATCACGCTCTAACATATTTGTTACGGTAATGTTTTCGCCAAATGTGGAAGCTGGAAGCGTAGTTTGAAATTCTTCTTCCCATAGTGCGTAATGCTCATGTGGATACACACAAACTGCGCGATCAGGTCCCCCGTGGTGTTTTAAATCTGCTACGTCATCACCACGAAATCCATCTTTTGAGAGGAAAGCTTCTTCTGTAAGTTCTTTACATATACCAGTAATCATTTCTTTATCTTCGCTATATTTCATTTGTTTCGGTTTGCCAATGCTAAAGTGAACGAGTTCGATTCCCATGTTTGATCCCCTTTACAATTGATTACAATATTATAGCATTAAAAAAGCACAGAGAATGATAAAAACTCTGTGCTTTACATGAATTAATAAACGAGAAATCCTGCTTTATCTAGTGCCTCGCAAGCAGCGGCTAATTTCTCTTTTGAATCTGCCTCAATTGTATGTAAGTGAATACCATCTGTTAGCTGCGAAAGATAGGAAGCATTTGTGTTTTCGATTTTTTGTAAATATTGCTCTACATCAAATCGATTACTTACCATGATGGACGCTGTTAAGTCACCGTATACAGGATGCTCAACTTTTACATCTTTAATCGTAACGCCGTGATCAACAAGCATTGTAAGTTCCTGACGTACTTCCGCTGGTTTATGTTGGCATACAATTACGCGTTCGAAAGCTTGTTGTTTCTCTTGTGGTTTTAAATATAAATACCCTTGAGCAGTCGCGATAATCGGTTCGTTTCGTGCTTTAAGCAAGGAAATATCTTGCACGATCACTTGTCGACTTACATTTGTCTTTTTCGACAGTTCATTCCCAGATAACGGTTCATTTGCAGCGAGAAGCCACTGAAGGATAAGTTGTCGTCTTTCTTCACCTAAAATCTTTTTTTGGTCATTTTGTTTCATTATGATTTAACACCTCTATAAAATTGATTTCCAATTGTGTGTAGTGCATGAATAGTAGTATCAATTTGATCTTTCGTTGTTTGTTGTCCGAAAGAGAAGCGAACATATTGTTTTGCCTCTTCATACGTTTTTCCAATTGCAAGCATTGTTTTCGAAGGTTCTTGTTTACCGACTTGGCAAGCACTTCCAGTGGAAATGGCAATACCGTGGCGATTACATTCTAGCATTGTATATTGACCTTCTATTCCTTTTATTGTAACCCCAACAATATGTGGTAAACAAGAAGTAGAATGACCTTCTACTTGAATTTCTAGAGGAAGCGCTTGTAAATGTCTTAAAAAGTAGGATCGTAACTCTTTAAAACGTAAGCTCTCTTCTTGTTGATTTTTTAATATATTCTCAGCAGCTGTTAAAAAAGATGCGATGCCAGGAACGTTTACTGTACCTGGGCGAAATCCTTTTTCGTGAGAAGTTCCTGGAAATATTTGTGCCCAGCGAACTTGGGGATTTATATAGCAAGCGCCAACACCCTTTGGTCCATATATTTTATGTGCTGAAACAGAGAGACTATCAATTCCCATCTCAAAAACATTAATAGGAAGTTTACCAAATGTTTGCACACAATCTGAATGAAATAAAACGTTATATTTTTTTAAAAGTGCCCCGATCTCTGTGATGTTTTGAACGGTTCCGATTTCAGAGTTTCCGTGCTGTATGCTTGCTAGAACAGTATTTTCTGTAATAGCTGTTTCTAAATCTTCTAAATGAATTAGCCCGTCTTCATCAACAGGTATTTCAGTAATGGTATACCCTTCTGATTGTAAGGATTGAAAATAACTTCGAATGGATGCGTGTTCCATAGGTGTCGTAATAATGTGCTTCTTATTTCGAGCATTGAGAAGGGATTGAATCGCAAGGTAGTTGGATTCCGAGCCACCGCTTGTGAAGAATGCCCCTTGTTCCTTTCCACCAATCATTTCAGCAAATGTTTTTCGGCAAACTTGTAATAAAGAAGAGGCTGTTCCTCCAATATCATGTAAACTTTGTTCATTTCCGAAGTATTGCGATGCTGCTTTCATATATGTGTGTAATGCTTCTTCACTCATAGGTGTAGTAGCTGCATAGTCAAGATATATCATCATGTAAGTTCCTCTCCCTAGTAAGAGTTACATTTCTTGTATTTTTTAAATGGTAGTGAAAATAAGAATTATAAAAAAACTCTTGTCATTATTTTAAAACTATGTAAATATAGGTGTCAAGACAGTTGAAAAGTGTAAAGTAGGAGGCAACAATTATGCCAAGTGCAGATGTCTTAATTATTGGAAGTGGCGTTGCGGCACTTCGTGTTGCGAAAGAGATTTGTCACGAAAAGAATGTGATTATTGTCACAAAGGAAACAAATCGTAATAATAATACATATTTAGCGCAAGGTGGAATTGCCGCAGCGGTTGCAACATATGACAATCCAAATGATCATTTTGAAGATACGTTAGTAGCAGGATGTCATTATAACAATGAAGATGTGGTCCGTTATTTAGTCGAGGAAGGACCGAAAGAAATGAATAATCTCATTGAAAATGGAATGAAATTTGATGGAGATGAAACGGGTCCTCATCTTGGAAAAGAAGGCGCACATCGAAAGCGTCGTATTTTACATGCAGGTGGCGATGCAACAGGAAAGAATTTATTAGAGCATTTCATTCAAGAAGTAGCTCCGCACGTTACGGTAGTGGAACAGGAAATGGTGCTTGATTTTATTATAGAAAATGATAAATGTATTGGAGTTTTAACAAGAACTAGTGAAGGGAAGTTGAAGCGTTACGTTGCAGAGTATACGGTGTTAGCAACAGGCGGGATTGGCGGTTTATACGCCTTTACTTCTAACGATAAGACAATTACGGGTGATGGACTTGCGATGGTGTACCGCGCAGGCGGGGAGCTCGTAGATTTAGAGTTTGTACAATTTCATCCAACAATGTTATACACGAGCGGACGATGCTGCGGCCTCGTCTCTGAAGCTGTCCGTGGGGAAGGAGCTGTCCTTATGAATGGAAAAGGGCAGCGTTTTATGATGAATATACACCCTGATCACGATCTCGCACCACGTGATGTAGTAGCAAGAGCGATTCATGAGCAGCTTTTGGCGGGTGAACAAGTGTATGTAAATATCGAGTCTATTCAAAATTTCGAAGAACGTTTTCCGACGGTATCATCATTGTGTAAAAAGAATGGTGTCGATATAAATAAAAAACGCATTCCAGTCGTACCCGGTGCTCATTTTCATATGGGCGGCGTGAAAACGAACTGTGATGGGGAGACGTCCATTCCAAATTTATATGCGGTCGGTGAAGTAGCTTGTAATGGTGTTCATGGAGCAAATAGATTAGCAAGTAATTCATTATTAGAAGGTCTTGTGTTTGGAAAAAGAATAGGAAAACATATTTTAACTAAAGCGACAAAAGAAAGCTGGAACAACGTGGCTGAGAAGGAAAAGAAGTTTATCGTTCTGAATCATTTGCCGGCGAAAGAAGAAATACAAGAATGCATGATGAAATATGTTGGGATTGTGCGAACAGAGCAAAGTTTATCTTATGCAAAGAGATGGCTTAGTAAGTATGGTGTTCGAAATATGATATTACAACATGATGCTCTTACAAATGAAGAGATAACGCTTATTAATATGTTAACAGCCTGTGAGCTTATAGTCGTATCAGCTTTGCAAAGAGAAGAAAGTATTGGTGGCCATTATCGAAGTGATTATCCAGATAGAAATAGCGTAAAAAAAGAGATTGTTCGAGTGAAAAGAAAACTACAACTTGTGTGATGAAGGGAAGAGGGGCTCTATGAACACGATAAAAGTGAAAGAAGCATTAAATCGATTTTTTCTAGAAGATATAGGAGAAAGAGATGTAACATCTCAGCTTATTTTTCCAGACAATTTACTTTCAAAAGGAACGTTTCTTGCGAAGGATACAGGTATCTTTGCGGGGCGTTTAGTAATTGAAGAAGGATTTAAATTAATTGATGAAAGAATTGAAGTGGAGCTTCATAAAAAAGATGGAGATCTTGTAGAAAAGGGCGAAATAATAGCAACTGCGCAAGGTCCAATCGCATCGTTATTAACGGCAGAGCGCGTTATATTAAACGTTATCCAGCGTATGAGCGGGATAGCGACAATGACACATAAAGCTGTTCTTGCTTTAGATAGCAGCCATACACGCATTTGTGATACGCGAAAAACGATGCCAGGGCTACGTATGTTTGATAAGTATGCAGTCGTATGCGGAGGCGGATTTAATCACCGTTTCGGTTTATATGATGGTGTCATGATTAAAGACAATCATATTGCTTTTGCTGGTTCTATTACGAAAGCTGTTACATCGGTGAAAGAAAAATTAGGGCATATGGTGAAAGTAGAAGTGGAAACAGAAACGGAAGAACAAGTGAGAGAGGCTGTAGCTGCTGGTGCGGATATTATTATGTTTGATAACCGTACGCCAGATGAGATTCGAGAGTTTTCAAAGATTGTACCAAGTGCCATCGTTACAGAAGCTTCAGGAGGCATTACAATTGAAGATTTATCGAAATACGGAAAAACAGGGGTAGATTATATTTCACTTGGAGCGTTAACACATTCAGTGAAAGCACTTGATATTAGTTTCAATATTGAGGCGTAAGGAAAGTGGCTTAGAGGGGGAGAAAGAAATATGAGTATTTTAGAAAAAGTGCAACCGATTGAAACGATGTTACCGGAGCGTTATTACACGATGTCAACAGAAGATATGGAAAAGCGGGTTCGTGAAATTAAAGAAAAAATGGGGAAAACATTATTTATTCCAGGACATCATTACCAAAAGGATGAAGTGGTACAATTTTCTGATGCGGCAGGAGATTCACTTCAGCTTGCACAAGTTGCAGCGAGCAATAAAGAAGCGAAATATATTGTATTTTGCGGTGTACACTTTATGGCAGAAACAGCAGATATGTTAACGACAGATGATCAAATCGTTATTTTGCCAGATATGCGTGCAGGTTGTTCGATGGCAGATATGGCAGATATTGAACAAACAGAAAGGGCATGGAAAGAGCTCGCAAAATTATTTGGAGATACGATGATTCCGTTAACATATGTTAACTCTACAGCTGCAATTAAAGCGTTTTGTGGTCGTAATGGCGGAGCAACAGTAACTTCTTCTAATGCAAAACAAATGGTGTCTTGGGCGTTTACACAAAAAGAGCGTCTTGTCTTTTTACCGGATCAACATTTAGGAAGAAATACAGCTTACGATTTAGGTATCCCATTAGATAAAATGGCAGTATGGGACCCGCATACAGATTCATTAGAGTACGATGGAGATATAGAAGAAATTCAAGTGATTTTATGGAAAGGGCATTGTTCGGTTCATCAAAACTTTACAGTGAAAAACATTGAGAACGTACGGAAAAATCATCCGGATATGAATATTATTGTACATCCAGAATGTTGCTATGAGGTCGTTGATGCTTCGGATTACGCAGGATCAACGAAATATATTATTGATATGATTGAAGCAGCGCCACCTGGAAGTAAATGGGCAATTGGTACAGAGATGAATTTAGTGAACCGAATTATTCAGCAACATCCAGATAAAGAGATTGTTTCACTTAATCCATTTATGTGTCCGTGTTTAACGATGAATCGAATTGATCTGCCGCACTTATTATGGGTGCTTGAAACGGTAGAAAGAGGAGAAGAAATTAACGTTATTAGCGTAGATAAACAAGTGACTGAAGAAGCGGTTCTCGCATTAAATCGTATGTTAGAGCGTGTGTAAAGCAACGGTATTTCTGTTGCTTTTTTTCATGCATATAATCATAACGAGAACGAAATGGGCATACATTGTTTTGAAGAAATCATTGTGATTTTCTTATGCTTATTCCACTTCTAATCATATTGAAAATCGAAGAAGTGATACAAGTGAAAAGAAGTTAGCGTTATTTAGAAAGGGTTACTTCATGAGATTTGTTACTTATAGATAAGTTATACAGGAGGGGGAAAATTTGAAAATTCATATCGTGCAAAAAGGGGATACCCTTTGGAAAATTGCGAAAAAGTACGGAGTAGATTTTGATACGTTGAAAAATACAAATACACAACTTAGTAATCCAGATTTAATCATGCCAGGTATGAAAATTAAAGTACCATCAAACAGCGTTCACGTGAAACAACATGCTGGAGCAGGTTCATCACCTCCAAAACAATACGTAAAAGAAGTACAACAAAAAGAATTTGCAGCAACGCCAACTCCGCTTGGAATAGAGGATGAGGAAGAAGTTACGTATCAATCAGCGCCGATTACACAGCAACCTGCTATGCAACAAACACAAAAAGAAGTGCAAGTAAAACCACAGAAGGAAATGCAAGTGAAACCACAAAAAGAAGTACAGGTAAAACCGCAGAAGGAAATGCAAGTGAAACCACAAAAAGAAGTACAGGTAAAACCACAGAAGGAAATGCAAGTGAAACCGCAAAAAGAAGTACAAAAAGAAAAGCCAATTCAAATGGAAAAACCAGTTGAAAAACCGTCTGTTATTCAAAAACCACCTGTTATAGAAAAACAAAAACCAGCAGAAAAAGAAAATACGAAGTTTTCGATAAATGTATTACCACAGCCGCCGCAACCACCAATAAAAGCGAAAAAAGAATATAAAATTTCAGATGTCATTAAAAAAGGAAGCGAGTTAATTGCTCCTCAAATTACTAAAATGAAACCTAATAACATCATTTCTCCGCAAACGAAAAAAGATAATATCGTGTCACCGCAAGTAAAGAAAGAAAACGTAGGAAATATCGTGTCACCACAAGTAAAGAAAGAAAACGTAGGAAATATCGTGTCACCACAAGTAAAGAAAGAAAACGTAGGAAATATCGTGTCACCACAAGTAAAGAAAGAAAACGTAGGAAATATCGTATCACCGCAAGTGAAGAAAGAAAATGTAGGGAATATCGTGTCACCAAATGTATCGAAAGAGAATGTAGTCATTCCGCAAGTAATACCGCCAAATGTTCAAGTGCCAAACATCATGCCAATGTTGGATAACAATCAACCACCAAACATCATGCCAATAATGGATAACAATCAACCGCCAAATATAATGCCGATAATGGATAATAGCCCAATACCAAACATTATGCCAATGATGGATAATAACCCAATACCAAACATTATGCCGATGATGGATAACAACCAAATGCCAAATATGATGCCAATGATGGATAACAACCAAATGCCAAATATGATGCCAATGATGGATAACAACCAAATGACAAACATGATGCCAATAATGTATAATAACCATAATGGATAACAATCAAATGCCAAACATGATGCCAATAATGGATAACAATCAAATGCCAAATATGATGCCGATAATGGATAACAATCAAATGCCAAATATGATGCCAATAATGGATAACAATCAAATGCCGAATATGATGCTGATAATGGATAATAATCAACCACCGAATATGATGCCATATCAAATACCATACCAACAGCCTATGATGCCGCCAAATCCGTATTATCAACAACAAAATCCATATCAAATGCCATATCAGCAAGGGGCACCGTTTGGACCGCAATATACGTCTATGCCAAATCCAAATATGATGCCAATGGATAATAATATGCCACCGCTCGTGCAAGGAGAGGAAGATTGTGGATGCGGAGGAGAGAGTAGGCTATATAGTCCGCAACCTGGAGGACCACAATACGCGAATCCTTTATATTATCAACCAACTCAATCGGCATATGCGCCACAGCCAGGAACGATGTATTATCAACCAGATCCACCAAATGTATTTGGGGAGCCGGTTTCAGAAGAAGAGGACGAAGAGGAAGTTTAAAAAAGGCGGGATTATTCCCGCCTTTTTTGTATGTAGAGTCGTTCTGAAAATGGAAGATTTACATCAAATGTTAGAAAATCCCCAGTGAAATATTAACAGTGTAAAAACCTTCTCTGTTACTCATCATAAGAGGGAGCTTTTCAGAAGAGAAGTTCATTCTAACAGAGGGGGTTTTTGTATTGAATACGAAAGTAAAAGTGATTGCTGCTTCTTTGTTAGTTACCAGTGCATTAGCTGCATGTGGTACACCAAAAGATAACAATGCAATGGATGGACGTAACTACAACTATAAGCATACATCTTATAATGATACACACCAGTATCGTGATAATGTAGCGCGTAATGATCGCTATACAGATTATGTAACATATAGAAATGGTCGTAACGATACAGGATATAACAATTATTACCGCGATGTAAATTACAATGGACAAATTGCTAATCCGCATCCAACTCGTAATATTACAATGAATAATTCATACATTAACAATGATGGTAAAACAGCTGAAAGAATAACGAATCGTGTGAAACGTATGAATAACGTAGACCGCGTGTCTACAGTTGTATATGGAAACGATGTAGCGATTGCAGTAAAACCACGTAATACAGTGACAAATGAAACGGCGATGGCGAACGAAATTCGTCAAGCGGTTTCAAATGAAGTTGGAAACAGAAACGTATATGTTTCTGTAAGAAATGATATGTTTACTCGTGTCGATGCAATGAGCACACGTCTACGTAATGGTACTGTTACAAACGATTTTAATCGTGATATAGGAAATATGTTCCGAGACATTCGTTACGGTTTAACTGGTACTATGCGATAGCAAAACGAAAGAGGAAGGGATAGCCCTTCCTCTTTTATTCATCGTCATCTTTTAAACGACGTTTTTTAATAAAATAACTAACGGAATAAGAAACTAAAAAGCATATGAAGAAAATACTACCTGTTAAAATAGCTTCGAAAAAAGGTCTCTCTGGACTGAAAATGATATAAATAATAGCTATAATAATTCCAACAATAAGAGAGCGTAAGACAAGCTTGTAATAAGGAGTTAATTTTATTTCCTTTTCACCTTCTTCTACATCGATTGAAACACTTAACTGTAAATAAGCAAGTAAAATACTTGTAAGCATAAATAATAGCCACAATGGAGATTTCGTAATTTGATCCATTCCTTCAGTGAATCCGATATAGCCTAAAATACCAATTATACCAAGCGATTGAAAAAGAAAGGCAATACGTATGTTTTTTAATGTTTTCAGAATGAGACGTTCATCCTTTATTTTTTTCACAATATCCATCTCCTGTTTATTATGATTTCGCTATTATATTAATTGTAACATATATATTACAATTATCAATTTATAATTTACACAAAGTCCGTTTGGATAAAAGAGTAAATAAAATATTTTTATAAACATGTTGCACTTATACTTTATTAATGTTATATTAGCAAAGCGATGAGCTAATTTACGTAAGACGAGAGATATGCTTAAGTGCTAAACACGCGAATGTGGTCGCCTGGTCTCTCGCCGTAAACGCATCAAGACGCCTGCTTTGCAGGCGTCTTTCATTTTATATAAAAACAAATGCTAATGCAGATAAAGATAAAACTTTATCTGCATTTTTTTATTTTCGAGAGAAATGTAATATGGTTATTTATATGGATAAAACCTCCATTTCCGGAAAAACTACTAATGAAAGTTTGATCTTGCCTAAAAGAGGTGAACGGAAATGAAATGGATACTGATTGCGATGCAAGCTTTCGTTATGATGTTTTGTTTCGTTTATGAAACAAATGTGAAGGCGGAAGGGCCAGTACCAGAAGTAACAGAAAAAGAGCCTGAAGTTACAATTTTATTAGAGCGAATGTATGTTGATGGAGAAGTAAGTGAGGAAATCTTTACAGAAAAAGTAGCGGACTTAGAAAAGTTTTTACAGCGGTATAAAGAATGGCAGCTCGTTGATCGTGATGATGTACAAATTGTATTACAAAAGAAAGTTGATGATATTTCTCCGTTATTAAAGACGAGCGGTTATTTCGGTGTGTCAGAGGAAGGGATATTACAAATTTTCAAAGGTGTACCGAAAAGTGATAATGCGATTCATTCCTTCTTTCAAATTGATATGAAAAAGCTTGAGAGTTATGAGCGTGCGAAATTGAAGCGTGGTATTCGCATTAAATCAAAAGAAGGTTTTGTGAAGACGATTGAAAAAATGAAGCAATACGCAGTGCAAAGTAAGAAAAAAAGCAGCTCGTGGTGAGCTGCTTTTTTTCTTACTTGTTTTTATCTAAAATTTGTTTTGCGATTTCATCGATTAGCATATCTTTTCCGATTGGATTGAAAGCTTTTGTATTGAAGATTTCATTCGATACTTCATATACGCGATTGTTTTTAACTGCTTTATTGTCCTTCCAAACGGCACTATTTTTATAGTCTTCGTAAACTTTATCAGCTTCGCCGCCGAAGTTTACAATAAACATTTGGTCAGGCTGGAATGCAACAAGACCTTCTAACGATACTTGTGCCATCGTTTGTTTTAAATCTGTACCTTTTGTTGCTGGAAGTTTTAAGTCATTAAAGATGATGTCACCGTATCCGAAGCTACCGTATACACGGAAGTTTTGTGGTGTAACTGCGACGAACATAAAGTTCTCATCTTTTGTTTTTTCTTTAATTTTTTTAGATAAAGAGTCTGCTTTTTTATCGTAGTCTGCAATCCATTTGTCTGCTTTCTTTTCTTCGTCAAATAGTTTACCTACTTCTTTAAACTTACCGCGCCAGTCTTCTAAGTTTGTTTCTAAAACAACTGTTGGTGCAACCTTTTCTAATTGATCATAGATCTTCAATTGACGATTATTTAAAATAATTAAGTCTGGTTTTAATGCAGTAACAGCTTCTAAATCAACTTTAGGTGCCCAGTACCAACCTACTGCCTTTACTCCGTCTAATTTTTCTGTTAAATGATTTTGGATTTTATCTTTATATGTGTTTGCTGTACCAACAGGTTTGTGTCCAAGAAGTAATAATTCTTCTGTTGATCCAGATAGGTCAACAATTCTCTTTGGATTTACTGGAATTGTAGCTTCCCCCTTAGCGTGTTTTACAACTTTTGTTTTCGGTTGTTCTTTCGCTTTCGATTCTTCTTTTTGAGAAGAACAGCCAACGATAGAAAGAACAACTAGCATAATAGTAAATAAAATAAATAGCTTCTGTTTCATCCTGATGTAACCCCTTTAATTAGTATTGATAATCATTATCGACTTCTGTATATTAAGGTGCTTCATACTTTCTGTCAATGGAAAATAACAGAAGTTTCAAATGGAGAACATTTGTTGGGGTAGTCTCGCTTTTCTATCATTAAATATGTTAAAATGGAATACATGATTTAAGAGGGAGAGATCGTATTTTGTTTGAATATGTTACAGGTTACGTGGAGTATGTAGGACCGGAATATGTCGTAATTGACCATAATGGAATTGGTTATCAAATTTTCACGCCAAATCCGTATGTATTTCAAAGAAGTAAGCAAGAAATCCGTGTCTATACATATCATTATGTGAGAGAAGATATTATGGCACTTTACGGGTTTAAAACACGTGAAGAGCGTTTATTATTTACAAAATTGTTAGGTGTGTCTGGCATTGGACCAAAAGGTGCACTTGCAATTTTAGCTTCTGGTCAAACAGGACAGGTCGTTCAAGCGATTGAACATGAAGATGAGAAGTTTTTAGTGAAGTTCCCGGGCGTTGGAAAGAAAACAGCGCGCCAAATGATTTTAGATTTAAAAGGAAAACTAGCTGATGTCGTGCCAGATGCATTTGTTGATTTATTCTCAGACACAGAACGTTTTGATGAGAAGAAAGGTTCATCAGCTGAGCTTGATGAGGCGCTGGAAGCTCTGCGCGCACTTGGATACGCAGAACGAGAAGTTTCTCGCGTTGTACCAGAGTTATTAAAAGAATCATTAACGACGGATCAGTATATTAAAAAGGCACTTAGTCTTTTACTAAATGGTAAGAGGTGAGTATAATGGACGAACGTCTCCTTTCAGGGGAATCTGCATATGAAGATTCGGATTTAGAATATTCATTACGGCCACAGACGCTCCGTCAGTATATTGGCCAAGATAAAGCGAAACATAATTTAGAGGTATTTATTGAAGCGGCGAAAATGCGTGAAGAAACGTTAGATCATGTGCTTCTATATGGACCACCAGGACTTGGTAAAACGACGCTTGCCAATATTATTGCTAATGAAATGGGCGTAAATGTTAGAACAACTTCAGGTCCAGCAATTGAAAGGCCGGGAGATTTAGCAGCTGTATTAACAGCACTTCAGCCGGGTGATGTATTATTTATTGATGAAATTCATCGTTTGCATAGGTCAATTGAAGAAGTGTTATATCCTGCGATGGAAGATTTTTGCCTTGATATCGTAATTGGAAAAGGGCCATCAGCACGGTCTGTACGTTTAGATTTACCGCCATTTACATTAGTTGGAGCAACGACCCGTGCGGGGGCATTATCAGCGCCGCTTCGTGACCGTTTCGGTGTACTTTCAAGATTAGAGTATTACACAGTAGATCAGCTTTCTGAGATTGTTGAACGTACAGCAGAAGTATTCGAAGTTGAAATTGATTCGTTAGCCGCACTAGAAATTGCAAGACGTGCTCGTGGTACACCTCGTATTGCGAATCGTTTATTACGACGTGTACGAGATTTCGCACAAGTTCGTGGTAACGGAACGGTTACAATGGAAATTACACAAATGGCGTTAGAACTACTGCAAGTAGATAAATTAGGTCTAGATCATATTGATCATAAATTATTGCTTGGTATTATTGAGAAATTCCGTGGTGGTCCAGTTGGATTAGAAACAGTTTCGGCAACGATTGGAGAAGAATCCCATACGATTGAAGATGTATATGAGCCATATTTACTACAAATTGGCTTTTTACAACGAACGCCAAGGGGTCGAATTGTAACACCACTTGCTTATGAGCATTTCGGAATGGAGATACCAAAAGTATGACGGAGATGCAAAAATTGCTTATTACAGCAGGTATCTTACTTATCGTTGTTGGATTAGCTTGGAAGTTCATAGGAAGACTTCCAGGCGATATTTTTGTGAAAAAAGGAAACGTTACCTTTTATTTTCCTATCATCACATGTATTGTGTTAAGTATTGTATTATCTTTTATTATGTATATAATAAATCGATTTAAATAAGAAATAGGTGGATATAGTTATGGATATAAATCTGTTTGATTTTCATTTACCAGAAGAACTTATTGCACAAGTCCCATTAGAAGATCGTGAAACATCAAGATTAATGGTGTTAGACCGTGAAACAGGTGATATTGAGCATAAACATTTTACGGACATTCTTTCTTACTTACATGAGGGAGATTGCTTAGTTTTAAATGAAACAAAAGTAATGCCTGCTCGTTTGCACGGTGTGAAAGAAGATACAGGCGCACACATTGAAGTACTTCTTCTAAAGCAAGAAGAAGGCGATAAGTGGGAAACACTTGTTAAGCCAGCGAAACGTGTAAAAGAAGGAACTGTTATCTCTTTTGGCGAAGGGAAATTAAAAGCAACTTGCACAGGAACTGCAGATCAAGGTGGACGTCATCTTGAATTTTCATATGACGGCATCTTCTATGAAATTTTAGATGAACTTGGGGAAATGCCACTTCCTCCATATATTAAAGAGACGCTAGAAGATCGCGATCGCTATCAAACGGTATATGCGAAAGAAATTGGCTCAGCAGCAGCACCGACTGCAGGACTTCACTTTACAGAAGAGTTACTTGAGAAGTTAAAACAAAAAGGTGTTGGGTTAGCTTTCATTACCCTACATGTAGGACTTGGAACATTTAGACCAGTTTCTGCCGATACGATTGAAGAACACCATATGCACGCAGAATATTACCATATGTCTGAAGAGACAGCGGCATTATTAAACCGTGTAAAAGAGAATGGTGGACGTATTATTACTGTAGGTACGACATCAACTCGTACGTTAGAAACAATTGCGACAGATCATGACGGCAAGCTTTGTGCTGCTTCTGGCTGGACAGATATTTTTATGTACCCAGGTTATGAATTTAAAGCAATTGATGGTTTAATTACAAACTTCCATTTACCGAAATCAACATTAATTATGCTTGTAAGTGCATTTGCAAATAGGGATAATGTACTTCATGCTTATAATGAAGCAGTAAAAGAAAAATATCGTTTCTTTAGCTTCGGTGATGCAATGTTCGTTGCATCTCACGCTAAAATGGGAAACAAATAAAAGGAGTAAATTATGACAGCAATTCGTTATGAATTTATTAAAACTTGTAAACAAACGGGTGCCCGTTTAGGACGTGTACATACGCCGCACGGTTCATTTGATACACCAACATTTATGCCAGTTGGTACACTTGCAACAGTTAAGACAATGTCACCAGAAGAATTAAAAGCAATGGATTCTGGTATTATTTTAAGTAATACGTATCATTTATGGCTACGTCCAGGTCACGAAATTGTTCGTGAAGCAGGTGGTTTGCATAAATTTATGAACTGGGACCGTGCGATTTTAACTGATTCTGGTGGTTTCCAAGTATTTAGTTTAAGTGACTTCCGTCGCATTGAAGAGGAAGGCGTTCACTTCCGTAATCACTTAAATGGAGATAAATTATTCTTATCACCAGAAAAAGCGATGGAAATTCAAAATGCATTAGGTTCAGATATTATGATGGCATTTGATGAGTGTCCACCATTCCCAGCTACTTTTGAATATATGAAGAAATCTGTAGAACGTACAAGCCGCTGGGCAGAACGTTGCTTAAAAGCACATGAACGTCCACAAGATCAAGGTTTATTCGGTATCGTACAGGGTGGAGAGTTCGAAGAGCTTCGTCGTCAAAGTGCGAAAGACCTTGTTTCAATGGACTTCCCTGGTTATGCTATAGGTGGTTTATCTGTTGGGGAACCAAAAGATATTATGAACCGTGTACTTGAGTTTACAACACCACTTCTTCCAGATAATAAGCCACGTTACTTAATGGGAGTGGGTTCCCCTGACTCATTAATTGATGGTGCAATTCGCGGAGTTGATATGTTTGACTGCGTACTTCCAACTCGTATCGCTCGAAATGGTACATGTATGACAAGTGAAGGTCGTCTAGTTGTAAAAAATGCAAAATTCGCAAGAGACTTCGGTCCACTTGATCCAAACTGTGATTGCTATACATGTAAAAATTACTCTCGTGCGTACATTCGTCACTTAATGAAATGTGATGAAACGTTTGGAATTCGTTTAACGTCTTATCACAACCTTCATTTTCTGTTAAACTTAATGGAGCAGGTGAGACAAGCTATTCGTGAAGACCGTCTTGGCGATTTCCGCGAAGAATTCTTTGAACAGTATGGCTTTAATAAACCGAATGCTAAAAACTTCTAATACATAATTTAAAAGGAGGAACAAAAGATGAATCCAGGTATGATGAATATCGTTATGATCGTTGCGATGTTTGCGATTTTCTATTTCTTATTAATTCGCCCGCAACAAAAGCGTCAAAAAGCAGTTGCTCAAATGCAAAATGAGTTAGCAAAAGGTGATGCTATCGTAACAATCGGTGGTTTACACGGTACAATCGAATCAGTAGATGAGACGAAAATCGTTATTAAATCTGGTGGTTCACACTTAACTTTCGATCGTAATGCGATTCGTGAAGTTGTGAAAAACTAATGAGAAAGGCCCTGCATGAAATGTGCAGGGCCTTTTTTAGTTATTTTGTTTTGACATATTTACCCCGAAAATACCACCGAGTGTACTCGCGCCCATTAATGCT
This sequence comes from Bacillus sp. AY3-1, assembly GCF_008368785.1. Lineage (NCBI taxonomy): Bacteria > Bacillati > Bacillota > Bacilli > Caryophanales > Bacillaceae > Bacillus > Bacillus sp. AY3-1. The sequence continues at coordinate 377,556 of NZ_QORZ01000017.1, read as the reverse complement.
AATTGATAAAGTAACTGGGAGTTCGATAAAGTTTGAGAGAAGCCTAAATAGTTAACTAGAAAAACAAGTATAGCGAATGTAAGACCTGTTGTGAAACCTACTAGCCAACCTTTCCCTTGTGCTTTTTTGCCGGCAGTAAATCCGGATATAAGCATAGATAAAAGAGCTAGTATAAAAATAGTAACGGCTAATGTCTCTTCAGTCATATCTGTAAACTTTAATAAAAGAGCCATAACCATGCTAATAATTGATGCAAAAATTAATAAGGTAATGATACCAAAGCCGATTGCGGTTGATAATTTTTTCGTTCCATCCATTTATACATTCCCCCTTTTTAATACAAGCATATTTTCTTTTTGCCCAAGTTAGACTAGTTTATTTTTTATAGGGGAGTCTATACGTAAAAAAGGAGATGTAGAAATGGAATGGGTATCAATCATTGGCCGGACGATACTTTTGTATATCATCATATTAATTATTTTTCGTCTTATGGGTAAACGTGAAATTGGAGAGTTAAGTGTATTAGATTTAGTTGTATTCATTATGCTTGGGGAAATGGCTGTAGTCGCAATTGAAAATACCGATAAATCACTTTGGCACCAATTAGTTCCGATGACTTTTCTTATGTGTATACAGATTATTTTGTCAGTCATTTCATTAAAGTTTCAACGATTTCGGCATTTAATAGAAGGTGAGCCGGCTATTCTTGTAAATGCGGGGAAAATTGATGAAAAGAAGATGAGAAATCAGCGTTATAATATAGATGATTTATTGATGCAATTAAGGGAGCAAGGAGTTGGAGATATCCGAGATGTAGAATACGCTATTTTAGAACCATCTGGGAAGTTATCTGTCTTTCAAAAACAAAAAGGTAAACAGGATACATTGCAGTTTACTCTTCCTCTTATTATTGATGGAGAAATTCAATTGAATCATTTACAAATGATTGAACATACAGACGAATGGCTTATTGGCAAATTAAAAAACTTAGGTTATAACGATATCGCACAAATTTTATACTGCAGCTTTCAAAACGGACAATTTTTTGTTGATTTGAAAGAAAACTAGAGGCTTACTATATGAAATAGTAAGCCCGTTTACTTCAAAAATGAAAGTTTTCGAATGATTGGAAGTCGACTTAACTCTTCTTTTCGAATGAGTTTGAAAGTGAAGAGGAGGGTAATATAAACGATTGTTGTTAAAGTGATTTCCCATAATGTTTGTACGCCAAGTGAATGAGAGAAAATCATATATTTATGAAGGTAAAAACCGAAAGCACCTGCAATACCGATGGCAAGTCCGCCGAAAATGTAGTCTTTTGCATAAATGGTAAATGTAATTTTCTTTAAAACAGTAGCGTAATGAAGGAATGTTACCGTCACTATATTTGCAGCGATAGCGAGTGCAACCCCCATCATTTGAAAATCTGGCCTTGAAGCTAGTACAAAAATAACGATTAATTTCACGATGGCGCCAATAAATGTATTCATCATTGCAGCTCTTGCTAAGTTTAAAGCTTGTAAAACAGAGGTAAGTGGACTTTGAAAGTAATGAAATAAAAAGCAAGGTGCAAGAAGCTGGATAAATGCTGTTGCACTATCCGATCCATACATAAGAGTTAAAATAGGAGAAGCGAATACGTATAATATAACGACTGACCACCCACCAGTAATTAATGAGATTCGAAGAGCTTGTTGTAGGCGGTGTTCCACTAATTTATGCTGTCTTTTAGCCATCGCTTCACTAATAGATGGAACGAGTGCTGTAGAAAGAGCGTATGTAATAAAGGCTGGCAGTGATAGAAGTGGGAATGCATAACCGTTTAATATACCGTATTGCTGGGTTGCGACAGAGGCAGCAACTCCGGCAATCGCTAAGCTTTGCATAACAACGATAGGTTCAAAAAAATATGAAACGGAACCGATTAAACGACTTCCTGTAGTTGGAAGGGCAATATCCATAAGAGAATAAAATGTACCTTTGCTCTCCTTTACAGTAGTGAAAAATCCAGAGCGTATAGATAAATGTTTTTCGCGCTGGAATAAAGTGAGTAAAAATAATAACGATGCAACTTCACCGAGAACGGCTGATAACATAGCGCCAGCTGCAGCATATTCTACGCCGTAAGGTAAAAATAACTGAATGCATATAGCGATAATTGTAATGCGGACAACTTGTTCTATAACTTGAGCATAAGCGCTAGGTTTCATATTTTGTTTCCCTTGGAAATAACCGCGTAAAACAGAAGAAACAGCAATAACAGGAACGACAGGTAAAATGGCCATTAATGGATAGTACGTTCGTTCATCAGTTAATAATGTTTTTGCTAAAATAGGTGTGAGAAGCATAATTCCGATTGTTAAAATGATACTAATAACGGATGTAACAGCTAATGACACTGTTAATATTTTTTTAACCCTTTGTTTATCGTTCACAGCTTCTGCTTCTGCTACAAATTTTGCGATTGCGACAGGAAGGCCGATTTGTGTTAATGTAATTGCTAGAATGAATGTAGGAACGGCCATCATATAAAGGCCAACACCTTCTTCCCCTAAAATACGTGCCATTACAATCCGGTTAATAAATCCAAGGATTTTGGTAATAAAGCCGGCTATCATTAAAATAAATGCGCCTTTTAAAAAGCTTTGTCTCGTCATGGTCTTCTCCTACCTTCTCAAAATCAGTGGAATGATTTACAATAATTTATATGCACGTATGAGACAAGAATGACAAGCATTTAAGAGAGTGAAGTATGAGAGGCTCTTGAAAGTAGTTATTGCTGTCCATTAGAGCGGGATTAAAAGCGACTTTTCGTGCTGAAATAAGAAGGAGATGTTTATGTATGTTAGAAAAAGAGGCTTTGGTAGAATCATACCGCGGACAGTTACAAGTCGTTTTAGAAAGCAAAGTAGAAGAGTTTCACATGTTCGGTTATGACCGAGTAACAGATGATGATATTTGGAAGTTTCTCAAAGTGAAGAAGTGGAAAAAAATAAACGGTGATGTTAGATTATATGAATTAGTAAATGATGTATTAAGAGTAAGTACTAATGAATATATGAATTATTTAACTGTGGAAGCATATCAAGCACCACTTTGGTCATTTGATGAATATGAAAATAAATAACCGACTGCAATTGGTTTGTTCTTCCTTTTGCAGTATAATGATAGGTATTGATAATGAGGAAATAATTATGTCTAAGATTATATATAAAGGGGGTAGTGAAGAGAAAAAATAAATAATGAAAGTGTAGGTATTGTGAAAAACTTACCGACACAGCTAGTGATGAACTAGCAAAATTATAGAAAGGAAGTCTACTAACTAGGCGTATGCACACGTGTAAAAGTAAATCGTAAGAGATTTATTTAAAGTGTTAGTAGCAGAAAGAGGGTACATATGGCAAAGCGTGGTACGAGAATTGCCGCCTTTTTCCTCATCGTTTTATTAATCGGTGGAGTAATTGGTGCGGCAGGAAAAGACATAGCAAAAGGAATTAGTCTAGGACTAGACCTTCGCGGTGGTTTTGAAATTCTGTATGAAGTAAAACCAGCCAAAAAAGGTGATAAAATCGACCGAGAGGCACTTGTAAGTACAGTAGGTGCTCTTGAAAATCGTGTCAATGTTCTCGGTGTAAGTGAGCCGAACATTCAAATTGAAGGACAAGATCGAATTCGCGTACAGCTTGCTGGTGTACAAGATCAGCAAAAAGCACGTGAAATGTTATCAACACAAGCGAAATTAACATTCCGTGATGTAGATGACAACCTTCTTATGGACGGAACGGATTTAAAAGGCGGCGGAGCGAAACAAACATTTGATGAGCAAGGCCGTGCGAGCGTAGGTCTTACACTAAAAAGCGCTGATAGATTCCGTGAAGTAACTGAAAAAATTTCAAAAATGCCACCACCAACGAATTTAATGGTAATTTGGCTTGACTTTGAAGAAGGAAAAGATTCGTATAAAGCAGAGTCTGCAAAACCGAATCCGAAGTTCTTATCAGCAGCAACAGTAAGCCAAGTGTTTAATCAAGCTGAAGTATCTATCGTAGGTGGAAACTTCACAGTTGAAAGTGCGAAACAACTGTCATCTTTATTAAATGCAGGTGCACTTCCTGTTGATTTAAAAGAAATGTATTCAACATCAGTTGGAGCGAAATTTGGTCAACAAGCGTTAGAGCAAACGATTTTCGCTAGTGCGATTGGTATCGCTCTTATTTTCTTATTTATGCTTGTATACTACCGTTTACCAGGAATTGTAGCGGTTATTATGTTAGGTCTATACATTTTTGTTACGCTACTCGTATTTAACTGGATGCATGCGGTTCTGACATTACCAGGTATTGCGGCATTAGTGCTCGGGGTAGGTATCGCAGTTGATGCGAATATTATTACGTACGAGAGACTGAAAGAAGAGCTGAAAATTGGTAAGTCAATGATGTCAGCATTCCGTGCTGGTAATCATCGTTCATTAGCAACAATTTTAGATGCAAACGTTACGACTCTTGCAGCGGCTGGTGTATTATTCGTTTATGGTAATAGCTCTGTAAAAGGATTCGCAACAAGTTTAATCGTAAGTATTTTAGTTGGTTTCGTTACGAACGTATTCGGTACTCGTTTCTTACTAGGTTTACTTGTAAAGAGCCGTTACTTCGATAAAAAGCCAGGATACTTTGGTGTGAAACAAAAGGATATTATTCCATTAACAAAAGGTGTAGTACATCCACCGACAAGATTTGATCGTATTAACTTCGTAAATATCGGTCATAAATTCCTTGTTTTCTCGATTGTAGTTGTAATTGCAGGTGCAATTATACTACCGATTTTCAAATTGAATCTTGGTATTGATTTTGCGAGTGGTACACGTATCGACTTGCAATCAAAACAAGCACTTACTGTGTCTGATGTTCATAAAGATTTTAAAGAATTGAAAATTGATGTGAAGGAAGAAAATATTGTACCGACTGGAGATGACAATAAAGGATTCGCAGTTCGTACTTTAGGTGTTCTATCAAAAGATGAAATTGCGAAAACAAAAACATTCTTCCACGATAAATACGGTACAGATCCAAACGTAAGTACAGTTTCACCGACAATTGGTAAAGAAATTGCACGAAATGCATTTATCGCAGTATTAATTGCTTCTGCGGTTATCATTTTATACGTAAGTATTCGATTCAGATTTACGTACGCATTATCTGCAGTACTTGCATTATTACATGACGCATTCGTTATGGTTGTTATATTTAGTATTTTCCAATTAGAGGTAGATTTAACGTTTATCGCTGCGGTATTAACAATCATCGGTTATTCTATTAATGACTCGATTGTTACATTTGATAGAAACCGTGAATTATACAAACAGAAAAAACGAGTTCGCGATATAAAAGACTTAGAAGAAATCGTAAATGCAAGTATTCGCCAAACGCTTGGTCGTTCAATTAACACCGTATTAACAGTGTTATTCCCAGTAATTGCGTTACTTATCTTCGGTAGTGAGTCATTACGTAACTTCTCGTTTGCGTTACTTGTTGGATTAGTTGTAGGTACGTACTCTTCTGTTTTCGTTGCTTCTCAAATTTGGTTAATGCTTGAAAACCGTCGTTTGAAAAAGGGCAAAAACAAGAAAAAGGTTGAGAAAGTAGAATCTGAACCGCAAGTATAAAAAAGATGATGTCTCTTTATGAGGCATCTCTTTTTTCGTTTGTGGATACAATAAGATAGCAACTTTTTAACAGAAGTAAGATGGAAGAAGGTGGTGATGTTATCGCTGTTTTTGCTACAATAAAAAGATAGGTTAAGAAAAGAAGGGATTTTAATTATGGAAAAAGATGAACGTTTTAAACAGGCCGAGTTTGGTGCTATTGTCGGGATCGTTGGTAATATTATATTAGCGATTGTAAAGGCGGTAATTGGTTATATTGGGAACAGTAAAGCACTATTAGCGGATGCCGTACATTCTGCATCAGATGTAATTGGTTCGCTCGCTGTACTTTTTGGATTGCGAGCAGCAAAGCAACCGCCCGATGAAGATCACCCGTACGGTCATGGTAAAGCGGAATCGATTTCAGCGATTATTGTTGCAGTATTATTATTTATTGTGGGAATCGAGATAGCGATTTCGTCTATAAAAGCTTTTTCGCAGGAACTAGAACCACCGAAGGGAATTACGATTTTTGCTGTTGTTCTTTCAATTATCGTGAAAGAAGGAATGTTTCAATATAAATTCCGATTAGGGAAGAGGATAAATAGTGATGCAATTATTGCAAATGCATATGAACATCGTTCGGATGTATTTTCTTCAATTGCAGCTTTAATCGGTATTTGTGCAGCAATTATGGGTGGTAAGTTCGGGTTAGATTGGCTTGTATATGCCGATCCAATTGCAGGATTATTTGTTTCACTTCTTGTTGCAAAAATGGCATGGAGTATTGGAGCAGAAGCAATTCATGCAACGCTTGATCATGTTCTTCATGAGGAAGATGTTGTTCCGCTTAGAGAAGCAGTACTTCAAATAGACGGTGTGAAAAAAATCGGTTCTTTATATGCAAGGGAGCATGGTCATTACGTTATTGTCGATATTAAAGTTTCTGTAGATCCATACATTACTGTAGAAGAAGGGCACCGCATTGGAAAGCATGTGAAAGAAACGCTTATGGAACAAGATAACGTACAAAATGTGTTTGTACATATAAATCCGTATTCTCCAAATTAAACATTATTAACATTTTAGTATATAGATATTGCATCGTAGTTTGCATTATATTGTCACCCCTTAATCTGTCTTGTATAATGAACAGGTTAAGGGGTGATTTCGTGTTACAACCGAAGACGCGTTGGAAAGAAAAAGAATATAATGACGAGCGAGTGAGTGAATTAGCAAGTAAATTAAAATTATCACCACTTGTCGTTTCGTTATTCCTCGGTAGAGGACTAGATACAGAAGATAAGATTTTAGATTTTTTAAATACAGAAAATCAAGAATTTCATGATCCATTTTTATTAGAAGGAATGGATAGAACGGTAGAACGTGTAAATAAGGCGATTCAAAATGGAGAGCAAATATTAATATTTGGTGACTACGATGCGGACGGAGTAAGTAGTACGACTGTGTTATATCTTGCTTTGCAAGAATTAGGTGCAAATGTAGAATTTTATATCCCAAACCGTTTCACAGAAGGTTATGGACCAAACGAAGAAGCATTTCGTTGGGCGCATAGCGCGGGGTTCTCCCTAATTATTACTGTCGATACTGGTATCGCAGCAGTACATGAAGCGAAGGTAGCGAAGGAGCTTGGAATAGATCTTATTATTACAGATCACCATGAGCCACCACCAGAATTGCCAGAAGCACTTGCGATTATTCATCCGAAATTAGATGGCGGTGTATATCCGTTTCACTATTTAGCTGGTGTAGGTGTTGCATTTAAAGTTGCACATGCACTACTAGGCCGTGTACCAGAAAATTTATTAGAAATTGCAGTAATTGGTACAGTAGCCGATTTAGTGTCACTTCATGGTGAGAATAGATTACTAGTGAAGCGCGGTTTAAAGCATATGCGCATGACGAAAAATATCGGGCTAAAGGCGCTATTTAAAGTTGCTAACGTTTCGCAAAGTGAAATTACAGAAGAGAGCATTGGATTCTCACTCGCGCCGCGTATTAATGCAGTTGGCCGTTTAGAAGATGCTACGCCGGCTGTACATCTTTTATTATCAGATGATCCAGAAGAAGCGAAAGAGCTAGCTGAAGAAATTGATGAGCTGAACAAACTGCGAAAAGATATTGTAAAGCAAATTACAGAAGAAGCTATCGCTGAAGTGGAAAATAATTTCCCGCCAGAAGACAATAAAGTACTAGTACTGGCAAAAGAAGGCTGGAATCCAGGTGTAATTGGAATTGTCGCATCTAAATTAGTTGAACGTTTTTATCGTCCAACGATTGTATTATGCATTGATCCTGTAAAAGAAACAGCAAAAGGTTCAGCACGTAGTATTGCAGGATTTGATTTGTTTGCAAACTTGTCAGATTGTAGAGAGTTATTGCCACACTTCGGAGGGCATCCGATGGCAGCGGGAATGACGCTACATATGAATGATGTAGATGAATTGCGCTGCCGCTTAAATGAACAAGCAGAGGTAATTTTAACAGAAGAAGATTTTATTCCAATTACAGCTGTTGATGTCTTTTGTAAAGTGGAGGATGTAACACTGGCAGCAATTGAAGACATGCAAAAGTTAGCGCCATTTGGTGTTGGAAATCCAAAACCGCGTATTGCAGTGAAGGATGCAGAGTTAGAAAGTATTCGTGCAATCGGATCAGATGGCTCTCATTTGAAAATGGCTCTTCGCGATGGACAAGCGACACTGGATACAATCGGATTTGGATTTGGTGCGTATGCGAAAGAAATTTCTCCAGTTGCAAAGGTATCTGTAATAGGAGAAGCATCTATCAATGAATGGAATAATTTTAAGAAGCCGCAATTAATGGTACAAGATATTGCTGTAGAGGCGTGGCAATTATTTGATTGGCGTAGTATGCGTAACGTAGAAGCGAATGTAGCAGAACTTCCGAAAGAAAAAATAACGATGGTGTATTTTTCTGAAGAGGTATTGAATAAGTTTTCTTTAGAAGACTTTAAAGAGCATCTGATGCATGCATCAGAAGTAACTCATTTAGACGATCAATACATCGTGTTACTTGATTTGCCAAAAGGAACAGATGAATTACGAGATTTATTTAAAGTGGGGTTCCCGTCGCGAATTTATACGCTATTTTATCAAGAGAATAATCATTTATTTAGTACTGTTCCAACGAGGGAACATTTTAAATGGTACTATTCTTTCTTGAGCCAAAAAGCGCCATTTTCTTTAAGACAATATGGAGAACAACTATGTCGACATAAAGGTTGGTCAAAAGATACAGTAAATTTCATGACACAGGTGTTTTTTGAGTTAGAATTTGTTACAATAAAAGATGGCGTCATTTTTATGGCAGACAAAAAACAAAAGCGTGATTTAATTGAATCGAACACATATCGTGAGAAAATGAACCACTTACAATTAGAAAAAGAATTGGTTTATAGCACATATCAGCAACTATATACATGGTTTGAAACGATTCGTAATCATAAAGAAGTAGAACAGTTAGGGTAAAGGATTTGTATTTACAAACCTTTTAGATCTGAGGAGGATTCAGAAATATGGATTTCAAGCAACATATCGCAATTGTACCGGATTATCCAAAAGAAGGTATTGTATTTAAAGACATTACACCGTTAATGAACGACGGTAAAGCATACAAAGCAGCAACAGATGCAATCGTTGAGTATGCAAAGAAAAGAGACATTGACGTTGTAGTAGGGCCAGAAGCACGTGGCTTTATTATCGGTTGCCCAGTTTCTTATGCGTTAGAAGTAGGTTTTGCACCAGTTCGTAAATTAGGGAAATTACCACGTGAAGTAATTACAGTTGACTACGGTAAAGAATATGGTAAAGATGTTTTAACAATCCATAAAGATGCAATTAAGCCAGGTCAACGCGTATTGATTACAGATGATCTATTAGCTACAGGTGGAACAATTGAAGCGACAATTAAGCTAGTTGAAGAACTTGGCGGAGTTGTAGCAGGAATTGCATTCTTAGTAGAGCTTACTTACTTAGATGGTCGTAAAATGTTAGATGGTTACGATGTATTAGTATTAGAAAAATACTAATCACTATATAGGTAAAACTACGGTGATAAGAAGTACCCGTGAATCTCTTGGAGAGGAGCGGGTACTTTTGTATAATTGCACAAAAAAATAAGGTGAAATGTCAGTAAAATCTTTTCCTTTTCACAATTCACAATCATTAGGTTATAATGATAGAATATAATTTATTCTACTTAATTAAGATAAAGTCAATTTTCAATAAAAGGTGATTCGATGGCAAATGAGCAGGTACTAACAGCTGAACAGGTACTCGAGAAAGCAAGTCAATATTTAGCAGATGAAGATATTGAGCTAGTGGCACGTGCCTATGAATATGCACGTGATGCGCATAGCGAACAATACAGAAAATCGGGTGAACCGTACATTATTCATCCAATTCAAGTTGCAGGTATTTTAGTTGATTTACACATGGATCCAGCTACAGTATCAGCAGGTTTCTTACATGATGTAGTGGAAGATACTGAAATTACATTAGAAGATATTGAACGGGAATTTAATAAAGAAATTGCTATGCTTGTCGATGGTGTAACAAAGCTCGGAAAGATTAAATATAAATCTCATGAGCAACAACAAGCAGAAAATCATCGCAAAATGTTTATCGCAATGGCTCAAGATATTCGAGTTATTTTAATTAAACTAGCTGATCGTCTTCATAACATGCGTACATTGAAACATTTGCCTCAAGAGAAGCAGCGTCGCATTGCAAATGAAACGTTAGAAATCTTTGCACCTTTAGCACATAGACTCGGAATTAGTACTATTAAATGGGAGCTAGAGGATACGTCACTTCGCTATTTAAATCCACAGCAGTACTATCGTATTGTAAATTTAATGAAGCGTAAACGTGCAGAGCGTGAAGAATATTTAGACGAAGTAATGACTGGTATTCGTGAGAAATTAAAAGAAGTTGCAATTCAACCTGAGATTTCTGGAAGACCAAAGCATATTTACAGTATTTATCGTAAAATGGCACTGCAAAATAAACAGTTCAATGAAATTTACGATTTATTAGCTGTACGTGTCGTTGTAAATAGTATTAAAGATTGTTATGCAGTACTTGGAATTATTCATACGTGCTGGAAGCCGATGCCAGGTCGTTTTAAAGATTATATTGCAATGCCGAAAGCAAATCTATATCAATCTCTTCATACGACTGTAATTGGGCCGAAAGGTGATCCGCTTGAAGTGCAAATTCGTACGAAAGAAATGCATGAGATTGCAGAATTCGGGATCGCGGCGCACTGGGCGTATAAAGAAGGAAAAACAGCAGAAACAACAGGTACATTAGAGAAGAAACTTACATGGTTCCGTCAAATATTAGAATGGCAAAATGAAGCTTCTAATGCAGAAGAGTTTATGGAGTCATTAAAAATTGATTTATTCTCTGACATGGTATTCGTCTTTACACCGAAAGGCGACGTAATGGAATTGCCACTTGGATCTGTTCCGATTGACTTTTCGTATCGTGTCCATTCGGAGATTGGAAATAAAACAATTGGTGCAAAAGTAAACGGCAAAATGGTGACGATTGATTATAAATTAAAAACTGGTGACATCATTGAAATTTTAACATCGAAACATTCGTATGGGCCAAGTCAAGACTGGGTGAAACTTGCTCAAACATCTCATGCGAAAAACAAAATACGTCAATTCTTTAAGAAGCAACGTAGAGATGAAAATATTGAAAAAGGCCGTGAACTTGTTGAAAAAGAAGTGCGTAGCCTAGAGTATGAGATGAAAGAAGTGTTAGCTCCTGACAATTTAAAACGTGTTGCCGAGAAGTTCAATTTTGCAAATGAAGAAGATATGTTTGCAGCAGTTGGATATAGCGGGATTACAGCGTCGCAAATTGTTACGCGACTAACGGACAAATTCCGTAAGCAACGTGAAGAAGAAGAAATCGTTGAAGTTAAAGAAGTTCGTAAACCGATGAAAATTCGAAAATGGGATTCTGGCGTTAAAGTAAGTGGTGCAGATAATTTATTAATTCGTTTATCAAAATGCTGTAACCCAGTACCAGGTGATGATATCGTTGGGTATATTACGAAAGGCCGAGGTGTATCGATTCACCGCCGTGATTGTGTAAATGTTCATACAGAAGAAGCTATAGAACGTTTATTGGAAGTAGAGTGGGAAGGTAGTCCTGAAAAAGAAATTGAGTATAACGTTGATATTGAAATTTCAGGTTACGATCGCCGTGGCTTATTAAATGAAGTATTACAAGCTGTTACAGAGACGAAAACGTATATTTCGGCAGTTTCTGGTAGAAGTGACCGTAATAAGATGGCGACAATTAATATGTCAATCTCTATTCGTAACTTACAGCACTTGAAAAAAGTAGTAGAACGCATTAAACGTGTTCCAGAAATTTATGCAGTACGACGCATGATGCATTAATAGGGAGTGTAGAAAAGATGAGAGTTGTTTTACAACGATCAAAAGAAGCGTCTGTCACAGTAGACGGTGAGATCGTAGGACAAATTCCGTTCGGTTTAACATTACTAGTTGGCATTACGCATGAAGATACAGAAAAAGATGCAACTTACATTGCAGAAAAAATTGCGAACTTACGTATTTTTGAAGATGAGAGTGGAAAGATGAACCATTCTGTACTTGATGTAGAAGGACAAGTTCTATCAATTTCGCAATTCACATTATACGGAGATTGTCGCAAGGGAAGACGTCCAAACTTTATGGATGCTGCCAAACCTGATTATGCAGAGCGTTTATATGATTTCTTTAATGAGGAAGTTCGTAAGCAAGGATTGCATGTAGAAACAGGGAAGTTCGGAGCAATGATGGATGTTTCTTTAATCAATGATGGTCCGGTGACCTTAATTGTGGATAGTAAATAGTGTTGCTTAAAAAAGAGGGGATTATATAATCCCTTCTTTTTTATACATTGTTGTATGTTTTGTTCATTTATCTCGCTATTTGTGGGAGATCCACTGCCCGTCGAAGCTTGATTAGTGAGGGCTAATAATGAGTGGCGATGGACAAAACCCTTATTCATTAAAGTTTTACTTTATTTGGAATTAATAGCTGTTTCAGTTATGTATAACTCTTTCATCAATATGGAACAATAAAAAGTAAAACATCTATATTGAATGTGAGGGATATACGTATGCGTATGAACGAAAAAGGGCATTCTGTTACAAATGGTGCAAATCAACTGTTTAACGTAAATTTTCATGATTTTATTTCAAAAGAGCAAAACAATACTTCAATGGAACTTGCTTCTGAGTTTGGGATTTCTCTTCAAGATGTAAAGCGTCTAAAGAAGCAGATTGAACGCTCTTAGAGTACTTGACAATCCTACTCAACAAACGTATAGTAATTTTATATTTACATATGAATATAACCGTTGATAGAGAAGAGTAAATGAGACACACATGGAAAGAGAAGAAATGTCTTAGGCTGAAAACATTTCTGCATGATGACTGATTGAATGACACTCTAGAGGTTTCAACTTGCACGGCATATATGCTTAGTAGGGATGAACGCACATTTAAGCGTTATTAAAAAAGTGGAAGCATACGTGCTTCAATTAGGGTGGCACCACGGGTATAATACTCTCGTCCCTACTGTTCAAACAGTAGAGGCGGGAGTTTTTTTATTTTTATTAAGATTAAAACAATTTGAGGAGGAACTGAATATGTCTATTCAAATCCCACGCGGAACGCAAGATATTCTTCCAGGTAGCGTTGAGTTATGGCAGTATATCGAAGGGCAAGCACGCGAAATTTGCCGTCGTTACAACTATAAAGAAATTCGTACACCAATTTTTGAACACACTGAGCTATTTTTACGTGGTGTTGGTGATACGACAGATATCGTACAAAAAGAAATGTACTCATTCCAAGATCGTGGAGAGCGCAGTTTAACATTACGTCCAGAAGGTACAGCACCTGTTGTACGTTCTTACGTTGAAAACAAAATGTTCGGTGATGCAACACAGCCAACGAAATTATACTATATTGGTCAAATGTTCCGTTACGAAAGACCACAAGCAGGTCGCTATCGTCAATTCGTACAATTCGGTATTGAAGCAATCGGTAGTAACGATCCTGCGATTGATGCAGAAGTAATTGCACTTGCTGTAGAGTTTTACCGCGGCATGGGCTTAAAAAATATTAAAGTTGTATTAAACAGCTTAGGTGATGCGGCGAGCCGTCAAGCGCACCGTGATGCGTTAATCGCACACTTCGAGCCACGTATCGGTGAGTTCTGTTCTGACTGCCAATCTCGTTTAGAAAAGAATCCTCTTCGTATTTTAGATTGTAAGAAGGACCGTAACCATGAATTAATGGGAACAGCACCATCTATTACAGAATACTTAAACGAAGATTCAGCAGTATACTACGACAAAGTTCAAGAACTATTAACGATGATGGATGTTCCATTTGAAAAAGATCCGAACTTAGTACGTGGTTTAGACTACTACCAACACACTGTTTTTGAAATTATGAGTGAGGCAGAAGGTTTCGGTGCTATCACTACATTAAGCGGTGGTGGACGTTATAACGGGCTTGTACAAGAAATCGGTGGACCAGAAATGCCAGGTATCGGTTTTGCGATGAGTATCGAACGTTTAATTATGGCGCTAAAAGCTGAAAACATCGAATTACCAATTGAACATAGTATTGATTGCTACGTTGTAGCGCTTGGTGAAAAAGCGAAAGACCATGCTGCGAAAGTTGCGTTTGATCTTCGTAAAGCTGGATTATCAGTTGAAAAAGATTATTTAGACCGTAAAATGAAAGCACAATTTAAATCAGCAGATCGTCTAAAGGCGAAATTTGTAGCTGTATTAGGGGAAGATGAGCTAGATAAAGGCATCATTAACTTAAAAGATATGGCAACAGGGGAACAAGAAGAAGTAGCATTAGATGTATTTGCTTCATACGTAGCAGAGAAATTAATATAGGGGGAACTTACAGTGGCTGAAAGAACACATGCATGTGGAAAAGTAACAGTAGAAGCAGTTGGACAAACAGTTCAATTAAAAGGTTGGGTACAAAAACGCCGTGATTTAGGTGGATTAATCTTTATCGACTTACGTGACCGTACAGGTATCGTGCAAGTTGTATTTAACCCAGAAACATCAAAAGAAGCGTTAGAAATAGCAGAAACTATTCGTAGTGAATACGTATTGCACGTAGAAGGTACAGTTGTTGAGCGTGGTGAAGGCGCAATTAATGACAATATGGCAACGGGTCGTATTGAAGTGCAAGCAACGAAAGTAAACGTATTAAATGCAGCAAAAACAACGCCAATCATTATTGCTGATGATACAGATGCATCAGAAGATGTGCGTTTAAAATATCGTTATTTAGACTTACGTCGTCCTGCAATGTTTAACACATTCAAAATGCGTCACGACGTAACGAAAACAATTCGTAACTTCTTAGACACAGAAGAGTTCTTAGAAGTGGAAACACCAATTTTAACGAAGAGTACACCAGAAGGAGCTCGTGACTATTTAGTACCAAGTCGTGTACATGATGGTGAATTCTATGCGTTACCACAGTCTCCACAATTATTTAAACAGCTGCTTATGGTCGGCGGATTTGAGCGTTACTATCAAGTAGCACGTTGTTTCCGTGACGAAGATTTACGTGCAGACCGTCAACCAGAATTCACGCAAATCGATATCGAAGCTTCATTCTTAACACAAGATGAAATTTTAGATATGATGGAGCGCATGATGACGAAGGTTATGAAGGATGCAAAAGGTGTAGAAGTGAGTGCACCATTCCCTCGTATGAAATATGCTGATGCAATGGCTCGTTACGGTTCTGATAAGCCGGATACACGCTTTGAAATGGAACTAACAGACCTATCTGAATTTGCAGCGGATTGTGGTTTTAAAGTATTTACAAGTGCTGTAGAAAGCGGCGGACAAGTAAAAGCAATTAATGCAAAAGGTGCTGCGAGCAAATATTCTCGTAAAGATATCGATGCATTAACTGAATTCGTGAAAGTATACGGTGCAAAAGGTCTAGCTTGGCTTAAAGTGGAAGAGGACGGCTTAAAAGGACCGATTGCGAAATTCTTCGGTGAAGAAGAAGCAAACGCGTTAATGACTACATTAGAAGCTACTGCTGGCGACTTATTACTATTCGTAGCAGATAAGAAGAGCGTTGTTGCAGATAGCTTAGGTGCACTTCGTTTACGTCTAGGTAAAGAGCTTGAGTTAATTGACGAAAGTAAATTTAACTTCCTATGGGTAACGGATTGGCCACTTCTTGAGTACGATGAAGATGCAGATCGTTACTTCGCAGCTCACCACCCATTCACAATGCCATTCCGTGAAGACGTTGAGCTATTAGAAACGGCACCAGAAAAAGCACGTGCACAAGCATATGACCTTGTATTAAATGGTTATGAGCTTGGTGGTGGATCACTTCGTATTTACGAGCGTGACGTACAAGAAAAAATGTTCAAAGCACTTGGATTCTCACAAGAAGAAGCACAAGAGCAATTCGGATTCTTACTAGAAGCATTCGAATACGGTACTCCACCACACGGCGGTATCGCATTAGGTTTAGACCGTCTTGTTATGTTACTTGCAGGCCGTACGAACCTTCGTGATACAATTGCATTCCCGAAAACAGCAAGCGCAAGCTGCTTATTAACAGAAGCTCCAAGCCCAGTTGCAGAAGCACA
The DNA here is from genome assembly GCF_008368785.1 of Bacillus sp. AY3-1. NCBI lineage: Bacteria > Bacillati > Bacillota > Bacilli > Caryophanales > Bacillaceae > Bacillus > Bacillus sp. AY3-1. The sequence goes on along the minus strand of NZ_QORZ01000017.1, from coordinate 361,177 downwards.
GCTTGAAGAGTTAAACTTACAATTAAGCTTAAAAGAAGAGAAGTAAGAATAAAGTCTAGATGGTTATACTATAGCCGTCTAGACTTTTTTTGAGAGGAAGTTTAAAAAATCCGGTTCAGAGGGCAGTCGCATCTCGTCGTTGCTTCGCCAGTCCGGTGCTCGAGTAGTAAAGCTACACTGCGCTCCTCCTGGCTTCAGCGCCTCGATCTGCTCGGCCCTCTGAATCCTCCTTTTTAAACGTATATTGAAAGGGTTGTTTAAAAAGTCCGGTTTAGATAACTGTCGCATTTCATTGTTACGTATGCTAGTCCGGTGCTCGAGTAGTACTCCTACACTGCGCTCCTCCTAGCATACGTGCCTCGATTTGCTCGGTTCTCTAAATCCTCCTTTTTAAACGTATATTTAGGGGGGAATAAAAGCCGGTTTACACTATGTTTTTATTCTCGAAATATGTATTTTTAGGAATTCTATAACTTTTTCTATACAAATAGTCGGAAAAACGCTAGAATACATGATAGACCATTTTTGTAATAGGAGTGTAGAGCTGAATGTTACATCAATTTTCACGTAATGAATTAGCCTTCGGTAAAGAAGGACTTGAAATATTAAAAAATAGTACAGTCGGTATTTTAGGAATTGGCGGCGTAGGGTCATTTTCGGCAGAGGCGTTAGCACGTTCTGGTGTAGGACGTCTCGTATTAGTCGATAAAGACGTTGTAGATATTACAAACGTAAACCGTCAAATTCACGCGTTAGTATCTACTGTAGGACGTTCAAAAGTAGAATTAATGAAAGAGCGTATCGCAGACATTAATCCAGAGTGTGAAGTAATTGGACTAGAAATGTTTTATACTGATGAAACATATGAAGAGTTCTTCAAACATGGATTGGATTTCGTAGTAGATGCATCTGATACGATTACGTTCAAAATTCATTTAATTAAACAGTGCTTACGTCGAAAAATTAAAATTATCTCATGCATGGGTGCAGCAAATAAAATGGACCCAACTCGTTTCCGTATTGCGGACATCTCTAAAACACATACAGATCCAATTGCGAAAGTAATTCGTACGAAGCTTCGTAAAGATGGTATTAAAAAAGGTGTAAAAGTTGTCTTCTCTGACGAAAACCCAATCGTAATTCGTGAAGAAGTACGTAAAGAAATCGTACCAGACGAAAATGCAAAAATCCGTAAAGCGAAATTACCACCTTCATCAAATGCATTCGTACCATCTGTGGCAGGCCTAATTATGGCAAGTCACGTTGTACGTGAACGTATTAAAAATGTTGAAGTGAAGCGTGTAGGGCAAGAATAAGAAGAAAGCATATATCGTCTAGGATATATGCTTTTTCTATTATGTTTTAAAGAATTGCAGATATTTGCAATACTAATAATTCGAATGTAAGTAATCCTAATAAAGAATAATCGTATTTATCCGACTTATAGGCGGAAGTCTTTTTTAAACTTTGAATGGTAAAAAATCCTAATGTTAGGACGAGAACACCGAGTGTTATTTTGAAGACTATTAATGAAATAGTAACCATCTCCCTTCAAACGTATATGTTTATAGTAATATTTAAGTAAAAAATATCCAATTCGTTTCAGAAGTTTCCTTGTATGAAAGAGAGGGATATTTCGTCAATTTTTGTCGGTAAATCGATATTCCTTGTCGAATCGTCGATATATTAAAAAAATCGTTGATATATTTTGAGTTTCGATAGATATATTTGAAAAATCGTCGATATAATTTCATTTACCGGCACATATACGCACATATATACTCTCCGCCAAAGAAACAAAAAGGGATGTCACTTAGTCAAAAAAGTGACGTCCCTGTTTTTAATTCTCTGCAGAATAAATAATATCTAAATTTCCATTTTGATCTGTTTTGAAAATTGGAGCGATCTGTTCCTCTTGTTCTTCAACCGAAACGAGTTTTCGAGCACGGTCCATAATTCTAACAAGCATGGCGTAATCTTCTTCGATTGCTTGTTGTTTTTTTGAGAGGACCGCTAATTTTGCTTCAAGTTCATGATTTGTTTTTTGCAGGGAAGTGAGCTGAGCTTGTAATACGTCATTTTCAGTTTGTAATTTTGCGAGTGAAGGATTATTGTGCTCCAAGTTTTGTAAAAATGAAATGACACTTTGCATGGTAAGATCCTGTTTACTTGGCGTAATATCTTCTGAAAACTCGGCATCGATTACGAGTTGTTTCGTTTTCGTGAAATGCTCTTTTTCTATTTTAGCTTCAGAGCGTTTTAATTCTTTCCGTTGTTTTTTTGCAAGTTGCACCGCATCTTCGTAATTCGGTCTTACTTCAGCATTCCATCTAAATCCGCAAGCTGCGGAAGTGCGGTTCAATGTATCGCCGACTTCATCGAATGCTTTTATTTGTGTGCTACCGCTGCGAATATGTCGTAAAACAGTTTCTGCTAAAAGGAGATCGTCTTCTTTTGTCCATGCATCTTGACGTGTTTTCATAAGCGAAGCCTCCATAATGGTGACGTTTTCGCTTAGGTTACCCTTTATTTTTCGTTTTATTCGAACTTTGTAATCTTTCATATACAGTAGAAAGTACTTGCTCAAATTTCCCTGTCGTTTTCGGTTTATAATATTGTTTGTTTTTTATTTTATCAGGTAAGTATTGTTGTTGTACCCAGCCATTTGGATGGTCGTGTGGATATAAGTATCCAATGCCTCTTCCAAGTGATTCTGCGCCTTTGTAATGACTATCTTTTAAATGACTTGGAATGTCGCCTGTTTGACCGTTGCGTAAATCGTGTAATGCAGTATCAAGTGCTTTATAAGCTGAGTTTGATTTTGGTGATAAGCAAAGCTCGATAACAGCATTTGCAAGTGGTATGCGTGCCTCCGGGAATCCAACTCGTTCAGCGGATTCTATAGCTGCTAGTGTACGCGGTCCGGCTTGCGGGCTAGCAAGTCCGATATCTTCATATGCCATAATAAGAAGACGTCTACCAATGCTTTGTAAATCACCAGCTTCAATAAGACGTGCTAAATAGTGAAGTGCTGCATTTACATCACTTCCGCGTACCGATTTTTGAAATGCCGATAATACGTCATAATGAGCATCACCGCCTTTGTCGTGAACGAAGCTCTTTTTTTGCAAGCATTCTTCTGCAATTTCTAGCGTAATTACCGCAGCTTTTTCGTCCGTTGTAAAGCTAGATAAAACAGCTAGTTCAAGTGCATTATAAGCAGAACGCATGTCTCCACCAGATGCATTTGCAAAGTGATGTAATGCTTCCGGCGTAACCGTTACATCATATTCCCCAAGACCTTTTTCTTTATCTTCAAGTGCTCGTTTTAAGCCAATTAAAAGATCATCTTCTGTTAATGCGTGTAATTCGAAGATTTGACAACGACTTCGAATAGCAGAATTAATAGCATGGAACGGATTACTCGTTGTTGCACCGATTAAGGTAAGGAGTCCGCTTTCTAAATGAGGTAATAGAAAATCCTGTTTTGCTTTATCTAGACGGTGTACTTCATCTAAAATTAAAACGAGGTGTCGATGCATCTTTGCTTCTTGTACAACAACTTCCATATCTTTTTTATTATGAGTAACAGCGTTTAATAGGCGAAAAGGGGTTCCAGTACTTCCTGCAATTGCGCTCGCAATGGATGTTTTTCCTGTGCCTGGAGGGCCGTATAAAATCATAGATTGAAAATGATTTGCTTGGACCATTCGCCATAAAATTTTTCCTTCACCAACTAAATGTTGTTGTCCGATAATTTCTTGAATATTTGTAGGGCGCATTCGATGTGCGAGTGGCTGTTTCATTTTTACCGTCTCCCTTAATGTATAATCTCTTTCTATCGTATCATTTTTTTTAGTGGAATTTGAAATAGGATGCTGTTTTGTGGAAAAAATGAATATAAATATTTTCATTTTTCTTTCAATTGTAATAATTTCCGAGTTTTTCAATGTGATTTTATGTTATCATTTTGATACACAAGTTGAAATTTCTTATAATACTATATTATGCTATAATTTCATAGGATTTTAAATTGTGTTCTTTTATAAATAAGATATAACCAATAGAAGTGAAAATTTGAAAAGAGGTGCAAAATAGATGAAGATTTCAACGAAAGGCCGCTACGGCTTAACAATTATGATCGATCTTGCAAAAAAGTTTGGTGAAGGTCCAATTTCCTTAAAATCAATTGCGCAGGCACATGATTTATCGGAACATTACTTAGAGCAATTAATTTCACCACTTCGTAACGCTCGTCTAGTAAAGAGTACGCGCGGGGCATATGGCGGATATGTATTGTCTGATCAGCCAGCTAACATTACAGCTGGGGATGTAATCCGTGTATTAGAGGGTCCGATTAGTGTTGTAGAAATGATAGAAGAAGAGGAACCGGCACAACGCCAATTATGGATGCGTGTTCGTGATGCGGTGCAAGAAGTGTTAGATAGTACAACGTTAGAAGATTTAGTACGTTATGAGGAAGAAAATCACGGGGGCTATATGTTTTACATTTAATTCCTTGTGAAACGATTTGGAAAGAAGGAGATTTAATGGAACGCATTTACTTAGATCATGCTGCGACATCTCCGACTCACCCAGAAGTGGTCGAAAAGATGATTCCATATATGATAGAAACATTCGGGAACCCGTCTAGTATTCACTTTTATGGACGTCAAACGCGCCATGCAGTAGATGAGGCGAGACGCGCTGGAGCACGTAGCATTCATGCGAATCCGAATGAAATTATATTTACGAGCGGTGGTACAGAAGCTGATAATTTAGCGCTTATAGGTGTAGCACGTGCGAATCGTCATAAAGGTAACCATATTATAACGACGCGAATTGAACATCATGCAATTTTGCATACGTGTGAATTGTTAGAGCGCGAAGGGTTTGAAGTGACATATTTACCTGTTGATGAAACAGGACGCGTTCAAGTTTCTGACATACAAAATGCATTAACAGAAGAGACGATTCTCGTATCCGTTATGTTTGGGAATAATGAAGTCGGGACGATGCAACCAATCGCGGAAATAGGGAAGTTGCTAAAAGAGCATCAAGCTTATTTTCATACAGATGCGGTACAAGCTTACGGATTAGTAGAAATAGATGTGAAAGAGTTCGGCATTGATTTATTATCGATTTCAGCTCATAAAATTAATGGACCAAAAGGTGTAGGGTTCCTATACGCTGGTGCAAATGTGAAATTTGAACCGTTATTAATAGGCGGGGAGCAAGAAAGAAAACGCCGTGCTGGTACTGAAAATGTACCGAGTATCGTTGGTTTGCAACATGCAATTTTGCTAGCTGAAAAAACTCGTGAGCAAAAAAATGCCCAATATGAAGAGTTTAAAGATATAATGGTATCTGTCTTCAAAAATGAAGACATTACTTTCGAGGTAAACGGAAACTTAGAATATCGCTTACCACATGTGCTTAATATCAGTTTTACAGGAATGAACATTGAACCGTTCCTTGTGAACTTAGACTTAGCTGGCATTGCAGTGTCGAGTGGTTCGGCGTGTACAGCTGGTTCGATTGATCCATCACATGTATTAGTAGCGATGTTCGGAAAAGACTCCGATCAAATACGTTCATCCGTACGCTTTAGTTTCGGACTTGGAAATACGAAAGAGCAAATTGAGAAAGCGGCGTACGAAACAGTGAAAATCGTGAAGCGATTAACACAAAATTAGCATGGGAGGTGACATGATGAACAAACTACCTCAAGAAACACGCGTTGTCATCGGGATGTCCGGTGGCGTCGATTCATCTGTAGCAGCTCTTTTATTAAAAGAGCAAGGTTATGATGTAATCGGGATTTTTATGAAAAACTGGGATGATACAGATGAGAATGGTGTCTGCACAGCAACAGAAGATTACAATGATGTAATTGAAGTGTGTAACCAAATTGGCATTCCGTATTATGCAGTAAACTTTGAAAAACAATACTGGGATAAAGTATTTACGTACTTCTTAGATGAGTACCGAGCTGGTCGTACACCAAACCCAGATGTAATGTGTAATAAAGAAATTAAATTTAAAGCATTTTTAGAGCATGCAATTGCGCTTGGTGCTGATTATGTAGCGACAGGTCATTATGCACGCGTTGCTTATATGGACGGCGAATATAAAATGCTTCGCGGCGTTGATGATAATAAAGACCAAACGTATTTCTTGAATCAATTAAGCCAAGAGCAATTATCAAAAACAATGTTCCCATTAGGTGAATTAAAGAAACCGCAAATTCGTGAAATGGCGACAGAAGCTGGTTTAGCGACAGCGGCGAAGAAAGATAGTACTGGTATTTGCTTTATCGGTGAGCGTAACTTTAAAGATTTCTTAAGCAACTATTTACCAGCGCAACCAGGTGTGATGCAAACATTATCTGGTGAAGTGAAAGGAAAACATGACGGTTTAATGTACTATACAATTGGACAACGTCATGGTCTTGGTATTGGTGGTAACGGTGATCCGTGGTTTGCTGTTGGGAAAAACTTGAAAGAAAACATTTTATATGTTGATCAAGGATTCCATAACGAACTTCTATATGGTGATGAAGTTATTGCTACGAATATCGGCTGGGTAAGTAATGAAGCGAAAGAAAAAGAATTTAAGTGCACAGCGAAATTCCGTTATCGTCAAGAAGACAATAAAGTAACGGTTCAAATCGTTGATGAAAATACAGTTCGTATTCTTTGTGATGAGCCAATTCGTGCAATTACACCAGGACAAGCAGTTGTTTTCTATGATGGAGATGAGTGCTTAGGCGGTGCTACAATTGATGAAGTATATCGTAGTGGTAAGAAATTGGATTATTTAGGATAAAATGAGAAGCCTCTGCCGATTAGCGGTTAGAGGTTTCTTTTACATAAAGCGAATTTTCGTTCGCTTGGAAAATACATTCTTTGTTATAATTTGTTGTAGAGGTGAAGGACATGTCAAACAAACTTGAAACAGGTATTCAATATATGCAAGAAGGAAACTGGGAAGAAGCTGCTAAAAATTTCACAGAAGCAATCGAAGAAAATCCGAAAGATGCGCTTGGATACATTAATTTTGCGAACTTATTAGATGTACTAGGTGATAGTGAAAGAGCAATTTTATTTTATAAACGTGCATTAGAATTAGATGATAAATCTGCGGCTGCTTATTATGGATTAGGAAATATATATTACGGTCAAGAGCAATTTGCAGAGGCAAAGGCTGTATTTGAACAAGCGATGCAAGCGGGATTACAATCAGCTGATGTAACATTTATGTTAGGTATTACACATGTGCAACTTGGAAATGATCGTCTTGCACTGCCGTTTTTACAAAGAGCAACAGAATTAGATGAAAACGATGTAGAAGCTGTGTTCCAGTGCGGACTTTGCTTTGCACGTTTAGAACATATTCAAGAGGCGAAACCTTATTTTGAAAAGGTATTAGAAATGGATGAAGAGCATGCAGATGCGTATTATAATTTAGGTGTTGCGTACGTATTTGAAGAAAATAACGAGAAGGCTCTTACTTTATTTAAGAAAGCAACTGAAATTCAGCCAGATCACTTTTTAGCTGGTAATGGTGTTCGTTTATTGGAGCAAGAAGCTGAATAAGATGAAAAGATAGTTTAATGGGTAGTTATCCCTCATCTAAATAGGTGGGGGATGTACTGCTCATTAAAGTGAAATGAACCGGAAAGGAGAGGAAAGATGGGAAATCAACATGCAATGGATTTGTTTGAGGAAGATAAAAAGTTTATAAAAGCGCAAGTTCTTCATACCATTTTCCACAACGAAGAAAACCTCTATTCCGTTGTCAGTATGAAAGTCATTGAGACGAATGAAACGTACGACGAAAAAAAAGTGATGATAAACGGTCATTTTCCCCGCATGCATGAAGATGAAGTGTTTACATTGACAGGGCATTTTAAAGACCATCCGAAGTATGGGAAACAATATTTAGTTGAAACATTTAAGAAAGAATTGCCGCAAACAAAAGCTGGTATGGTGCAATATTTAGCGAGTGATTTATTTAAAGGGATAGGAAAGCGTACAGCTGAAAAAATTGTGGATCATCTTGGGGAACATGCCATCTCTAAAATTATGGATGATCCGGATGCGTTAAATGGTGTTGTCAATAAGCAAAAAGCTCAAGAAATATATGAGACAATTGTTGAACATCAAGGACTAGAGAAAGTAATGAGTTTTTTAAATGGTTACGGTTTTGGAACGAAGCTTTCTATTAAGATTTACCAGCAATATAAAGAGATGACATTAGAAGTGATTCGTAATAATCCGTATAAGCTTATTGAAGAAGTGGACGGGATTGGATTTGGAAGAGCGGATGATATAGGACGTGCGTTAGGTATATCGGGTAATCATGATGACCGTGTACGTGCGGGTTGTTTTTATACGTTAGAGAATGTTTCATTGCAACTTGGTCACGTTTATATGGGGAAAAATCAACTCGTAAGAGAAACGATGTCACTTTTAAATAATCAAGAAGGAAGAGTGACCGAGGAAGACATTGTAGCTTGCGTTGAAATGATGCAAAGTGAAGGGAAAGTTATCATAGAAGAAGAACGAGTGTATTTAGCATCGTTATTTTACTCAGAAAAAGGTGTTGTAAAGTCTATTCGCCGACTTATGAATCAAGAAGAAACACCCTCATTTCCTGAAGCAGAAGTGTTAAAGACGTTAGGTCAAATTGAAGAACAACTGAACGTACAGTATGCACCGTTTCAACAAGAAGCGATTCAAACGGCACTTCATAAACCGATGATGTTATTGACAGGTGGACCAGGAACAGGGAAAACAACAGTTATTAAAGGAATTGTTGAAATGTATGCGTCACTTCACGGCCTATCGTTAAATCCGAATGAATACAGTGACGATAATCCATTTCCGATATTATTAACGGCCCCAACAGGAAGAGCAGCGAAGCGAATGAGTGAATCAACAGGGCTTCCAGCTTGTACAATTCACCGTTTACTTGGCTGGACCCCAGAAGGGTCTTTCCAGCGTAATGAAACGGATCCGGTACAAGGGAAATTGCTTATTATTGATGAATTTTCAATGGTTGATATTTGGCTTGCAAATCAGCTGTTTAAATCATTGCCGACTAACATTCAAGTTATCGTTGTAGGTGATGAAGATCAATTACCATCTGTAGGACCTGGACAAGTGTTGAAAGATTTATTGAATGCAGGTGCAGTTCCAACAGTGAAGCTTACTGAAATTTATCGTCAAGCGGAAGGCTCATCTGTTATTCAACTCGCCCATGCGATAAAAAATGGAACGCTCCCACCAGATTTAGCGCAAAATCAAAAAGATCGTTCATTTATCGGCTGTACAGGAGCTCAAATTGTTGAGGTTGTTAAGAAGGTTTGTGAAAATGCTAAGACAAAAGGGTTTAGCGCAAGAGATGTACAAGTACTGGCCCCGATGTATCGTGGCCCTGCCGGTATTAATGTACTAAACGAAGCGTTGCAAGAAGTGTTTAATCCGAAAAGGGAAAAGAGTAAAGAAATTGCTTACGGTGATGTTGTATACCGAAGAGGCGATAAAGTACTGCAACTCGTTAATCAACCGGAGAGCCAAGTGTTTAATGGTGATATCGGAGAAATTGTTTCGGTGTTTTATGCGAAAGAGAACGTTGAACAACAAGATATGATTATCGTTTCATTTGATGGAATTGAGGTAACGTATACAAAGCCAGACTTAAATCAAATTACACATGCCTATTGCTGTTCGATTCATAAATCGCAAGGTAGTGAGTTTCCGATTGTGATTATGCCGATAGTGAAAAGTTACAATCGTATGTTACGTCGTAATTTAATTTACACTGGTATTACAAGAAGTAAAAAGTTCCTCATTATTTGCGGGGAGGAAGCAGCTTTCCAATCTGGTGTAAATCGCCTTGATGATGCAATGCGTCAAACGACTTTAGCGAATCGTTTGCAAGAATCACAAGGAGAAGTACAGATGGTAACAGTTAATGGCGAAGAAATGGACGTGGAAAACATTTCACCGTATGATTTCATGTAACAAGGTGAAATTATATAGTGAAACTTTCAAACGTATAACGTTGAAAGGCTCCAGCAATGTATAAATGAATGCGGTTTGGACATAATGGCGAATAGAATCTGGGAGACTGTAAGGAGATGAAAGCCATATGTTCATTTGTCCAAATTGCAAAGGGAAAGACATTGGAAAAATAGGTGTCAACCAATTTTATTGCTGGAATTGTTATATCGAATTATCGGTTTCAAAAGGGAAAATCCATACGCATCAAGTAGAGGAAGATGGTTCATTAAGCTCTCTTGATGATTTATTTGATGAGAACGAAAGAACGATCGGATGACGAAAAGGGGGATTTACTTTGAATCTACGCAATTCATTAATCGCATTAGGTGTTGGAGCGGCAGCATATCAATATGCTCGCAAGCAAGATGTATTTTCAAAACGCAATATGAAAAAAGCACGTAAGATGATTAAATCTTATTTATAAGCGCAAAAAACTCCCTTCATCATAAGGGAGTTTTTTTATGCACTTGTATGTAAATATAAAAGTCCAATTTCAGAGAAGAGATACGATAGGCCATAACATCCAACGCCAAGCATTCCGTAATGAAATAATTGCTTCGCCCTTTCTTTTCGCGAGGAACGAATAAAGAAACCTTTCCAAATCCCAAACCCGATACAAACCCATTCAAGAATCATAAAAAGTGCTGATAATACGAGCATAAATAAAACCATTATGAGCCCTCCTGATTATATTGTTTCATGCTGCATTCTCAGGGGTGGTTGTCCTTATTATGTTATGTATATGTACGTCTTTACAAAACAGTATGGTCTGTATAAAAAGATTTTAAAACTTTCGCACATAACCTACCCTATTTATTTTCAAAATAAAGGTGGAGGAGGTTTTTCGTGTGAAGAATCTTAAAATCATTTGGATATATCGTTTAGGGTTATTGTTACTTGTATTTCTTTGTTTGCTCGTCTTTTTAAAAATTAAGCCGCTATGGGCACCGATTATTTTTGTATTTAAAGTGGCAATTACACCGTTTCTTATTGCGTGTTTTATTGCGTATTTATTGCATCCTTTAATTGAAAAAATTCATAAAGAAGGGATGCCACGTACACTTGCTATTTTGCTTATTTACATCCTTTTCTTTGGCGGGATTGGTTATGGAATTTATAAAGGAACGCCAGTTGTTATTAAACAGTTACAAGAGATTAATGAACAATTTCCGCAGTTTACAAAAATGTATGATTCTTGGATGGATGGCGTCACAGAACAAACAGCAAATTTCCCATCATTTATTCATGAAAAGGTGAAACAAATTTTTGTTGGTGTAGAAACGAAGATACAATCACTTTTAAATAAAGTGATGAGTACGGCTCGTGGCGTACTGGATTCGTTGCTTATTATTTTCTTAATACCGTTCATTGTATTTTACATATTAAAAGATTACGGTGAATTTTATCACATCTTTTGGAAATTAGTCCCAAGTAAGTGGCGTAGTACAGGGCAAATGCTGGCGAAAGAAATTGATAAGTCACTCGGAAGTTATATTCGAGGACAGTTATTTGTTTGCTTAGTATTAGGGGGAGTATCTGTTCTTTCTTTTTGGTTTATCGGTATGAAATATCCATTATTACTCGGCATTATTATTGGGGTAACGGATATAATCCCGTACTTCGGTCCTATTTTAGGGGCGATTCCGACATTGATGATTGCGGCAACGGTATCAACAAGTTTACTCATTAAGGCGGGAATTACGATTGCTATTTTGCAATTTTTGGAAAGTAACATTTTATCACCTTACATCGTTGGTAAGTCACTTCGTATGCATCCTGTTATTATTATGCTTGCATTACTAGTTGGAGGAGAAGTGGCAGGGATTGTAGGGCTATTAATATCAGTTCCTGTTTTAGCGGTCATTCGTACGGTGATCGTTCATGTAAGACCTCTTTGGAAAAAAGAAGATGTGTAATATGAAAGCCCTCTACTTATAAAAGTAGAGGGCTTTCATTATTTAGAGAGTTGCTCGTGTATTTGTTGAACGAGAGAGCTTACATCATTTGTTTGAATATGCTTTATTTTTTTCCATTCATTATCGTACATAAATATAATTTGATTGCTGAAAAGCCGCTTTTGCTCTTTTAGATTAGAAATGTTTGCAAAAGAGTACTCTTCAAATATTGGGTTCTTACTTACATCTGGTCCATAAAAGAAGAGCCGTTTGTTCGTTAAAATTAACAGTCCTGGTCTTGCAACGGAACGATAAATAAGTATATCTAATGAACATGCAGTGTAAAATAATATCATTTCGTCAGTCGTTAATATGTTTTTAGCCTTGTTCAATAAAGTTGTCATTTTGCTCGCTCCTTTATTATTAATAATTTAATTATAACAAAAAAATAATATTCTGAAAAAAATATAGAGGTAGTACAATTTATTAATAAATGCATAATATATTGAAAGGCTGTTAAGAATGAATAGTAGAATAACTATGGTTAATGCAATATAAATGATTATCTACATTGACAAACTTAAGAGAATTCTATTATATTTAGTCATATAATACATTAAATCAATGACGGAAAAAGTACGTTACAGTCCATTTATAGAGAGAAGCTTCCATATGGCTGAAAGAAGCTTTAAATGAAGGGTAACAGAAAGCTAATCCTGAGAGCAGCTAATCACTGCCGTCTTGCCACGTTACGGCACCATGAGGTGATGAATTGATTGTTATAATAATCAATTCATAATTAGGGTGGTATCGCGAGTTAACTCTCGTCCCTTTTATAGGGGCGGGAGTTTTTTATATTTAAGGAGGAAAATACAATGAAACAACTAACAGGCGCACAAATTCGTCAAATGTTTTTAGACTTTTTCCAAGAAAAAGGACATGCAGTAGAACCTAGTGCATCACTAGTTCCGCATGAAGATCCATCTCTGTTATGGATTAACAGTGGTGTAGCGACATTAAAAAAATATTTTGATGGACGTGTAATCCCGCAAAATCCACGCATTACAAATGCCCAAAAATCAATTCGTACAAACGATATTGAAAACGTAGGGAAAACAGCTCGTCACCATACATTCTTTGAAATGTTAGGAAACTTCTCAATCGGTGATTACTTTAAAGAAGAAGCAATTACTTGGGCTTGGGAATTCTTAACGAGCGACAAATGGATCGGATTCGATAAAGAATTACTATCAGTTACAATCCATCCAGAAGATGAAGAAGCATTCACAATTTGGAATGAAAAAATGGGTGTTCCAAAAGAGCGCATCATCCGTTTAGAAGAAAACTTCTGGGATATCGGTGAAGGCCCAAGCGGACCGAATACAGAGATTTTCTATGACCGCGGAGAAGCTTATGGTAATGACTTTAGTGACCCAGAATTATATCCAGGCGGAGAAAACGAGCGTTACTTAGAAGTATGGAACCTTGTATTCTCTCAATTTAACCATAATCCAGACGGTTCATATACACCGCTTCCTAAGAAAAACATCGATACAGGGATGGGTCTAGAGCGTATGACATCTATCGTTCAAGATGTACCTACAAACTTTGATACAGACTTATTCATGCCGATGATTGGCGCAACAGAATCAATTTCTGGTGAGAAGTATCGTAATGGTGACTTAGAAAAAGATATGGCGTTTAAAGTAATTGCTGACCATATCCGTACAGTAACATTTGCTGTAGGTGATGGTGCTCTTCCATCTAACGAAGGCCGTGGTTATGTATTACGTCGTTTATTACGCCGCGCGGTTCGTTATTCGAAGAAATTAAACATCAACCGTCCATTCATGTTTGAATTAGTGCCGGTTGTTGGAGAAGTAATGAAAGACTTCTACCCAGAAGTACTTGAAAAGAAAGATTTCATAGCAAAAGTTGTGAAAAACGAAGAAGAGCGTTTCCATGAAACACTTCATGATGGGGAAGCAATTTTAGCTGAAGTTATCACAAAAGCAAAAGAAGAAAAAACAACTGTTATTTCTGGAGTAGATGCGTTCCGTCTATATGACACATATGGTTTCCCGATTGAATTAACAGAAGAATATGCAGAAGAAGCTGGTATGACAGTTGATCAGGAAGGCTTTGAAAGTGAAATGGAAAAACAACGTGAGCGCGCACGTGCTGCTCGTCAAGACGTTGATTCTATGCAAGTTCAAGGCGGAGTCCTTGGAGAAGTGAAAGTAGCGAGCGAGTTCGTTGGTTACGGTACAGTTGCAACAGAAAGTAACGTTGTTGCACTTGTGAAAAACGGCGAATACACAGATAGCTTACAAGCTGGTGAAGAAGGGCAATTAATGCTTGATGTAACACCATTCTATGCTGAGAGCGGTGGACAAATTGCAGACCGTGGTTACCTTCTTGCTGACGGCGTGAAAGTACTTGTAAAAGACGTACAAAAAGCACCAAATGGTCAAAACTTACACAAAGTTGTTGTTGAAGAAGGTACATTAACGAAAGATGCGGCTGTGAAAGCTATTATCGACACAAAAAACCGTAGTAGCGTTGTGAAAAATCATACAGCAACTCACTTACTACACCAAGCATTAAAAGACGTACTTGGAACGCATGTTAACCAAGCAGGTTCTCTTGTAACTTCTGAACGTTTACGTTTTGATTTCTCTCACTTCGGTCAAGTACAAGCTGACGAATTAGAAAAAATTGAGCGTATCGTAAACGAGAAAATTTGGGAAAGTATTGATGTTGAGATTTCTCAAAAAGCAATTGAAGAAGCGAAAGAAATGGGTGCAATGGCATTATTCGGTGAAAAATACGGTGATGTTGTACGCGTTGTACAAGTAGGCGATTATAGCTTAGAGCTTTGCGGTGGTTGTCACGTTGATAACACAGCTTCAATTGGTATTTTCAAAATCGTTGCTGAGTCTGGTATCGGTGCAGGAACGCGTCGTATTGAAGCAGTAACTGGTAAATCTGCATACGAATTAATGAACGATCAAGTAGGTTTATTAAAAGAAGCAGCAGGAAAAATGAAAACAAACCCGAAAGATATTTTAACAAGAGTGGATGGTTTATTTGCTGAAGTAAAACAACTTCAAAAAGAAAACGAATCTCTTGCTGCAAAATTAAGCAATATTGAAGCTGGAAACTTAACTGATTCAGTAATGACAGTTGATGGAGTAAACGTATTAGCAGCGAAAGTAAACGTTGCAGATATGAACAACTTACGTACGATGATGGATGACCTGAAAAATAAATTAGAGTCTGCAGTTGTCGTATTAGCGTCTGTAAATGATGATAAAGTAAACATCTTAGCTGGCGTAACGAAAGATTTAATTAGCCAAGGTTACCATGCTGGTAAACTTGTGAAAGAAGTAGCTTCTCGTTGTGGCGGCGGTGGTGGTGGCCGTCCTGACATGGCTCAAGCAGGCGGTAAAAACCCAGCGCAAGTTGAGGAAGCTTTAGCATTTGTACAAGAGTACGTTAAATCTGTTTCAAAATAAAGAGATAGTAGTGTACAATGGTAGGGAGAGGAGAAGTTCTTCTCCCTATACTTACTATATAAGTGAGGTGCTTGAAATGGACGGTTTTGATAAAACAATGAAGTTTAGCATTCAAGATGAAAAACAGAGTGTCCATGTAAATGATGTACTTTTAACTGTGTATGATGCACTTCAAGAAAAAGGCTATAATCCGATTAACCAAATCGTCGGTTATTTATTAAGTGGAGACCCAGCATACATACCTCGCCATAAAGATGCACGAAGCATCATTCGCAAGCTTGAACGTGATGAGTTAATTGAAGAGCTTGTGAAGTCGTACTTGAAACATCATCGTGAGGAGTAGTTTATGCGGATATTAGGTTTAGATGTAGGTACAAAAACAGTCGGAGTTGCAATGAGCGACGAAATGGGCTGGACAGCGCAAGGGCTGGAAACAATCAGGATTAACGAAGAACGAGGCCACTTTGGTTTTGATCGTATTTCTGAGTTAGTAAAGCAGTACAATGTGGACAAAATAGTAGTAGGTTTACCTAAAAATATGAATGGTACAATTGGCCCACGTGGTGAAGCGTGCCAGCAATTTGCAGAAAACCTGCGAAATCTGTTACAATTAGAAGTTGTAATGTGGGACGAGCGTTTGTCAACGATGGCAGCGGAACGTCTGCTCATTTCAGCTGATGTGAGTCGTAAGAAGCGAAAACAGGTAATCGATAAGATGGCTGCAGTCGTAATCTTACAAGGATTTTTAGATAGTAAATAAGAGGTGACCAAAATGGAAGAAAATCAAATTACAATTGTAGACGAAAAAGGTAACGAACATTTATGTGAAATTATTTTCACTTTTGATGCTGAAAAATTTGGCAAAAAATCATACGTAGTCTTCTCTCCAATCGGTGAAGTAGACGAAGATGGAGACCCAATTTATGATGCAATGGCTTATGAGCAAAATGAAGAAGAGGGCGGAAGTTTACTTCCAATCGAATCTGAAGAAGAGTGGGAAATGGTACAAGAAATGTTCAACACTCTAGCTGATGAGCAAGAAGCTGAATAATAAGTACTGAAAAGGTGGACGACATATAGTCCACCTTTTTTTATATGTAAAATGAAAGATTTTTTGTCGAAACCGTGTAATCCTTTGTAGTATAATGAGACGGATTGTAGAAAAATAAAATGTCTATCTAAAAAAAGATAAATAAATTTATTGTGTTTTTATATCGTGTTGTATAGAAAGATATACATACGGTCTACAATTTAATTAAGGAGGAAGAGTGTTGATAGAGAATCAAGTGAAAAAAAAGCGTAGACGTCTTTTTTTATTTTCGATTATTGCACTGCTTTTAGTTTGTGGTTCAGTCTATGCGTATATTTCATCCGCATTAGGACCAGTTGATAGCGGGAATAAAAAAGAGATTGAAGTAGAAATTCCAAAAGGATCATCTACTAGTAAAATTGGTGAGATTTTAGAAGAAAAAGGTGCTGTGAAAAACGGTACAGTTTTTAGTTTTTATACAAAGGCTAAATCTAAAAATTTACAAGCGGGTACATATTTATTAAATCCTTCAATGAGTGCCTCAGATGTTATTGAACAAATGTCATCTGGTAATGTACATCGTCCAGCTCTTTATAAAGTGACGATAAAAGAAGGTGCACAAGTAACTGAAATTGCAGAAACGGTTGCAAACGAATTAAAGTGGAATAAAGATGATGTCGTACGTCAATTAAACGATAAAGCATTTATTCAAAAAATGCAGCAAAAGTATCCGAAGTTGTTAACGGATAAAATCTTTGATAGCAATATTAAATATCCATTAGAAGGTTATTTATATCCTGCGACGTACTCTTTCTATAAAAAAGATACGACGTTAGAAGAAATTGTAATTCCAATGCTTGAGAAAACGAATGCAATCATTGTTCAAAACGAGGCAAAAATGAAAGCGAAAAACTGGGATGTTCATCAGCTTTTAACATTGTCTTCACTTATTGAAGAAGAGGCAACAGGCTTTACAGATCGTCAAAAAATCTCTAGTGTCTTTTATAATCGTTTGGAAAAAGGTATGCCCCTGCAAACTGATCCAACGGTATTATATGCACTTGGAAAGCATAAACAACGTGTATTATACGAAGATTTAAAGATAAACTCACCGTACAATACGTATGTTGTGAAAGGATTGCCGGTTGGTCCGATTGCAAACTCTGGTAAACATTCAGTGGAAGCGGCGTTAGAGCCTGCACAAACAGATTATTATTATTTCTTAGCTGCACCAACTGGTGAAGTGTACTATGCGAAAACATTGGAAGAGCATAATACATTAAAGCAAAAATATATTACGAAAAAACAGTGAAATGGGGAGGGATAGCGAAAAATGTCGCACATCCCTCTTTTTTGTGGTAAAATATATCGGGTTAAAAACTGGCAGAAGAATCGTTTTTAATATCAAAACGGGACGTACAAGCTAAGGATGAAGCTGGCTTGTATTTTTATTGCATTCTATGTGTGAAAAGACGTCATAGAGGCACTTCTCCATGTAAATAAGGAGGACCATTATGGAGGATGCAGTTAACGAGTACCTATTATCATTTATTGATCCGAAAGATAAATTAATTCTTGAAATGGAAGATTATGCGAAAGAAAATCATGTGCCGATTATGGATCGACTTGGAATGGAATTTATGTTGCAATTTTTACGTTTAATTGGACCAAAAAGCATTTTAGAGCTTGGTACAGCAATTGGTTATTCTAGTATTCGTATGATGCAAGCTATTCCAAATTCTCGCATTGTGACAGTTGAACGCAATCGTGAGCGATATGAAAAAGCACTTGAATATATAGAACGTTCATCAGTTAAAGAGCGTATTTCTGTTATTTACGGTGATGCGTTAGAAACAGGTGAGCAAGTAGAAGAACATGGAACGTTTGACGTTATTTTTATTGATGCAGCAAAAGGACAATATCGTCGCTTTTTTGACTTATATGAACCGTTATTAAACTCTGGTGGCGTAATTATTTCAGATAATGTTATGTACCATGGCCTTGTAACGACAAAAGAGAAAATTGAAAACAGACGTACACGTGGTTTAATCCGTCGTATTAAGACGTACAATGAATGGCTTATGAACCATGAAGGATATGATACAACGATTTTCCCAATTGGTGATGGAGTAGCTGTTAGTAAAAAGAGAGGGTGACCAAGGTATGAAGAAACCTGAATTGTTAGTAACGCCAAAAGCAGTAGTGGATATCGAACCTCTTGCGAAAGCAGGAGCAGATGCGGTAATGATCGGTGAGCAAAAGTTCGGTTTACGTTTAGCAGGGGAATTTTCACGTGAAGATGTGAAACAAGCTGTGAAGATTGCGCATGAAAATGGTGTAAAAGTATACGTAGCAATGAACGCTATGTTCCACAATGATAAAGTAGACGAATTAACAGATTATGTTGCATTTTTAAACGAAGTAAGTGTAGATGCAATTGTTTTCGGAGACCCAGCAGTATTAATGGCGGTCCGAGAAGTAGCGCCAAATATGCAATTGCACTGGAATACAGAAACAACAGCAACAAACTGGTTTACTTGTAACTACTGGGGAGAAAGAGGAGCAAAACGCGCTGTATTAGCTCGTGAGCTTAGCTTAGATGAAATTGTTGAATTAAAAGAAAATGCTGAAGTGGAACTTGAAGTACAAATTCACGGTATGACTTGTATGTTCCAATCGAAGCGTTCCTTAGTAGGGAACTACTTTGAGTATCAAGGACGTAATCTTGACATTGAAAAGAAAAAATATGAAGAGAATATGTTCTTATATGACCCAGAGCGTAACAATAAATATCCAATTTATGAAGATGAAAATGGTACTCACATTATGAGTCCAAACGATATTTGTTTCATCGATGAGTTAGAAGAACTAATTGACGCTGAAGTCGCTAGCTTAAAAGTTGATGGTGTACTAAAAAGCTCTGCATACATTATTGAGGTAACGAAGAAATATCGTAAAGCAATTGATTTATGTGTAGAAGATCGTGATGCGTATTATGACGTGAAAGACGATTTATATAAAGAGATAGAAGAAATGCAACCAGTAAATCGTCCGTTAGATACAGGATTCTTCTTTAAAGAGACGGTTTACTAAAAGAGGAGGGTGTAGGAAATGACTGTACAAGAAATTTCACGAGTAATCGATGGCAAACGCGTTATTGTGAAGAAACCTGAACTGTTAATCCCTGCGGGTAACTTAGAAAAATTAAAAGTAGCTATCCATTATGGGGCAGATGCTGTATATTTAGGTGGACAAGAATTTGGTCTTCGTTCGAATGCAGGTAACTTTACACTGGAAGAAATGGCAGAAGGTGTTGAATTTGCAAAGAAATATGGAGCGAAAATATATGTAACAACAAATATCTTTGCACATAATGAAAATATGGACGGGCTAGAGGAATATTTAAAAGGGATTGAAAAAGCTGGCGTAACGGGAATTATCGTTGCTGATCCGCTTATTATTGAGACTTGTAAACGTGTAGCGCCTTCTGTTGAAGTGCATTTAAGTACACAACAATCACTATCCAACTGGAAAGCAGCACAGTATTGGAAAGAAGAAGGTTTACATCGTCTTGTATTAGCTCGTGAAGCAAGCTATGAAGAAATGAAAGAAATTAAAGAAAAAGTGGATATTGAAATTGAAGCATTCGTCCATGGTGCAATGTGTATCGCATATTCAGGCAGATGTACGTTAAGTAACCATATGACAGCACGTGACTCTAACCGTGGTGGTTGTTGTCAATCTTGCCGTTGGGACTATGATTTAGTTCAAACAGTATCACAACATAAAGATGCAAAAGAGCTTCCTCTATTCCAAGAAGAAGATGCTCACTTTGCAATGAGTCCAAAAGACTTAAATTTAATTTTATCAATTCCGAAAATGATTGAAATTGGAATTGATAGCTTAAAAGTTGAAGGACGTATGAAATCAATCCATTACGTAGCAACTGTAGCAACGGTATACCGTAAAGTAATTGATGCGTATTGTGCGGATCCGGATAATTTTGAGTTTAAACAAGAATGGTTAGATGAGCTTGATAAATGTGCAAATCGTGATACAGCTCCCGCATTCTTTGAAGGGGTTCCAGGACATCAAGAGCAAATGTTTGGAAATCATAGTAAGAAAACAACGTATGATTTCGCTGGTTTAGTGTTAGATTATAATGAAGAAACAGGCATCGTAACGATTGAGCAACGTAATCATTTCAAACCAGGACATGAAGTGGAGTTCTTTGGGCCAGAAATAGAAAACTTTACGCAGACGGTGGAGAAAATTTGGGATGAGGATGGAAACGAATTAGATGCAGCGAGACATCCGCTGCAAATCGTGAAATTCAAAGTGGATCAACCAGTGTATGTGAATAATATGATGCGCAAAAGCATACTTCAATAAGAAAGAGTTGATAGTCGAATGGGGACGAATAAGCCTGTTGTAATTGGAATTGCTGGTGGTTCGGGATCAGGTAAAACGAGTGTAACGAAAGCGATTTTTGACCATTTTAAAGGTCATTCTATTTTAATCTTAGAGCAAGATTATTATTACAAAGATCAAAGCCATTTACCAATGGAAGAGCGTTTAAAAACAAATTATGATCATCCGCTTGCGTTTGATAATGATCTGTTAATTGAACATTTGCAGCAGCTACTTGCATATGAGCAAATTGATAAGCCTGTATATGACTATACATTGCATACGCGTTCAGAAGAAGTTATTCCAGTTGAGCCGAAAGATGTAATCATTTTAGAAGGAATTCTTATTTTAGAAGACCCACGTCTTTGTGAGTTAATGGACATTAAGCTATTCGTTGATACAGATGCAGATCTTCGTATTTTACGCCGCATGCAGCGTGATATTAAGGAACGCGGCCGTACGATGGATTCAGTTATTGATCAATACGTAAGTGTTGTACGTCCAATGCACAATCAATTTATTGAGCCTTCTAAGAAATTTGCGGATATTATTATCCCTGAAGGTGGACAAAACCATGTTGCAATTGATATTATGGTGACAAAAATTGCAACAATTCTTGAACAAAAAGTAAATTTGTAATAGCATAGTAAAAGATATACGATAGGAAGGGATTTTTTCCCTTCCTATCGAATACAATGAAACATGCAACCTCATCTATATATAGGTGAGGGCATATTTATATCAACTTTCCATACATATCTTCTTTATATAAAGAGGAATTGGGAATACGGGGTTGTATGTGACAACTCCGCTAGTACAGGCGTGCTAGAAACCTCCGCTATACATATAAGTGGGGGAGTTTTCATATGGAACTCCTCTTTTTTTTCGGGGGATTGGTATATAAAAGGAGTGGAAAATATGGCAACAGAAAAAACATACCCTATGACGCAAGAGGGTAAGCAAAAGCTAGAGAACGAACTTGAAGATTTAAAAACGGTAAAACGTAAAGAGGTTGTAGAGCGAATTAAGATTGCACGTAGCTTCGGAGATCTTTCCGAGAACTCTGAGTACGATGCAGCGAAAGATGAGCAAGCGTTCGTAGAAGGACGTATTACACAATTAGAAAACATGATTCGTAACGCAGTTATCATCACAGATAACGGCGAAGAGTCTACAGTTGTTACATTAGGTAAAACAGTAACATTTAAAGAGTTACCAGGTGGAGATGAAGAATCTTACACAATCGTAGGTAGCGCAGAAGCAGATCCATTTGAAGGAAGAATTTCTAACGATTCTCCAATTGCAAAAAGCTTATTAGGTAAGCAAATTGGTGAGAAGGTAGCAATCCAAACTCCAGGTGGAGAAATGCAAGTAGAGATTATCTCTGTAAAATAATAAAAAATCACTCGTGTAAAAGCGAGTGATTTTTTTATTTGTATAAAAGATGAAACACTCGGTCCAAACTATAATAGACGAGGTGTTTTTTTATGAAAATAAAACGGAGAATTACAATTGTTTTAATTTGTTTTATATGTATCATGTTTATTTTACTTTGTCGTTTAATTCAAATACAAATTATAGATACAGAATCATTTACAGATCGTAAGATAAATTTAATTGAAAAAAGTGTTACACAACGGACGCAGTCCATTACGGTAGATGATGGACGAGGCCATTTTATAGATCGGAACGGTAAGGAAATAGGTGAGAAAAAGTATCCTGTTTTAATTGTTTTTCCATTTCTACAAATAAAAAATGACATGTTAGAGAGAATTGCGCATATCATTGGTGTGTCGAGACAAGAGATTGAAAGTCAAATGAAAGACAAGAAAAGTGCATTTATCATGCAAAGGGGAAATGGTCCATTTCGCTTGGCACGAGAGCAGATGGAGAAGGTAAATCAATTAAATGTATTAGGTATTGTAGCAGCTGAAGTTCGTTTACGGCAAACTGGCAGGGTGAATCATTTAATTGGCGATGTGGGGGAGAATGAACGAGAATTTCAAAAACGATACGGAGAAGTAAGAAAAATTTCAAGACAAACGCCAATTGGTATTTCAGGATTGCAGCAATCATTTGATGAATTTCTTTTGACCGATGGAGAGGCAAAAGTATTGTATCAAGTGGACCGACAAGGGGAACCGATTTTTGGAAAACAAGCGAAATATACTGCGCCTGGAAATCCGTTTTATCCAGTGACGATTCAAACAACTTTACATAACAGGTTACAGCAAAAAGCAGAAGAAGTGGTTGAAGCAAGCGAAATAAAGAAGGGGGGATTAGTATTACTTGATGTAAAGACAAATGAAATTTTAGCGATGGTCAGTAAACCATCTGTGCAGGTGAAGGATGAGCGTTTATATAAAACTACACTTGAAAATCAAATGTTGACACCACATTTTCCCGGTTCTGTTTTTAAAACAATAGTTGCAGCGGCAGTGATTGATCAAAATGAAAATGTGTTTAATCGTACATTTAATTGTAATCAAGATTTATATGGTGAAGACCACCCACAAGTTATGATGGGTACACTTAGTTTTAAAGAGAGCTTTGCTAGAAGCTGTAACAGGACATTTTCAGAGTTAGGTAATGAGCTAATACAAAAGGATAAGATGGTGTTAGAAACTTACGTAGCAGCGTTAGGAGCCGCTGGTAAGGTTGGATGGAAAGGTTCTGTATTTCATACAACTCATTTTGAGCAAATGCCAGAGGAGAAGAGGGTTACGATTTGGGGTAGTGAAGGAAATAAGAATAGTAAAAAGGCGGTAGCGCAAACAGCAATTGGACAGAAAGATGTACGTATGTCACCTCTAGCGATTGCAAATATGATGGCGACGATTGCTAGAGGTGGAGAAAAGATGGAAGTGAAAGCTGTGGAAAAAATAATGTATAAAAATGGAACGGACTTCTATACATTTGAAGACCATACATTAGGTGGAAAACAGCTTTCCTATGAAACGGTGAAAACATTACAAGAGTTATTAAGGGGCGTTGTAACAACGGAGAAAGGAACAGGAGCAGCATTCAGGTCGTTACCACTAAGTGTTGCCGGAAAATCTGGGACAGCGCAAACAGGAAAAGGGATGAAAGAGAATCGTTGGTTTGCAGGTTATTTTCCATATGAAAATCCAAGATATGCTTTAGTTGTCGTGGATATAGAAACGAATAGTAATGTAAATAGAGTTACACCTATTTTCAAAGCTATCGTAGAATCAATCTATCGATTAGAGAATGAAAAGTAATCTTGCAATTCATAGTGAAATGTTTTCATTTCGTGAAAATATTATTGTAAATGTTCAACCTTTCTAGATTTAATGTTACAATAGCAAGTATGAAAAACTGCATGGAGGTTTGAAGAATGGCAGGAGGATCTAGATTCCAACAGAAACAACAAAAACGTCGTCAAAACGGTGTTTTAAATATTGCAATTGCAATTGTATTAATATTAGTAGCTATTGTATCATATCAATTGTTTGTTCCTGAAAGAAAAGAACAAGCGTCTTCTAGTGATAAAAAAGTAGCTCAGCAAACAACGAAAGAGAATAAGTCTGAGAAAGCTAAAGGCAAAGAAGAGACGAAGAAGAACGAGCAAGATAAGGCAGAGGCTAAGAAGAAGGAAGAAGAGAAGCAAAAGGCTGAAGAAGAACAGAAAAAAGCTGAAGAAGAAGCGAAAGCTAACGAGAAAGTACCAGCTGAAAAAACACAGCCAAAGGCAACTGACGCTTATACGAAGTCTTCTTGGAAGCCAGTAGGTACAGAGCAAGGTGCGACACCTGCGATGACGTTTAAAAAAGGTACAGCAGATTGGAATGAGATGAATCAAGCTATTTCAGCTGCAATTGACGTTCCAGTAGAGCAATTAGTTATTCATCGAATCGGAAATAACGGTAAAAATAAAGCTTACGGTAACGTACAAGATAAACAATCAGGCAAAAAATATTATGTGAATATTGATTGGGTAGACAACGAGGGCTGGAAACCAGTACTTGTTCAAGACCTAAACTAAAAAAGAGAAGCTCCTTAGGAGCTTCTCTTTTTTAGTTTAGCGTAATTTCTTTAATTTAAAATGAACAACCGCGCTATAATATAAACTAAAAAAGAGAAGCTCCTTAGGAGCTTCTCTTTTTTAGTTTAGCGTAATTTCTTTAATTTAAAATGAACAACCGCGCTATAATATGGCCTTTTGCTTTCGGGATCCATAACCATTTGATGCGAGATGTGATGAACTTCAAGCATAAGTGCTTTATTATTATCGATTTGTTCACTAATTTTTCGTTCCAAAGAAGCTAAGTCTCCTGCTTCGAAAAACTCTACTTTATCTTCTAACATTTCAAAGGTAAATGACACGAAGACGACCCCTCTCCTATGTAATCAACTATAGTGTAACAAAGAAAAGAAGGAAATACCATGTACATTTCAATTGACATTTTTAGAAAGAGGGCATATTATACTGATAAAACCGATGAGAAAAAGGGGGATTTTTATGGGTACAGAATTTAATGGTTTATTTGATGAGTGGGCTCATACGTACGACTCATTTGTACAAGGCGAAGATATACAATATAAAGAAGTTTTCGCCCATTATGAGGACATTCTAGAGGATGTAGTTAACAAGTCATTTGGTAATGTATTAGAATTTGGTGTTGGTACTGGCAATTTAACAAATAAATTATTGTTTGCTGGACGCACAGTTTACGGTATAGAACCGTCACGTGAAATGCGCATGATTGCAAAAGAGAAATTGCCAAAAGAATTTTCCATTACAGAAGGTGATTTTCTTTCGTTTGAAGTCCCAAATTCAATTGATACCATAGTAAGCACCTACGCATTTCATCATTTAACAGATGATGAAAAAAATGTAGCGATTGCGAAGTATAGTCAATTGCTAAACAAAAGTGGTAAAATAGTGTTTGCTGATACGATATTTGCAGATCAAGATGCATATGATAAAACTGTTGAAACAGCAAAACAAAGAGGTTTCCATCAGTTAGCAAACGATTTGCAAACGGAATACTATACACGTATTCCAGTCATGCAGTCTATTTTTGAAAACAATGGCTTCCATGTAACGTTTACGAGATTAAATCATTTCGTTTGGGTAATGGAGGCAACTAAGCAATAGAAAGAGGGATTAGATTGAGAATTGCTGTAATTGGAGCAATGGAAGAAGAAGTACGTATTTTACGTGACAAATTAGAACAAGCAGAAACAGAAACGGTTGCGGGTTGTGAATTTACGAAAGGACAATTAGCAGGACATGAAGTGATCTTGTTAAAGTCTGGTATTGGTAAAGTAAATGCAGCGATGTCAACGACAATTTTATTAGAAAGATATAAGCCTGAAAAAGTAATTAATACTGGTTCAGCTGGTGGCTTTCATCATTCTCTAAATGTTGGAGATGTAGTTATTTCAACAGAAGTTCGTCATCATGACGTAGATGTAACAGCATTTAACTATGAGTATGGTCAAGTACCAGGAATGCCGCCTGGATTCAAGGCTGATGAAGCATTAGTTGCATTAGCTGAGAAATGTATGCAGGCAGAAGAAAATATTCAAGTTGTAAAAGGTATGATTGCAACAGGTGATTCATTTATGAGTGATCCGAACCGCGTTGCAGCAATTCGTGATAAATTTGAAGACCTTTATGCAGTAGAAATGGAAGCAGCAGCTGTTGCACAAGTATGCCACCAATATGAAGTTCCGTTTGTTATTATTCGTGCACTTTCTGATATTGCTGGTAAAGAATCAAATGTTTCATTTGATCAATTTTTAGATCAAGCAGCTCTTCATTCTACAAACTTTATCGTAAAAGTACTAGAAGAGTTAAAGTAATGTAACAAAAAGGCAACTGTCTCATATAAAGAAAATACATACAGTTGCCTTTTCTTTATTGGCAAATAAGGGGGAGAACACGATGAATGTATATCGTGGAGTTCATGAGTTGATTGGTCATACGCCAGTTGTAGAAATTACTCGTTTTTCACTTCCGGAAGGGGTCCGTTTATTTGCAAAGCTTGAATTTTATAACCCAGGTGGAAGCGTTAAGGACCGTTTAGGAAGAGAATTAATTGAAGATGCGCTAGAAAAAGGGCTTGTTACCCAGGGTGGAACAATTATTGAACCGACTGCTGGAAATACTGGTATTGGACTGGCACTTGCAGCGTTACAACATGATTTACACGTTATCGTTTGTGTACCAGAGAAATTTAGTATTGAAAAGCAAGAACTAATGAAAGCACTGGGTGCAACGGTTGTGCATACACCAACTGAGCAAGGAATGACCGGCGCAATTGCAAAAGCAAAAGAATTAGTAAATGAAATACCGAATTCATACTCTCCAAGTCAGTTTGCGAATGAAGCAAACCCGCGTGCTTATTTCAAAACATTAGGACCTGAACTTTGGGATGCACTGAACGGAGAGATTAACATATTTGTTGCAGGAGCAGGAACTGGTGGTACATTCATGGGGACTGCATCTTATTTGAAAGAAAAAAATATAGATATAAAAACGGTTATTGTCGAACCAGAAGGATCTATTTTAAATGGTGGTAAAGCTGGTTCGCATGAAACAGAAGGGATTGGCCTTGAATTTATCCCGCCATTTTTGAAAACATCTTATTTTGATGAAATTCATACAATTTCTGATCGAAATGCATTTTTACGAGTGAAGGAATTAGCGCAAAAAGAAGGACTGCTCGTTGGGAGTTCTTCCGGAGCAGCATTTCATGCAAGTTTACTTGAAGCAGAGAAAGCGGCGCCAGGTACAAATATTGTAACGATTTTTCCTGATAGTAGTGAGCGCTATTTAAGTAAAGACATATACAAAGGATGGGAATAAAAAATGAGAGCAAAGACAAAGTTAATTCATGGTATTCGCATAGGAGAACCTTCAACTGGATCTGTAAATGTACCGATTTATCAAACAAGTACGTACAAACAAGAAGCAGTTGGTAAGCATCAAGGATATGAATATTCACGTACAGGCAACCCAACACGTGCAGCTTTAGAAGAAATGATTGCAGTATTAGAAAACGGTCATGCTGGTTTTGCATTTGGTTCAGGAATGGCTGCTATTACAGCTACAATTATGTTGTTCTCAAAAGGTGACCACGTTATTTTAACAGATGATGTGTATGGTGGAACGTACCGCGTTATCACGAAAGTATTAAATCGCTTCGGTATTGAGCATACATTTGTAGATACAACAAACCTAGAGGAAGTTGTAGAAGCGATTCGTCCAAATACGAAAGCGATTTATGTGGAAACACCAACGAACCCATTACTGAAAATTACTGATATTAAGAAAATATCTACTCTTGCTAAAGAGAAAGATTTATTAACAATTATCGATAACACATTCATGACGCCATATTGGCAGTCGCCGATTACTTTAGGAGCAGACATTGTACTTCATAGTGCAACGAAATATTTAGGAGGTCATAGTGACGTAGTTGCAGGCCTAGTAGTTGTAAATAGCCCGCAATTAGCAGAAGACCTTCACTTTGTACAAAACTCAACAGGAGGCATTCTTGGCCCACAAGATAGCTTCTTACTACTTCGTGGTTTAAAAACATTAGGAATTCGAATGGAAGAGCATGAAACGAATTCACGTGCAATTGCTGAGTTTTTAAATAACCATCCAAAAGTAAATAAAGTATATTACCCAGGTCTTGCATCACATCAAAACCATGAACTAGCGACAGAACAAGCAAATGGATTTGGTGCTATTATCTCATTTGATGTAGATAGTGAAGAAACATTAAATAAAGTACTAGAGAACTTACAATATTTTACACTTGCTGAAAGTTTAGGGGCAGTAGAAAGTTTAATTTCTATCCCATCTCAAATGACACATGCATCAATCCCAGCAGATCGTCGTAAAGAGCTAGGAATTACAGATACATTAATTCGTATTTCTGTCGGTATTGAAGACGGTGAAGATTTAATTGAAGATCTAGCACAAGCGTTAGCATAATAAAAATGCACTGCTCATATAGGCAGTGCATTTTTATTACATCTATTTTGTGAAAAACTTCACAAAATAGACATACACAAATGAAATCATTTCATGTATATTAAGTTCATGAAGTGTTACTCACGAACAAACTTGTGAAATATTTCACAAACAATTAGGTTCATGTAGGAAAGCAACTCTATTTTTTTTGCGCTAATCGGGACTCATTATGACCTATAGGGTCTTATTTAGTCCATGATAGCAGAATAGGAGGAATTTACATGGTAGTCAAAGAGAAAGTTGTAAATGAAATGCAGGAAGTAAAAGAGATGATTGATACGTTAGTGAATAACGGTCGAAAGGCTTTACAAGCATTAGAAAGTTTTACACAAGAGCAAATTGACAACATTGTTCATGAAATGGCATTAGCAGGTGTGGATCAACATATGCCACTTGCAAAGTTGGCTGTTGAAGAAACAGGTCGTGGTGTATATGAAGATAAATGCATTAAAAATATTTTTGCTACTGAATATATTTGGCATAGCATAAAGAAAGATAAAACAGTAGGGATTATTCACGAAGATCCTCATGAAGAAATAATAGAAATTGCGGAACCTGTCGGAGTAGTAGCTGGGGTAACGCCAGTAACGAATCCAACGTCGACAACAATGTTTAAAGCATTAATCGCGATGAAAACGAGAAATCCAATTATTTTCGCATTTCATCCTTCAGCACAAAACTGTTCCATTGCAGCGGCGAAAACAGTATATGATGCAGCGGTGAAGGCCGGGGCACCAAAACATTGTATTCAGTGGATTGAAAGACCTTCTGTCGAAGCAACGAAACAATTAATGAACCATGAAGGTGTTGCGCTTGTTTTGGCAACTGGAGGAGCAGGTATGGTGAAATCAGCTTATTCTACTGGAAAACCAGCGCTAGGTGTAGGTCCTGGTAATGTACCATGCTATATAGAGAAATCAGCGCATATAAAACGAGCTGTTAATGATTTAATTTTATCAAAAACATTTGATAACGGTATGATTTGTGCATCAGAACAAGCAATCATTGTAGACAAGGAAATTTATGATGATGTGAAAACAGAAATGATTGCAAACAATTGTTACTTTGTAACAGAAGAAGAGAGAAGAAAATTAGAAAAGCTTGTTATTAATGAAAATACATGTGCAGTAAATAGTGATATTGTAGGGAAATCAGCACAGTACATCGCCGCATTAGTTGGAATTACTGTGCCTGAAAATACAAAAATGCTTGTAGCTGAAATACAAGGTATCGGAGGAGCATATCCACTATCTCGTGAGAAACTGAGTCCAGTATTAGCTTGTGTAAAAGCAAATTCACTAGAAGAGGGACTTACATATTGCGAAGACATGTTAGACCTTGGTGGTTTAGGACATTCAGCAGTCATTCATTCTACAAATAAAGAAGTACAAAAACAATTTGGATTACGTATGAAAGCTTGCCGTCTTATTGTAAACGCCCCTTCATCACAAGGTGGAATCGGTGACATATATAATGGATTTATTCCATCACTTACGCTCGGTTGCGGCTCGTATGGGAAAAACTCAGTTTCTCAAAACGTAACAGCGACGCATTTATTAAATATAAAAAGGTTGGCAAATAGAAAAAAGAATATGCAGTGGTTCAAATTACCACCAAAAATTTATTTTGAAAAACATGCGACAGCATATTTAGCGAATATGCCTAACATTTCACGTGCATTTATTGTAACGGATCCAGGAATGGTTGAGCACGGATATGTAGATACGGTTACGCATTATTTACGTAAACATGCAAATGATGTAAAAGTCGAAGTTTTCTTTGAGGTCGAGCCAGATCCATCAGATGAAACTGTGTTTAAAGGTGCGGAAATGATGAGAAGTTTTAAGCCAGATGTAATTATCGCACTTGGTGGTGGTTCAGCTATGGATGCAGCGAAAGGGATGTGGCTTTTCTATGAGCACCCAGAAACAACATTCTATGGAATTAAACAGAAGTTTTTAGATATAAGAAAACGTACATGTGAATATCCGGAATTAGGAAGTAAGGCGCAGTTTGTTGCCATTCCAACAACATCAGGAACAGGATCAGAAGTGACACCATTTGCGGTTATTACAGATAAGAAAAATAATATAAAGTATCCGCTCGCGGATTATGAATTAACACCAGATGTAGCAATTGTTGATCCACAGTTTGTAATGACAGTACCACCACATGTAACAGCAGACACTGGTATGGACGTATTAACGCATGCAATCGAGGCGTATGTGTCTGTTCTAGCAAATGACTATACAGATGGATTAGCATTAAAGGCCATTGATCTCGTATTTAAATATTTACCAAGAGCATTTAAAGATGGAAATGACGAAGAAGCACGAGAAAAAATGCATAATGCTTCTGCAATTGCAGGGATGGCATTTGCAAATGCTTTCTTAGGTATTAATCACAGCTTAGCACATAAAATTGGACCGGAATTTCATATTCCGCATGGGCGTGCGAATGCAATTCTTATGCCGCACGTAGTTCGCTATAATGCTATTAAGCCAAGAAAACACGCATTGTTCCCAAAATATGAGCACTTTGTGGCTGATGAACGTTATGCACATATTGCGAGAATGCTCGGGCTTCCAGCAGGCTCGACAGCAGAAGGTGTGGAATCCCTCGTCCAAGCAATTATTGAGCTTGGAAAAAGCTTAAATATAAATATGAGTATTGCAGGACAAGGAGTTGCTAAAGACCAATTTGAAGAGGTTGTTGGATTATTAGCAGAAAGAGCTTTTGAAGATCAATGTACAACAGCTAATCCGAAATTACCTCTCATTTCAGAGTTGAAAGAAATTTATATGGAAGCATATAAAGGGGAGTAATGGGTATGAAAGAGTCGCAATAAAGCGGCTCTTTTTCATTTGGAAAACATCTCCCAGAATGGCTGTATTTACTGGTCTTTAAGTTTAATAGAATATGATACAGTGAAATAGAGGAGTGAGAATATAATGAAAGAATTACAAGGAAAAATAGAAGATTATACTCGGTTCGGACAAATCCTTCTCGCTGTAAGTACATTGTTAATGGTTGGCTTATTGATTCCGAATGGAGCAAAAGAAGCAATACAATCTTTTGTTATGATGGGGAGTACCGTTATATTTTTAAGTTTATCATTCTTTTTCTTTCAGCGTGTGAAAATGATGCGAGAACAGTTAGAGGGAAACGAATGTGAGTAATATTATGAAATAGAGCACTACGAAAAGAACGAATCTTTTTGTAGTGCTTTTTGTTTTTGTAAAAAATGTATGCGGTTTATATTGACAATGATAATCCTTATCAATTAAAGTAGAATAGTAGTTAATGATTATCATTATCAGTTAGAGGTGGAAGAATGAAAAAATCTATTACGCTATTCACAGCGTTTTTATCTATTTTTTTCTTGTTAATAGGTTGCAATGCAAAGGGAGACGAAAAAGCATCTGCAACAAAAACAGAAAAAGGAAAAGAGAAAATCGAAGTTACCGACCTATCAGGAAGAAAGGTAACATTCGATAAAGTGCCAGAGAGTTTTGCAACATTAAGTATGGGGGACATGAATATTATTCATGCTTTAGGCGGAAAAATAGTAGGTCGTCCGGATGCAAAAATAACTCTTCCAGAGGATTTAAAGAAAGTACAAGTAATCGGGAATGCACATCAACCGAATTTTGAGCAAATCGCTAGTTTAAAACCGGATGTACTTATTGCTAACAATGGGTTTCAAAAGAATGTTCCAACGGTTGAAGGACAAGGAACGAAAGTAATGATTTCTTCTGCGAATTCTGTACAAGATATTCAAAAGAATATTGAACTATATGGAACGATAATGAAGAAAGAAGATAAAGCAAAAGAACTTAATCAAAAAATTAATGATCAAATGAAGACATATGAGAAACAGAGTGATGTGAAAGCACTGTTAGTATACGGAGCACCAGGTACTTATTTAGCAGCATTACCAACATCTTTATCAGGTAATATTTTAGAAAAAACAGGCGGAAAAAATATTGCAGCTGATTTTCCGGAAATGAAGGAATATCCGCAATATGCGCAGCTAAGTGTAGAACGTATTATTGAGGTAAATCCAGATGTGATTTATTTAATTACACATGGAGATCCAAATAGCGTTAAAAAAGCATTTGAAGGCGAAATGATGAAAAATGAAGCGTGGAAAAATTTAGATGCAGTAAAACAAAATCGTGTAGTTATTTTGCCACCAGACTTATTTGGATCAAATCCTGGAACAAAAGTTACAGAAGCAATGGACTTTATGTATAAAAGTATACAAGATGTAAGGAAATGATACGTATGGAAAGTAGTGAAGTAGTAAGGGAAAAGGAACATCCTTTTGCGAAAAAAAGATGGATAATAGCAGTTACTTTAGTTGTATTAACGATTCTAGGTCTTTTTTACGGTCTTTTCGCAGGAAGCCTATCCTTTTCTTTACGAGAAATTCTAACAGGGATAGAAGATGAAGGTTCGACGGTTCATCGAATTGTATGGGACCTTCGTATACCGAGAGTGCTCGTTGGATTTATAGTAGGAACATGTTTAGCAGCATCTGGTGCACTGCTGCAAGGGGTTATGAGAAATCCTCTTGCAGACCCTGGTATTATCGGGGTTTCATCTGGAGCAGGCCTTGTAGCAATTGTAATTATGATTTTATTCCCTCAGCATATGGCATTTTTACCGCTCGGGGCGTTTATAGGAGCTTTCATAACGGCGATGGTCATTTATGCTTTATCATGGCAAAAAGGGGCGCCGCCTTCAAGGATTGTCTTAGTAGGTGTATCAATCAATGCATTAATTGGTGCAGCGACGTCAGCGTTAATGTTATTACATAGTGACAAAGTACAATCGGTGTTACCCTGGTTAGCAGGTGGCATTGGTGGTGTAAGTTGGGCACATTTAAACATGATTATTTATTATGCACTATTCGCTATTATATTAGCCTTCTTTGGTATAAAGCATATTCGAGTATTAATGCTTGGAGATGAAATGGCGAAATTATTAGGTCATAACGTGGAGAGAAGCCGGTTTTATTTAATAGTAGTAAGTACACTATTAGCTGGAATTGCAGTTAGTGTTTCTGGTCTTATTGGATTTGTCGGTCTTGTTGTACCACATATGTTACGTTTATTAGTTGGAAATGACTATAAATATTTACTGCCATTATCATGCCTTGGTGGAGGGATATTACTTGTTTTCGCGGATGCGATAGCTCGAAGTTGGTTCGATCCAATTGAATTGCCTGTCGGTATTTTATTATCCTTCTTAGGCGGTCCGTTCTTCTTATATTTAATTCATAGAGGGGGGAAACAGCGTGATTTCCGTTAATAAAGTGTTTTACGCACATTCTGAAAGATTTCAAATGCAAAATATGAATGTACATATTAAAGCTGGAGAGGTCGTTAGTTTAATTGGACCGAATGGGTCGGGGAAATCTACTTTGCTTCGTTTAATGGCAAGACTACTTAAACAAAGCGAAGGGGATATCATTTTAGATGGAAAAAGTATTCATACGATGAAAAGTGCCGATGTAGCGAAGCAATTAGCGATGTTACCACAAATGCATGATCATCAATTAGATTTAACAGTGAAAGAATTAATCGAATTTGGAAGGGGACCTCATAAATCATGGAGAGGTCGCTTAAATAAAGACGATGAAGAAATTGTTGATTGGGCATTGTCTGTTACAAATCTTGAAGGGTATGAATATCGTCTTTTACAATCTTTATCAGGAGGAGAAAGACAACGTGCCTGGATTGCAATGACGCTAGCACAACGTACAAATGTCTTATTATTAGATGAGCCAACAACCTTTTTAGATATCGTTCATCAGTTGGAAGTAATGGAACTTGTGAAACGGTTAAACGAGGAGTTTGGCATGACAATTGTAATGGTTTTACATGATATTAACCAAGCGGCTCAATATAGTGATCGTTTACTCGTATTAAAGCGAGGGCAGCTTCAGTATGACGGTATACCAGAAGAAGTGTTATGTTATGAAATGTTTCAACGTGTGTTCGGCATAGAGGTAGATATTTTTCAAGGAAGTGACAAGCCATTTTTCACACCAAAACGAATTTCTAAAAAAGGAGGAGCAAGATGCGAACAGAAGAATGTATTACCACTGAGTTAGTAAGAGAATTTGTTATGGCAGCTCACGGAGATTTAGAAAAAGTACAAGAACTGTTGGCTGAATCGCCAAGCTTACTTCATGCCTCTTACAATTGGGGCGGATCAGATTGGGAAAGTGCGTTAGGAGCGGCGGCACATGTAGGTCGTAAAGATATTGCTCTCTATTTATTAGAAAAGGGTGCTCGAATGGACATTTTCGCGGCCGCGATGCTTGGAGAATTAGAAGTTGTACAAGCTATTTTAGTAGCACAACCAGAGGCATTGTGTGCATCGGGTCCACATGGTATTTCTCTTCTTCAACATGCACGAATGGGTGGAGAAAAAGCACAGCGTGTATTGGAGTACTTAACGGCGCTCTCTTAATGACCGCAAAGGTTCTTATGTGCGGTAAACTTTTCACTTTCATATAATTGAAAAGTTTACCGCCCGTTAGAACGGGATAAGTATCTAGTATATTTGAAAATCCTACACCCCCCTCAATTGTAGTTTTCTTTATGCTAGTTATGATATGGATGCAGTAGACAATATTTGTCTACTGCCTTTTTTAGATTATTGAGGGATTGAATATTCTGTATTTTATTCTTGGTTCATTTATAATAGATAGTAACATTTTAGTATACATACAAAACATGATCGTGTAGTTAAGTACAAATTCGTGGGAAGGAGTGCAGAGATGTTTCATACAGATCGTTTACAAATTCGCAAATATACAATGGATGATTTGCAGTTCTATGCTTCGCTATGGGGAAATGAGAAGGTAATGCGCTATATTGGAAATGGGACGTTAAAAACATATATGCAATGTAAAAAAAGTTTGGAGGAGTGGGTGATTCCTAGCTATAAAAACGGTCTTGGTTTATTTGTATTGATTGAAAAGGAAACGGGAATACGAATTGGTCATGCAGGGTTAGTAAAGCAGCAGATAGATGGAAAAGAAGAAATTGAAATTGGTTATTGGTTATTACCTCAGTATTGGGGAAAAGGGTATGCGAAAGAAGCAGCGGCAGCATTTCGAGACTATGGTTTCCAAGCGTTACGAATGAATAAATTAATTTCTCTTATTAATCCGGATCACCCCGCCTCAATCTTTGTTGCTAGAAAAACAGGGCTTAGTTATGAGAAAACAACTTCATTTCATGGGATGGACGTTCTTGTTTATTCCATTAAACGCGTTGGATGAAAAAAGGTAAATTGCATCTTTTGAAGAATGGTATATAAAAATAAAGGGGGGATTACATGTATATTTATCATAATGGCCTTATTATTCGTGAGGGAACGAATGGTGTGCCAGCATATGCAATTAAAACTTTATTCGAAGATGCTGGTTGGAGTAATGATGATATCCCTTCTTGGCAAATTGAAAAATTCACGATAGCATTTGAAAATTCAACATGGGCATTCACAATTTGGGATGAAGAAGAGATGATTGCGATGGTTAGAGTCATTTCTGATGGAATCATGATCGCGAACATAGTAAATTTAGTTGTGAAATGTGAATATAGAGGGAAGGGATTAGGTAAGAAACTTGTCGCTCTTTGTTTGCAAAAGTTGCCACATGGAGACTGGTTTGCACATACATCTGCGAATAATTTTGATTTTTATAGAAGTTGTGGTTTTGAGGTGAGAGAGTTATCGAGAAATGGAACATGTGCGTACTACGGGTATCAAGTAGCAAAAAAAGATGGGCACCGATAAAAGTAAGATAGTGTAGAAAAAGGATCGCTATTTTAATAATATAAACTGAACTGAGACTCATTTTATGATAAAATAAAAGAAAATTCTGTTTATTAAACGGGGGATAAAAATGAATGTAAAAGTTGGGGATGTATTTAAATACGAAAGAAGATTTACTGAGGAAGAGGTTTTTGAATTTGCAAATATTACAGGAGATAAAGGTAGGCATCATATGGAATATGATGAAAAAGGACGTTTAATGGTTCATGGTTTATTAACTGCTAGTATTGGAACGAAAGTAGGAGAAGAATTACATTACATAGCAAGAGAATTAGTAAGTGAGTTTATTAGACCGGTTTTTACAGGAGATACGATCACTTGTGAATTAACTTTAACAAATATTGAACAGATGGAAGGATATAAAAAGGTTTCAATCGAGTCAGTTTATCGCAATCAACATGAAAAGACTGTACTAGTTGGGACAAGTTATGGCGTTATAAGGGGATAAAAAAGAAGCCTGATTTACAGGCTTCTTTTTTATTTAATAAACACGTTTTCGATTTTCTGCATGACTAGAGATGAGTAATAATGCAGTTTCTTCCCCTATATTACGAACGATATGAGGAACACATGCATTCCAGGAGAAAGAATCACCTTCTTCTACTATTGCAATATCTTCTCCATGTTGAACTTCTAGTTTTCCGCGTAATACAAGGTGACATTCTTCCCCTTCATGGGCATTTGGTATATTTTCTTTCGGAAACCCAGCAGGAATTTCCACGAGGTTTAGGCGGAGGCCACCTTGCTCTGCAACATGTTCAATTCTTTGTTCATCTTTTCCGTATACACTGTATTTACGCTCTACCTTTTTGACAACTTTCAACCGATCTTTTTGTTCTAATAATAAATAGGGAAGGGGAACGTTTAAAAAATTGGAGATTGTTTCTAAAGTTGAGATAGATGGTGATGTTTTATTATTTTCAACCTGACTCATAAATCCTTTAGAAAGACCTGTTCCCTCACAAATTTGTGCGATTGTTATGCCTCTACGTTGACGAATTTCACGTATTGCAGAACCAATATTCATAAAATCAAGCTCCTTTTTGTAAACAACTATTTGTATCATAGCAAAAAAAATATATTTTTTCCCAGTGAAAATGAATTGACGAATAAAAAAAATTAGTGTATGTTTTGTAATGTAAATAAAAGTTTTGTATAAGAAAACTATAAAGGAGAGAATGAAATGAATCAACATATCGGTAACTTAATTATTCGTATCGTGTTAGGGGTAACATTCTTTATGCACGGTTTAACAAAATTCCAATCGGGGATTGACAATATTGCAGGGTGGTTTACAAGCATTGGTTTACCAGGAGGTCTTGCATACGGTGTAGCAACAGCGGAAGTAGTTGGTGGTATATTGTTAATTCTAGGTTTAGGTGTTAGATATATTGGATTATTATTTGCACTTGTAATGGTTGGAGCAATTGTAAAAGTAAAATGGTCAGCTGGTTTATTAGGAGATGGAAAAAATCCTGGCTTCGAATTAGAACTTGCATTGTTAGCAATGGGTGCGTACTTATTTGTTGCGAAAGCAGACGGTTTTGTAGATAATTTCTTAAAAGAGAAAATGTCAAAGAAGAACTAAATTAAATGGGGGGCTAACAAGATGAGTTTTCAACTTCATCCCGATACAACACTTGATGTTGTTCATTTATATGTATCAAATATAAAGAAATCACTAGAGTTTTATACAGAAGTACTAAGTATGAAAGTACTAAAAGAAGATGAAATGGTCGTTACATTTGGGAATGAAAATAACGAACCACTCCTTATCATTGAAGAAAAGAAAGAAGCTTTACCAAAGCAAAGAGGGAGAACGGGGTTATATCATTACGCAATTTTACTACCAAGTAGACAGGATTTAGCGAGTATTCTTCGTCATCTTGTAGAAATGGTATATCCACTGCACGGCGGAGCCGACCATTACTTTAGTGAGGCCCTTTATTTAGCTGATCCAGATGGAAACGGGATTGAAATTTATCATGATCGCCAAAAAGAAGTTTGGCGTGATGAGAATGGAGAACTACCATTTGTTAGTAACCCGTTAGCTGGTGAAGAATTATTGCAGCAAGGAATTGCGTGGAATGGTTTTCCAGCTGGTACTGTGATGGGGCATATTCATTTCCATGTAGCTGACTTGGAAGAAGCGAAACGTTTCTATGTGGATGGTCTTGGTTTTGAAGTAACAATCCCAGCTCGTAATGGCGCGTTGTTCGTATCGGCAGGTGGCTATCATCACCATATCGGTTTAAATACGTGGCAAGGTGAAGGAATACCGCCGCAAATGCCAAATTCTGTTGGCTTGAAATATTTCACAATTGTACTAGCAGATGAAAAACAAAAAGAGCAAGTATGTGAAAGCTTAAAAAATATTGGCAAGATTGCTACGTACAAAGATGGAATATTACAAGCCCAGGATCCATTTGGACATTGTATCCATTTCAAAATTAAAGGAGAAGCCTAAAAAAGGCTTCTCTTTTTTTACTTTCTTATAATTGCTTTTTCGTTTTGTAAAAATAGTTCATCAAACTGCTTTGCAAGCTCAAAATCTAGTTTCGTTAAACCTTTTGCATTCCAAGATGACAAAGTAATAATGACTGCTTTATACTGGATAAGGATAAATGGGTGGTGATTACGTTCTTCTGATAGTTTGGCGGCTTCAGAGACAAATTCGACTCCTTTTAAGTAGTCGGAAAACATATATTTTCGTTCAATCCATTTTTCATCTTTTATCATCCATTTATCCACCTTTAATAATTCCCCTTGAACTTCTTCTTCAGTTAATCGTAGCATCATTTTTCACATCCTTTACATGCAGTAGTGCAAGACCATTGTTAATAAGGCGTGTTACAGCTTCGTCAGTTGTGAAAATAGAAAGTTGTTGTAATAATGCTGCTGATATTTCGTGTCCTTTGTTATGCTCTAAAAGTAATTCTAATATTTCAAGGCGAAGCAGCCATTCTTTCGGATAAAATTTATTTAATACCTCTTGAATTGCTACTAATTGATCGACATGTGCGTCGTGTAAAATACCTCCACCTCGAATATCACGAACTGTTTGATACATACGATCCAGCTCAGTTAATGTAAGAGGTGCTGGAGTTTCCTCTGTTTCTTCATCAATTGGGAAAAATGATGCTGCATCTGCTGCTCCTGGGAATACTGAAATGATTTGTGAGCCAACAGCCATATCAAATGCGCCCCATGAAGCATCAAATAATACGCGGGCGTTATAAGTAACTGTGCAATCGATAAAGGAAATAAGAGCAATTTTCTTATCATTTTTTATAATATCTGTTACTTTTCCTTTTACATGAATACCACTTGCAAAAGTAAACTCAGCAATATTTCCAATTGTAATTCCTAATGATTGTAGTTGTTCATCTGTACAATTTTCTAATGCAATATTTTCAGTGAGTAATCCAATTGGTGTTCCAAAGCCGTCACTGTGTATAGATGTAGAATGATTCGCTAGTTGTTTATTATGAATTGCTAATGCAGTTGGTGAATTTGTTCGCATGTAAATCACTTTACCTGCATCGTTTTCAATTGTCTCGCTGAATGTACCTGTAATCTGTAATCCACTAGTTAGTTCAGCAGTTGCATAGTTTTCAGAGCGAATCGCTTTTTCTAAACCTTCTTTTCCACCTGTTTTAAAGGCCATCGTTTCAGCAAATGTCTCAAGTGCTTCAGTCAGCTCTTCAAATGATTCACAAACAAATAGTTGTGGTTGCATTTTTGTTACGTCATAAGTTGTACCTGTACATGCCTCGATAGAGAATGGAACCTTTTCTACAGCGTCTGTTAAGCAATGTTTGCTTTCGCCAACAGAAGAAAGGAGACCAGCACCATATATTTTTGGAGCATCTATATTTCCGATTAACCCATATTCTACTGTCCACCAGAAAAGACGTGAAATTTGTTCAGCTTCTGATAAACCAGAAACTAATTTTTGTTTTTCAATTACAGTATTTTCAGCAGCGGCAACTTCGTCAGGAGTAGAAGTAGGGCTTTCTTTTACGATTGTTAATGTACGAACAGCTTCAAAAGCATCATGTTCTTCTTTTGTAGAGAAAGCTTTCGCACCAATTTGTCCAAAGCGTTTCACATACTTAGCATATGTAGGATCCAGTAAAATAGGTGCGTGTCCTGCTGCTTCGTGTACGATATCTGGAGCTGGTGTATACTCGATATTTTCTACTTTGCGAATATCTGTTGCGATTGGTAGTAATCCGTGTCCTTGGAAATCAAAGAATGCTACGCCGGGAATAAGTCCATCAATTGTTACAGCTCCCCATCCGCTTGGTGCTAAACAGTCATTCATTTCTTCTACCTTTGGAATTGCATCTATATTTATACCAGATGATTGTAGTCCGTTCACATAGGCTGGATGAGCAACGTCTTTTAAGAAACTATGATTTTGTCTCATAATGTAACGCCAAACAGCGTGATTCACCGGTGTATATTGATCATAATGCTGCGTGGATACGAATGGTTTTAAATGCGATGGAATTTCTGTTTTCTTTGTCATTTAGACATCCTCCTTGTTTTCTATAAAGTTGAATATTGGTTGGGTATAGCTGGAACCACCACCTTTCAAAATTGTAAGCGCTTATAAAATTTTATCATAAGATTCGGAATTATTTAACATTTGTTTCTGTGAGAAATAGAAAAAGCCCCTATCGGAAAATCCGATAGGGGCGAAAGAATCGCGGTACCACCCTATTTGTAAGTGAAAACATACTTACATCTCAATTAATGATAACGGAAAAACTCCGTCTTTTCCTTCATGCGTACAAGCACTACGAAAAAGAAGCTCCAGAATTGTAATTCATACTTATATATGTGCTAATTTCCACCGACCATTAGCTCTCTGTAACAGGGATATAAGATATTACTGCGATTCTTTCAACGCGTATATATGAAATTGTGCAAAGGGACGGACGCAAAAAAGCCCCTATCGGAAAATCCGATAGGGACGATAAAAATCGCGGTACCACCCTAATTGTAAACAGAAAAATTGTTTACCACTCACTTTAAGATAACGGAAAGATCCGTCTTTCTCTTCATGCATTATGTGCACTACGGGAAAGAAGCTCCAGAATTGTAATTCACGCTTGTATATGTACTGATTCGCACCAACCATCAGTTCTCTGAGACAGGGATATAAGTCGCTACTAGTATTCCTTCAAAGCCGATATATAATTTGTTCAACTAAACTATGTTTCGTATTATAAAACTATTTTTAAAAGATTGTCAACAATAATTTTATCCCGCTATTTGTGGGCAGTAAAACTTCTACCTCAAAATTCGGCCGGAGCAAAGAAGTTAGATGGAAGCTTTACTGTCCGTAAACGTCCGATTGGTGAGGGCTGATTAACGTTTTACTTTATTTCACTTCTAAGTCAACATTTAAATTAGATGTATTTCCAGCTGCATCAGTTGCTACAATATGAATAGTATTTTTTCCTTGTTGTAATTGGTTACGATCGAAATAAATATCATAACTTTTCTCCCAAGGATTCAGGAACGCACTTTCCCACATACCATTTCCATTAATTTCATATTGCATTCTCACTGGAATACCAGGTGCAACCCAACCAGATTCTGTCATCCAATCTAGTAGGATATCGTCAACTTTTCCTCTAATTACGAGATTTTCTTGATCAACTTCATGTGTTAATTTCGGTGCAGTTCGGTCAATAAATACAGCCGCTGTTTGTTTCGTTTCTCCGCCTGAATTAGAAGCAACAGCTTCAATTTGATATAGACCATCCGCTAGTGGTGATCCATCTGTTTTTGTACCATTCCATTTGAAAGGTTTATAACCTGCTGTTTCATTTTTTCCTTGATAAATCATTCCTTGGTATGTCACACGTTCTTTTGTAACTAAGTTAGCGTGTAACGTTACATCTTCGACTGGAGCAACTAAATAGTAGTTGATGAGATTATCATCTAATATGTTATCGCCGTTTGGACTAAAAGTAGAGTTAATAATTTCGAGACCGTCGATACGTTTATAATCTTTAGGGTCGATACTAAATGTAAATGGAATACGCATTTCTTCAGTTTTCCCTTGCTCTTTTACATACAGATTCCCAGTATACACACCTTGTGGTAATGAGCTATCGACAGTGATAGTCAATGGTTTTTCAGTATTACTATTCGGCTGTACGCTAATCGATGAAGGAACAGAAGTTTTTACTTTTGTTTTTGTGTTTGCATCTATTAATTCTACACGAGTTGAAAAGCTTTTCTTTTTACTAGAAAGATTTTGTAACGTAATATTTTGTGTTAGTTTCACTTTGCCGCTATTCGGTTTAATAAGACCGAAACTTACATTGTTCGGTTTCACTAACGCATCCGTTTGAGCTGCTTTCGGAATGTTAATTAAACCTGATCCTTGTGCTATAACAGGATATGTATTTTCATTAACATCTTTTAAGGTTTTTGCTGTATTGGCAAGGGATGCTTTTACTTGTTCCGTCGTCCAATCAGGATGCATCTGACGTAATAGAGCAACCGCTCCAGCTACTTGAGGCGCAGCCATACTTGTTCCATTATGAGATTCATAGCCGCCTCGTGGTACTGTACTAGTAATTTG
The DNA here is from genome assembly GCF_008368785.1 of Bacillus sp. AY3-1. NCBI lineage: Bacteria > Bacillati > Bacillota > Bacilli > Caryophanales > Bacillaceae > Bacillus > Bacillus sp. AY3-1. The sequence goes on along the minus strand of NZ_QORZ01000017.1, from coordinate 317,779 downwards.
TACTCCAGGTGCGACGATATCTGGTTTTATGAGCCAACTTCCTTGTGATGGTCCTCTGGAACTAAAGTTACCAATAAGTTCTGTTTTGTTCGGTTGTCCAATTTTTATATTTTTCTTTCTTTTTGTAATTAAATTTTTCAACTCTTCACCATTTGTATTTGATAGTTGCATAACTGGAAGAGCTATCTCTTCACGGCCAAAATATTCAGGCATAATATTAATTTCTTTTTCATTAGAAATTAGTAGCACCCCGATAGCTCCAGCTTGTTTCGCTTGTTCTGCCTTTACTAACGTGCTTGAAGTTCCTTGTAAAACAAGGGCGAACTTCCCTTTCACATCTTGTTTAGCGTAATCACTTGAATTACCGTAGCCAACATAGACAAGCTGAGCATCGTTTCCTACTTGGAAATCTGCTTTTGATAACGGTAATCCTTGGTAAGATTTATTAGAACCAGCTACTTGGAATGTTGGGAATGGAATAGAAACAGTCGATGCGCCAACAGAGATGACACTACTTGCGTTACCAGGAGCATCAACAGACCAAGGTTTTGGTCCATCATTTCCATTTGAAACAACTGCAGTAACACCAAGTTTTGCTGCGCGTTCTAACGTCATTGTTACAGGTTGATCAGGGACATTCAAATCTTGACCGAGAGATAAATTTAAAACGTCAGCACCATCTTGAATAGCGCGCTCAATACCTTGGATAATATCATCGGTCGTACCAGTTCCACCATCGTTCATGACACGGTAAGCGAGTATAGAAGCATTCGGAGCAACGCCTTTAATTTTTCCGTTACCAGCAATAATACCAGCTACATGAGTACCGTGTACGTTACCATCCATCGGATCGTTATCCTCATCGACTGTATCGTATCCACCGATATAGTTTGCTTGTAAGTCGGGGTGTGTATAGTCTACGCCAGAATCAATAATAGCGATTTTCATACCTTTTCCATCAAGCGGTTTGCCAGATGGATCTTTTAAATTCCATGCTTCAGGTGCACCGATTGTCGGTCCGCCAATATTTGGTGCTTCTTCTTTAGTAGCGCTTTTTGCTGTTTCATGCAATTTATATGTTAAGTTCGGATAAACAGCTCTTACTTCGGGTAAAGAAGCTAAAGCAGCAACTTGATCTCCTGGGATAGAAATAGAGAATCCAGAAAATAACGTGCTATACGTTTCTTTTATCTTTGCTTTTGGTGCTTTTTCTTTAATTTTCTTTGTTGTATCCTCTTGCGCCTTTTTTAGTTGTGCATGGTATGATTGCACATTTCCATTTTTTAAATCTGGAGCATGCTGAATGTTACTTTGTGAAGCGAGCGGAGCATGATGCAATTCTACAATGACTGAAATTTCTTTTGATGTTTTTATTTCAACATTTTGCGCGATTTTGTTTTCTCCCCATTGCTCAATATTCGCTTTTAACTGTGGACTAAATTGCTTCTCCTTTTGCAGCGATTCAGCATGCGCGCTTAAAGCTCCAAAACTAGAAAAGACAAGCGCCATACTTAATAGTGCAGATGTAGTTTTTTTCATTGAAACTCCCCCTAATAAAAAAGTGCCAATATTCCGAAAAGTTATCTTACATTTTTGTTCTGAAATATAAAATCGAATGTTGGCTAAACTATACTTTCGACATAATTCATACCAATCCTCTTTGAATTAAAAAAATTATGGGAAATTTTTGGGATTATGTCGAATGGCTCATACACAGTGGGGGAAGCCCATCCTCCACTGTGCATAAATCCACAACAATTGTGCAGTAACTGCCAATCAATGCGGAGTGAAATTCGCATATAGTAAGTGGAATATGAGGAATGCTATAAGAAAATGGAGGGACGTATGAAAAAAATTATCGTGAGTAGTAGTGTGGTTTTGTTTATTTTTTTATCTTCAATGTTTAGTACTCGTGCGGAACATAATGGGGTGAAGGTTGCTTTTATTCGTCATCATGATCTTTGGGTTAAAATTGATGGAAAAGAAAAACAAATAACAAAAGGCGAGTACATAACAGGGCCGAAATGGTCTCATGATGGAGAATGGATTTCTTATGCTAAAGGAAAGAAGCAAAACACCTTGGAGTTGTACCGACTGGAAGATGGAAAAAAAGTTAGGCCATTGCAATCTGAGGTATCGAATTATCAATGGTCACCGAAAGAGAATATAATTGCATTTGTATTTGCAAATACATTAAATACGTTTGATGTCAAAAATAAGAATACAGATTTTGAAAATGTGTCAGCTGGTGTAGGTGATTATGCATGGTACCCTGATGGAAAGAAGTTTCTTGTATCTTCTGAAGCACACTTACTTCCAACAGGATGGACAGGAGCTCAGCTATATGAAGTGCAAATAGATGCACATATGAATCCTCACAAAATGAAGCATTTGTATGCATTACCAAATGAACATGATGATTTTCTAGCGCTAGTTGCAAGTGGGTTTGAGTGGTCACCGGATCAAAGGTGGATTTCATTTTTAGCGGTACCGACAGCTTCGTGGTCAGCTGATAGTAATACGCTTTGCTTAGTTCGAGCAGATGGCAGTCGCTTTGAAAAGGTAGATCAAATGTTATTAAACACACAATGGTTCAAATGGGCGCCATCCAAGAATGTTTTAGCTTATATTGAAGGAAGCGGAAGAGTTGCGTTAGAGAATAAACATTTAAAAGTAAAAGAGCTGCCGGCACTTCAGCAGAACACCTTTACGCCGAAAGGATATGTCGATTGGGATTTTGTATGGAAGAACGATAAAGTAATGATCGTTTCACGAGCAAAAGAGGCAGGGATAGAAACTCCGCCAGAAAAAAGGCCACTGCCATCCTTATATGAGATCGATAGTACAAGCGACGAACAACATCAAATCACAAAGCCACCCCATAAGCAAGGTGACTATCATCCCATCTTTATGAAGAAGAACAATCAATTAATATGGATACGTTCAGACCGTAAGAAAGCCAATGTATGGATTTCCAGTAGTGATGGAAAACAGGAAAAGAAGTGGATTGAAAATATAGATGTACCAGAATGGTATTATGAGAAATGGAACTGGGAAAATGTCATCTCGGTAAAAGAAGAATAAAAAACCTGCCTAAAAGATAATTTTAGGCAGGTTTTTTATTGTTATTTATGTGTTTTATTTGGCTTTTTTTTCGCGGGGTTTCCGTTTCCCTGACGCTTTCTATTTTGTTCATCTTTTGCTTGTTTTTCATGTAGTATATCTAAAAAGTCATTCGAGTTACTCATTTTTATATCGCTCCTTTCATTTCGTCCTAATTACTATAACCATTTAGGAGGATAATCATGAGATAAAAGTTAAGCGCTTAATTTTCTTCGATAGTATACGTAAAATATGCCATACGTAATAAATAGCATAAGTAAAACTTGTAACTCTACATTTTCTTTTAAAATAGTTGCGACAGAAGATGGTAAGTAAGGTGATGTATTACTCGTTCCTAAACCTAACCATTTGTTTAAGAGGTTAATGATACAAAACATGAAAACACCAGACCAGCTTGCAATAATTGCTTTCTGTTTAATTTTTGTTTCACGTTCATCATCTGTAATCCAAGGATTAGCGGTTTTATCACTATTAAAAAATCCATTTATGTATCCCCATATGATCATTCCGATAAAGGCGATAATCCATTTCATATTTGTGATTCCCCTCTCTCTTGTAAAAAGTATTTTACATATTATAATTGTAATGTTTTTCAATTAATTGTGTCAAATGTTTTTTACATACCAGTTTTTCATATAGCAGGAATAAAGAATGAGGTAGGGAAGAAATATGTAAGAGGATTTCATAGAGAGAGGAGGCTGGATATGAAGCTTATCTTTGTTCGGCACGGAGAAGGTGAACATACAAAGGATTTGCCGTCAAGTTTACAAGTGCTTCATCCGCCATTAACGGATGAGGGAAAGAATCAGGCTAAATTACTTCAATGCAATGTGCCATTACAAGAAACGGATATATTAATTGTTAGTCCTACACGTAGAACTTTACAAACAGCGGCAATATGGAGTGCGAAAGTAGCTTGTCAAAAAATCGTCCACCCATATGTATCCCCACGTATTTTTCCTTATCGAGAAGGAGCGAAAACATTACCATGTGATGACATAGTAGATCAGGAAATGATAGCAAATTTATTTCCACATTTTTCGATAGAGAAAAGTACAAATAAGCAGTTATGGACGGAAGGTATAAATACTATTTCAGAGAATCGTTTTCAGCAAATAGTAGATGAATTTTTTCTTTGGTGCTATGAGCTAGGCGCTGAAAAAATTTGCATTGTATCTCACGACGGGACAATTACAGCGTATAGGCAATATGTACAGAAAGTCGTTTTAACTAGATCTGATTTTTTGCAAGAAACGGGTATATATGAAATGGATGTATCCCTTGAAAGTCTGATTGATGAGATCTAATTACAGGATGGAGGGTGTATGCTGAATTAGTAGTTGGCTTTAATTCTGTTTTAGAGGTGCAATCAATCCGAGCATCGCTTGAATATTTTAGGGCAAAAGTTGTAACATACTGGATCCGTAGACCGAGAGAGTTCATTAATATTCTTTCTGGAAAGGGTTTATATAATGATATCAATTATGTTATTTTTTGCTTTCATGGTGAGGAAGGAAAGTTTGTTATGGAAGAGTTAAGTGAAGATATATATGAACAAGATGACCGAGGGGATACTTTGGTGCAGCAGAAATTTATAAATATGCAAAATTGCATAATACACATATTGTAAATAGTGGGTGTACGTTAGGGGATCGAAAACTAGTAGAATCTTTTTTACGTAGTGGAGCGAAATCGTATATTGGATCGATAGATTATGTAGATGGGAATGCAGCACTTATGTTTACAATACGCTTATTTTATGGGCTTATTAGCCATGAAAAAACGTTAGAAGATGCTTTTCAAGAGGCAAAATTAATCGATGAGGAGACACGTACATTTCAATTCTATAAATAGTGAAAACACATTTATTCTATATTCGAATAAATGTGTTTCACACTTAACTCACATTTTTTTTACATTTTCTTCAATGAAAATGATTATCACCTATGGTATGATATGTTCAAGTTTTTACAGTTAATAGAAGTTACTATATATTAGTATTTAATGTTTTTTATGTATGTCACAAATTATTCATGATTAACATTTTAAAAATAAGTAACTAATGATATTATATTATCTGTAACTAACTTAATTACAACTTTAGGAGGAAGATATGGTTATTCAATTTTTAAGAGAAAACAAAGCAGTTTCTTTTTTGTTGGCAGTAATTCGAGTGTATCTTGGTTATACATGGTTAATGGCTGGAATCGGTAAACTACAAGGAAAAGGGTTCGATGCAACTGGTTATTTACAAGGTGCAATTGAAAAATCTAAAGGAGCACAACCGGCTGTTCAATCTTGGTGGGCATCATTTTTACAAGATTTCGCAATTCCAAACGTTGATCTATTTAATACACTTGTAACGTGGGGAGAAATTTTAGTCGGAATTGGTTTAATTGTAGGCTGTTTAACAAAAACAGCGGTCTTTTTCGGTCTTGTAATGAACTTTTCCTATATGTTTAGTGGGTCAATTGGTGTGAATCCTGAAATGGTTATTCTATCAATGTTCGTTCTAATTTCTGGTATGAATGCTGGTAAATTTGGAATAGATGGTTTCGTTATTCCAAAAGTATTAGGTTCAAAAACTCAAAAACGCCAAAAGCAAGCTGCTTAACATAAGCGGGTATCTCAAAATGAGATACCCGCTTATGTTATTTTTCAACTTTTATTGGATTGTTCTTAAAGAATTCTTTTACATAACCTACAAATTCTTGTGGTTCTTGACGAAATGGTGCATGATAACCTTTTTCGATAATATGGAAAGTACTATTTTTTAAGAATTGATGATACGTTTCTCCTTCTTTCCAAGAAACGCTACTATCATTTCTTCCCCATATAATTAAGGTTGGTTGTTTAATTTCATTTGCATTGATTTGAAGACGTCTAGGCCATAATTTCATTTTATTGTAATGCTCTTCATCATTACGCTTGGATTTAACTTTGTTTTCATCATAATCTGCAATAGTAGAAACAGTATTTAAATCAGTCGACAACTGTGGTTTTGGTGAACCTTGTTTATTAACGAATGTATGATGACCGCCTGTAGCATCAGTTAAAATAAGGTGGGTAACGGCTTCAGGATATAAATAGGTTAAATTAAGAGAAATTTCTCCGCCCATTGAGTGTCCTAGTATTGCAAACGAATCATAACCTAGTTTTTTCATTAATTTATAATACAAATTTGCATGGGTGGGGAAAGAATAATAAAAATCCATCGGCTTAGATGAGCGCCCGAATCCTAAAGCATCTACAGAAATAATTGTATGATCTTTTGCTAAGTCTGAGTAAATCTTTTGAAAACCATCTGACGATCCTCCAAATCCATGGATCATAAGTAAAGGTGGTTTTTCATTACCAATCTTTTTAAAGTAAATGGTTTGACCATCTATTTCTACCATTTTTTCCTCGGTAGCTAGTTTCGCTGTAAGTGTATTTTTCACTTGTTTTACTTGCTCTACTGGTTTTTCTGCTGCACTACATCCTACTAATAGTGTAAGAGTAAGACAACCTACCATAAAATAGCTAAATCGCTTCAATTAGGTGTCCCCTTTCTAACATAACGCTGTGTCTATCATAGCAAATAGCATATTACGATTTCCAGGAATTTGGCTACCATTTTTCATCATAAGAGGTGAAAGAAGCGTTTCTTGGAAATTTTCTGTTTGAAGAAATTTACGAAATGAAAATTGTGAATGTGGGACATCAATCCTTACTGTGCCACTCCAACACTCGCAGATTTTCTTGAATAATTGAATAGCATCCTTCTCTTGCTTTGCGATAAGTGGATTGACGCATAATATATTTCCTTTTTGTATACATAAGGAAAAAGCTTCTATACAGTTATTTCTCTCAATTTTAAAAGAGTGGCTAGTTCTTGGTAATAGCGATGAGTAAAGTAAGGAACGATTAGCACCAGTTGTAATTTGATCGAGAGAAATAAGTGAGGCAAGATCTTGTTCTTTCACTTGTTGCGTATGAGCAATATGTGTTTTAGTAGTTTGTTTTTCAAAACGATGAATCGTCGTTACTGTTTGAAATTCGCATGATGTATAAAGAGGCTCGCCAGCTTTTGTTGCAAGAAGTGCAATTGGTTGTTTTGGGAGAGTGTGTTCTAAGCAACGATTTAGCAAAATACGCCCGATGCCTCGGCCTTGAAAATTAGGATGAACGATTAACATGCCAATAGTAGAAAAACTATCTTTAAAAGGAAATACTCCTCCAGCTGCAATCAGTTTATTTTCATGCATATAACCAATAAGTGTGCCGAGAGAAAGATACATTTCGAATTGCTTTTTCATAAATGCTTTATCTTGTAACCATCCAATAGCTTTGCAAAGGTCGAGTAAATCAAAAATAAAAGATTCATCTAGCTTTATTGTTTTCATAAATACTCCCCACATTTCTATTAATTTTCATAAAAGTAGATTGAAAATGTTAAATAAGAGATTTACGTTAAATGAAATCCAACTTGTTTATATTTGGATTGTAAAGGCGAAGAATGTTGATACGAACAGACAAACTTATACAAATTATAACTGATATTTACATAAGTTAACAAAAAATTTACATATAACTAATTTTCTCTTAATAGTCTTCTATTAAATTTGATAGTGGGAAATGAATAACCTAATTAGGGGGACAATATAGTGAAAAAGTTTGTAAAAAAAGCATGGCCATTTGCAGTTGTGGCGTCGTTAGCTGTTACTTCGGTAGCAACATGGAATTTTACTCGTTCTAGTGAGGTTAATGCAGATGAGAGCGGAAGCAATGCAAAGATTAAAAATGTCATCGTATTAATTGGGGATGGTATGGGACCTTCATATATGACGGCTCACCGTTATATGAAAGATAATCCAAAAACTTTTGAGATGGAATCTACAGAATTTGATAAGCATCTTGTAGGAACGCAAAAGACATATCCGGAAGATGAGCATGAAAATATTACAGACTCTGCATCTGCAGCAACAGCTATGTCAGCAGGAATTAAAACATATAATGCAGCAATTGCAGTTGATAATGATAAAGCAGAAGTGAAAACTGTTCTTGAACAAGCGAAAGAAAAAGGGAAATCAACAGGATTAGTTGCTACTTCTGAAATTACACATGCAACACCAGCTGCTTTCGGTGCGCATGACATTAGTCGTAAAAATATGGATGCAATTGCAAATGATTATTTTGATGAAAAAATTAAAGGGAAGCATAAAGTAGACGTTATGCTTGGCGGCGGCGTAAAAAACTTTGTTCGAAAAGATCGTAATCTTACAGAAGAGTTTAAGAAATCTGGTTATAGCTACGTAACAGATCGAGATCAATTGTTAAATGATAAAAACGATCAAATTTTAGGTTTATTTGCACCAGGCGGTTTAGATAAAATGATTGACCGTAATGAGAAGACACCTTCATTAGAAGAAATGACAAATGCAGCAATTGAGCGTTTGAACAAAAATAAAAATGGTTTCTTCTTAATGGTTGAAGGAAGTCAAATCGACTGGGCTGGACACGATAATGATATCGTAGGTGCAATGAGTGAAATGGAAGACTTTGAAAAAGCATTTAAAGCAGCGATTGAGTTTGCGAAAAAAGATAAAAATACGTTAGTCGTTGCAACGGCAGACCACGCTACTGGCGGATTATCTTTAGGTGCGAATGGTGAGTATAACTTTAAAGTAGATCCAATTAAAGCTGCAAAACGCACACCAGACTTCATGGCAAATGAGATTGCAAAAGGTGCAAATGTAGAAGAGACATTGAAAAAATATATTGATTTACAATTAACACCAGAAGAAATTAAAGCGGTAAATGATATTGCTCCTTCAAAAGATGTAACAAAGATTGATAATGCGATTGAGGATATTTTCAATAAGCGTTCGGTTACAGGATGGACGACAGGTGGACATACGGGGGAAGATGTAAACGTATATGCATTTGGCCCTGGTAAATACTTGTTCTCTGGCGTTCAAGAGAATACAAATATCGCTAAACGTGTCTTTGATATTGTTGGCGGTGGCGATCCGAATAAAGGAAGACGCTAATTATCAAGAAAAGTGAGGCGAAATGCCTCACTTTTCTTTTTAGGAGATGGGAAAGATGAGGGCTTTTTTCAGAGGGATAGGATCCCTTCTAATAGGTGTAGTATTGCTAGTTGGATGTCAATCCAAGGAGAATCATATAGAACAAAAATCTACTACTAAAAAAATTGAGGAGAAGGTACAAATAACGAAAGAAGAAGAGAAATCGATTCAAGATGTTATGGAGAAATTTGTACGGACGACAAATGAAAAAAATCTTGCTGAACATATGGAGTTATTTTCAAAGAAGATGCCTAGTGCTGAAGATTTAAAAACACAAAAAGAAGCCGCTTTTCAAAAGGGAAATAAGAAAATTGAATTGGAACATATAGACATGAACGCTAGTAAAGCAGGGTATGTTGTAGTTGAAACAAAGGAAAAGGAAATAGAGGGAGAGGTCACTCTTCAGAAGAAAGTACAGTATGCACTTGGAAAAGAAGAGGATGGCTGGAAAATTGAAGAAGTTCGCACGATAGGGAAAAAATAACGTGAACCTTTAATCGGAGAGCCTTACTGCCCGTAAATAGCGAAATAAAAAAGGTTCTCATTGGAGAGAACCTTTTTTTATAGTGGTAACAGAATTTGATTCGAACATGCTTCGATATCATCAATATCTTGGCGAATTGTTGCCATTTTATTATCAAGATCTTCAGCTTTCATTGCTGCATCATGTAGTTCATCTTTTAAATACTCAGGTATTTTCCCCTCATATTTATAATAAAGTTTATGTTCTAAACTTGCCCAAAAGTCCATAGCAAGTGTGCGTAACTGGATTTCTGCAAATACATCTTTTGTACCAGAATTCAGTGATAAAGGATACTTAATGATCATGTGTAAACTTTTATATCCGTTTCCCTTTGGATTAGCGATATAATCTTTTACTTCTATGATTTCCATATCCTCACGCTTTTGAATGACTTCTTTTAAATGATAAATATCTTCTACGAAGCAACATGTAATACGAATGCCGATGATATCTTGTAAATGTGTTTGCGCATTCTCAACTGTCGGTAATAAATTTTTACGTTCAAGCTTTTTAATAATACTTTCAGGTTGTTTTAATCTTGTTTTTATATGTTCAAACGGGTTGTAATCCTCTAAAAATTGAGCTTCCCGGTTCATAATTTCAAATTTAGTTTTTAACTCTTCTAAAGCAAATGTATACGGTAGTACAAAAGCTTTCCAGTAGTTAACTGTTGATTGATTATATTCCATTTATATACACACCTTTTCCTATTTACAAGTGAGGTTGTTATTATACTAAATACCAAAGCATATAAGCGCAAGCAGCAAATGAGGAGATCATAAAACGATATTTAGTTTTCATACTTTCAACTCCTTTCGAGTAAGATTCTATATGAATAAACGTGATTGTTAATAAATTCACTATGTACAATTCTTATAGTAATAGATTCGTGTGAATTTCGTATGAACTAATTGTTTCAGATTTTTGTCTTTTTTTTGTAATTGACAAATAGAATAAACTTATATAACATATAAATCGTAATCATTACGTTTTAGTTTGCAATCTTTGAAAGAAAGGAGAATTACATATGCGTGTAAATATTACATTGGCTTGTACAGAGTGCGGTGATCGTAATTATATTTCTAAAAAAAATAAACGAAACAATCCAGAGCGCATCGAACTAAAAAAATATTGTCCACGATTAAAGCGAGTAACGCTACATCGTGAGACGAAGTAGAAGACTAGAGATATCTCTAGTCTTTTTTGTTTATAGTCATTTAGTTTTATTTGTTATAATTACCTTAAATTGTAATTAAGGAGAGGTATGATGAATCAAAAAGATAAAGAAAGAAAAGAGCAAGTGGCTCATATGATTGATATTCCAGATGATTATAGGCTTGTCGTAGATGATCAAGAAGGTGTGGATGACCCATATCATCTATTATGGTGGGAACATAAAGAGGATGAGGAGAGAACGATACAAATTACGCTGAATAGACATACTGGTAATGTAATCGAATTTAGTATAGATGATAAAAAATATTTTTCGAGTGGTAAGGAAGCGATAGGAGAGAATAAAGCAAGAGAGATTGCAAATGCATTCTTAAAAAAATATACAAAAGAAGGATATGAATTTTATACATATGTAACGGTTAAGGACGACAGGCGTGGTCGGAAAGAAGTAATTTATATGCAAGAAGTGAATGGTCATCCATTGCCGAATACAGGCTGTATTGTGCACGTTCATTCCTCAGGGGAAGTTGTCCACTTTTATTATAATGGACAAAAAGCTATACAAGAAAAACCACTATGGCCAAATGAAATTGTTGAGAAGAACATCGTTTTAGAGAATTTAAAAGCTAGACAAGATATGAGACTTGTATTTGTAGATTTGACATTCTCTTCATGTAAATATGAAAGTGGAGAAGAAGGAACCGGGTACCATCTTGTATATGAACCAGAACCTAGCCATGCGTTTATTGATGCCAGTACGGGAGAAGATTTATTTGAACCAGAACACTATAAATTAGCTCCTACAGTACCTGTTGAAAAAACGGTAAAAAGTAGGCAGAAAAAAGATGTTTTCGATTTATTAGATTGGGACGTAGAAAAGTTTATAAAAGTAGATGAAAAAGAAGATGAGTATGAAGTCCGAATGAAATTTGTATTGAAAGAAGCAGTGCAAAAAGAAATAGAAGTGAAGGATCCATATTCAATGAATGAGTTCTATAAAAAGAATTTTCCTATGTTGCAGTATGATAAATTCGTTGTAATTACTGTAGATAAAAAAACAAATCAATTGATCTCCTGTTTAATGTGGACGGACGAGAAGGACAGGAAATCAATATTATCAAGAGAGCAATGTTTAGAAAAAGCACTTCAATTTTTAGAGGTAATTATTCCAAATGTAACAAAGTATGTTCAGCTTTGGGATGATTATGAATCGGAAGAGGGGATAGAGAGATTTTCCTTTTCGATATATGTAAATGGCTTTTGTGTAGCGGGAAAGTATATCATGCTCAACATCAATACAGAAAATGGTGCTGTGATGCACTACTCTGGAGAGTCTAGCAACTTTATAAAAGAATTGCTTACATATGAAACAACACCAAAAGTAACAAAAGAAAAAGCATTACAAATATACAAAGAGGCCATCCGAGTTAATTTAGAATGGGACATAGATAATGATGCAGAAGAAACAGTATATAAATTATTGTATAAACAAACAACAGATGAAAATCATAAAGAACCCTCTGGCTGTAGTCGAGAAATTCGTTATATTGATGCGCATACCGGGGAGAAAATTTGGAGTGAGTATTAGTAAAAGCCAATCGATACGTATCGATTGGCTTTTACTATGTTCTTAGAATCATTTATTAATTGCCGTTAAGTGGCTGAAGAATACCATCTTGAGCTTTTGACCAATCATATAGGTTTCCATCAGATCCCACTGCAAAATTTAGCGCACGAGAGTTTTCAGGAGATTCGCGTCCGTATAATACGTCGTATAGCTTAATACCATTTATTGTGCCAATTAGTTTGTCTTCACTGGAGCTGTAACGAATTTCATTTGAGCGAGCTCCCATTCTTTTTTCTAGAACTTTTATAGCATCTTCACTTGTGAATGTATTAGTATTAGTTTGTTTATTTGGTTGCTTAGCTGGTTGTTGCTCTTTTTGTGTGTTTTTAGATTCTGCTTCAGGTTTCGTATTATTTTCAGTTGTTGTGTTGTTCTCAGTTTTTGCATTGTTTTTAGTTGTTGTGCTGTTCTCAGCTTTTGCGTTGTTTTTAGTTATTGTGTTGTTCTCAGCTTTTGTGTTGTTCTCAGCTTTTGTGTTGTTCTCAGCTTTTGTGTTGTTTTCAGTTTTTGCTTTTTTTTAGTTTTTGTGTTGTTCTCAGCTTTTGTGTTGTTCTCAGCTTTTGTGTTGTTCTCAGCTTTTGTGTTGTTCTCAGCTTTTGCGTTGTTTTCAGTTTTTGCATTGTTTTTAGTTGTTGTGCTGTTCTCAGCTTTTGCGTTGTTTTTAGTTGTTGTGTTGTTCTCAGCTTTTGCACTGTCTTCAGTTTTTTTGCTATCTTCCGTTTTTTTGCTATCTTCCGTTTTTGTACTGTCTTTTGATACGGCAGTATCTTGTTTAGTAGCCTCAGTTTTTGTAGGAGACGTTTGTTGTCCACAAGCTGAAAGTAAGAAAAATGATGATGTGAGTATTACAAGGTTTCTAATTTGTGATGTAGCGTATCGCATGAAAACACCTCTTTCAAAATTTTGGAATCTTACATATTGTAATACATTGGAAAAAATATTCAAGGTATGAAAGACTTATTTCGTTCGACAAAAAGCTAAGGATTCCATATTTATATCGTACAGACACAAATAACCTCACGCCCACATACACATAGTAAAGACCACTATTTTGGCGGAGGTGAAAGGTTTGAGTCTATTCGCCGCAATTGGATATATGGTTCGAGAAGTGTTTGTCTTTGTTTCTTATGTGAAGAATAATGCGTTTCCGCAGCCGTTATCATCAGACGATGAGAGAAAGTACTTAGAGTTAATGGAGCAAGGTGATGCTCAAGCGAGAAATCTGTTAATTGAACATAATTTACGGCTTGTAGCTCATATCGTTAAAAAATTTGAAAACACAGGGGAAGATGCAGAAGATTTAATTTCAATTGGTACAATTGGGCTCATTAAAGCGATCGAGAGCTATTCGGCAGGAAAAGGCACAAAACTTGCGACGTATGCAGCACGATGTATTGAAAATGAAATTTTAATGCATTTACGTGTACTGAAAAAAACGAAAAAAGACGTTTCACTTCATGATCCAATCGGGCAAGATAAAGAGGGGAATGAAATATCGCTTATCGATATATTAAAATCAGAGTCTGAAGATGTAATTGATATGATTCAGCTTAGTATGGAGTTAGAAAAGATTAAAGAGTATATCGATATTTTAGACGAACGAGAGAAAGAAGTAATCGTGAAGCGTTTTGGACTGGGGCTTGATAAGGAGAAAACGCAACGAGAGATTGCGAAGGCACTTGGTATTTCCAGAAGCTACGTATCAAGAATTGAAAAGCGCGCTTTAATGAAAATGTTCCATGAATTTGTAAGAGCTGAGAAAGAGAAAAAAGCGAAAGAATAATGTACATTGCAAGCAGCCATATTTTAAAATGGGCTGCTTTTCTTTTTGTAAATAAGGAAAGAAAAAGAGTTGTGTTCAGAAGAAATCTATGTTCACTGTTGAAAATGACGGATTCTATCTGTAATATTAGAGGGTGCTAAACAATTTAAGAATAATACCATACTTAGTTTTCCGCATGTATAATGAAACAGTTCTATATGATATGTGGGAATAAGAACCAATTTTACATATGATATAGAAGGAAAAGAAGGGGAAGCTAAAGTTATAGACTGATTAGGAGGTTTCGCAATTTGCGACGTACATTATATCGACTTATGATCGAACTTACAAATGGTCGTTTTACTTCTTATATATTACGTAAATTTGCACAATCTCGTTTGAGCTCTATCATTATTCCATCGTATGCGAAAGTTTTTCAAATTAACCAAGATGAGATGGAAAAGGGTTTGAAGGAATATAGAACATTGCATGAATTATTTACGCGTAAGCTAAAAGAAGGAAAGCGTAGTGTTGATACAGATGCATCGAGTATCGTTAGTCCTGTTGATGGTGTTTTTGCTGATCACGGTCCTATTGAGGACACAAAAACATTTGATATTAAAGGTAAGCGTTATTCAATCGTGGATATGCTAGGTAATGAAGAACGTGCAAAGCGATATGCAGGTGGTACATACATGGTTATTTATTTAAGCCCAAGTCATTATCATCGTATTCATAGTCCGCTTTCTGGTTCTGTGACTGAAAGGTTTGTACTTGGTAGAAAGTCATATCCGGTAAATGCAGCTGGTATGGAATATGGGAAAGAGCCATTGTCAAAAAATTATCGCTCTGTTACAGAAGTAAATAGTGACGGTGAACATATGGCACTTGTAAAAGTAGGGGCTATGTTTGTTAATAGTATTGAGCTGTTGCATGAAAGAGACACTGTTCAAAAAGGTGAAGAAATGGCATACTTTACATTTGGCTCAACAGTTGTGTTATTGTTTGAAAAAGATATGATAGAAGTAGTGCAGGAATTGAAGAGTGGACAAGAGCTTCGTCTTGGTAAAAAAATTGCTACTCGTTCGGCTCATAAGTAAAGAAAACATTTTATAACTGTAAGCAAGAGTTATGGACAAAGATGCTTAATGATGAAATTCCCTAGATGGGAGTACTTGTTTATTCGAGAGCCATCGCAGGATGGCTCTTTTTACAAGTTAGCTCATTAAAATTTCACTTTATATGTAATCAAGACGATTTGACAAGCTTGTCCTCTAATGAGCGTCTAATCATTTCTTGTTTTATAAGTAAAATGAAGTCGGGATTTAATTTTAGTTCTTTTGCTTTATAATAAGACTCAGTGAGTAACTCAGTAGACAACTGTTCCATATATTTTGTTTTCAAGGTGAGTCACCTCCTAATAATTTAAGGATTGATTCGTTGTTGCATTTAATGTACCAAAAAAATATGACAGTCACAAACGAGTGGTTATCCACATACCTAGGTGGATAAAATGTGTATAGATTGTTAGTAAATTCCAAATTAGCTGAAAAATTAATGTGGAAAATGTGTACAATTTTATCCACAGGTCATATATCGAAATATGTTGTCGAAAAATTTTTATGAAAACTCCTCAAAGAGGTGAAAGAAATTGAAGCTATTTTTACCAAATGAATATGTGAAAAATGTATATCATGTTCAACCAGAAGATTTGAAAAAACGTGGAATTAAAGGTGTCATTACTGATTTAGATAACACGTTAATTGAATGGGATCGTCCAAATGCAACGCCACAACTTGAAGAATGGTTTTTGAAAATGAAAGAGCAAGGTATTCAAGTAACGGTCGTTTCAAATAATAATGAGCAACGTGTGAAAGACTTTGCTGATCCATTAGGTATTCCATTTATTCATAGTGCGCGTAAACCATTTGTTCGCGCGTTTAAGCGTGCGATACAAGAGATGCACCTGCAACCAGATGAAGTTGTAGTAATTGGAGATCAGTTACTAACGGATGTTTTAGGTGGAAACCGAGTGGGACTTCATACAATTTTAGTTGTACCGGTAGCACAAACGGACGGATTAGTAACGCGCTTTAATCGAAAAATTGAACGAAGAATTATGAGAAATATGAAGAAAAAAGGTTTAATTAACTGGGAGGAATAAAGTTTGACTGAAACAATTAAATGTATTGGTTGCGGTGTAGAAATTCAAACAGAAGATAAAAACGAAGTGGGATATGCTCCTACCTCATCTTTAGAGAAAGAACAAGTAATTTGTCAACGCTGTTTTCGCTTAAAACATTATAACGAAATTCAAGATGTATCATTAACAGATGATGACTTCCTACGTATTCTAAATGGAATTGGAAAATCGGATGCGCTAGTAGTTAAAATTGTAGATATTTTTGATTTTAATGGTAGCTGGTTACCTGGCCTACATCGTTTCGTGGGAAATAATAAAGTATTACTTGTTGGAAATAAAGCTGATTTAATTCCTAAGTCAGTAAAACATGATAAAGTAAAGCATTGGATGCGCTATAGTGCAAAGCAGCTAGGATTAAAGCCAGAAGATGTCTTTTTAATTAGTGCAGCAAAGGGACAAGGGATTGCTGAGTTGGCAGATGCTATTGAGTATTACCGCGGCGGAAAAGATGTTTACGTTGTTGGATGTACGAATGTAGGAAAATCAACATTTATTAATCGTATGATTAAAGAATTTAGTGATGAGACTGAAAATGTAATTACAACATCTCATTTCCCAGGAACAACACTTGATTTAATTGATATTCCGTTAGACGAAGAATCTTCTTTATATGATACGCCAGGTATTATTAACCACCATCAAATGGCTCATTATGTTGGAAAAGAAAGCTTAAAGCTTATTACACCAACAAAAGAAATTAAGCCAATGGTGTTCCAATTAAATGAAGAACAAACACTATTCTTCAGTGGATTGGCACGTTTTGATTATGTAAGTGGTGGTCGTCGTGCATTTACTTGTCACTTCTCGAATCGTTTAACAATCCATCGTACAAAGCTTGAGAAAGCAGATGAATTGTATAAAAATCATGCTGGGGATTTACTAAGCCCGCCAACACCAGAAGAATTAGAAAATATGCCAGAGTTAGTGAAATACGAATTTAATATTCGTGAACCAAAAACGGATGTTGTATTCTCTGGATTAGGATGGGTTACGGTAAACGAATCGGGAGCAAAAATTGTTGCACACGTACCAAAAGGAGTAAGTGTTTCGCTACGTAAATCTTTAATTTAATATGGAGAGGGATTTATGAAACAATTATATGGTGTAATCGGAAATCCAATTGGACATTCATTATCGCCAGTTATGCATAACGATGCATTTGAACACTTGAATATGGATGCCCATTATCATGCATTTCTTGTTAAAGAGGAAGTGCTAGGGGAAGCAGTAAGAGGTTTAAAAGCATTAGGTATTTCAGGATTTAATGTAACAACGCCGCACAAAGTTGCTATTATGGATTATTTGGATGAGATTGACCCGCTAGCAAAACAAATTGGTGCAGTAAATACAGTGGTTCATAAGGATGGAAAATTGATTGGCTACAATACAGATGGAATTGGTTTTGTCCGAGCGCTGCAGTCAATTAGTAGTGAACCACTTCAGGAGAAACGTATTTTATTGCTTGGCGCAGGTGGTGCTAGTCGAGCTATTTATTTTTCTCTTGCTGATGTAGGTGTGAAAGAGATTGATGTAGCTAATCGTACAGCAGATAAGGCGAAAGAACTTATTGCTGCATGTACGGCTACTGTTAATTCTGTTGCTTTATCGCTAGAAAAAGCAACAGAAGAACAAGGAAATTATGATATTATCATTCAGACGACAACGATAGGTATGCATCCACGCGTCGAATATACGCCATTACAAATTTCTTCGTTAAAAAAAGGGACGATTGTATCAGATATAATTTATAATCCATTTGAAACGAAAATTTTATGTGAGGCAAAAGAGCAAGGTGCAATGATTCAAAATGGTATTGATATGTTTGTCTATCAAGGTGCACTTGCATTTGAAATGTGGACAGGGCGTGTACCGAATATCGATAGAATGAAACAATTAGTTATAAGAAAGCTTGGAGGCTAACATATATGTTAACAGGAAAACAAAAAAGATTTTTACGTGCACAAGCACATCATTTAACACCAATTTTTCAAGTAGGAAAAGGCGGAGTAAATGAAAATATGATTAAACAAATCGCAGATACTTTAGAAGTTCGTGAACTATTTAAAGTAAGTGTGCTACAAAACTGTGAATTCGATCGTCGTGAAGTTGCAGAAGAACTTGCAAAAGGCGCACGTGCTGAAATCGTTCAAGTAATTGGAAGTACAATCGTTTTATACAAAGAATCTAGAGAAAATAAACAAATTAAACTTCCGCGATCAAAAGAATAGCATATGCTATTTTTTATCGTTAGTGCGTAATGATGTAGAGAGCGAAACCAATTGAACTTTTATTAACAGTGAACTCTCTTCGGATAGGAATGAAGAGAGTTACTGTAGGTAAAAGGAAGGGGCGTTTCTTTTGAGAAAAATTGGCATCATTGGCGGTACATTTGATCCGCCACATTATGGGCATTTGCTAATTGCAAATGAAGTATATCACGCTTTGAATTTAGAAGAAGTATGGTTCTTACCGAACCAAATTCCACCACATAAACAAGGACGGAATATTACAAGTGTAGAAAATCGCTTACAAATGTTAGAGCTTGCGACTGAGGCGGAGGAACATTTTTCTATTTGTTTAGAAGAGCTAAGCAGAAAGGGCCCATCTTATACGTATGACACTATGTTACAATTGACGAAGAAGTATCCGGATGTGCAGTTTCACTTTATTATTGGTGGAGATATGGTTGAGTATTTACCGAAGTGGTATAACATTGAAGCGTTACTCGATCTTGTGACGTTTGTTGGGGTTGCAAGACCTGGTTATACATTGCGTACGCCTTATCCTATCACCACTGTGGAAATTCCGGAGTTTGCAGTTTCTTCATCTTTATTGCGTGAGAGATATAAAGAGAAGAGAACATGTAAATATTTACTTCCCGAAAAAGTACAGGTGTATATCGAGAGGAATGGGTTGTATGAATCGTGAGAAAGCACTTCATATTGTCAAACAACAAATGCATGAAAAACGTTATATACACACAATAGGTGTAATGGAGACAGCAATTGAACTTGCTAAGTTATACGGTGTGGATGAAAAAAAGGCTGAAGTTGCAGCTATATTCCATGATTATGCGAAGTGTAGAGCGATTTCTGAGATGGAAGAGATTATTAAAAGTGAAGATTTGCCGAAAGATTTACTTTGTTATAACAAAGAGTTATGGCATGCACCTGTTGGGGCATACTTAGTAGAAAAAGAAGTAGGCATTACGGATCCTGAAATCCTGCAAGCTATTACATATCATACAAGTGGTCATGAGAAAATGACGATGTTAGATAAAGTAATTTATGTAGCTGATTACATTGAGCCTGGGCGAAAGTTTCCAGGGGTGGAGGAAGCTCGTAAACTCGCATATAAGGATATAAATCAAGCTTTATTATTTGCGTTAAAGCGAACAATTCAATTTTTAATGGAAAAAAATCAAACGATTTATCCATTAACATTCCAAACATACAATGCAGTTATCAAGGAGGAAATTAGTAAATGAAAGATAAAGATTTATTAGTATTAGCAGCAAAAGCGGCTGATGATAAGAGAGCAGAAGATATGGTTGTCCTAAATATGCAAGGTATTTCACCAATTGCAGATTATTTCATTATTTGTCACGGTAACTCAGATAAGCAAGTGCAAGCAATTGCGCGTGAAATTAAATCAAAAGCACATGAGTTTGAAATCGACGTACAACGTATGGAAGGTTTTGACGAAGCACGCTGGGTACTAGTTGACCTTGGAGATGTAGTTGCTCATGTATTCCATAAAGATGAGCGTAATCACTATAATTTAGAGCGTCTTTGGGGCGATGTGCCACGTGAGGATATTACAGACGAGCTAGACCAATGAAATACGAACAATTTGCATTGTTGTACGACGAACTAATGAATGATGTTCCTTATGATAAATGGGTGGAATTCACAGAGGAAAGTTTACAGCAAGCGGATATGAAAGAGGCGAAGATTCTTGATGTAGCATGCGGTACTGGTAATGTAACACTTCCGCTTGTACAAAAGGGTTACGATTTAATCGGTGTCGATCTTTCAGAAGAGATGTTAACGGTCGCTCAGCAAAAACTAGGCGGAGAAGGATACTTTATTCCTTTTTACCAACAAGACATGCGAGAGCTTGATGTTCCAGGTGAGTTTGACTGTGTAACGATCTTTTGTGATTCATTAAACTATGTATTGCAAGAAGATGGAGTGCAAGAAACATTTCGAAGAGTGTTTCACCATTTACGTCAAGATGGTTTGTTTTTATTTGATGTACATTCTTTATATAAAATACATCATGTATTTCAAAATGAAACATACACAGTGAATGGAGAAGAAATATCTCTTATTTGGAATTGCTTCCCTGGTGAAGGATCAAATAGTGTAGAACATGATTTAACATTCTTTGTTCAAGACCCAGAAGAAGATGTGTACCATCGTTTTGACGAATGTCACGTGCAACGTGCATATCAGGTCGAAGAGTTAACGACATGGCTTGAAGAAGCTGGTTTTACCGTGCTTCGCGTCACTGGTGATTTTGAGCGACTTGAAGTTACAGAACAAACAGAGCGTATTTTCTTCATGGCGAAGAAAAACGGATAAAACAAAAGCAACCGAGAAGGTTGCTTTTGTTTTGTAAAGAAGTTGTAATTTTAGTTCTAGCATAATAAGAAGATGATATACGTGAAGTGTGAAAATACTAGTTTAGGTGAAAATGTAATGTAAAAAAGTAAGTATTTATAAAAAGGATTTGGAATGACGATGACGTATTTATTATGTGTGTTTATTGAATTGCTGATCGACGCATTTTAAATCTTCATCAAATTTCTCGTGTGTCCGCTCAATTAATTTATGAAACATATCCCCAACATGTTCTTCTAAAACACGAATGCCTTCTCCTGTAACGCCGCCTTTAACACATACTTTTTCTTGTAAAGTAGGCAATGTGAAAATCTCTTTTTCAAGTAGTTTCCCCATTCCAACGACCATTTCACTTACTAAAGTAGTGGCTTCTTCATGTGTAATATTTGTTTTATCTACAGCAGCGTTAATGAAACATTGTAATAAATAACTAAAGAATGCAGGGCCGCAGCTTGCTATATCAGATGAAACGCGCGTTATATCTTCTTCTATCATAAGAGGAGTAGAAATGTTTTTGAATAGGCGAAATAGCTTTTGTTGCCACTCTTCAGAGCATTTACTTCCAAATGTAAATAGTGATGCGCCAGACAGGGCGCGGTTTGTAATGCTCGGAATGATACGTGCAATGTGGCAAGGTACAAGCGTCTCTAATTGTGACGGAGATATTGGACTTGTGATAGAAACTAAGCACTTTTCATCAGAAAAATGTTCAGCGTATTTTTGTAGGATCGGGTATATATCTATCGGCTTTACGCAAATAAAAATAAGATGTGATCGTTCGATTACCTCATCGATAGTTTTGGCGATATGAACAGAAGGGTGTTTTTCCTTTATATGATATGCTTTGGCGGGCGTTCGATTAATCATTGTAAGGCACGAAGGTTTGACAGCACGGGTTTCTAAAAATGCGTCGATTAGTATATTCCCCATGTTCCCTGTCCCTATAATTCCTATGTTCAATGTTTCATCCCTCCTTCGTAACAGCTTTCTCCTAAACAATATGAATGATGTTATAAATTTATGATTAGAGGTGTAAAATGATGTGGGATTTTCCAAAGAAATGGTTAGGATTAGTAGCTATTATTGGAACTGTACTTTTTCTTCTTTTTTGGAAAACGAACCAGCATACAGAGCGAACGGTCATTGCAACGGATGTTCAAGCGAAAGAGCTAGAGAAGAAAAGTAAACCGAAAATATCGGATACAAAGCAGCAGAAAAAAATAATTGTAATTGATATGAAAGGGGCTGTTGTTAAAGAGGGGGTGTATGAAATGAAAGAAGGGGACCGGGTCAAGGATGCTATTGAAAAGGCAGGTGGTTTTTTACCTGAGGCAGATAGGAAGAAGGTAAATTTAGCACAAATGGTACAAGACCAAATGATCCTTTATGTACCGAATGAAAACGAACAAGTGCAAGAGGTAGCTGCTATTGCAAAGGGGGAGGGGAAAGTTCAAATAAATGCAGCTTCTAAAGAACAACTTGAAAAAATTACAGGCATTGGTTCTCGGAAAGCAGAAAGTATTTTGAAATATCGAGAAGAACATGGTCCTTTTCAGAAAATAGAAGATTTGTTGGAGATTGATGGGATCGGTGTGAAGTCATTGGAAAGAATAAAAGATCAAATTATTATTCCGTAAAAGATTGACGAAGTTTTTCTTCATTCGCTACACTACAAGTAGACAAAAAAGTAGGTGAAAAATATGGAACGAATTTCATGGGATCAATATTTTATGACGCAAAGCCATCTGCTATCTTTACGTAGTACATGTACAAGGCTTGCAGTAGGAGCGACAATCGTTCGTGATAAACGAATTATTGCTGGTGGATATAATGGTTCAATTAAAGGTGGCGTACATTGTATAGATGATGGATGTTACGTTATTGATAATCATTGTGTTCGTACAATTCACGCAGAAATGAATGCTTTATTACAGTGTGCAAAATTCGGTGTGAAAACGGAGGAAGCGGAAATTTATGTTACGCATTTCCCTTGTTTACAATGCTGTAAGGCGATTATTCAAAGTGGTATTACAGCAGTTTATTATGCGCAGGATTATAAAAATCATCCATATGCCGTAGAGTTATTTGAAAAAGCGGATGTAACAGTGAAACACGTTCCGCTAGAATATAATATTGCAGCATTAGAGGATCAAAAGCGTCATATGGAGTTAAAAGAACTATTTGCATCTTTAGAAAAAGAAAACTTATCAATGGAAGAATTACAGCATGTATTCACGAAAGCAAAAATGATGCTATAAGGAGTGAGTATAGTTGTATGGACAATGGGGTTATGTTGCAATCTCATTTATCATAGGGATTGCAATTGCCTTTTCCACTTCAGTTTTATTGCTGACTTGTTGTCTCGTTTTGTATGTTTTCTATTGTTTATACCGTACTTCGCGTAAAACCTTCTTTTTTTGTATGTTAGCGTGTTTTAGTGGCGCTATGTACACTACGTATATTCAAGGGCAAAACAAGCCTCTAGGAGAGTCTTACGAAGTTACAAGGGGGCTAATACAAAATACACCTCTTATTAACGGGGATCGCCTAACATTTCAAGTTGAAGATCAGAATAAAAATATAGTGCAGTTAAGTTACAAAATTAAATCGGCCTTGGAAAAGAAACAACTGCGACAATTACATGCAGGAGTATCATGTGTATTCGAAGGTGAGAGGAAAGAACCACCAATAGCTCGGAACTTTCATGGTTTTAATTATCGTGATTATTTGTATAGGCAAAATATTCATTTCATATTGGAGGCTATACATATTTCTGAATGCCAAAAAACATCGTTGTCACTCGTGCAATGGATTCTTCTTTTGAGACAGCAAGCAATCTCGGGCGTTACAGAAATGTTTCCGGAGCAATCAGGTGCTTTTATGAATGCATTAGTATTTGGTGATAGACAACAAATGACATTTGAAGTTGAAGAGCAATATCAGCAATTTGGTCTTGTACATTTGTTGGCGATTTCAGGATCGCATATCGTATTGTTAATGGTAATTGTGTATTTTATTTTGCTAAGAAGTGGTGTGACGAGGGAGATAGCGACAGTATGTCTTATCTTTTGCATTCCTCTATATATGATTTTAGCAGGAGCATCACCGTCTGTTATAAGAGCTTCTATAACAGGAGTTTTGATGTTGATTGCTTTCATATGTTCTATTCGTTTATCTAGCTTAGATGCTTTAAGCGTTACAGCTATATGTATGCTTATATTTGATCCGTATCTTGTTTTTAATATTGGCTTTCAGTTTTCGTTCGTTGGTAGTTTCGCCTTGCTTTTGTCAGCCCCGCTTTTACTAGATAGTAGCAATGGAGTAATCCGAAATTCCATTTATATTTCTTTTATCTCACAACTCGTTAGTACTCCGATTTTGTTATATCACTTCGGTTATTTTTCTCCATATAGTATTTTTCTTAATATCCTATACGTTCCGTTTTTATCTCTTATTGTATTGCCGTGTAGTATTATCGTTTTGGTATGTATACCGATCGTCCCGTTTCTTGCAAAAGGACTTGCGAATGTACTATCAATAGGTTTGAATCTTTCTAATGATTTTCTAAGTTATTGTGAAAATTTACCGTTTATCCGCCTTGTTTTCGGGCAAACACCTATACTTCTTGTAGCTCTATATTACGCGAGTATTGTTAGTATATTGATGGTTTGGGAAAGGCGGGTGTCGAAGAAAATTATGTTCGTAGCTTCGGGTATATTTTTTTTCGTTTGTACATGTCATTATGTATATCCGTATTTTCGAGAAAGTGGGAGTGTTACATTTCTTGATGTTGGACAGGGAGACGCAATTTTAATTCGCCTCCCGTACGATAAAGAGATTTACCTCATTGATACTGGTGGCACAATGCGTGCAAATAAGGAAGAATGGCAACGGAAAAAGCATGAATTTTCTGTTGGAAATGATATTTTAATCCCTTATTTACAAAAGGAAGGGATTAAAACAATTGATAAATTAATCGTAACGCATGGAGATGCGGATCATATAGGTGCTGCGCAAGAGTTATTATCAAATATAACCGTAAAAGAAGTTGTATTTGGCCGAAAAGAACAAGATGCGGTATTAGAAAAAGTATTAAAGAAACAGGCATTAGAAAAGGAAGTGAAAATAAGTGAAGTGGGGGAAGGAGCGAGTTGGAGCGTAAATGAAGCGGAATTTTTTGTGTTAGCTCCAACAGGAAAAGCAAGAAGTGAAAATAATGCTTCAATTGTAATATGGGCAAAATTAGGAGGGGCAACGTGGCTGTTTACAGGTGATTTAGAAGAAGAAGGAGAGAAATTTTTAATAGCTACGTATCTAGATTTACGGGCGGATGTTTTAAAGGTTGCTCATCATGGGAGTAATACGTCATCTATAGTGCCTTTTTTGAGCGCTGTACAGCCTGATGTAGCAATTATTTCTGTCGGTGAGCGTAATAGGTATGGGCATCCTCATAAGGAAGTGATAGAGCGTTTGGAGAAGATGGGGATTGAAATATGGCGTACGGATAAGCAAGGCGCTATTTCCTATGTTTTTAAAGTGGAACACGGAACCTTTCGTAGCAAAATCACATATGATGAAACACATAATAGATAAAAAAGAAGACTGCCAGTAAGCAGCAGTCTTTAAGAACCGATAAATTTAATAACAGTTGCAATGATGAAAAGTGTTGCGAAAAAACCAAATGAGACGATAAATCCTACCCCTGAATCAATAGCGTCATTGCGTTTACTTTGAACGTTCTGTTCAAAATCATTCATTTAGAATCCCTCCCCAACATTCCACTTTAGTATAAAATATTGTCAGAAAAAAATCTACAATTTCCATATGAAGAGAAATCGAGCGTTTTTACTACTTTAGATCGTTAAGGAACGTGAGTGTTTTGTTTCCAAGCATGTTAACAGTTGGCACTTATACTCGAATTTTTATTGTGAATAATAAAGGGAAGGTGATTACCGCACACCAATAAGAAACCCGGGGCTTATTGCGTGGCGTTTAATATAAATAAAGGAACGGGTCATAAAGCCTGTTCCTTTGTACTTGTAAAACGAAAGCTAGGGCAGTAGTATAAATATATATTGCCAAGTTAGGGAGTAGGAAAAAGTATGAGTGATATACATAAAAAGATTAAAAAGAAGCAGTTTGCTCCAGTGTATTTACTGTATGGAACGGAAGCGTTTTTTATAAATGAAACGATAAAGCTTATTACAACAGAAGCGCTTGAAGAGGAAGATCGCGAGTTTAATGTTGTGACATATGATTTAGAAGAAGCGTATTTAGAAGATGTGGTTGAGGATGCACGTACACTTCCTTTTTTCGGGGAACGTAAAGTGATATTAATAAAATCACCACTATTTTTAACTTCACAAAAAGAAAAATTAGAGCAAAATATAAAAATTTTAGAAGAATATATTGGAGAGCCTTCTCCATTTTCTATTCTTGTTTTTGTTGCGCCTTACGAAAAACTTGATGAACGAAAAAAAATTACAAAACTATTAAAGAAAACAGCGGACGTAGTAGAAGCGAATGCGATGCAAGTGCAGGATGTTCAGAAGTGGATTGTTGCTCGTGCAGATGAAGTGCATGTGCATATAGATAATGCAGCTGTTAGTTTGTTGTTAGAGCTTGTGGGAAGTAATGTAACGATGTTGGCGAAGGAAATGGACAAGTTAACGTTATACGTCGGTATGGGCGGAGAGATTACACCGAAACTTGTTGGGGAGCTTGTGCCAAAATCGGTTGAACAAAATGTGTTTGCTTTGACAGAAAAAGTGGTAAAAAAAGATATCGCGGGTGCGATGCAAATTTTGGATGGATTATTTACGCAGCAAGAGGAACCAATTAAACTGCTTGCGTTATTAGTAAGTCAATTCCGCTTGCTCTATCAAGTGAAAGAGTTACAGCAGCGTGGTTATGGACAAAATCAAATTGCGTCTCATATTGGTGTGCATCCATATCGTGTAAAGTTAGCGATGAATCAAACGAAGTTTTTCTCTTTTGAAGAATTAAAAAAAGTGATTATAGAATTAGCGGAAGCTGATTATAGTATGAAGACTGGAAAAATGGATAAGAAACTTGTGCTTGAGTTTTTCTTAATGCGGTTAAATCATATGTGATGAAACAAAAAGTTCACGTGCTTAGCACGTGAACTTTTTGTATATAAAAAAACGATCCAAATGGATCGTTTTTTAAACGCCTTACGCGTTTACTTGTTTCGCTAAGCGAGATTTTTGACGAGCTGCAGCGTTTTGGTGGATAAGACCTTTACGAGCTGCTTTGTCAAGTTTTTTAGAAGCAGTTTTGAAAGCTTCTTTAGCATTTTCAAGATCGTTATTAGTAACTAAAGCTTCTACAGTTTTAACAGCAGAACGCATGTCAGACTTGATAGAAGCGTTATGTGAACGACGCTCTTCGCTAAGTTTAGCGCGTTTGATAGCAGATTTGATGTTTGCCATACTTTTCACCTCCCTGGTGCAATCGAATGACTCGATTCTTAACATAGAACAAGTGATATTCTATCAAACGGTGAAGAGAATTGCAATAGTATATCAATGAAATTTCACGTAAAGGAAAGAATGACCTTATATAACTTTGGGAAATCTAACGATATTTACTATGAATTACGGAGGAGATACGATGAAAGAACCATTAGATTTAAGTAAATATAGTGTTAGAACGGACCTTGCTGTAGAGGCACATGAAATGCTGCAAGAGAGTCAAGAAGAGCAAAAAGGGATACAAGGAGTTATTGTCAAAGAGAGGGAAGAAGAAGGTATTACCATTACAAAAGTAACGATTGATGAAATTGCCTCTGAATCGATGGGTAAAAAACCTGGGAGTTATTTAACGCTTGAAGTACAAGGTATACGTCAACAAGATACGGAACTGCAACAAAAAGTAGAGCGCATTTTTGCAAAAGAATTTTCTTATTTCTTAGAAGAGGTTGGCGTTACGAAAGAAGCGAGTTGTTTAATTGTTGGCCTTGGGAATTGGAATGTAACGCCAGATGCGCTTGGACCAATCGTTGTAGAAAATGTATTGGTAACGAGACATTTGTTTCAATTGCAGCCTGAAAGTGTAGAAGAAGGGTTTAGGCCTGTTAGTGCAATTCGGCCGGGGGTAATGGGAATTACAGGAATCGAAACGAGCGATGTCATTTATGGAATCATTGAGAAGACGAAGCCAGACTTTGTCATTGCAATTGATGCATTAGCTGCCCGCTCTATTGAACGAGTAAATAGTACGATACAAATTTCTGATACGGGAATTCATCCTGGATCGGGTGTTGGGAATAAGCGTAAGGAACTTAGTAAAGAAACATTGGGTATTCCTGTTATCGCGATTGGTGTTCCGACTGTGGTTGATGCAGTTTCGATTACA
Organism: Bacillus sp. AY3-1; assembly: GCF_008368785.1. Classification (NCBI taxonomy): domain Bacteria; kingdom Bacillati; phylum Bacillota; class Bacilli; order Caryophanales; family Bacillaceae; genus Bacillus; species Bacillus sp. AY3-1. The sequence goes on along the minus strand of NZ_QORZ01000017.1, from coordinate 289,295 downwards.
AGCGATACAATTGATTTTATTTTGAAACATTTTGGACGGGAGATGAAAGAAGGAAACAAACCTTCCCGTTCTTTGTTGCCAGCCGGTTTTACATTTGGAGAAAAGAAAAAATTAACAGAAGAAGATATGCCGGATGAAAAGAGTCGGAATATGTTTTTAGGTGCTGTAGGTACACTGGAAGATGAAGAGAAGAGAAAATTAATTTATGAAGTGTTATCTCCTCTTGGTCATAATTTAATGGTGACTCCGAAAGAAGTGGATGCTTTCATAGAGGATATGGCGAATGTAATAGCGAGTGGTTTAAATGCAGCCTTGCATCATCAAATTGACCAAGATAATACAGGAGCATATACACATTGATGGGAAGAGACGATAATCGTTTAAGCCGTTTTTCGCTTTTATGTATATGTAGTGCGGCCTTATGTTTACTTATGATAATAGCAGGGGTGGCACTTGCTAATCATGGTTTGAAAAGTATGAAAGGTTATCAGCAAATGTCGTATGAACAAATCGCTCATATGACAGGAACAGAGGGTGCGGGTGCTGAATCAGAAATTTTGGGAAGTTCGTTTTCCGTTGCTGAAAAACAAAAACAATTAGAAAGCTTGAAAAGCTTTAATGTTGTAGAAGGAATTGGTATGGCAATAGCAAGTGCTACTTATGAAGTAACAAAGTTCGGAACGGATATAGTTGTTGGGAAAGTGAGAGAGATTTTTAGTTAAGGGTAGCAGGAAGAACGGTTGTCTTACCATTTTGTACGACAGCCGTTTTTAAATTTGAAAAAGGTTTGTCTCTTATGGTTTGTTCGCATAAGATATAAATAGAATGATTTGTATTGTAAGCAGCACGAGTTTTCATTGAATCTTTGCTGCTCTATTGATATAATCAGTGCTAGTGTATATTGGCGAGACTATTAGGAGTTGAGAACATAGATGAACAAAGAAGAAAGAGCAAAAAGACAGTCCAAAATCCGTAATTTCTCTATCATTGCTCATATTGACCACGGAAAATCAACGTTAGCAGACCGTATTTTAGAGAAAACAAACGCGTTAACACAACGTGAAATGAAAGCTCAATTGCTTGACTCTATGGATTTAGAGCGTGAGCGCGGTATTACAATTAAATTAAATGCAGTACAACTAACGTATAAAGCGAAAGACGGTGAAGAGTATATTCTTCACTTAATCGATACTCCAGGACACGTCGACTTTACGTACGAAGTATCTCGTAGTTTAGCGGCTTGTGAAGGTGCGATTCTTGTTGTGGATGCAGCACAAGGGATTGAGGCGCAAACATTAGCGAACGTATATTTAGCGCTTGATAATAACTTAGAAATATTACCAGTTATTAATAAGATTGACTTACCAAGTGCGGACCCAGAACGTGTACGTCAAGAGGTAGAAGATGTAATTGGTTTAGATGCATCGGAAGCTGTACTTGCTTCAGCGAAAGCTGGTATTGGTATTGAAGATATTTTAGAACAAATCGTTGAAAAGGTACCAGCTCCAACAGGGGATTCAGAAGAGCCTTTACAATGTATGATTTTCGATTCTTTATATGACCCGTACCGCGGTGTAATTGCATATATCCGTGTTGTAAATGGAACGGTAAAAGTTGGCGATAAAGTACGTATGATGGCAACTGGAAAAGAATTTGAAGTAACAGAAGTAGGTGTGTTTACACCGAAAACAACGCAACGTGACGAGTTAACAGTAGGTGATGTAGGTTTCTTAGCAGCATCTATTAAAAACGTAGGTGATACACGCGTAGGTGATACGATCACACATGCAAAACGTCCGGCTGCAGAGGCGTTAGCAGGTTATCGTAAATTAAACCCGATGGTATTCTGTGGTTTATATCCAATCGATTCTGCACGTTACAACGACTTACGTGATGCGTTAGAAAAATTAGAGTTAAACGATTCTGCTCTTGAGTTTGAACCAGAAACATCTCAAGCGCTAGGATTTGGTTTCCGTTGTGGTTTCTTAGGACTTCTTCACATGGAAATCATTCAAGAACGTATTGAACGTGAATTTAAAATCGATTTAATTACAACAGCACCAAGCGTTATTTATAAAGTTTATTTAACGAACGGTGAAGATGTTATTGTTGATAATCCATCTAATATGCCAGATCCACAGTCTATTGATCGTGTAGAAGAGCCGTTTGTGAAGGCTTCAATTATGGTTCCGAATGACTATGTTGGAGCTGTAATGGAAATTTGCCAAGGTAAACGTGGAACGTTTATTGATATGCAATATTTAGATGAAACACGTGTTACACTAACATACGAAATCCCGTTATCAGAAATCGTATATGACTTCTTCGATCAGTTGAAATCAAATACGAAAGGATATGCATCGTTTGACTACGAGTTAATTGGTTACAAACCATCGAAACTTGTGAAAATGGATATTCTTTTAAATAACGAACAAGTCGATGCTCTATCATTTATCGTACACCGTGATTCAGCGTATGATCGTGGTAAAGTAATCGTAGAGAAATTAAAAGAATTAATTCCAAGACAACAGTTCGAAGTACCAATTCAGGCGACTATCGGAAACAAGGTTGTAGCACGTTCTACAATTAAGGCAATGCGTAAAAACGTACTTGCGAAATGTTACGGTGGTGACATTTCTCGTAAACGTAAACTTCTTGATAAGCAAAAAGAAGGTAAAAAACGTATGAAGTCTGTTGGTTCTGTAGAAGTACCGCAAGAAGCATTCATGGCTGTACTGAAAATGGATGACAACTAATAATTGATTGTTATTTCATGCGGATTGAGATAAAAAAAGAAGTCGTTTATACGGCTTCTTTTTTATGTATAATTACTTTTTAGACAACGTAGCTTCTCTCATTTACAATAGTGAGGTGGCTATATTTATGAATGATTGATATAGAGTTAGGAGACTATTAATGTCCGAAAATATTCGAAAAGATATTCACGAAAAAATACAAAATGGCAATTTTAATTGTGAAAAGGAATTGACGCTTTCTATTATTAGCGGGAAGTGGAAAGTTGTGATACTGTGGCATCTTGGTGTGGAAGGGCCTCATCGTTTTAGTGAATTACAACGATTATTCCCAAGCATTTCTCATAAAGTTTTGTCGAACCAATTAAAAGAGTTAATGGAAGATGGGATTGTTGACCGAACAGTATACCCAGAAATTCCTCCGCGAGTAGAGTATTATATGACGGAATTAGGCATGTCGCTTTTACCGATCGTTGAAATGATGTATGATTGGGGAAAAATGCGAATGGAACAAATTCGTAATACGTTAGAGAAGTGAAGATTCCTCCGGAGTGCGGAGGTTTTCTTTTTAGAAAGGTAGGAGTTATATTTGGTTCAAGCTGCATATATTCATATTCCATTTTGTCAGCATATTTGTCACTATTGTGATTTTAATAAAGTGTTTATTGAACGCCAACCGGTCGATCAATATTTAGAGTATTTAGAGAAAGAAATAATAAATACAGTTCAAAAAGTACCGTTTGATAGTATGAAAACGATTTTTGTTGGTGGAGGAACTCCGACAGCGTTAAATATGGAACAGACAAAAAAGTTACTAGATATTATAAACCGTCGCTTACGTCCATTTGCTCCAAATTGTGAATTAACATTTGAAGCGAATCCAGGTGATTTACCGAAAGAGAAGTTAAATGTATTGCTAGAAGGTGGAGTGAACCGAATTAGTTTTGGTGTGCAAACATTTCGGGATGAGTTGCTTGAGAAAATTGGGCGTAAGCATACGAGGGAAGATGCATTTGTAGCAATTAGAGAAGCGCAGGAAGTGGGCTTTAAAAATATAAATGTAGATATTATTTATGCTCTGCCAGGGCAGACGATAGAAGATGTAAAAGAAACATTAGACATTGCTTTTACGCTTGGTGTACAACATTTCTCAGCATATTCATTAATTGTGGAACCGAAAACTGTGTTTTATAACTTAATGAATAAAGGGAAATTAAGACTTCCAGGTGAAGATCATGAAGCGAAAATGTATGAAATGGTAATGGATGAAATGGAGAAACACGGCTATAGCCAGTATGAAATTAGCAATTTCTCAAAAGGTGATAATGAAAGTAGACACAATCTCACATACTGGAATAATGAGGAGTATTATGGATTTGGAGCTGGAGCGCATAGTTATGTAAATGGAGAACGTATCCAAAATGTAGGGCCGCTCAAGCAATATTTCAATAAAATCGATGAAACTGGATTTCCATATTTAGATGTTCACGCGGTGACGGAGAAAGAAAGAATGGAAGAAGAGTTGTTCTTAGGACTTCGAAAAACACAAGGTGTATCTAAAATATTGTTTCAAAAGAAATTTAATATGGAGATGAATCAAGTTTTCGCGAAGCAGTTGCAAAAAAATCAAGAACAAGGATTGCTTGAAGAGAAAGATGGATATGTTCGTTTAACGCGAAAAGGAAAATTATTAGGGAATGAAGTATTCCAATCATTTTTGATTGACTAATTAAATGTTCCATAAACGTGAAAAAGTTTCATTATTTCGTGACGTTTCCGTTGACAATTGAATGTCAATTTTGGTAAGTTATTAATAGATTTAGCACTCGAAGACAAAGAGTGCTAACAGAGGTGATGATGAGATGCTTACGGAACGTCAGCTCTTAATTTTACAAACAATTATTGATGACTTTATTGGATCAGCGCAACCTGTTGGGTCGAGGACGTTGGCTAAGAAAGATGAAATTACGTTTAGTTCAGCTACTATTCGAAATGAAATGGCTGATTTAGAGGAACTAGGATTTATTGAGAAAACGCATAGTTCTTCAGGACGTGTTCCTTCTGAAAAAGGATATCGTTTTTATGTAGACCATCTTTTAGCGCCGCAAAACTTACCGAACGATGAAATTGTACAAATTAAAGATTTATTTGCTGAAAGAATTTTTGAAGCGGAAAAGATTGCACAGCAATCTGCTCAAATTTTATCAGAGCTTACGAATTATACGGCCATTGTTCTTGGACCGAAGTTAAGCACAAATAAACTTAAAAACGTACAAATTGTACCGCTTGATCGTCAAACTGCAGTCGCTATTATTGTAACTGATACAGGGCATGTACAAAGCAAAACGATTACCGTTCCGGAATCTGTTGATTTATCAGATTTAGAAAAAATGGTTAATATTTTAAATGAAAAGCTGTCGGGTGTACCAATGGCAGAACTGCATAACAAAATCTTTAAAGAGATTGTTACAGTTTTACGTGGATATGTTCATAATTACGATAGTGCAATAAAAATGTTAGATGGTACATTTCAAGTTCCTTTATCGGAAAAGATATACTTTGGAGGCAAAGCAAATATGCTTTCGCAACCAGAGTTCCATGACATTCACAAAGTAAGATCCTTGCTGACGATGATTGATAATGAAGCCGAGTTTTATGACATTTTGCGTCATAAACAAGTAGGTATTCAAGTGAACATTGGTAGGGAAAACTCTGCGACGGCCATGGAAGATTGCAGTTTAATTTCTGCAACATATTCGATTGGAGAAGAACAGCTTGGAACAATTGCTATTTTAGGTCCGACAAGAATGCAATACTCTCGGGTAATTAGTTTGTTACAGTTATTTACGAGACAATTTACTGATGGACTTAAAAAGTAAATGAGAGTAATACATTCACTCAAGTAATGAAATTTTCATTGCTGTGTGTAATATATAATGCTTAAGGAATTGTGTTCAGCATAATACCTAATACCTTTTAAGGAGGTGAATATTGTGGAAGAGCGTAACGAACAAGTGGTAGAAGAAGTAAAAGAAGCGCAAGTTGAAGAAGCTGTCACGACAGAAAACAGTGAAAAAACTGTAGAAGAAAAAAGTGAGGCTGCTCTTTTACAAGAAAAAGTAGATGAGTTACAAGCGAAGCTAATGGAAACGGAAAGTCGCACATTACGTCTACAAGCTGATTTTGAAAATTATAAGCGTCGTGTCCAAATGGATAAACAGGCTGCTGAAAAATATAGAGCACAAAGTCTAGTTTCAGATATTTTGCCAGCTCTTGATAATTTTGAAAGAGCGATGCAAGTGGAAGCAACTGATGAGCAAACGAAATCCTTGTTACAAGGTATGGAAATGGTGCATCGTCAATTGCTAGAAGCGTTGACTAAAGAAGGCGTTGAAGCGATTGAAGCTGTTGGTAAACAGTTTGATCCTAATGAACACCAAGCTATTATGCAAGTGGAAGATAGTGAATTTGAATCAAACGCGGTAGTTGAAGAATTCCAAAAAGGTTATAAACTAAAAGACCGTGTGATTCGCCCATCAATGGTAAAAGTAAATCAATAATTTACATAAAAGTAGGAGGATTCGCCATGAGTAAAATTATCGGTATTGACTTAGGTACAACAAACTCTTGTGTAGCTGTTATGGAAGGTGGAGAACCAAAGGTTATCCCAAATCCAGAAGGAAACCGTACAACACCTTCTGTTGTAGCTTTCAAAAATGAAGAGCGTCAAGTTGGGGAAGTTGCAAAGCGTCAAGCAATTACAAACCCAAATACAATCATGTCTGTTAAACGTCATATGGGTACAGACTACAAAGTAGAAGTTGAAGGTAAAGATTATACACCTCAAGAAATTTCTGCAATCATTTTACAAAACTTAAAAGCTTCTGCTGAAGCATACTTAGGTGAAACAGTAACGAAAGCTGTTATTACAGTACCTGCATACTTCAACGATGCAGAACGTCAAGCAACAAAAGATGCTGGTCGTATCGCTGGTTTAGAAGTTGAGCGTATCATTAACGAACCAACAGCAGCAGCGCTTGCTTACGGTTTAGAAAAACAAGATGAAGAGCAAAAAATCTTAGTATATGACTTAGGTGGCGGTACATTTGACGTATCTATCCTTGAGTTAGCAGATGGAACATTCGAAGTTATTTCAACTGCTGGTGACAACCGTCTTGGTGGAGATGACTTTGACCAAGTTATTATTGACCACTTAGTAGCTGAGTTCAAAAAAGAAAATAACATTGATTTAAGCCAAGATAAAATGGCACTTCAACGTTTGAAAGATGCAGCTGAAAAAGCGAAAAAAGATCTTTCTGGCGTAACACAAACACAAATCTCATTACCATTCATTAGTGCTGGAGCTGCTGGTCCATTACACTTAGAATTAACGTTAACAAGAGCGAAATTTGAAGAGATTTCAGCAGGTCTTGTTGAAAGAACGTTAGAGCCAACTCGTCGTGCATTAAAAGACGCTGGTTTTGCTCCAAGTGAATTAGATAAAGTTATCCTTGTTGGTGGATCTACTCGTATCCCAGCTGTACAAGAAGCTATTAAACGTGAAACTGGTAAAGAACCATATAAAGGTGTAAACCCTGATGAAGTTGTAGCATTAGGTGCTGCAGTTCAAGGTGGCGTACTTACTGGTGATGTAGAAGGCGTACTATTATTAGACGTAACTCCACTTTCTTTAGGTATTGAAACTATGGGTGGTGTGTTCACGAAATTAATCGAGCGTAACACTACAATTCCAACAAGTAAGTCACAAGTATTCTCAACAGCTGCTGATAACCAACCGGCAGTAGATATTCACGTATTACAAGGTGAGCGTCCAATGTCAGCTGACAACAAAACATTAGGTCGTTTCCAATTAACAGACCTTCCACCAGCACCACGTGGTATTCCACAAATCGAAGTAACATTCGATATTGATGCGAACGGTATCGTTAACGTACGTGCAAAAGACTTAGGAACAAGCAAAGAGCAAACTATCACAATCCAATCTTCTTCAGGTCTTTCTGATGAAGAAGTAGATCGTATGGTACAAGAAGCAGAAGCAAATGCTGACGCTGACCAAAAACGTAAGGAAGAAGTTGAACTTCGTAACGAAGCTGACCAACTTGTATTCCAAACAGATAAAGTTGTAAAAGATTTAGAAGGTAAAGTGGATGCGGCTGAAGTTGCAAAAGCAACAGAAGCGAAAGAAGCATTACAAGCTGCGATCGAGAAGAACGAGCTTGAGGAAATCCGTGCGAAAAAAGACGCTTTACAAGAAATCGTACAACAATTAACTGTTAAATTATACGAGCAAGCTCAAGCAGCTGCAGGGCAAGCAGAAGGTGCACAAGGAGCACAAGATGCTGGCGCGAAGAAAGACAATGTAGTAGACGCTGAGTTCGAAGAAGTAAAAGAAGATAAGTAATATAAATAAGTAAGATGACAAAAAGTCAAAGTCAAGCGTGCCTTGACTTTGGCTTTTTTCACGAATGAAAAGAAAAGTGTGAGGTTCTTAAGTTTTTTACTTTGCATACTGTAAGTGAGGAAACTTTGTTGCAAAGCACTTTCTTTCGGTGTTAAAATTACGTTTATGTGAAAGATTCGGGGGTTGTAAATTTATGAGTAAACGAGACTATTATGAGGTCCTTGGACTTAGCCAGGGTGCTTCAAAAGATGAAATAAAAAAAGCGTATCGTCGTTTGGCTAAAAAATACCATCCAGACGTAAGTAAAGAAGAAAATGCAATTGAAAAGTTTAAAGAAGTACAAGAAGCATACGAAGTATTAAGCGACGATCAAAAGCGCGCGCAATATGATCAATTTGGTCATGCTGGTGCAAATCAAGGTTTCGGTGGCTTTGGCGGCGGAGGAGACTTCGGCGGTGGCTTCGGTTTCGAAGATATCTTTAGTTCGTTCTTTGGCGGCGGTGGCGGTAGACGTCGTGATCCAAATGCTCCGCGTCAAGGTGCTGACTTACAATATCAAGTTACTTTAGAGTTTGAGGAAGCTATTTTTGGTAAAGAATTAAATGTTGAGATTCCAGTAGAAGATCCATGTGATACTTGTAAAGGTAGCGGAGCGAAACCAGGAACTTCAAAAGAAACATGTAAACATTGTTCAGGATCAGGGCAAGTAAGTGTAGAACAAAATACACCATTTGGTCGTATCGTAAACCGTCAAGCTTGTGGTCATTGTTCAGGAACTGGTCAAATGATTAAAGAAAAATGTACGACATGTCACGGTTCTGGTAAAGTACGTAAACGTAAAAAAATCAATGTTAAAATTCCAGCAGGTATTGATAATGGTCAACAAATTCGTGTATCTGGAAAAGGTGAAGCGGGCGTAAATGGCGGACCGGCAGGAGATTTATATGTTGTTGTTCATGTGAGAAATCATGAATTCTTTGAGCGTGAAGGAGATCACATTATTTGTGAAATGCCATTAACATTTGCGCAAATGGCACTTGGTGCTGAAGTGGAAGTTCCTACTGTTCATGGGAAAGTGAAGCTGAAAATTCCAGCAGGAACACAAACAGGAACAGAATTCCGCTTAAAAGGAAAAGGTGCTCCGAACGTACGTGGATACGGTCAAGGAGATCAATATGTAGTCGTTCGTGTTGTTGTACCGACGAAATTAACTTCACATCAAAAAGAGTTATTACGTGAATTTGCGGGACAAGAAGAGCAGGATGATAGTTTATTTGGAAAGCTTAAACGTGCTTTCAAAGGGGAATAATGGAAATGAAAAATGGAGTTGGTAAATTGTGAAATGGTCAGAAGTTAGTATTCATACAACAGAAGAAGCAGTAGAAGCTGTCTCTCATATTTTACATGAAGCTGGTGCTAGTGGAGTTGCGATTGAGGATCCAGCGGAGTTGACGAAAGAGCGCGAGCAACAATATGGTGAAATTTATGCATTGAACCCAGATGAATATCCGGCGGAAGGTGTATTAATAAAAGCATATTTCCCACAAACGGATTCTTTACAGGAAACGATTGCGGGTGTAAAATCATCTATTGATATGCTTCCATCTTACGACATCGAAATTGGTACTGGAAATATTACCGTTAACGAAGTCAATGAAGAAGATTGGGCTACTGCTTGGAAAAAATATTACCATCCAGTACAAATTTCTGATACATTCACAATTGTGCCGACGTGGGAAGAATATACACCAGCTTCTCCGGAAGAAAAAATTATTGAATTAGATCCAGGTATGGCGTTTGGAACAGGAACTCATCCGACAACAACGATGTGTATTCGTGCTTTAGAAAAAACAGTTCAGCCAGGTGATACTGTCATTGATGTAGGAACAGGTTCTGGTGTACTTAGTATTGCAGCGGCAAAATTAGGTGCGTCTTCTGTTCAAGCGTATGATTTAGATCCGGTTGCAGTGGAAAGTGCAGAAATGAATGTACGTTTAAATAAAACAGATGATATCGTGTCTGTTGGGCAAAATAGTCTTTTAGAAGGTATTGAAGGTCCTGTTGATTTAATCGTAGCTAACTTATTAGCAGAAATTATTCTTTTATTCCCTGAGGATGCAGCAAGAGTTGTGAAGTCGGGCGGATTATTTATTACATCGGGCATTATTGCAGCGAAGGAAAAGATAATTTCTGAAGCGCTAGAAAAAGCTGGATTTACAATTGAAGAAGTATTACGAATGGAAGATTGGGTAGCAATTATTGCACGAAATGCGTAATATAGATTTTAGTTTATAATGAAAAGGGGAGTCTCTCACTATAAGGTGAGGGACTTGCCGTTTGTTATATGAAAAAATGATAACGTTTCGTTCTTTTCGTAAGTGTTGACTTACGAAAGGAACGAAACTCTACTAAGGTGATTATATGCAACGTTATTTTGTAGAAGAGAAATATGTAAATGAGACAAGTATTCGCATTGTAGGTGATGACGTACATCATATCGCAAGAGTGATGCGTATGTCAGCTGGTGATCACATTTATTGCTGTGTAAACGGAAAAACAGCAATATGTTCAATTGATGAAATTACCAGTGAATTTATTAATACGGCTATTGTAGAATGGGTAGAGGCGTCAAGTGAACTTCCTGTTTTCGTGACGATTGCAAGTGGACTGCCAAAAGGAGACAAGCTAGAGTTAATTTTCCAAAAAGGAACTGAGCTTGGGGCGGCCGCATTTTTACCATTTCAAGCATCTCGCTCTATTGTAAAATGGGATGCGAAAAAAGCTGATAAAAAAGTTGAGCGTTTAAGAAAAATTGTGAAAGAAGCTGCGGAACAATCGCATAGAAGCGAAATTCCAGAAGTGCATGCTCCGGCATCATTTAAGCAATTGCTTTCAATGAGTAATGAGTATGATGTATGTCTTGTTGCGTACGAAGAGGAAGCAAAACAAGGTGAGAAATCCAATTTTGCTAAAGCTTTAACGACGATGAAACCAGGCCAAAAACTATTGATTGTATTTGGACCAGAAGGTGGTTTAGCGGAGGAAGAGATTACTACGCTTCGTGAACATAAATTTGTACCATGTAGTTTAGGACCAAGAATTTTAAGAACAGAAACGGCGCCGTTATACGCGTTAAGTGCTGCTTCGTATCATTTTGAATTGATGGGGTGATGATCAATGTCAACTGTTGCGTTCCATACGTTAGGTTGTAAAGTAAACCACTATGAAACAGAGGCCATTTGGCAATTGTTTAAACAAGGTGGATATGAAAGAACTGAATATGAAAAGAAAGCTGATGTATATGTTATTAATACGTGTACAGTAACGAATACGGGAGATAAGAAAAGCCGTCAAGTTATTAGACGTGCTGTTCGTCAAAATCCGGATGCGGTTATTTGTGTAACGGGATGTTATGCACAAACATCTCCAGCGGAAATTATGGCGATTCCAGGCGTAGATATTGTAGTTGGTACACAGGATCGTGAAAAGATGTTAGGATACATCGAAGAATTCCGCAAAGAGCGTCAACCAATTAATGCTGTCCGCAACATTATGAAAACACGTGTATACGAAGAACTGGATGTACCTTATTTCACGGATCGTACACGTGCATCTTTAAAAATACAAGAAGGTTGTAATAATTTCTGTACATTCTGTATCATTCCTTGGGCACGTGGTTTAATGCGTTCTCGTGATGGAAAAGAAGTTATTAAACAAGCGCAGCAATTAGTAGATGCAGGTTATAAAGAAATCGTATTAACAGGTATTCATACAGGTGGGTACGGTGAAGATATTAAAGATTATAACTTAGCTGGATTACTTCGTGATATGGAAGCGGAAGTAGGCGGATTAAAACGTCTACGTATTTCTTCTATTGAAGCGAGTCAGATTTCAGATGAAGTAATTGAAGTGTTAGATAAGTCTGAAGTAGTTGTACGTCACTTGCACATTCCATTGCAATCTGGATCTAATACTGTATTAAAGCGTATGCGTCGTAAGTATACGATGGAATTTTTCCAAGAGCGTTTAGATCGATTGAAAGAAGCGTTACCAGGCCTTGCGATTACATCGGATGTAATTGTTGGTTTCCCAGGTGAAACAGAAGAAGAATTCATGGAAACATACAATTTCATTAAAGAGAATCGCTTCTCTGAGTTACACGTATTCCCTTACTCAAAGCGTACAGGAACACCTGCAGCGCGTATGGAAGATCAAGTTCCTGAAGATGTGAAGAATGATCGTGTTCATCGTTTAATTGAACTATCTAACCAATTAGCGAAAGAGTATGCATCACAGTTTGAAGGGGAAGTGCTTGAAATCATTCCGGAAGAGCAATTTAAAGAGGGCGACCGTAAAGGGTTATATGTAGGCTATACGGATAACTACTTAAAAATTGTATTTGAAGGATCAGAAGAGTTAATTGGTAAGCTAGTGAAAGTGAAAATTACGAAAGCTGGTTATCCATATAACGAAGCGCAATTTGTTCGTGTTCTTGAAGATGATGTAAAAAAAGAATCAGCAAGCGCATAAAATGAAACTTTAATGAGTGGGGTTTTTGTTCCTTCCCACTAATTATCAGACGGATTCCTACCTAAGTTCTTTGCTTTTGCTGAATTTTGAGGTGGGGGTCTTACTGCCCGGCAAATAGCGGGATAAAAAAAGCATGCAAACGGAAACGATTTGCATGCTTTCTTTTTTTCGTGGAGAAGTTAAGTACTGAAAAGACAGGTACGTCGAATGAGTAGTTGTTTCGTACATTCCTGCATTAAAAAAGATGTAATGATAAAAATATAGTTGTTTTCAGGGGAAAAGGATAATAGCTATCTACATAGCTTTTGAACAGGAAAGGGCATCTATTCTTCTTTTATTCTGCCAAATAGTTGACCGGAAGTGATAAAATGTATTATAATCGTAAAAGACATGCTGAAGAAGGGTTTCTTTTTGCATGCTGAAATTAGTATGTAAGTGTGATGTTTCGGAGGGAGGGAAAGAGAATGTCAAAAACAGTCGTTCGTAAAAACGAGTCTTTGGAGGATGCACTTCGCCGTTTTAAAAGATCGGTTTCTAAAACTGGTACACTTGCTGAAGCAAGAAAGCGCGAGTTTTATGAAAAACCAAGTGTAAAACGTAAGAAGAAATCTGAAGCGGCAAGAAAGCGTAAATTCTAAGAGAGGGTGTAAGTGATGAGTCTTCTCGGTCGTTTAAACGATGATATGAAACAAGCGATGAAGAATAAACAAAAAGAAAAATTAACCGTTATTCGTATGGTTAAGGCTGCTTTACAAAATGAAGGTATTAAACTGCAACATACTCTTACTGAAGAAGAGGAATTAACAGTTTTAGCTCGTGAAGTAAAACAGTATAAGGACTCCCTCCTTGAATTTAAAAAAGCTGGTCGTGAAGACCTTGTTAATAAACTGCAAAGTGAAATTCAGATTTTAAGCGCATATTTGCCGGAGCAATTAACAGAAGAAGAACTAGCGAATGTAATTAAGCAAGTTATTTCTGAAGTTGGTGCAACTTCTAAAGCAGATATGGGTAAGGTGATGACTGCTGTTATGCCGAAAGTAAAAGGTAAAACAGACGGATCACTTGTGAATAAGTTGGTTATCCAGCTATTAGCATAAAAAAACGTCTCATTTCGTATGAGACGTTTTTTTATGCTTTTTTTCAGTTTGGACGTGATATTACAAGCTCTTTTTTCATACATATGGGATGAGAGGGGGTCTTTTGAGATGAAAAAATTAGAACAAATGAAGAATTGGTTAACAAAGCAAATAGACCTGCCAGTGGATGTGCTAATGGATCTACCTCGGATCACGCTTGTTGGGCAAGTGCATATCTATATAGAAAATCATCGGGGTTTATTAGTGTTTTCAGATAAAGAAGTAAGATTGTTATTAAAGCACGGTCAATTATTAATTAAAGGGCAATCCTTTATTATTAAAACAATCCTTCCAGAAGAACTTTTGCTTGAAGGAATAATTGAGCAAGTGACATTTTTAGAAAACGAAAAAAAAGAGGAGTGAGGGAAACTTCCATATGTGAAGTTTTTCTTCGTTATTTTCGTGATTCGACCTTACTATTCAGTTTATCTCGCTATTTATGGGTGGTAGAACTCTTTATTTCATTTTCGTACGAGCTATTTTGCTAATTAAAGTGAAAAAAGTAGTGTGTATACTTTTGGAAAGGTAGTGGAGATAGTAGATGAAAAATAAATGGTTTATAAAGTGGCTTGGATATGTAAAAGTACGAATTGAAGGTAGAGGTGCAGAACGGTTCGTTAACGAATGTGTACGTAGAAAATTATTAGTTTGGGATGTTAAGAAAATTGCTGATGAAACGTTAGTTTTTTGTATGTTATTACGAGATGTGAAGAAAATAAAACCAATTTATAGAAAAAATGAATGTAAACTATATTTTATTGGGCGTTACGGTTTTCCTTTTTTGAATAAGCGTTTAATTAAAAATAGTGGATTCTTAATTGGTTTTTTAATTTTCTTTTTTGGCATGATTGCATTATCCAATATGGTTTGGAAAATTGAAATTACAGGAGCGAAACCTGAAACAGAATATATATTGATGAAAGAATTGGACAAAATGGGTATTAAAAAAGGAAAATTACAATTCCAAATGCCTAATGTAGAAGATGTACAACGTCATTTGACAGACAATATTAATGCGATTACTTGGGCGGGATTAGAAATAAGAGGAACGACGTACCATTTTAAAATTGTTGAAAAAAACGAGCCGAAAAAAGAAAAGGAACAAAGACCGCAAAATTTAGTTGCAAAAAAAGAAGCGATTGTGACAAAAACATTTGTTGAAGTAGGAAAACCAGTTGTCTTGAAAAATGACCATGTCGAAAAAGGACAGCTTCTCGTATCAGGGATATACGGTAATGAGGAGAGTCCGACGATTGTTTCGGCGAAAGGTATTGTATATGGAGAAACGTGGTACACATCTGAGGTGAGTGTACCACTAAAGACGCAATTTCAAGTATATACTGGCAATGCGTATAATGAGCATTACCTTACATTTGGGAGTGCGAAAATAAAAATATGGGGATTTCAACATGATAAGTATAAACGCTCTCGTACTGAAAGTGTAAAACACGATGTGAAACTATTTGGTTTTACACTGCCGATCGCGTATGAAAAAGATATTGTACGAGAAGAGGAAGAAGTGAATCGGGAATATACAGAAAAACAGGCAATGAAAGTAGCGAAAGAGATGGCTGAAAAAGAACTAAAGAAAAAATTGGATGAACATGCTATGATTGTAAGTGATAAGATTTTGAGTAAAGAGGTTGAGGCGGATCAACTAAAAGTCACATTGCATTATACTGTGATCGAAAATATTGCAGAGCCACAACCAATATCCGAATCCGATATTCAAGGAGACTGAGTAATGGCAGAACAATTAGTAGAAATGAACCAACAATTGGAAAATGCTAACGAAGCAATCGCTCTTTTTGGAGTCAATGATGCTCATTTGAAAGTAATTGAACGGGAATTGAATGTATCGATTGTAACTAGAGGTGAAACTGTTCATGCATCTGGAGCAGTTGAAACTGTGACACTCGTAGAAAAAATCTTACAGCAATTACTTGTTGTTATTCGAAAAGGTATATCAATTACTGAAAGAGATGTTGCGTATGCAATTCAGCTCGCACAACAAGGGAAAATTGCTCAATTTGAAGAGTTATATGAAGAAGAAATCTTTAAAACGGCAAAAGGTAAATCCATTCGTGTAAAAACAATGGGGCAAAGAAGATATATTCATGCAATGAAGAAGAATGATATTGTATTTGGAATGGGACCTGCTGGGACTGGGAAAACATACTTAGCTGTAGTAATGGCTGTGAGAGCTTTAAAGCAAGGGTATGTAAAGAAAATTATTTTAACGAGACCGGCTGTAGAAGCTGGAGAAAGTTTAGGTTTTTTACCAGGAGATTTGAAAGAGAAGGTAGATCCGTATTTACGTCCATTGTATGATGCTTTGCACGATATTCTTGGACAAGAATATACGCAACGTATGATGGAGCGAGGGGTAATTGAAATTGCACCTCTTGCTTATATGAGAGGGCGTACGCTCGATGATTCATTTGTTATTTTAGATGAAGCGCAAAATACAACGGGTGCACAAATAAAAATGTTTTTAACTAGATTAGGTTTTAGTTCTAAAATGGTTATTACGGGGGACCCTTCACAAGTAGACTTACCAAAAGGGGTAAAATCAGGGCTTTCGCTAGCTTCTAACATTTTATCTGGTGTATCAGGTCTTTCATTCATTACATTAGAACAAACGGACGTTGTGAGGCATCCGCTGGTGCAACGTATTATTGAGGCATATGATAAAATGGAATGATCCTATTTGTCAGGATCATTTCTTTTTGTATTAAGGTTGGCGAACGGCATATTTTTTACTATCATAAAAGATAAGAGAAATAAACTATAGGTGCTGGTGTATCAAAATGTTACTTAAAAGTATTGTTGGCTAGAAGAAATGAAAGCTATAAATAGTTTCACTTTATTTCTGGAGAGGAGAAGGTATTGAAATCATGTTAAGATCTGAAGAAATTTCTAAGTGGTTTCGTAATTTACAACATTCGAAAAAACTAAGTTGGATTTCTTACGTTTTATTAGGAGCAGTGCTGTTTTTTGCACTTATGAATAATGTAAAACCAGAGCAATTAGATGTTGATATGTATTCTATTGCAAAAAAAACAATTCATTCTCCTATTAAAATTGAAGATAAGGTTATAACGGACAGAAAAAAACAAGAGGCCGCTCAAAAAGTTGGAGATCAATATACATATAGAAGTGAATATAAACAAAATAGAGTAGATATTGTAAATGATGTTTTTGCTAAGGTAAATGAAGCAATTCAAGAGATGAAAGCTGCTGGACCTGAAGAGCAAAAAAAGATGACCGATGCAAATAAATTAGAAAAATTGAAGAAGAAGTTGCCATCTAATTTAACAAAGGAATTATCGGATGAGAATTTATTATATTTTATTAATGCAGAACCGGATCAATTAGAATTAGCAAAGAACGCGGCTCTAACGTCTATTAGTGTTATTATGGGTGGAAATATTAAAATGTCCGAAGAAATAGCAGCAAAAGAGCGATTTGTTAATGAAATGAAAAGCCTCAATGTGAATAGTGGATTGAAGGAAGCTGTGAACGCGCTAGGATCATATGCGATTACAGCAAATTATTTTTATGATCCGGTTGTAACGAAAGAGAAGAAGAAAGCGGAAGAAGATTTAATTCCACCTGTTTATATTCTTCAAGGACAAGTTATTGTTAGAGAAGGTGAAACAATTTCAAGTGATATGTATAATCAGTTGAAATTAGTCGGTTTATTAGAGAAAGGTAATAGTTTTCAGCCTTATGTTGGATTAGCAGTGCTCATTGGTGTGTTACTGTACTTTATGCATAAGCAGTTTGAAGTATTTTTACAGCGTAAAAGAGAAGATAGACCGTATATTTTAGCGTATATTACAATTTTATCTATCACGATTGTTTTAATGAAAACGATTAGTTTGTTTCAAAAGCTTGAATATGCAGGAATTGCGTATGTTGTTCCGGTTGCGATGGGAACAATACTTGTAAAACTAATGATTGGCGATCGGTTTGTATTTTTAACAAGTATGATTTTTTCTGTGTGCGGAAGTATTATGTTTAATGAAGGGGTAACAAGTACACTGAATTATAGTGTAGGTATTTATGTGTTGTTAAGTTCATTATCAGTAAGCATTTTCTTAAGAGAAAAAAATCGTCGTACGATGATTTTGCAAGCTGGTATACTCGTTTCTATCTTAAATGTGGTCGTCTTAGCGGCGTTATTATTATTACGTAATGGGAATTTTTCACCTCTTGAAATTGGAACGCAATTATTGATGGCTTCCGTTTCAGGAATTATCTCATCCGTTTTGGCTATGGGGATATTACCGTATTTAGAGAGTGGACTTGGAATTGTATCAAGCATGAAGCTTATGGAACTATCAAGTCCGAATCATCCGCTTTTACGTAGAATTTTGTTAGAAGCGCCAGGAACGTATCACCACAGTGTAATGGTAGCGAATCTTTCTGAGGCAGCGTGTGAAGCGGTTGGAGCAAATGGTGTATTAGCACGTGTAGGGGCGTATTATCATGATGTAGGAAAAACAGTACAACCGCAATTCTTTATTGAAAACCAGATGGGAATTGAAAATCCACATGATAAATTAGATCCTGTGACGAGTAAAGATATTATCATTGCTCATGTAACAGATGGAGTCAGAATGCTCGAAGAATACCATATTCCGCAAGAAATTATCGATATTGCTGGACAACACCATGGTACAACATTACTTAAATATTTTTATTATAAGGCGATTAAAGAAGATAAAGAAAAATATACAGAAGAGATGTTTCGCTATCCGGGATCAAAAGCAACTTCTAAAGAGTCGGCAATTGTTGGTATTGCTGATAGTGTTGAGGCGGCGGTACGTTCTATGAATCACCCAACGCCAGATCAAATTAATAATTTAGTACAAAGTATTATTAAAGATCGCCTGCAAGATGGGCAATTTAGTGAATGTGATTTGACGTTTAAGGAACTACAAATCGTTGGAAAAACGTTATGTGAAACGTTAAATGGTATTTTCCATTCGCGTATTACATATCCGGAACCACCGGAAGAGAAGGAGAAAGAATGAGTTTATTAATTGATTTCATTGATGAAACAGAAGAAGTGAAAGAAGAATATGTGAATTTAATTCGTGAGATATTAGAAAAAGCAGCTCAAATGGAAAAAATAGAGGATGGTGCGGAGTTATCAGTGACATTTGTAGATAACGAACGCATTCGCGAGATTAATCGTGATTACCGAGATAAGGATCAGCCTACTGATGTCATTTCCTTTGCTATGGAAGAAATGGGAGAAGGAGAAATGGAAATTGTAGGTGCAGAGATGCCTCGTATGTTAGGTGACCTTATTATTTCTATTCCGAGAGCGAAAGAACAAGCTGAAGAGTATGGACATTCTTTTGATCGTGAACTTGGCTTTTTAGCGTTACATGGCTTTTTACATTTACTTGGTTATGACCACATGACAGAAGAGGATGAAAAAGAAATGTTTGGAAGACAAAAAGAAATTTTAGAGGCATTTGGATTAGGTCGATGAAAAAAGGAAAACTTATAAATAGTTTTGGATATGCTATAGCAGGTATATTCTTTTGTCTTCGTCATGAACGAAATATGAAAATTCATTATGTAGCCGCAGTCATTGTTATATGCTGCGGCTTTTATTTCCATATTACGAAAGTAGAGTGGATGGTATTACTTATTGTAATAGGAATTGTAATGAGTTTAGAGATGGTAAATACGGCTGTGGAGAAAACAGTAGATTTAGCGACTACCGATATACATCCGTTTGCGAAAATTGCAAAGGATGTCGCAGCCGGATCGGTTTTATTGTTTGCGATAATAGCCGTTATAATTGGTGCTATTATCTTTTTGCCGTATGTGGTATAGTTGCATTCCAAAGCTTTTATGAAGCTTTGAAAGTGCTGTAAAGGCCTTTAATAAGAGAGTGTATCTTATTCACAGCTGTGGACAGGAAGGATGCGGGAATATGAATAGTAAACAATTAATTCAAGAAGCAATCGAAGCGCGTAAACAAGCGTACGTACCATATTCTAAATTTCAAGTAGGTGCAGCATTATTAACACAGGATGGAAAAGTATATCGTGGATGTAATGTTGAAAATGCATCATATGGTTTATGTAACTGTGCAGAAAGAACAGCTTTATTTAAGGCGATTTCTGAAGGAGATAAAGAGTTTGTAGCTATTGCAGTTGTAGCGGATACAAAGCGTCCGGTACCTCCTTGTGGAGCATGCCGACAAGTTATGGTAGAATTATGTAAACAGGATACGAAAGTATACCTATCAAATTTACATGGTGACGTTCAAGAGACTACAGTTGGAGAATTGTTACCAGGAGCATTTTTAGCGGAGGATTTACATGAATAGAAAAGGTTATAAATCAGGTTTTGTCTCTATTATTGGCAGACCGAATGTTGGAAAATCTACATTTTTAAATCGTATTATCGGCCAGAAAATTGCCATTATGAGTGACAAGCCACAAACAACTCGTAATAAAATTCAAGGCGTATATACAGAAAATGATTCACAAGTAATTTTCATTGATACACCAGGAATACATAAACCTAAACATAAATTAGGCGACTTCATGGTGAAGATGGCTCAAACGACATTAAAAGAAGTTGATATTGTTCTGTTTATGGTCAATGCAGTTGAAGGATTTGGTCGTGGTGAGGAATTCATTATTGAGAAATTAAAAGAAACGAAACAACCAGTATTTTTAGTAATTAATAAAATTGACCAACTTCATCCAGAGCAATTATTAGAGTTAATTGATCAATACCGTAAACTATATGAATTTGCAGAGATTGTACCAATTTCTGCATTAGATGGCAATAATGTGGATGCTTTAATTGGAACAATTAAAAAGTATTTACCAGAAGGACCGCAATACTACCCAGATAATCAAGTAACGGATCATCCAGAGCGATTTATTATTTCAGAGCTTATTCGTGAAAAAGTATTACATTTAACACGTGAAGAAGTGCCGCACTCTGTAGCGGTTGTTATTGATGCAATTCAAAAACGTGAGGGCGGAGCGGTTTATATAAACGCAACGATTGTTGTTGAACGTGCATCACAAAAAGGAATTATTATAGGTAAGCAAGGAAAGATGTTAAAAGAAGTCGGTAAGCGAGCTCGTTTTGACATTGAAGCATTACTTGGTTCTAAAGTATTTTTAGAAGTATGGGTAAAAGTACAAAAAGATTGGCGTAATAAAATGTCTCAGCTTCGTGACCTTGGTTTCCGCGAAGACGAGTACTAAAATAGAGTAAAGCTGTAATCAGCGGATGTTTTATTCATCCGCTGATTATTGGTTTTTATGAGTTTTGATAAATTAGGAAAAATTTTTCTCACATGAAAATGGACAAAATGGGTCAATTTAATAACAACAAAGGAAATTGGTTTATAGGCTACGCTTATTGAGAAAGGTGGATTCTTATGCTAGATTTTACCTGGAAGTTTTTCTCCAAAACAGGAAGCATTGAAACGTACTTGCTTTTGAAAGAAATGGAAAAAGACGTAAACGATGAGATGGATCAACATGAAGAGGAGCTAGCGCATCTAGACTCTCCAATTTCTTGACCCGTTTTGTTCAAACCTTGGATGGTGACGAACATGTTTCAAAAAGTTGAGGGCATCGTTATCCGTACGACAGATTACGGAGAAACGAACAAGATTGTTACAATATTCTCAAGAGAATTGGGTAAGGTAAGTGCAATGGCAAGAGGAGCGAAAAAACCGAAAAGCCGGTTAGCATCTGTTTCGCAACTTATGACCCATGGTAATTTTCTTATTCAAATGGGATCTGGACTTGGAACTTTGCAACAAGGCGAGATTATTTCAACTATGAAAGAAATTCGCGAGGATATATTTTTAACTGCTTATGCATCATTTATTGTTGAGTTAACTGATAAAGCAACAGAAGATAAAAAACATAATCCATATTTATTTGAAATGTTATATCAAACGTTGCATTATATGTGTGAGGGTGTTGATTCAGAAGTATTATCATTAATTTATCAAACGAAAATGCTTCCGGTATTAGGGATGCGCCCGTACTTTGATACATGTGCGATTTGTCATCAAGAAACAGATTTTGTCGCCTTCTCTGTCCGGGAAGGCGGTTTTCTGTGCTCGCGTCATGCTGAGCAAGACCAGTATCGTATACCAGTGGGAGAAGCTGTTCATAAATTATTACGTCTTTTCTACCACTTCGATTTACATAGACTTGGCAATGTATCGGTGAAGGATAGCACAAAAAAACAAATGCGTTTAGTATTGAATACATATTATGATGAATATTGCGGGATTTATTTGAAGTCAAGACGTTTCTTAGAACAACTTGATAAGTTTCAAATATAATTTAGGGCCGTATACGGTCCTTTTTACATCCTATCTTTTTCAAATAGCATATTTAGTATATAATATTTAAGAGATAGTATAACTTTTTTCGTTGTGCATTAAAGGTGGTGATTATCATAGAGCTGAATAAACGGCAAGAACATATCATTCAGATTGTAAAAGATCACGGTCCTATTACAGGGGAGTCAATTGCTGCGCAATTAGGATTAACACGTGCAACGCTAAGACCAGACTTAGCAATTTTAACGATGGCTGGTTATTTAGAAGCGCGTCCACGCGTAGGTTATTTTTATACGGGTAAAACCGGGGGGCAGCTATTATCTGAGGCTGTTAAGAAAATTAAAGTACAAGATTATCAATCTAGACCAGCTGTAATTGATAAAAATGTATCAGTATACGATGCGATTTGTACAATGTTTTTAGAGGACGTAGGTACCTTATTTGTTGTAGATCAGGCGATTCTATTAGTTGGTGTTGTGTCTCGTAAAGATTTATTAAGAGCTAGCCTTGGAAAGCAGGATTTAACCTCTCTTCCGGTTAATATTATCATGACAAGGATGCCAAACATTACGATGTGTCGTAGAGAGGATTCTTTATATGATATTGCGATGGAATTAATAGAAAGACAGATTGATGCGATGCCGGTTGTGAAAGATACGAAGCAAGGTTTAGAAGTGATTGGACGAATTACAAAAACAAATATTACACGTGCGTTTGTAAACTTAGTAAATAACGAATAAGTGTAATTTGTTTAAAGTGAGGTAATATAATGGATAATAAAATCGTATATGTCGTATCTGACTCTGTTGGAGAAACGGCTGATTTGGTTGTTCGAGCAGCGATGGGGCAATTCCCATTTGCTCCTGATATTAGACGTGTACCGTATGTAGAAGATACAGGGACATTAAAAGAAGTGATTTCGATTGCTAAGAGCAATCAAGCGCTTATTTGTTTTACGTTAGTAAAGCCTGACATGCGTCAGTATTTAGTGACAGAGGCTGCGAAAGAAGGCGTAGAGGCATATGATATTATCGGGCCTCTTATCGATCAAATTGAAGAAATTACAGGGCAAGTACCAAGATATGAGCCGGGTGTTGTTCGTAGATTAGATGAAGAATACTTTAAAAAGATTGAAGCGATTGAGTTTGCTGTAAAGTATGATGATGGTAGAGACGCGCGTGGTATTTTAAAAGCAGATATCGTGTTGATTGGGATTTCGCGCACATCAAAAACACCACTTTCTCAATATTTAGCTCATAACAAACGTTTGAAAGTTGCTAATGTACCGCTCGTACCAGAAGTAGATCCGCCTGAAGAGTTATATCAAGTGGCTAAAGAAAAATGCTTCGGTTTGAAAATTACGCCAGAGAAGTTGAATCATATTCGAAAAGAGCGATTGAAATCACTTGGACTAAGTGATGGTGCAACATATGCCAATATTAATCGTATTAAAGAAGAAATTGATCACTTTGAGAATGTAGTTGGTAAAATAAATTGTCAAGTAATTGATGTATCGAATAAAGCGATTGAAGAAACAGCCAACATTATTGTGAATGCAGTGCAAAACCAAAAATTGTTTTAGCACATTTACCAAAGGTGAATGTGCTTTTTTCGCTCGTGAGAAACATAATACCTGTTGATTTCGTAATAGATTATAGCGGAGTGGTTATACTTATATTCTTCTGTCTTTTTATTATGCTAAAGGCAGGGTTTCGTTATCCTGAAATAGAAGATGAAAAAATAAAGGGATATGTAGCGTAGTTGAAGAAAATATATTATAATAAAAAATTGTGATAAAAACCTATATTTTACGTTTAGACTTTAATTTTTCAGAATAAACTAGGGATAGGATTTACGAAAAGACATGTAATTACGTTAAATCGACAAAATCTATACAAGAAAACGCACATTATGGAAGGATTCGCAGAAGGGATGTAGAATACAGAAATATGCAAAACATCAATATCGTATTAGTTGATGCAGATGCATAGCCTGTGAATGCTGAAAACTGTGCAAGTTGGAACGAAAGTTCATGTCGAAATTTTTTTTGTCACATCGTATGCTCATCGTTTAAGGAAGAAGCAAGGGAAATTGGATCTATGTAGATACTGAATAAGCTAAAGTTGATTTTTTATATGTATCAACATGCAAAAAACAGATCTCGTGATCACATAGGATATGGTGCTTGCTAGTCTTCTTGTAAAAAAGTGTATATGTATTGTCTCCAGGAGGTACATTTGTAACAGGTGAGCAAATGGATACAATTTTATATAGTAGGTACGTATCTGCGAAATTACGCAGAAAAGGGCCTACAAAATCGTTTGATAACGTGATCGACAACACTTTCTAATAAGTTTAGAAAAAATATTGTCGAATTATAAAGGAATTTTTTAATTTTTATCGAATACAAAATACGACACGGAGATGGATTTATGGGGAACAGAATTCCCGAAGAAGTTGTTGAACAGATTCGGACGTCATCGGATATTGTAGAAGTGATTGGTGAATACGTTCAACTTAGAAAACAGGGGCGTAACTATTTCGGCCTTTGTCCATTTCATGGTGAGAATTCTCCTTCATTCTCTGTTTCATCTGATAAGCAAATTTTTCATTGCTTCGGATGTGGAGAAGGTGGAAATGTATTTTCCTTTCTAATGAAAATGGAAGGATTGGCTTTTACCGAGGCTGTTCAAAAGCTAGGTGAAAGAAATGGAATGGCGGTTGCAGAGTATACATCAGGGCAAGGACAACAAGAAGACATATCTGATGACACTGTCATCATGCAACAGGCTCATGAACTTTTGAAAAAGTATTATCATCATTTATTAGTAAATACAGAAGAAGGAAATGAAGCACTTTCGTATTTGTTAAAACGTGGTATTACGAAAGAGATGATTGAGAAGTTTGAAATTGGTTATGCGTCACCTGCTTGGGATGCAGCAACGAAAATTTTACAAAAAAGAGGTTTATCGCTGTCTAGTATGGAACAAGCTGGTCTTCTCATAAGAAGCGAGAAGGATGGTAGTCATTATGATCGCTTCCGTGGAAGAGTTATGTTTCCAATCTATACGTTACAAGGTAAAGTGATAGCGTTTAGTGGAAGGGCATTAGGAGATGACACTCCGAAATATTTAAATAGCCCTGAAACACCGATTTTTCATAAAAGTAAATTGTTGTATAACTTCCACCAAGCGAGACCGTTTATTAGAAAACGTGGGCAAGTGGTCCTTTTTGAAGGGTATGCCGACGTAATGGCTGCGGTAAAAAGTGGTGTGGAAGAAGCTGTCGCGACAATGGGAACAGCTTTAACTGAAGAACAAGCAAAACTTCTGCGACGTAACGTTGAAACTGTTGTTCTTTGCTATGATGGTGATAAAGCAGGGCGAGAAGCAACGATGAAAGCAGGGCAATTATTGCTAAAAGTTGGTTGCCAAGTGAAAGTTACATCCTTGCCAGATAAGCTTGATCCTGATGAATATGTGCAACAATATGGGACAACTGCTTTTGAAAATCTTGTGAAATCAAGTATAAGTTTTGTTGGTTTTAAAATAAATTATTTGCGTTTAGGGAAAAATTTGCAAGATGAGTCTGGCAAAGAAGAATATGTGAAAAGTGTTTTAAAAGAGTTATCGTTGCTACAGGATGCGATGCAGGCAGAATCATATTTGAAGTCATTATCGCAAGAATTTTCGTATTCAATGGAAACTCTTTTGAATCAATTGCACCAATATCGCAAAGAACAAAAGGTACAGCAAAAACAAGTAAAGCAGGTTTCTAAGCCGTCTCAAATTGTTCAAACAAAACCGAAGTTAACAGGTTTTGAAAGGGCAGAAAGAGAAATTATTTATCATATGTTGCAAAGTCCAGAAGTGGCTGTTCGTATGGAATCCCACATAGAAGATTTTCATACAGAAGAACATAAAGGGATTTTATATGAACTATACGCATATTATGAAAAGGGAAATGAACCTTCAGTCGGAACATTTTTAAGTTGGCTCTCTGATGAGAAGTTGAAAAATATTATCACTGATATTTCGACGGATGAATTTATTAATCCAGAATACACAGAAGAAGTGTTACAAGGCCATTTAGAGACGCTCAGCCGTCATCAAGAAAAACTTGAAAAGATGGAAATCATCTTTAAGGTAAAACAAATGGAAAAAACAGATCCTGTAGAGGCTGCTAAATATTATGTAGCATATTTACAAAATCAAAAAGCGAGAAAATAGCTTTTTTGATAAATTTTTAGTATAATGAATGTTTGTATCTCGCGTAAGGAGGGGAACAGATGGCTGACAAACCAGCTCGTTCTAAACAAATTGAAACTGAAATGACCCTTGAGCAAGTGAAAGAACAACTCACTGAGCTCGGAAAAAAACGTGGCGTTCTTACATATGAAGAGATTGCAGAACGCATGAATGGATTTGAAATTGAATCCGATCAAATGGATGAATACTATGAATATTTAGGTGAACAAGGGATTGACTTAGTTGGTGACAATGATAACGACGAAGGTCCTAATAATCGCCAAATTACAAAAGCGGAAGAAGAATTCGACCTTAATGATTTAAGTGTACCACCTGGGGTTAAAATCAATGATCCTGTTCGTATGTATTTAAAAGAAATTGGTCGTGTAGATTTACTATCTGCAGAAGAAGAAATTCGACTTGCAACGCGTATTGAAGAAGGCGATGAAGAAGCGAAACGTCGTCTTGCAGAAGCAAACTTACGTCTTGTAGTAAGTATTGCAAAGCGCTACGTAGGCCGTGGTATGCTTTTCTTAGACTTAATCCAAGAAGGGAATATGGGTCTAATTAAAGCGGTTGAAAAGTTCGATTATCGTAAAGGTTTCAAATTTAGTACGTATGCAACTTGGTGGATTCGCCAAGCGATTACACGTGCGATTGCAGACCAAGCACGAACAATTCGTATTCCAGTTCATATGGTTGAAACGATTAATAAGTTAATTCGTGTACAACGTCAATTACTACAAGATTTAGGACGCGAACCATCTCCTGAAGAGATTGGTGAAGAAATGGATCTTGCTCCAGAAAAAGTACGCGAAATTTTAAAAATTGCACAGGAGCCAGTTTCTCTTGAAACACCGATTGGTGAAGAAGATGACTCCCATTTAGGTGATTTTATTGAAGACCAAGAAGCAACATCGCCTGCGGACCATGCAGCGTATGAATTGCTAAAAGAACAATTAGAAGATGTGTTAGATACACTAACAGATCGTGAAGAAAATGTTCTACGTCTTCGTTTTGGTTTAGATGATGGACGAACTCGTACGCTTGAAGAAGTTGGGAAAGTATTCGGCGTAACGAGAGAACGTATCCGTCAAATTGAAGCAAAAGCACTTCGTAAATTAAGACATCCAAGCCGTAGTAAGCGTCTTAAGGATTTCTTAGAATAGGCTACTTTTAAGTTTACTTCACCTTTGTGAAGTAAACTTTTTTATTTTGTTAACTTTTGTTAAACTTTAGCTATCGGCAACGATTACAATTTCTTGTAATTTATTTTACAGAATTGTCTTTTGATTTGCAAATGCTCATTTTTCGATTTTTCGATTAATTTTGTGTATTCTATACAAAAATATATGTAGAAAAGTGAAAAATATGATGAGAAACGTTAATAATTATCGAAATAATAAGCGATATAACAATAAAAAACAATAAACTGAATTTATGGAATATTTTTAACGATTAGTAGTTTACTCTTTTCTGATAGAACGTTTTCAAGTACAATGGAAATGACTGAATCATCTAACTATTTAGGGGTATAGAGGGGGGAGAAGAGATATGAAACGTAATCCGCTGATTCCGTTCGCTCTTATTGCAGCATTAGGTATTATCGTTATGTTTGTATTTTCATTTCAGGGGCTAAATAAATCTAAAGAGTTAGCTGATGCAAAAAATGGTGGGAAGCCAGCACAAACAGCATCAAAGCCAGAGGATATTGTGAAGCAAAGCTGTACGAGCTGCCACGGTGACCAGTTACAAGGGGCAGTAGGACCTAATTTACAAAAAATTGGTGGGAAACTTTCAAAAGATGAAATTAAAGAAATTCTTTCGAAAGGAAAAGGAAATATGCCACCAAATATAGTTCCAGCTGATCAAGCCGCTAAAGTAGCTGATTGGTTATCGAAGAAAAAATAAAGTTCCGTATGACAAGTCTTTTGCTTATGCAAAGGGCTTGTTTTTCTATATTTTCTAAAATACGATGAGTGATAGAGAAGTGAATTGTTTTTATAGGCTTGCAACAACTACTATAAATTCATTATCATGGAGACAGACTGACAAGAGAAGGAGTAATGGAAATACATGAATGAAGTAAAGCTTTCAAAACGATTAGAAGAAGTAGTGCGTGAAATACCAGTAGGATCTACAGTAGCTGATATTGGATCGGATCATGCGTATTTACCGTGTTATACAATTATAAATAATATTGCTACAAAAGCAGTTGCTGGAGAGGTTGTAGATGGACCATTTCGCTCTGCACAAGCAACTGTAGCTGAAAGTGGCTTACAAGATAAAATAGATGTGCGTAAAGGGAATGGATTAGCTGTTATCGCGCCAGGAGAAGTAGATGTAATTACGGTTGCTGGAATGGGCGGAGCGTTAATTCGTGACATTTTAGAAAGTGGTAAAGAAAAATTAGAAGGGGTAACTCGTTTAATTTTACAGCCGAATATTGCAGCGCATCACATTCGTGAATGGTTTATTGAGAATGGATGGGAGCTTATCCATGAAAAAATCGTAAAAGAAGATGGGAAAATTTATGAGATTTTAGTAGGCGAGCGAGGAAACATCGCGGTGCCTTATTCTGAGAATAAACAAGCGGAATTATTTATGGGGCCATTTTTAATAAAAGAAAAAGGTGAAGCTTTCGTTGAAAAATGGGAAGGAGAATTAAAAAACTTCCAAAATATTTTAAAGCAGTTAGAACGTGCGGCTGATTCTGAAGAAACAAAAGCGAAGCGTGCGGAAGTAGAAGCGAAAATGAAAATGATACGGGAGGTTTTATCATGAGTAAAATTCCAAATGGCCATGAAATTATTTCTTTATTTGAAAGTATGTATCCGAAGCATTTGGCGATGGAAGGAGATAAGATTGGCCTGCAAATTGGAGCGCTTAATAAACCCGTACAACACGTATTGATTGCGTTAGATGTAACGGAGGAAGTTGTGGATGAAGCAATTCAATTAGGGGCGAATGTCATTATTGCGCATCACCCTTTAATTTTTAATCCGTTAAAAGCGATTCATACAGATAAAGCGTACGGAAGAATTATTGAAACGTGTATTAAAAATGATATTGCCATTTATGCAGCACATACAAATGTGGATGTTGCTAAGGGCGGGGTAAATGATTTACTTGCTGAGGCGTTAGGATTGCAAAATACAGAAGTTTTGGCACCGACATATGCAGAAGAAATGAAAAAAGTTGTTGTGTTTGTGCCAGTAACTCATGCAGAAGAAGTACGAAAAGCATTAGGAGACGCAGGTGCTGGTCATATCGGCAATTATAGCCACTGTACGTTTAATAGCGAGGGTATAGGCACGTTTGTACCTCAAGAGGGAACAAATCCTTATATCGGGGAAACTGGGCAGTTAGAACGCGTAGAAGAAGTGCGAATCGAAACGATAATTCCAGCTTCACTACAGCGAAAAGTGATTAAAGCAATGGTAACGGCACATCCATATGAAGAAGTAGCATATGATGTGTATCCACTTGATAACAAAGGTGAAACATTAGGGCTTGGAAAAATAGGATATTTACAAGAAGAAATGACACTTGGACAGTTTGCGGAACATGTAAAGCAATCATTAGATGTGAAGGGCGCAAGAGTTGTTGGGAAATTAGATGATAAAGTGCGTAAAGTGGCTGTACTTGGTGGCGATGGTAACAAATACATCAATCAAGCTAAATTTAAAGGAGCGGATGTATATGTAACAGGTGACATGTATTATCATGTTGCTCATGATGCGATGATGCTCGGTTTAAATATAGTTGACCCAGGACATAACGTTGAAAAAGTAATGAAGCAAGGTGTACAAAAGCAATTACAAGAAAAAGTGGATGCAAAGAAATTCAATGTACACATTCATGCTTCGCAATTACATACAGATCCATTTACATTTGTATAAGAAAAATAAAAACCGTTGCTCGTATAGGCAACGGTTTTTATTATTGTTCTTTTTTCACTTTTACACGAGGTAATATTTTTTGTAACGGTACTTTTCGAACTCTCTCCCATGTAGCGGGATTCATTGGATCATATTGATCTAAGAAAGCGATAACTTCTTTTGTAATTGGAGTTGGAGTAGAAGCACCTGCTGTAACAGCTACGTTTTCTACACCTTGTAGCCACTCTAATTTAATCTCACTTACGTCTGCAACGCGGTATGCTTTCGTACCAGCGATTTCTTGTGATACTTGTGCTAAACGGTTTGAGTTGTTACTTTTCGGATCACCGACAACAATTGTTAAGTCTGCAACATCAGCTTGTTTAGCGACAGCTTCTTGGCGAACTTGAGTTGCTAAACAAATTTCCTTATGGAATTCTGCTGTTGGGAATTTTTTCTGAATGTCCTCCATTAAATGTTGAACATCCCATTGGCTCATCGTTGTTTGATTTGTAACTAAAATTTTATCTGTTGGAATTTCTAATGTTTTTAAATCATCAGCTCTTTCGATAAGGTGAACGATGTCCGGTGCAATACCAACTGCACCTTCTGGTTCTGGATGATTTTTTTTGCCGATATAAATGACATGGTAACCTTCAGCTTTCTTTGCTTCAATAAGATCATGTGTTTTTGTAACATCTGGACAAGTGGCATCGATTGTCGTTAAACCTTTTTCTTTTGCACGTTGTTTAACTTCTGGAGAAACACCGTGTGCTGTGAAAATAACAGTACCAGATTCGATTTTATCTAAAATTTCTAATCGACTTGGACCGTCTAACGTAATGATGCCATCTTCTTCGAATGCATCTGTTACATGTTTGTTGTGAACAATCATACCTAAAATATAAATAGGTCTTGGTAATGATGTATCTAATGCGGCGTTACGTGCAATAACCATCGCGTCCACAACACCGTAGCAATAACCACGAGGGGAAATTTTAACAATTTTCATATGAGTAATCCTCTCCTTCTAAACAAGGGATACTTTTGTGCATAGTCTTTTACATTATAAAGGAGGAATGGATAGAAAACAAAGGATTGTTACACATATAGTTTTGGTTTTGTTGCTATTTTATGAACAGGCTCCTCTCGTAATTCTTTTTCTATGACAGGCCCAATCACTAATTTTTTTCTTTTTCTTTTTTTTTGTGGAGGAGGCGGAGTTGCTACCTCAACCTTTTCTGTTATGTCTTCAGTTGGATTTTCAGTTGGATCTTCTTCCGTACTTTTTCCAGAGGTGAGGATTTTAACAATGCTTGGTAGGTTACGCATAATAGGACCGTACTGTTCGACGACAGGGCTTACAGATTGAACGACTTGGGATACTTTTTCAATATTGTTTATCATATTAGTTGGATTCGAAATTAAATTTGCAAAAAAACTGCCGATGCCGCTACTTGATGCTGCTGTAGTTGCTGCACCGCCGCGCGTTTCATTTGATTCATACATTTGAGGGGGGATCATTTGCTCTGGATGTTGCTGCATGTATGGTTGATATTGTTGTGAGTACTGCTGCGGGTATTGCTGTTGGTATCGGTATTGTTGTTGATATTGGGGCGGCGGTTGTTGGTGCATCATTGGCGGCGGTCCATCCATTTGTCGATAAGGTGGAACCATTTGCATGAAAGGCTCGGTTGGATCGTGTTTTTTAAAGAGTTTAGCAAGGAAACCTTTCTTTTTTTGCGCCATCGGTGGTAGTTGTGGAATTGGATATGGTGTATAAGGTTGCTGTCCTTGATTCGGATACATTTGCCTTGTATGGGATTTTGGAAACATGTGAGAACTCCTCCTTTCTTCAGTTAGGTATATACACATACAATATGCAATAAGAGGGAAGAAGGTTAGTTTTTGAAGTAAAAACCTAAACTAAAGATGGATTTTACTTGTAGATTTCGATATAATGTAGACTTGGCTGATTTGTGCGCGCAGTAGAAATTTAGAAAGAAGGTGTAACTTATGACACAACAAACTTTTACACAGTATGATTTTAAACCATTTTTAATAGATGCAGTTCGTGAACTACGCTTTACAGAGCCGACAGGAATTCAAAAGAAAATTTTCCCGGTCGTGAAAAAAGGTGTAAGTGTAATTGGACAATCCCAAACAGGTTCTGGGAAAACACATGCATACTTACTTCCTACATTGAACAGAATTAATGCAAGTCGTGAAGAAGTACAACTTGTTATTACAGCGCCTACTCGTGAGTTAGCACAACAAATTTACGAAGAAATCGTGAAATTAACAAAGTTTTGTGCGGAAGATCAAATGATTACAGCACGTTGTTTAATTGGTGGAACTGATAAACAACGATCAATTGAAAAGTTGAAAAAACAACCTCATATTGTAGTTGGAACACCAGGACGTATTAAAGATTTAGTAGAAGCACAAGCATTATTTGTTCATAAAGCAAATACTATTATTGTCGATGAAGCAGACTTAATGCTTGATATGGGATTCATTCATGATGTAGACAAAATTGCATCACGCATGCCTAGAAACTTGCAAATGCTAGTTTTCTCTGCAACAATTCCTCAAAAACTAAAACCGTTTCTGAAGAAATATATGGAGAATCCAGAGCATATTCATATCAATCCAAAACAAGTTGCGGCTGGGAATATTGAGCATTATTTAGTACCTTCTAAACATCGTAACAAAATCGATTTAGTGAACAAAATGTTGCTACAATTTAAACCGTATTTAGCAGTTGTTTTCACGAATACGAAGAAGATGGCGGATCAGGTTGCTGACGGATTAATGGAACGTGGCTTAAAAGTTGGACGAATTCACGGAGATTTATCACCGCGTGATCGTAAAAAAATGATGAAACAAATTCGTGATCTTGAATTCCAATATATTGTTGCAACTGATTTAGCAGCACGTGGTATTGATATTGAAGGAATTAGTCATGTTATTAACTACGAACTTCCATCAGATTTAGATTTCTTCGTTCACCGCGTTGGAAGAACAGCACGTGCGGGGCATTCAGGTATTGCAGTGACAATTTATGATCCAGCAAACGAAGAAGCGTTAGATAGTTTAGAAAAACAACGTCATATTGAGTTCAAGCATGTAGAGTTACGCGGAGATGAGTGGGCGGATTTAGGTGAACGTCGTCGTCGTAAGAGCCGTAAAAAACCAAATGACGAACTTGATGTTATGGCAACGAAAGTTATTAAAAAGCCGAAAAAAGTAAAACCAAACTATAAACGTAAACTTGCAACAGAACGTGATAAAGTGAAGAAAAAATATAGCAATAAAAAAAGATAAGGGGAGCCCCCTTATCTTTTTTTATCCGGATATTTGCGGGATAATAATCGGTGGGGAATGGAAAAACACTGATTAAAGTTTCGGTGTAGCTAGTTACAATTTGCGTAGTGTTTTAGGAACAAACAATTCGCTACATATTTCTACAAATTATGCTATCATTATATCTATTGTATATTGAAGAGGTGATTGTATGTTAAAGATTGGATCTCATGTTTCTATGAGTGGTAAGAAAATGTTATTAGCAGCAAGTGAAGAGGCTGTTTCATACGGTGCAACGACGTTTATGATTTATACAGGTGCACCGCAAAATACACGAAGAAAACCAATTGAAGAATTGAACATAGAAGCAGGAAGAAAACATATGGAACTAAACGGTATTGAGGAAATTATCGTACATGCGCCATATATTATTAATCTTGGGAATACGACGAAGCCAGAAACATTCCAATTAGGTGTAGACTTCCTTCGCATGGAAATTGAAAGAACATCGGCATTAGGTGTAGCGAAACAAATCGTTCTTCACCCAGGTGCGCACGTTGGTGCAGGAGCGGATGCTGGTATTCAACAAATTATTAAAGGGCTTAATGAAGTATTAACGCCAGAGCAGACGGTTAACATTGCGTTAGAAACGATGGCAGGAAAAGGAACAGAATGCGGTCGTAGCTTTGAAGAAATTGCAAAGATTATTGATGGTGTAAAATATAATGAAAAATTATCAGTATGCTTTGATACGTGTCATACGCACGATGCAGGATATGATATTGTAAATGATTTTGACGGCGTATTAAATGAATTTGATAAGATTGTTGGTATGGATCGTTTGCAAGTACTTCATATTAATGATAGTAAAAATGTATGCGGCGCAGGAAAGGACCGTCATGAAAATATCGGCTTCGGTCATATCGGTTATAAAGCGTTACATCATATTGTGCATCATCCGCAGTTAATGCACGTACCAAAAATCCTTGAAACGCCATATGTAGGTGAAGATAAAAAAGATAAGAAGCCGCCATATAAATTAGAAATCGAAATGCTGAAAAATGGTACTTTTGATGAAGGGATTCTTGAGAAAATTAAAGCGCAATAAGCAATAAGGAGGGGATTTTCCCCTCCTTATTTTAGTAGTTGCTGAAATAAAGTATTTACTTGTTGGGCAGTAGCAGGGGAGGTTACTTTTGCTATTTGTTTTAAGAGCTCTAGCCGTTCGTCATTATCGTAAATGTTAATATTCTTTCCTTTCATAAGTAAAACAATTTGATCCGCTTGTGCAGTCGTAATAGAAACTTCATACTCTTTACTATATTTCAATAACTCTTTTGTAGAAATATGATTTAATTTTTTATTTACAAGTTGTTTAATGAGGTTCATTGAGTTATCCTCCTTCACACGTTCTTCTATCGAAATATATGAGTACGTAGCTTGTACATATTCGTATAGAGTTTCTTTTTTCATGAGAAAAAGAAGCGTATGTTATAATATAAGGACAAAACTATAGAAAAAGAGTATAAGGAGGACTTATGGAACAAAAGCAACACCGAAAAGAAAGTGTTATCCATCTTATTTATCGTTTAGTTATGATTATTTTTGGGGCAGCATGCGCAGCGGTAGCGATTGAACTATTTTTAATGCCAAATAAAATTATTGATGGTGGAATTATTGGTATTTCTCTTATATTAGATTATCTTACTCCTAATATTTGGTGGTTAAGTTTCTCTACTTTAGTCGTTATTCTCAATATCCCATTTATGTATTCAGGTTATAAGCAAATCGGAAAAACGTTCATGTTATCTTCGGCGTTCGGTATTGTTGCTTTAGCGTTTATTGAATCAACGTTACATGCGGTTCCGCCATTTACAACAGAGCCGATTTTAGCAACAGTGTTTGGTGGTCTTATTTTAGGTATTGGTGTAGGGCTCGTTATTCGCCATGGTGGATCAATGGACGGAACAGAAATTATGGGTATTTTATTAACGAAGAAATTACCTTTCTCTGTTGGCGAATTTGTAATGTTTGTGAACTTATTCATTTTTGCATGGGCAGCATTTGTATTTGGTGTTGAACAAGCTATGTATTCTGTTATGACGTACTATATCGCATTCAAAACAATTGATACAGTCATTCAAGGGTTAGATGAAACGAAAGCAGTTTTAATTGTATCAGATCAATATGAGGAAGTATCAAATGCGATTTTGCATCGTCTTGGTCGTGGAACTACAAAGCTTGTAGCGAAAGGCGGTTACACGGATAAAGAAAAAGAAGTTATTTATGCAGTTGTAACGCGTCTGGAAGTGACGAAGTTAAAATCAATTGTGTATGAAATTGATGCGAATGCGTTTGTTACGATTATGAATACACAAGAGACAAATGGTGGCAAGTTTAAATCGGCTATCCACTAGAAAATTTATCCAGTAAAAGCCCTCGCCAATCGTTAGGGGATGGCCTCATCTGATTAAGGTTTCATTTTATAGGAATATTTTTCGGAAGCAGAGAATTTTTCTCTGCTTTTTGTTATAATAGTAAGGTTTCTTAAAAAAATTGATATATTTTAGGCAGATTGGTTTACAACTATAATAAGCTGTACTATAATTCAAATAGATATAAATCGGAATCATTCTGAATTAAAATAGGTGAGATGCTATGAATAATATATTAGAAATAGAAGGATTGTCATTTCGATATGAAGATCGAAATGTGTTAGAAGATATTAATTTGCAAGTTCCGAAGGGAGCTTTTTTAGGTTTAGTTGGGCCAAATGGTTCTGGGAAATCAACTTTGCTAAAATGTTTATTAGGCGTTTTAAAGCCAAAACAGGGAAGTATTCGTTTGTTTGGTGTTGACAGTAAGAAGTTTAAAGAATGGAACAAAGTTGGTTATGTGTCGCAAAAGGCAAATAGCTTTAATTCTGGTTTTCCGGCCACTGTTTTTGAAGTTGTATCAATGGGACTCGTTTCGAAAAAAGGGCTGTTTCGCTTTTTCACGAAAAACGATAAGGAAAAGGTAGAAAAAGCGATTGCTGATGTAGGGATGAGTGCGTTTCAAGGGCGCAATATCGGAGAACTTTCTGGTGGACAACAACAGCGTGTATTTATTGCTCGTGCGCTCGTTAGTGATCCTGAATTACTTATTTTGGACGAGCCTACTGTTGGAATCGATGTGAAGAATGTAGAAAGTTTTTATGAGATATTAGAGGATTTAAACAAAAGGTTAGGAATCACATTAATTCTCGTTACTCATGATATGGGAGCTGTTACTGAGAAGGTAACACATGTTGCATGCTTAAACCAACATCTACATTTCCATGGAAATGTAGAGAAGTTCCGAGAGTTAGAAGATGCAGAAATGTCCGTCTTATATGGACATCATGTTCATCGTTTAGAACACGAGCATGAGCATCACGGGAGGATATAATGATACAAGATTTTTTACAATATGACTTTTTACGGAACTCTTTATATGCAGGGATTTTAATAGGACTTGTTGCGCCACTTATCGGTGTATTTGTTGTCATTCGCCGAATGTCGCTTATTGCGGATGCTTTAAGTCACGTGACATTATCGGGTATTGCTGCAAGTTTACTACTAGAAAAAACAATTTTCACAGGAGGATTTTTAAATCCGTTATATATGGGAATGATTTTTTCTATTGGTGGGGCGTTACTAATTGAAAAATTACGTACTGTATATAAACATTATCAAGAATTAGCAATTCCGATTATTCTTTCAGCAGGAATGGGGATTGGGGTTATTTTTATATCACTTGCAAATGGATTTAACACTGATTTATTTAGTTATTTATTTGGGAGTGTAAGTGCTGTAACAAGTACGGATTTAATAATCATCGGCATTGTAGCAATTGTTGTTATTGTAACGATTACTTTATTATACAAAGAGTTATTTTTACTATCGTTTGATGAGGAATATGCTGTATCAACCGGTTTGAGTGCAAAGTGGATTCACTTTATTTTCATTATATTGGTTGCTCTTGTTATTGCAGTATCAATGCGTGTAGTAGGGGTTCTTCTCGTATCATCATTAATGACGTTACCAGTTGCAGCAAGTATTCGTATTGCAAATGGATTTAAACAAACAATTTTCTTTTCCATTTTATTTGGTGAAATTGCAGTAATTGGTGGAATGTTTGCTTCATATCAACTTGATCTAGCACCAGGTGGTACAATTGTTATGATAGCAGTTCTTATTTTAATTGGTGCGATTTTATGGAAAAAGAAAAAAACTGCATAAAGTAGGGATAGATATGAATCTAACAGAAGCTTTACGCCTAATGAAAGATAAAGGATACAAACATACTGGGAAAAGGGAAGAAATGCTCAGGTTATTTGCAGCTCACAATCGTTATTTAACGGCGAAAGACGTTTTAGAGCATATGAAGGATGATTATCCAGGTCTTAGCTTTGATACGATTTATCGTAACTTAACGGTGTTTGCTGAAATCGGTGTTTTAGAACAAACGGAATTAAATGGTGAAAAACATTTTCGTTTTACATGTTCTATTATGGAACATCATCATCATTTTATTTGTTTAGATTGCGGGGGGACGAAAGAGATTACTTCCTGCCCGATGGATTTTATGAATAAAGATTTTAACGGTTATGAAGTAACCGGGCATAAGTTTGAAATATACGGCCGTTGTCCAAAATGTGCAAAATAAGAACTCGTCGGTTACATAACTGACGAGCTTTTTTACGTAAAAAAGAAGGTTGCCCACAAATATTGTGGCAACCTTCTTTTTATTGTTCTTGTGTTTCTTTTTCTTTTTCTTTTTCTTTTTCTCGTTCAGCAGCCATTTCAGCAGCAATTACATCGATTTCTTTTTTCAGTTCTTCTACCATTATTTCTTCTGGTACTTTACGAACAACTTGCCCTTTACGGAATAATAATCCTTCTCCACGTGCACCGGCAATACCGATATCAGCTTCACGAGCTTCACCAGGACCGTTTACAGCGCAACCAAGTACTGCAACTTTAATTGGTACTTTTAGTGTAGAGATGTATTCTTCCACCTCGTTAGCGATGCTAATTAAATCAATTTCAATACGACCACAAGTTGGACAAGAAATAAGTGTTGCTGCATTAGATGCAAGACCGAATGACTTTAATAGTTCACGCGCAACTTTTACTTCTTCAACTGGGTCAGCACTTAATGAAATACGTAGTGTATTTCCGATGCCTTTATTTAAGATTGCGCCAAGACCAGCGGCACTTTTTACAGTTCCGGCAAATAATGTTCCGGATTCTGTAATACCTAAATGTAATGGGTAATCAAAAGCACGAGCAGCTTTTTCGTATGCTTCAATTGCTAAGTTAACATCAGAGGCTTTCATAGATACGATAATATCGTGGAAATCTAAGTCCTCTAAAATTTTAATATGATGTAGGGCACTCTCAACCATACCATCTGCAGTTGGGTATCCGTACTTTTCTAAAATGTGACGTTCTAATGAACCTGCGTTTACACCGATACGAATTGGAATACCGCGTTCTTTTGCCGCATTTACAACAGCTTCTACTTTATGGCGACGACCAATGTTACCTGGATTGATACGTACTTTATCAATGCCGCCTTCAATTGCTTTTAAAGCAAGACGATAATCAAAATGAATATCAGCAACAAGTGGAATGTTGATTTGTTTTTTAATATCAGCAATAGCATTTGCTGCGCGTTCGTCTGGAACAGCAACACGGACAACTTGACAGCCAGCTTCTTCTAAACGTTTAATTTCAGCAACTGTTGCTTCAACATCATGTGTTTTTGTTGTTGTCATACTTTGTATAATTAATTCATTATTACCGCCAATTGTTAAATTACCGACTTTAACT
Organism: Bacillus sp. AY3-1; assembly: GCF_008368785.1. Classification (NCBI taxonomy): domain Bacteria; kingdom Bacillati; phylum Bacillota; class Bacilli; order Caryophanales; family Bacillaceae; genus Bacillus; species Bacillus sp. AY3-1. Next base: position 249,806 of record NZ_QORZ01000017.1, on the reverse strand, counting down.
GGACGTGTTTTTGTACGATGAGTCATTTCATTCACGAATAGATCGCTCTCCTTATAAAAGAAGTTTCTTATTTAGTCCCTCATATCAATGAAAGTATACGTGATACAGGGCTATAGAAACCGAAGTGCTCGGTTTCACTTTTACTATTGTATCAGCGCCTTTATGTAATTGACAAGGATTAAGTGATTGCTCATTGATATAACGGGAATTTATAAGACTTTCCAATTTGTATTTTTGTAGCAGATGTACTTTTGTTTAGTTGTTTAAAGTCATCAATTACCTTTTCAATGGAAGGGATTTTTTTCTTATTAATTTGTTCGGTAATAGAAAGAACTGTCTCACCTGTCTTGACTTCAATTGTTTTATAAGTTACATCTGTTTCTTTTTCTGCTTTGTTCTCTTTATTTTGTTTTGTATCTGTATTTTCTTGCTTTATCGTTTGGGCCGCGGTTGTTTTTTTATATGAACTTAACATCGGTAAAGTGCCGATTTTTATATCGTAATAAAATATATAACCAAGAACAAGCACGAATAAGAATATACCTAATCTTTTCATATTCTTCACTCCTTTGCTAGGAATATATGCTTGTCCAAAAAAAAAATGCCTATTTAGGCATTTTTTCGTTTTTATTTTTCTTTCGGTTTTGGAACTTCTTTAATCGTTAAGTAAAGAACAATTAAAACAACTGCGATATAAATAAATGTTGAACCAGGTACAACGATTTTGAATAGATCCATAATCATAAAGAAGATTGTTGGGATTGTGTAGCTGTATGCAGTTAACGTCCATACTTGCTTATAAGATAATTTACGTTGACCACTCATAGCAGAACCTATAAACGCAAGTAAAGTAATTCCTAAGAAAGTAATAAACAATTGGAATAGGTATACTAACACGCCGATAACGGCTAGTAAAATTGGATAAATACTATCGAATACAGAAATGAAATCTTGTAAATCTTTCTTCTCAAGAGATGTCCCTAATAAATCATTATAGGAGTATGTTTGTGTTTGACCATTTCCTATAGAAACTACTTTATCTTTTAAAATAAATAAACCAGTTTTGTTTTTATATGTTTCTATATCTGTTGTATTGGGATCAAATACGAAAAGAGCATCTCCTTCTTCCTTTTGAATAGGTTGTTCAATAGCTGCTTTTAGTTCACCGTTTTCGATTTTAAAATCAGGTAAATCTTTTTCAATCGCTTGATTTACCATGCTGACACTATCTTGGATAAAGCTGCCGTAAAAGAATGTTCTTGGAATAGTAGTGATTAGACAAAGTAGCATAATATACAAAATGGTTTTTCCGATTTTTTGAAAACGGAATAGCGCCATATCTTTAGGCGAATATACGCTTTTTGCTAATTGGGTAAATATGGACATAGATTCACTTCCTTTATGTATGTATAAAATCATTGTAACGTAGGAATCTAGAGAATCTCAAGATATATTATATTTACATATAGTGGAGATAACTAAATTTCTTTTTATTAATTTTCTTCTTTTATATGAGAAAAATACAATTGACACTTTTCTTTGCCATATGGTAAATTTATCTTACATTTCTTAAAGGATATATCCGATAGGAATTCCTTTATTTGATATGTTGTTACACACACAATTGTGGACCCTTAGCTCAGCTGGTTAGAGCAGACGGCTCATAACCGTCCGGTCGTAGGTTCGAGTCCTACAGGGTCCATATCCATTTCGCATGTTTATTATGTCAGTGGGAAGCTTCCTTGTAGAAGGGAGCTTTTTTTACGGAATATATGAGCATTTTAATTGAAAAGAAGTGGGATTTTTGCTACGTTAATGATAGCAAGACAATGTGATTTATTTGTTTGCACCCTATGGCAATTAGGGTAGAATGAAGTTGTATGTCACTTAAGTGGCAATACATAAACTGGGAGGAATATAACAATGGCAAAACACGAATTACCAAATTTACCTTATGCGTATGATGCTTTAGAGCCTCACTTTGACAAAGAAACAATGAACATCCATCATACAAAACATCATAACACTTACATTACAAACTTAAACGCTGCTTTAGAAGGTCATGCAGAATTAGCTGACAAAAGCGTAGAAGAATTAGTTGCAAACTTAAACGAAGTACCAGAAGCAATCCGTACAGCAGTACGTAACAATGGTGGCGGACATGCTAACCATACATTCTTCTGGACAATCTTATCTCCAAACGGCGGCGGACAACCAGTAGGCGAACTTGCAACTGCAATTGAAGCGAAATTCGGTAGCTTCGATGCATTCAAAGAAGAATTCGCAAAAGCTGGCGCAACTCGTTTCGGTTCTGGTTGGGCTTGGTTAGTAGTAAACAATGGTGAGTTAGAAGTAACAAGCACGCCAAACCAAGATTCTCCTCTAACTGAAGGTAAAACTCCAGTTGTAGGTTTAGATGTTTGGGAACATGCTTACTACTTAAATTACCAAAACCGTCGTCCTGACTACATCGGTGCATTCTGGAACGTTGTAGATTGGAACGCTGCTGAAAAACGTTACCAAGAAGCAAAATAATTGTAATAACGATAGAAAAAGCTAGGAGAATACTCCTAGCTTTTTTCTATGCTTTCCTTTTACATAATTGGGCTTGTCTTTGGAAGACTAGAACATGAAGTAAAGGAGAGTTGTGTATGAAGTGGAAACATATAATTGGTGACGTTGAAGTGAATCGGGATTTAGTGTTGTTGCTCCTTATTGGAGGTTTATACACGCTCGCAATTTCTTTATCGAATACGTTTGTTAACATTTATTTATGGAAACAGACACAAAATTATGTGAATCTTGGCTTGTATAATTTGGCCAGCGTTGTATTGCAGCCTCTCACATTTCTTATAGGTGGGAAATTAGCGAAGCGTATTGATCGCTCAATCTTGTTACGAATAGGCGTAGGCACGTTAGCTATTTTTTTTATCGTTGTTTTAGTAGCGGGAAAAAGCGCTTCTCACTATATTTTATTAATGGGGGCTCTTTTAGGAGTCGGATATGGTTTTTACTGGCTCGCGTTTAACTTATTAACATTTGAGATTACAGAACCAGAAACAAGAGATTTCTTTAATGGGTTTCTTGGACTTCTTACATCCTTCTCTGGCATGATTGGACCGATAGCAGCTGGATACACAATTTCACGTATGGAAAAATGGAGTGGCTATACGGTCATATTCTTTCTTTCGTTAGTGTTATTTGCAATTGCTGTTATTTTAAGCTTTTTTGTATCTAAGAGAGAATGTGAAGGACGGTATGAAATTGTACAAGTATTGAAAGAGCGGCAGATTGATAAAAATTGGGGAAGAATTACACGTGCTCATTTTTTCCAAGGGTTGAGAGAGGGAACGTTTATTTTTGTGATTTCCGTGTACGTGTATTTAGCGACGGATAGCGAACTCGCCTTAGGAAAATATAGCTTAGTAAATTCTGCTGTATCATTTGTATGTTACTACTTAGTCACTCGTATGTTAAAGAAAGAGTGGCGGAAAAAAGCAATTTTACTTGGAGGCATTATTTTATATGCTGTCGTATTTTTAGTTATATTCAACGTTACATACGCAAAATTACTTATTTATGCAGCGTGTATTGCAGTTGCATACCCTATTTTGCTTGTTCCGTACGGGTCCATGACATATGATGTAATTGGCAGAGCGAAAAATGCGAGAGAGTGGCGTGTAGAGTATGTAGTTGTCCGAGAATTATGGTTAAATGCAGGAAGAATTTGCTCGATTTTAAGTTTTTTATGCGCTGTACTATTCTTTCCGCCCGAAAAAAGTTTACCTTACTTATTATGTATTTTAGGTGCAGGACATTTTCTTATTTATTTTGCAGTTAAAAATGTCAAATATGATGAGGGAAATGCAAGTAAAACAAGTGTTGTAACGCAAGCAAATGCGCAGAATCAAACAGAACCAGAAGGTTAACTTCTCGGTTGTTTTATGCTAGAATAGAAAAAGATGTAAGACAGCAGTGAGGACACCTGTATGAAGGTGTCCCTTTCACATTACATAGCTGTTGGTAGAGGGGGTTTGTATGAGCAAGAAGCAGAAACAACAAAAGAAAAAGACTCACGTTCCTTTTCGGTTAAACGTGCTGTTTTTCTGCGTGTTTTTAATGTTCTCCGCGGTTATTGTAAGGCTAGGATATGTACAAATTGTTCGCGGTGAGGAATATAAGAATGAAGTGGAGAGGAAAGAGAACTCGACGATAAGTAATCCTGTACCACGTGGGAAAATATTTGACCGTTATGGGCGAGCTGTAGTAGATAATGCAGCTGTACGTACGATTACATTTACAAAAATGAAAGGATCAACTGCAGAGGCTCGCTTAGAAACAGCGAAAAAGCTAGCAGATTTGATTGAAGTACCGACAGATAAATTAACAGATCGTGATAAAAAAGATTATTGGCTTGCTATGCATAAAGAGGAAGCGAAAGAAAAAATTACGAATAAAGATCGTCAAGAGTTAAAAGATAAAAAAATTGACGATAAAGAATTAGATGAGCGTCAACGAAACCGCGTGACAGAAGAAGAAGTGAATCAATTATCTGCAAAAGATTTAGAAATACTAGCAATTAAAAGCAAAATGGACGGCGGATATGCAATGACACCACAAGTCATTAAGAAGGATGCCACAGAAAAAGAATATGCGATTATTAGTGAAACATTAGCGGAATTGCCAGGAGTAGATACGAGTGTCGATTGGGAACGAAAATATGCATATGATGGTGATTTATTCCGAAGTGTACTTGGTGGGGTGTCAACGTCTGATGAAGGTTTACCGAGAGAAAGACTAGATTACTATCTTGTTCGTGATTATAATCGAAATGAACGAGTAGGAAAAAGTTATCTTGAACAGCAATATGAAGATAGTTTGCACGGTACGAAAGCGGAAGTGAAAAATATTACAGATAAAAATGGTAATATTTTAGAAACGATTAATGTATCAAAAGGGCAAAGTGGTAATGATCTGAATTTAACAATTGATATGGAATTACAAAAGCGTGTAGAAGAAATTATCACTAAAAGTTTATTGAAATATAAAGGTGGGCAACCACTTTTAGATCGTGCATTCGTTGTAATGATGAATCCGAAAAATGGTGAAGTTTTATCTATGGCAGGGAAACAGTTAGTGAATGAAAATGGTGAAACGAAAGTACAAGATTTCGCATTAGGAACGATGACAAGCTCTTATCCAATGGGATCGACTGTAAAAGGCGCGACAATACTTACTGGATATCAAACAGGCGCTATTCAACCAGGTTCGGTTCAACTTGATGAACCAATTGTATTAAAAGGACCGCTAAAAAAATCGTCTTGGAAGACGATGGGATATATTAATGACCTTACAGCGTTAAAAATGTCTTCAAACGTTTATATGTTTAAAACAGCGATGAATATTGCTGGTGTTCCCTATGTACGAGGCGGTACGTTAGATATAAAACAAAAATCATATGATACGATGCGTTACTATTTCGGTCAATTTGGACTTGGTGTAAAAACTGGCATTGATTTACCGAATGAAACGGCTGGACAAAGAGGTAGAACAGATCATATGCCAGGTTTCTTATTGGATTTATCAATTGGACAGTATGATACGTATACACCACTTCAATTAGCACAATATGTTTCAACAATTGCAAATGGTGGTTACCGTATGCAGCCGCAAGTTGTAAAAGAAATTCGTCAACCGGCAGTGAAACCAGATGAAGTTGGAAAAGTGGTTCATTCAATGGAACCGAAAGTACTAAACCGTGTAGATATGCCTGAATCACAAATTAAACGTGTTCAGGAAGGATTTAAGCAAGTGTTTAACAGTCCGGGTGGTACGGCTTTAAGCTATTTTTCGACTGCAAAATATACAGCTGCTGGTAAAACAGGTACAGCTCAAACTGTGTATGGCGGAGATAAAGAGATTGGTAGAAATGCAAAAGGTGAGCGCAAAGAGACATATAACTTAACGTTAGTAGGTTATGCGCCATTTGAAGACCCTGAAGTAGCATTTTCTGTTGTTGTACCTTGGGTAGATGATAAATCAGGTATTAATGGATATATTAGCCGTGACATTATGGACGCGTACTTTGATTTGAAAAAGGTAGAAAATGGCGAAGCTACAAAAGATGAAATAGATAAGAAAAATAAAGAGCAAGATGATGAATAAAAAAGTTGTAAAAAAAGCACACTATCTGAAAAGATAGTGTGCTTTTTTTTATGGTTCATGCATACGTTTTAATAAAATGGACAAGCGTATCATAGCGGAAAATTAAGGGGCCTCATAAATGATACTTATGCATCTTTCTGGAGGATAACGGTTTTATGGACCAATCATCAGTGAAGATGAACAATGGCTACGGATTAGAATTTCACCTAATGTTGATTCTTGTGGAACTTTACAAAACTTTTACAAACAATTAAAACCGAATTAATAGTTTAGCAGTATTCTTATATCTGTAATCCTGTTATTTCCGGTTACTTCTAGGAGGAAGAACACGTGAAATGGATAAGTGCATCGATTAAAGTTTTCATATTGTCGACATGTTTCTTTTATGTTGGCACGTCTACTGCATTTGCTGTGAATGAAATGGGAGAAGTGAGAGTTGATGGATCCTCAACAGTTTTTCCTATTATAGAAGCGGTAGCGGAGGAATATACAAAGGTGCATCCAAACGTGAAAATTTCCATCAGTGTTTCTGGAACAGGAGGAGGATTTAATCGTTTCAGTAAAGGAGAAGTAGATATAAATAATGCTTCGAGAGCAATGAAACAAGTGGAAGAAAATGAGATGAAAAAAAACTCCATTCAGTTTACACCGTTTGAAGTCGCTTACGATGGCCTTACGATCGTTGTGAGTCGCCAAAATACTTGGGTAGACAATATGACGGTAGACGAGTTACGTCTATTATGGAGTGAAGATGGAAGCGAAAAGCGATGGTCACAAATTCATTCATCATGGCCACGTGAACAGGTGAAGTTTTATGCGCCAGGTGTAGACTCTGGTACGTATGATTATTTTCAAAATGTCATCTTACAAAATAGTCGCATTGTAAAAAAAGTCTCTTTGTCTGAAGATGATCAAGTTATTATGCAAGGGGTAATGAATGATAAAAATGCCATTGCTTTTGTAGGATATGCTTATTATATGGCCAATCGAGATAAGGTGAGAGCAATAAAAGTGAATGGTGTACTTCCGACAAAAGATACCATTCAATCAGGTAAGTATAAGCCATTATCTAGGCCGTTATTTGCTTATGTAAATGATGCATCTATCCGAAATAAAATGAATGTAGCAAATTATATTGAGTTTATGATTCAGCATGTAGGTAATCTTGCTGAAGAGGTTGGATATGTAAAATTACCAAAAGAAAAATACAATGAACAGCTGCGGATGTTAACAGAAATAAAAAGGTAATGTCAGGGTGGAAAGGGGTTTTCATCTTTGGCTCATAATGACAAAAGTCAAATTACATTTTCTGTACAACATTTGATTGAAAGAAATACAAAACAAAGAAAAAAAACGCAGCGAATCAATCGAATCGTTCCATTATTACTAAAAATAATTGCTAGCGTGTCTATTGTAACGACACTTGGAATTATTTTTACATTGGCAAATGAAACATTGATGTTTTTTCAAAAAATACCATTACTCTCCTTTTTGACGGGAAAAGAATGGTTACCTTTTTTTGAAGATCCTAAATTCGGTATATTACCACTTATATGTGGAACGTTCCTTGTAACAGCAATTGCCATGTTCGTAGCAATTCCTATCGGTTTAGCGTGTGCCGTATTTTTAAGCGAATATGCTTCAAACGGTGCAAGGAAAGTGTTAAAACCGATGTTAGAACTATTAGCAGGTATTCCGACAATTGTATATGGTTTTTTTGCATTAACAGTTGTCACACCGCTTTTACAACGGATTATACCAGATTTACAGTTTTTTAATGCGATCAGTCCAGGTATTGTTATTGGTTTTATGATGATACCTACAATTGCGTCTCTATCTGAAGACGCGATGAGAGCTTTAGCGAAAGGGACGAAAGAAGCTTCGTTAGCACTTGGAGCAACTCGGTTTGAGATGGTAAAACAAGTCGTGTTTCCTTCGGCTTTTACAGGGATTATGGCAGCGATCATATTAGCTGCTTCCAGAGCAATTGGTGAAACGATGATCGTTGTAATTGCAGCGGGATCTACACCGAATGTATCGCTCGATCCGACACACTCTATTCAAACGCTAACAGCCTATATTGTGCAAGTGAGCTTAGGTGATGCTCCGCATGGAACAATTACGTATTACAGCATGTACGCTGTAGGCGCAACGTTATTCTTTTTTACTCTTATAATGAACATCATTTCACACTCTATTATGCGCCGCTTTAGGAGGGTGACATAATATGCGAATGTTGAATCATAAAAAAATACAAGAAAATATGGCATCACGCTTTTTAAAAGACCGAGTTTACAAATTGTTATTTTATATAGCAATTTTGTTTTCAATAGTAATACTGCTTATTTTACTTTTTCAAATTTTTGAAAAAGGTATAAGTTACCTTTCGTTAGATTTCTTTACAAACTTCGCTTCGCGTAATCCGAAAGAAGCTGGGATTGCTGCAGCTTTGTCAGGAACAATATTATTTATGAGTATTGTTATACCGGTCTCCTTTATATTTGGAGTCGGAACTGCTCTTTATTTAGAGCAATATGCGAAGGAATCTATATTTAAAAAGGTAATAGAAATTAATAATCAAACGTTAGCAGGAGTACCTTCCGTTGTATTTGGATTACTCGGCTTAACTATTTTTGTATATGCTCTTCATTTAGGTGAGAGTATTATTGCGGCGGCACTGACGATGAGTTTACTCGTTTTACCGACAGTTGTTGTAGCGAGTCAAGAAGCGATACGATCTGTATCAAGTTCATTATTAGAAGCCTCTTACGGATTAGGTGCTACGAAGTGGCAAACGATGTATCAAATTGTATTGCCATCTGCTTTCCCAGGAATTATAACGGGTTGTACGTTAGCGATATCAAGGGCGATCGGAGAAGCGGCACCGCTATTAGTTATCGGGGCACTTGCATTTGCAAATTATGTTCCATTTAGTATGTTTGATAGATTTACAGTTTTACCAATTCAAATTTTTAATTGGATGAGTAGACCGCAAGAAGAATTTCAGTACGTAGCAGCTGCTGGGATGATTGTTTTGTTAGGTTTATTACTCTTTATCAATATATTTGTCCTATGGTTACGAAATCGAAAATAAGTTGGAAATGGATGAAAGGGGAATTCAAATGGTAGCAACAGTAGTAAATGTACAGGTGAAAAACGAGGAGAAAATCGAGACTGCACTAAAGAAAGTAGTATTTGATACGAAAAACTTAAATTTATGGTACGGAGAAGACCATGCTTTAAAAGATATTAACTTAAGCATTCATGAGAATGAAGTTACAGCAATTATCGGGCCAAGTGGTTGTGGTAAATCAACGTACTTAAAAACATTAAATCGTATGGTAGAGTTAGTACCAATCGTGCGAACTACAGGTGTAATTGAATACAGAGAGCGCAATATATTTGAAAAATCATACCCAGTTGAAGAATTAAGAACTCATGTGGGAATGGTGTTCCAAAAGCCAAACCCATTTCCGAAATCTATTTATGAAAATGTAGCATATGGCCCGAAAATTCATGGTATTCGTGATAAAAAAACATTGGATGAAATTGTTGAAAAAAGTTTACGTGGAGCAGCGATTTGGGATGAGTTAAAAGATCGTTTGCATGATAATGCATACGGTTTATCTGGTGGACAGCAACAGCGTCTATGTATCGCACGTTGTTTAGCAATTGAACCAGACGTTATTTTAATGGATGAGCCAACATCGGCACTAGATCCAATTTCAACATTAAAAGTAGAAGAATTAATTCAAGAGTTAAAGAAAGACTTTAGTATTGTGATCGTAACGCATAACATGCAACAAGCAGCACGTATTTCAGACAAAACTGCTTTCTTCTTAAGTGGAGAAGTTGTGGAATATACAGATACAAATAAATTATTTACGACACCTTCAGATAAGCGTACAGAAGACTATATTACAGGCCGATTCGGTTGATATCGTTGCAAGGCTAAGAGCAAATACCCTCTTAACAGAGGGTATTTCTTATTTTTACCTCATTTAATTAGAGAAGTAATACTTCTCCTATCTTAAGGCTTATTACAAGTAGGCTAGGTAGGAGATCTATATATAATGGCACATAATATTGAGGGGGAAGAAACAATGGTAAGAGAACAGTTTCAATGTGATTTAAAAATGTTACAGCTAAAGGTGATTGAGCTTGGAGAGCTAGCGAGGGAAGCATTATTGCTTGCTATGGAAGGTCTTCATAAAAGGGATGTAGAGAAAGCGTTAGAGGTAATAGATGGTGATTATCGTATGGATAATTTAGAAGAGGAAATAAATGATCTTGCGCTTATGCTTATTACGAAGCAGCAACCTGTAGCAAGTGATTTAAGAAGGATTTTCATTTCAATTAAAACAGCGACAGATTTAGAGCGTATTGCAGATCATGCTGTTAATATTGCGAAATCAACAATTCGTCTTGGGGAAAAAGAGGTGGTTGTGAGTTTGCACAATCTTGATGAAATGTTTGCAATTGCAAATAAGATGCTACAGTTAGCGCTAGAAGCATATGAGCAAGAAAATTTAACTTTTGCGAAACAAATTGCCGAAATGGATGATTCAGTTGATGAAATATATGGGAAAGCGATTCGTGAATTTATATCTTCAGTTCCAGAACAACCAGAAGCAATTACACAAATTACACAATTATCCTTTGTGGCGAGATATATCGAGCGTGTAGCAGATCATATTACAAATATTGCTGAAAATGTTTTTTATTTAGTAAAAGGAAAGCATTACTTATTAAATGAATAAAGAAAAAGGCAGGTGAAACATCACCTGCTTTTTTTAGTCAAAACATGACAAAAAAAGCTCGTTGTTTCCTTTAGTTTATGATGATAAGATGTATCATAATATAATGGAAAAAATAGGACATATATGTTTTTCACTTATTAAGGGATATTTTACTAAGTTAATGGTAAGCGCTTTCTTTTGTGGTGTTGAAAAGGTACATGTATATAGACAGTTTTACCGCCTGTAAAAGCCCGAGTGGCCAGGGCTAATAATCAGTGGGAGATGCACAAAATCCCTACTAATTAAAGTTTCATTTTATACTGCTAGTTAATGCGGGGTAGATAATATACATATCGTATATGAAGTTACTGATCATTATATAAGTGGAGGCTGAAGTATATGAAGGGGGTTATTTTAGCTGGAGGAAAAGGACGACGCCTTAGACCATTAACATGTAATACTCCAAAGCCGATGTTACCGTTATTAGAAAAGCCAGTTTTGGAATACAATATTGAATTATTACGTCAGCATGGGATTCGTGAAATTGCAATTACTGTTCAGTATATGAGTACGGCCATTAAGCAATATTTTGGAGACGGTAGCAAATGGGGAGTTAACTTGTACTACTTTGAAGATTCTCCCCCGCTTGGAACCGCAGGGAGTATTAAACAAGCGGAAACATTTTTAGATGAAACGTTTGTTGTGATAAGCGGGGATGCGTTAACTGATTTTCAATTATCAGAAGGAATTACGTTTCATGAACAAAAGAAAAGAATGGTAACTATGTTTGTAAAGGAAGTAGAAAACCCACTCTCATTCGGTTTAGTTGTAATGAACAAAGAACAAGAGGTTACACGATATATAGAAAAACCGAGCTGGAATGAAGTAGTCTCTAATATTGTGAATACAGGTATATATATTATGGAGCCAGAAATTTTTTCTTACATACCGCCCCGAGAGTTTTTTGATTTCAGTCAAGATGTGTTTCCGCTCTTGGCAAATAAGAACGCGTTATTTGCATATTTGTCAGAAGGTTATTGGTTAGATATCGGTACATTTGATCAATATCGACAAGCACAATTTGATTTGTTAACGAAAAAATTGCAAGTACCTATTCCTTACACGGAAGTATTGCCGATGGTATGGATGGGGGAAGGTGTGACGATTGGAAAAGGAACGAAAATTCACGGTCCTTCTTTTATTGGAGAAGGAGCAAAGATTGGTGTTGGAGCTGTAATTGAGCCATACTCTATTATCGGGAAAAATAGTGTTGTTTCAAGTTATTCTCATCTTCAAAAAAGTATTGTTTTTGCAAATGCGCACATTGGTCAGTATTGCGAGCTATTAGAAACGACCATAGGAGAGCATACAATGGTGGAAGATGACGTTACACTGTTTCAAAAAAGCATTGTAGCGGATCATTGTCATATAGGGAAAAGTACGGTAATTAAGCAAAAGGGAAAACTATGGCCATATAAGGCGATTGACAGCTATTCAGTAGTAGGATCGGCTGGTGTTCAAGAAAGTGAAAAGAGTGCAGGATGGTTGCAAAAAAGCCGCATTGTAGGAAGAGGTAATGTTGAAATCACTCCTCAATTTATTGTGAAGGTTGCGATGGCGTATGGATCTCTTTTTGCCAAAGGAGAAAGTATATTAATTGGGAGTCAAGAACATATAGAAACGACTTCTTATAAAAATCTCTTTCTTCATGCGATTCATGGTATCGGGATTCATACGATGGAATGCAAAGAAATAAACGAGTCACTTTTTCAGTATAGCATTCAGGATTTACAATGTGCAGGTGGGGTTTTCATTCAAGTGGAAAACGAAAAAGAGGTTGTTATAAAGTTATATGGTAAGGAGGGGGTACAATTAACGTATAAGCAGCAAAAAGCGATAGAACAAGTATATATGTCTGAGTCGTTTTATTACGTATGTGAGAAAGAAATGGGGCGGAATAAGCTAGTCCACGTTTCTTTACATGATTATATAGAGGCTGTATTAGAGCGCGTTGATATTGAGAAAATACAAAAACAAAAGTTTCATCTTCTTATTAATAAGAGGAATGATATGTTACAACATTTATTGATGCTCTTTTTACAAAGGCTCGGATGCACAGTTACATGGATTTATGCGGGCGAACAAAAGGATCATGTGAAAGCTTTGATGAAATCAAGCAAAGCAAATATGGCACTTATGTTTTCAGAGCAAGGAAATTATTTCGAGTTATATGATAATCATAGTAATATTTACCAAGGAACAGATTTTGAAGAGGTAGATATTCCAGATTTATTACTTGAATCAGCAGGAAATATTTACCCGATGTCTTTGAAATTAGGCGAATGTTACCTTCTATTTTATACGCAGGATGAAAAAAAGTCGTTTCAAGCGAGATGGAAGCGAGATATTTTATATCGAATTGGAAAATTATTCGAGTTAATAGCATTGCAGGGGAAAACATTTCTCAGCATAGTAGAGCAATCACCGCCGCTTTATCTACTTTGTGATGAAGTTGTATGTTCATGGAATGAAAAAGGAAAAGTAATGAGGAAATTATTGGCTGATATGGAAAGAAAGGAAGAAGGTATATTTGAAGGAGTACAGTTCAGATATACCGAAAAAGAGTGGTCTTATATCGTTTCTGACACAAAACAACCGAAATTTTTAGTGTATTCGCATGCCAGAAACCCAGTAATAGCAAGGGAAAACATGAAAAATCTTATAGAAAAAATTAGACAATATCAAAAGGTGTAGAATTTTTATTTTAAAAGTGGTATTATAGTATAGTCTGATTTAAGTTATTAGTACTGGAGGGAATAAGAATGCGTGTGAATATTACTCTAGCATGTACAGAATGCGGAGATCGTAACTATATCTCAAAGAAAAACAAACGTAACAACGCTGAGCGTATCGAGCTTAAAAAGTATTGCAAGCGTGACAAGAAGTCTACGTTACACCGTGAAACAAAGTAAGCAGTAGGAATATTTTCCTACTGTTTCTTTTTTTATTCGATTCCTCTGTTAAAAGTGATACACTATCATCGTAGAGAAAAGTATCACTGTGAGGGGGAAAGTGTGTGAGAGAAGAGAAAGTACGTTTACGTAAACAAATAATAGAGCACATGAATTCTTTATCAGAAGAACGGTATACAACTTTATCAGAGCAAATTGCATTTTCGTTGTATGCGCAAAAAGAGTGGGTTGAAGCTAAAACAGTTGGAATCACTCTCTCAATGGAAAATGAAGTGAATACATATGCTATTATCGAAAAAGCTTGGGAAGAAGGAAAGAAAGTTGTTGTTCCAAAGTGTAATAAAGAAACACGAACAATGTCTTTCCGGCAAATTAGTAATTTTGATCAATTAGAAATAGTGTATATGAATTTACGTGAACCAATTCCAGCGCGTACGGAAGAAGTGAATGCAGATGACATTGATCTTCAAATCGTGCCAGGTGTAGCTTATACAGAGCGAGGAGAACGGATTGGATATGGCGGTGGGTATTATGATCGTTATCTCTTGCATTATAAAGGGAAAACGCTATCATTAGCTTATAGTTTTCAAATAGTAGAACATATTCCAGTAGAGCCGTTTGATAAAAACGTAGAAAAAATTATTACAGAAAAAGGAACAATGGTTAAAAATGGGCTTGTATAGACAAATAAAAATTGACGAGACTTTTTCTTCTTGATTATAATAAAATATGTGAACGTTTTCTTATTATAATTTTTTATAGTAAGTGAGCATAGAGGGTGATAAAATGGTATCTATTTATGATATTCAGCAATTGCTAAAGAAATTTGGTACGATTATTTATACGGGTGATCGAATTGCAGATTTACAATTAATGCAAGATGAATTGCGTGAATTAAATCAATCACGGTTAATCGATCCACAAGACTATCAAACAGCTTTATTTTTATTGAAGCAAGAAATTCAAAAAGAGCTAAATAAGAATTAGATAAAGGTAGGTAAGCAACATGGAAGAGAAATGGTTAGTTGGGGTTGACCTTGGTGGTACAACAATTAAATTAGCATTTATTAATATGTACGGTGAAATTTTACATAAGTGGGAAATCCCTACGAATACAAATGAGCAAGGAAAACATATTACGCTTGATGTAGCGAAAGCTATTGATAAAAAGTTAGAAGAGTTAGGTGAATTGAAAAGCAAGTTAATCGGTATTGGTATGGGAGCTCCTGGTCCTGTACACGTGGCGTCTGGAATGATTTATGAAGCGGTCAATTTAGGATGGAAAAACTATCCGTTAAAAGATTTATTAGAAGTAGAAACAGGATTACCTGTTGTTATTGATAATGATGCAAACTTAGCGGCGCTTGGTGAAATGTGGAAAGGTGCTGGTGAAGGAGCAAAAGATTTAATCTGTATGACACTTGGCACTGGTGTTGGTGGTGGTGTAATCGCCAATGGTGAGATTGTACACGGCGTAAGCGGAGCTGCTGGTGAGATTGGACATATTACAGTAGTTACAGAGAATGCTTTCCCATGTAATTGCGGGAAGTCTGGTTGCTTAGAAACTGTAGCATCTGCAACGGGTATTGTGCGTGTTGCTATGCAAAAAATACAAGAGACTAATAAAGAGAGTGTTCTACGTTCTATGTTAGCAGAAGAAGGGCGTATTACATCAAAAGATGTGTTTGAAGCACTTGGACAAGGTGACGAGCTAGCAGGCGAAGTAGTAGAAAAAGTAGCTTCTTATTTAGGGTTAGCTGTAGCGAACCTTGCTAGTACGTTGAACCCAGAGAAAATTGTTATTGGCGGGGGCGTGTCTAAAGCTGGAGATGCACTATTAGACCCAATTCAACGTTATTTCGAGCAATATGCTTTCTCACGTGCTGTAAAGAGCACAAAGTTAGCGATTGCAATACTTGGTAATGATGCAGGTGTTATCGGAGGAGCTTGGCTTGTAAAAAAGCACAAATACGAAGCGAAGATGGTATAAGTTGTGAAATATGAAAAGAGGAAGGGGAAACCCTTCCTCTTTTTGTGTGAAATCTTGATGAAGAATAACATGTAAATGAATTAAGCTGCTGGTGGGTACCCGTTATATAGAACAGTCATGATCGTAAACCATCCGAAAACGAGTACAGTTGCAATTGCAAAGCCGCCCGCGAATAAGTTTTTTTCGCGAAGAGTTCTAAGCGTAGCGAATACAGCTAACAGAGTGACTAGCGCAAAAATAATAACAAGGCCCATACAATATCCTCCTCTGTCTACCCATTCCTCAATATGAGTTTTTAGAATATTAACTCTTTTATATTGTACATGTTTTAAAAATGATTGTCGAGATAGCATCCTTTCTTTTCCTAAGAGAAAAAAATGTTGTATCATTGAAAGTAAGTTTAATAATTGGAGGAGATTTTCATATGAAATGGATACAAATGCCGTTAGGCCCATTACAAACGAATGCTTATATTTTAACGAATGATCAAAATGAGTGTATTATCTTTGATCCTGGTCACGAAGGAGAGAAGCTCGTTACATATTTACAAGAAGAACAATTAAAGCCACTTGCTGTTTTATTAACACATGCTCATTTTGATCATATTGGTGCTGTTGACGCGGTAAGAGACGCTTTTCATATTCCTGTGTACGTACATAAAGAAGAAGCAGATTGGTTAGGCGATGCAACTGTAAATGGCTCTCAAATTTTTATGATGAATCGCAGTATTACAGCAAAACCAGCAGATCATATTATTAATGCAGAAGGTGCATTAGCAATTGGTTCATTTAATTTTGAGATTTTTGAGACGCCAGGACATTCTCCAGGCAGTATTTCTTATTATTGTAAAGAGGCGAATGCTGTATTTTCTGGTGATGTATTGTTCCAAATGAGCATCGGAAGAACAGATTTACCCGGTGGAAGTTTTGCTGAATTGATTGGAAGTATTGAAGAAAAATTATTTGTATTACCAGATGAAACAGCGGTGCTATGTGGACATGGTCCAGAAACAAGCATTGGTTTTGAAAAAGAAAATAATCCATTTTTACAGTAAGGAGCTAGTATGGAGATGGAGCTCATTTTAAAAGAATGGATGGAGAAAGAGAAGGATTATTCAATTTCATATAGTACGTATATGAACCTCGTATTGTACACAGAGGGACATGGCTATTATATGAAGGAACGTGAAAAAATTGGAAGACAAGGGGATTTTTTTACAAGTAGCAACGTATCCTCTGTTTTTGCAAAAACATTTGCTAAGTTTTTTATTCGTCTTGTTGAAAATGGTGAAGTTGCTCCGAATATTTGTGAGATTGGTGGGGGAACAGGAAGGTTTGCCTATGATGTTTTACAAGAGTGGAAGCAAGTATCTCCAAAAACCTTTATTGATTTAAACTATTCAATGATTGAAATGAGCCCTTTTCATAGAAACTTACAGCAGAAAAATCTTTGTTCGTTTTCTAATGTGTCGTATTATACGTCGCATAGTGAAATGGGAGAATCATTCGAAGGGATTCTTTTTTCGAATGAGTTATTTGATGCATTTCCTGTTGAAGTAATTGAGAAGAGAAATGGAATATTGTATGAAGTACGCGTTACGTACACAGAGGAAGGGAAACTCGCAGAAGTATGTAGACCGCTACAGAAAAATATTGGTCGATACTTATTGAAATATAATATTCATCTTGCTGAAGGTCAGCGTTTTGAAGTGCCACTTGCGATGGAAGAATATATAGTAGAAATTGCGAAATGGTTTCAACGAGGTGTATGTATTACCGTTGATTATGGATACACAAAAGAAGAATGGATGCATCCTGCACATCAAGAAGGAAGTTTACGAGGATATTACGAGCATAAGTTAATCCGTAATCCTTTAGAGCATCCAGGTGAAATGGATCTTACTACTCATATTCATTGGGACGAACTGAAAGAGATGTTTAGCCTGCAAGGCATGAATATAGTATGGCATAAGAAGCAATCTGAGTTTTTGTTAGCAGCAGGAATATTAGATCAGCTTACGGGTCACCAAGATCGAAATCCTTTTTCTGAAACTCAAAAACAAAATCGTGCAGTTCGTTCTATGATTTTGAGCGGAGGATTAGGGAGTGCATTTGATGTTGTGATACATACGAAACATATGCAACAGTTACACTTGGATCAGTATTTGAAAATATAAAAAAAACAAGACACAGCATATTTCTGTGTCTTGTTTTTTAATACGACTTTTTAATTATGTAGCATCATATATTTCCTCTCATGATATATATTTATATTAAAGATATGAGATAAAAAATATAAAATACGCCCTTTTTCTCTGTTTATGAGCTCTTAACCTAATAATACGCGAACGAGTTGAATAATTGTCTCGTTTTCCACTTTGTAATAAATTTCCAATCCTTTTCTTTCACTTGAAACGATTTTAGCACTTTTTAATTTTGCTAAATGCTGTGAAATTGTAGATTGTGGCATGTTTAAGCCAGTGTACATTGTAGAAACGTTGCTTGGACCACGTTCAATTAATCCTTTTACAATACATAAGCGAACAGGATGAGCAAGTACTTTCAATAATTCTGCATTGCTTTCATATAGTTCTATTTCTTTTTGAAAGGTTTCTAACATGTTCTTTTCCACCTCCGTGTGAGCTGTTATACCATACTATACATACCAAAAAATTAAAGAAAAGGAAACAGTTGTTGCAGAAAAAAAGTCCTAAAGTAAAGAAATTGTAAGAAAAGAGACCCTGATGTAAATAAAGTAGATAAATTTGCATGGTTTTGTAAAATGACATTTTTGGGCGAAAATTTCGATGCGTTTTAAAAATTGAAAGATATAGATATATTTGTAACACAATTTTATCATGATTTTCTTATTCTTTCAAATGAATATACAAAATTTTAAAAATAATAAGAAAAAGGAATTATAATGTTATATATAGAATATAAAACAGGTTAAAAGAAAGGAAGCTGAATATAGTCAGCTTCTTTATGGTGATAACAAAATATTTGAGTATAGCTGATAAATTTTAGAATTACCAAGACATTAGTTATATATTCTAGAGTTCATCTTTTATCAGCTTTAAAAATCTGCGGTTCCATATGTTCTCATAAAAATCAATTGTCTCTTTTGCGGACATAAATGGATTATTTAACGTAGAGGTTGCTTTCTGTACCATGAAGTTTTCGTATTCTAGTCCATGGGAAAATTTAATCGTAGCATCCATACAGTACTCTGTTTGGGCACCACAAAATTCAATACGGTGTACAGATAATTGTTCTAAAATCTCTTTCAAGTTTGTTTTATAAAATGAATTGGCATGTGTTTTTCTTACAAAAAAATCTTGTTCCTGAACATCTAGATCAGCATGAATAGCCCAAAGTTCTTTTTCGGGTACTAAATCATCGTCACAATGTTGAATAAAAATGATTGGTTTATTTGATTTTCTGTATGAAGAAATTCTTTTATTTACTTTTGTAAGTAAATTTTGTAAATCGAATAAATGCTCTTCGCTATAACATACTCCATTTTGTAAATCGATAACGATTAAAACATCTGCACAAGTATCCATTATTTTTGCCCTCTTTTTTACTTCTTAATATATCAATTAATTCATTATTTAGAAATAGATGGTGCTCTTTTGTTTTTTATGGACTATACGAAAAGTAAAAAATATACTTAACGGTATAAAAAAGAAGATATGAAAACTTAATTTCATATCTTCTGTTCGTTCTATGCATTTACAGGTTCTTCTACATAAGAAAGGGCATTTTCAAAATCGGATATTAAATCGTCAACATTTTCAAGGCCGACGGATAACCGAAGTAATGAATTAGAAATCCCTCTTTCATCACGAGCTTCTTGCGACAGTGCTGCATGTGACATTTTAGCTGGGTAGGAAAGAATCGATTCGACAGCTCCTAAACTAACTGCAAAGACAGGTAATTTTACTTTTGATAAAAATTGGCGGAGTGCGTCTTCTGATTGTAAAGTGAAAGATAGGACAGCTCCGGCTGATGTAGCTTGAGATTGTTGAATATCAAATCCAAGATGTGTTTGTAAGCCAGGATAATAGACATTTTTAACTTTAGCGTGCTCTTGTAAATAATGTGCAATTTTATTGGCGTTTGCAGCTGAATGCTCAAGACGTACATGCAATGTTTTTAGACCGCGAAGTACGAGAGAACAATCTTGAGGACCTAAAATAGCGCCGAATGCATTTTGTAAAAATCCAAGTTTTTGAGCGAGTTCGGCATCTTTTACAACCGCTAATCCGGCAGTAACATCACTATGACCGGCAATGAATTTTGTGGCACTATGAAGAACGACATCGGCGCCAAGATCAAGTGGTTTCTGGAATAGTGGTGTCAAAAATGTATTATCAACAAAAGTAAGGGCGTCAATAGATTTTGCAAGTTTAGAAACAGCACGAATATCTGTCACTTTTAAAAGTGGATTAGAGGGTGTTTCCACATAAAAGAGTTTTGTGTTTGGCTTAATGTTTTGCTTTATTTCTTCTATATTTGTCATATCAACAAATGTATGTGACACACCGTAACGGGAGAGCACTTCAGTTATAATTCGGTAAGTTCCTCCGTATACGTCTTCTGAAATGAGTACGTGATCGCCTTGTGAAAGAAGGAGGAATGCAGTAGAAATCGCTGCAATTCCTGATGCGAAGGCAAATCCCTTTGTTCCTCCTTCTAATAAAGCAATGATATCTTCAAGAGCTTCACGAGTTGGATTACCAGAGCGACTATAGTCATATTTTCCGAACGTATCTACATCAAACTGGTGGAATGTTGATGTATTATAGATGGGAACGTTAACAGCTCCTGTTTGCGAGTCATGTTTATATTGGTTGTGCAGTAAGAGTGTATCTATAGAATAACTCATATTCTTACACCTTCTTTTACAAGTTTAATGGCTTGCTTTAAGTCTTGAATTAAATCGTTACTATTTTCAATGCCAACGGAAAATCGCAGAAGACGATTACATACACCGTTTGCTGTTCTGATTTCTTCAGGAATATCAGCGTGTGTTTGCGTTGCTGGATACGTCATTAAACTTTCAACACCACCAAGACTTTCAGCAAATGTAATTAAGGATAAAGATTGTAAGAATGGATTAATCCATGTTTCATCTTTCAGACGAAATGAGATCATGCCGCCTCTTCCAGGATAAAATACATCTGTCACCCCGTCTTCATCATTTAAATAAGCAACAACTGCTTTTGCATTTTCTTCATGTTGTCTCATGCGAAGCGCTAACGTTTTCATACCACGAATTAATAGCCATGAGTCAAATGGACTTAAGACCGCACCAGAGGCATTATGATAATGAGCGATTTCCTCACAAAGTTCCTTTCCTTTTGCAACGACAAGTCCGCTTAGGACATCGTTATGTCCCCCTAAATATTTCGTTGCGCTATGAAGTACAATGTCGGCACCTTCTGTTAATGGCTGCTGTATATAAGGCGTATAGAATGTGTTGTCTACAATAAGAAGGAGTCCGTGTCTTTTCGCTACAGTTGCGACAGCGGCAATATCAGTAACTTGCATTAACGGATTAGTTGGAGTTTCTATGAAAATAGCTTTCGTTTCAGTTGTGATAGCTTGCTCAATTTGTTTAATAGATTGTGTATTTACGTATCTACATCGAACATTCCACTTTTTTTCGTGCTCAGAAAATAATCGATAAGTGCCCCCGTATAAATCTTCAGATACAATAAGTTCGTCTCCGGAACGGAATAGGGAAAGGACGAGGAGAACAGCTGCCATCCCTGAACTACAGGCATAACCTTGTTCACCGTACTCTAAATCTGCGATTGCCTGCTCTAAAAGACCGCGAGTTGGATTGCCAGTTCGTGAATAGTCAAAGCCAGTAGAGTTACCAATTCCTTCGTGACGATAAGCAGTTGAAAAATAAACAGGTGGGTTAACAGTTCCTGTTGTAGTTTCGCTCCGGTTTCCGATTTGTGCTAGTTTTGTTTCAATAGTTGACATGTGAAAATTCCTCCTTTTTAAATTAACAATTAAGTGAATGTAAAGTGAAACTTTAATCAGTGAAGGGGGCATCCCCCACTGATTATTAGCTCTCACCAATCGGGCTTTTACGGGCAGTCGATTCCCACCTAACTTCTTTGTTCTAGCTGAATTTTGAGTTGGGAATCTTACTGCCCTCAAATAGCGGGGTAAAATAAAAAAAGCCTTCTAAAGAAGAAGGCTTTCGGTTTGAATAGAGTCTTCTTCTCATCTGTCAAATCTTTCACAATTTGCTGGAATTAGCACCTTATTAACAAATGTTAATGGTTGCTGAGGCGTCATAGGGCCAGTCCCTCTACCTCTCTAGATAAGAATGTTCGTATGAAATTTTTATTATGTTTTTAACTTTACAACAAAAGATAATTGAATTGCAACTTTATTTTAAATAATTTTTATTTTTCCGCAAGTGTCATTGACTTTTGCATTTGTGCATGCTAAATTTATTAAAAAATTAACAAACATTGTTAAAAGGGGAACGTATTTCCTTTTAGCTACATAAATAAAATAATAAAGACAAACTCTTATTGAGAGCGGTGGAGGGAAAGGCCCTGTGAAACCCAGCAACCTTCAAACGAAATGTTTGAAACGGTGCTAATACCTGCAAAACGAATGTTTTGCATAATAAGAGGAGGAACAATTATGTCCCCCTCTTCAAAGTGAAGAGGGGGTTTTTATATTGATAGAAATGAGGGAGATTTGTGAAATTACTAGATTTATTATCAAAAGGAATTGTAATAGGTGATGGTGCGGTTGGGACGTTATTACATTCACATGGTTTGCAAAGTAGTTTTGAAGAATTGAATATATCTGATCCAGATTTAATTATATCGATTCATAAGCAATATGTAGCTGCTGGGGCTGATGTGATTCAAACAAATACGTACGGAGCAAATGAAGCGAAATTACGTATGTATGGTTTAGAAAATCAAGTTACTGAAATTAATAGAGCCGCAGTAAAACTGGCGAAAGCATCTGTTATAGACAGAAATGCAATTTTAGGAACAATTGGTGGTATGAAACATATCGGAGCTGTTACGACAACTGATATGGAAAGAGAATTTATGTTACTGGAACAGGCAAGTGCATTACTAGAAGAACAGGTTGATGGACTGCTATTAGAAACTTTCTATGATGAGTTTGAATTACTTCATGCTGTTCAGGTGTTACGAAAACAAACGAATATTCCAATTGTAGCTCAATTAGCATTGCATGAGGCAGGTACAACTCAAAATGGAAATGATGTAAATGAAATATTAAAACAGCTTTTAGATTACGGTGCAAATGTCGTTGGATTGAACTGTCAACTAGGGCCACTTCACATGACGGAAGCTTTTAAAATGATATCGATTCCGCAAAATGGCTACTTGTCAGCATATCCGAATGCAGGTCTCCCAAATTATGTGGAGGGACGTTACGTATATGAGGGAAGTCCAGCTTATTTCGAAGCGATGACACCGAAATTTATTGAGCAAGGTATTCGGTTATTAGGTGGTTGTTGTGGCACGACTCCAGAACATATTGAAAGTATGAAACGTGCAATTGCAAATGTTACACCTGTAATAGAAAAGGATACGATTCAAAGACCGAAAGTAGTTCATACACACGAGAAACGTTCAAAAGCTCATGTCACATTAGCAGAGAAAGCAAAAAAACAAACGACAGTAGTAGTGGAATTAGATCCACCGAAAACGTTAGATACGCAGCGATTTTTTGAAGGCGCAAGAGCATTGAAAAGAGCTGGTGCAGATGCTATTACTCTAGCAGATAATTCATTAGCATCGCCTCGCATCTCGAATATGGCAATGGGGGCATTATTAACGAAGCACGATATTCCGGTATTGACGCATTTAACGTGTAGAGATCATAACGTCATTGGACTACAGTCTCATTTATTAGGCTTATCGGCGTTAGGTATGGAAGAAGTGTTAGCTTTAACTGGTGATCCAGCACGCGTTGGTGATTTTCCAGGTGCTACTTCTGTATATGATTTGTCCTCTATTGAGCTCATTAAAATGATTAAAGAAATGAACGACGGGCGCTCGATTTTAGGGAAATCAATTGGTCCAGCAACAAGGTTTTCAGTGGGAGGTGCGTTTAATCCGCATGTAAGACATTTAAAAGCAGCGGTTAAGCGAATGGAACGGAAAATAGATGCTGGAGCGGAATATTTCTTAACGCAGCCAATTTATGATATCGCGTTAATTGAAGAAGTGTATGAAGCGACAAAGCATTTGGAACAACCTATTTTTATTGGGATTATGCCATTAATAAGTAAAAGGAATGCAGATTTCCTTCATTTTGAGGTGCCGGGTATTACTCTACCTGAAGAAATAAGGGAGAGAATGGATGGACATGAAACGAAAGAGGCAGCAATTGAGGAAGGGATTCGCATTTCACAAGAATTGATCGATGCGGCGATGAAATATTTTAACGGCATTTATCTTATTACACCATTTCTAAAATATGAAATTACAGAACATCTTGTTAAATATGTGAGAGAAAAGCAAGAAGTGAAAGAAGGTATTAACTGATGAAATGTATAGAAGAAAAATTAAAAAATGACATCTTAATATTAGATGGTGCAATGGGAACAATGATCCAGCAAGAGGACTTAACTGCGGAAGATTTCGGAGGAGAAGAGTACGAAGGCTGTAATGAATATTTAGTAGAAACAAGGCCTGATGTCATTTTAAAGATTCATAAAGCTTATATTGAAGCTGGAGCGGATATTATTGAAACAAATACATTTGGGGCGACGAATATTGTATTAAGTGATTATGAGTTGTCTCATTTAGATGAGGAATTAAATGAGAAGGCAGCACGTTTAGCGAAGCAAGCGGTCAAAGCAAGCGGGAAGGAAGTATATGTTGCGGGAGCAATGGGACCAACAACGAAAGCGATTAGTGTTACAGGTGGTGTGACGTTTGAAGAATTAATTGAAGCCTATACACGGCAGGCTAGAGGCTTATTGAATGGCGACGTAGATGTATTACTCGTTGAGACGAGTCAAGATATGCGTAACGTGAAGGCTGCTTATATTGGAATTCAAGCAGCTTTTGATGAGCTAAATAAAATTGTACCTATTATGATTTCAGGAACGATTGAACCGATGGGAACGACTCTGGCCGGGCAAACAATTGAGGCTTTTTACTTATCAGTAGAACATATGAAGCCATTATCTGTTGGATTAAACTGTGCGACCGGTCCGGAGTTTATGAGAGACCATATTCGTTCACTATCTGATTTGTCGGAGTGTTACATTTCTTGTTATCCAAATGCAGGTCTTCCTGATGAAGATGGACATTATCATGAATCTCCATCTTCTCTCGCTGAAAAAGTGAAGCGATTTGCTGAAGAAGGATGGGTTAATATTATCGGTGGTTGTTGTGGCACAACACCAGAACATATAAAAGCAATAAAATCCGCGTTAGCTTCTCTTAATCCACGTGAACACCACGAAAGAGCTGGACACGGGGTTAGTGGATTAGAGGCACTTCAATATGATGACTCTATGAGACCATTATTTGTTGGTGAAAGAACAAACGTTATTGGGTCACGTAAATTTAAACGATTAGTAGCAGAAGGGAAATTTGAAGAGGCTGCTGAAGTCGCAAGAGCGCAAGTGAAGAAAAATGCTCATATTATTGATATTTGTATGGCAGATCCTGATCGCGATGAAATAGAAGATATGGAAAACTTCTTGGCAGAAGTTACGAAAGTGTTAAAAGTACCAATTATGATTGATTCAACAGATGAAAATGTGATGGAGCGAGCTCTTACTTATATTCAAGGAAAAGCTGTTATTAATTCAATTAATTTAGAAGATGGAGAAGAACGATTTAAAAAAGTGACGCCGCTTCTTCGGAAATATGGTGCTGCTATTGTTGTAGGAACAATTGATGAAGATGGTATGGCGGTTAGTGCAGAACGAAAACTCGAAATCGCGAAAAGAAGTTATGAGTTATTGACGACGAAATATGGTATACGCCCGTCAGATATTATTTTTGATGCACTTGTATTTCCTGTAGGTACAGGTGATGAAGAATATATTGGTTCAGCGGCAGCGACGATAGAAGGAATTCGCCTTATTAAAGAAGCCTTGCCAGAGTGTTTAACGATTTTAGGTGTAAGTAACATATCTTTTGGTTTACCACCAGCTGGCCGAGAAGTATTAAATTCCGTCTTTTTATACCATGCAACGAAAGCAGGATTAGATTACGCAATTGTGAATACGGAAAAATTAGAACGGTATGCGTCAATTCCAGAGGAAGAAAAACGTCTTGCAGATGCATTACTTTTTGAAACGACGCAAGAGACGTTAGAAGAATTTACAAATTTCTATCGCGCGGCAAAAAAGAAAGATGTCGTTACCCAAGAAACATTAACTCTTGATGAAAGGCTGGCAAATTACATTGTAGAAGGTACGAAACAAGGACTACAAGAAGATTTAAGCCTTGCACTTACAGAAGGAAGAAAACCTTTGGATATTATTAATGGCCCACTTATGACAGGAATGGATGAGGTGGGACGATTATTTAATAATAATGAGCTTATCGTTGCCGAAGTATTGCAAAGTGCTGAAAGTATGAAAGCTGCCGTAAGCTATTTAGAGCCACATATGGAATCTAGCGAGAGTGCGAAAAAGGGGAAAGTATTATTAGCAACTGTTAAAGGTGACGTACATGATATTGGGAAAAACCTCGTTGAAATTATTTTATCCAATAACGGATATGAGATTATTAATTTAGGAATCAATGTTCGTTCGGATCGAATTGTTCAAGAAGTACAAGAAAAGAAGCCTGACATTATTGGTCTTTCTGGTTTATTAGTAAAATCAGCGCAACAAATGGTAACGACTGCTGAAGATTTAAAAGCGGCAAATATTGATATTCCAATCGTTGTAGGCGGGGCAGCGTTAACGAGAAAGTTTACAGATAACCGTATATCCCCATCATATACAGGGCTCGTATGCTATGCGAGTGATGCGATGACCGGGCTTGATATTATTAATAAGCTTCAAAAAGAAGAAGAGCGCGAGAAGATGAAACAAGATAAAAAAGAGCGTCATCTTCATATCGTAAAAAAAGAGGAGAAGAAAGTAGAAATTCCAGCAGTAATCGAACCATTACCGAAGGCTGAGGTTATGATACCTGATTCAACAAAGCGAATTGTATTACGAGATATTCCAGTTGCACATCTCGCTCCATTTTTAAATAGACAAATGCTACTTGGACATCACCTTGGATTAAAAGGAAATGTGAAGAAGCTTTTGCGAGAGGGAGATAAGAGAGCACACGAATTAAATGATTTAATAGATGAATTATTGCAGGAAGGACGATCTTGGTTAAAACCGAAAGCGGTGTATCAATTTTTCCCAGCGCAAAGTGACGGACAAAACATTGTAATATATGATCCAGAAGATCATACACGTGTTATAGAGCGTTTCACATTCCCAAGGCAAGGAAAAGCACCATATCGTACTTTAGGTGATTATTTACGACCAGTTGGAGATGAGATGGACTATGTTGCTTTCCTATCTGTTACGGTTGGAGAAGGCGTTCGGGACATTGCTGAAGAGTGGAAGGCGAAGGGGGATTATTTACGCAGTCATGCGATCCAATCGTTAGCGCTTGAACTAGCAGAAGGTCTTGCTGAAAAAACACATATGCTCATTCGTGATCGCTGGGGTATTCCAGATTCACCAGAACTGACGATGGAAGAACGTTTCCGTACGAAATATAGAGGGATACGAGTGTCTTTCGGTTATCCAGCATGTCCAGAACTTGCGGATCAAGAAAAGTTATTTCGCCTTATTCATCCAGAAGAAATAGGTATTTCATTAACAGAAGGATTTATGATGGAGCCAGAAGCATCTGTAACGGCTATGGTATTTTCTCACCCTGAGGCAAGATATTTTAGTGTATTATAGTGTAGAAGGGGGAGACGTATGAAGAAAATAGTCTTTACAGGTGGCGGTTCGGCAGGGCATGTAACACCTAATTTAGCCATCATTCCACATTTACAAGAACAGAATTGGGATATCTCGTATATTGGTTCTCATCAAGGGATTGAGAAAACGATTATAGAAAAGGAAGGCATTCCGTACTATAGTATTTCAAGTGGAAAGCTACGTCGTTATTTTGATTTAAAAAATATAAAAGATCCTTTTCTTGTAATGAAGGGTGTTATGGATGCGTATGTAAGGATTCGAAAACTAAAACCGGATGTGATTTTTTCAAAAGGTGGTTTCGTATCTGTACCAGTCGTAATTGGAGGCTGGCTAAATAGAGTCCCTGTTTTATTACATGAATCTGATATGACGCCAGGACTAGCAAACAAAATTGCGCTCCGTTTTGCTTCGAAAATATTTGTTACATTTGAAGAAGCTGCGAAACATTTACCGAAAGAAAAAGTAATCTATACAGGATCTCCTGTACGTGAAGAAGTGCTAAAGGGAAATCGTGAAAAAGGTTTAGCGTTTTTAGGTTTTTCACGTAAAAAGCCAGTTATTACAATTATGGGAGGAAGTTTGGGCGCAAAGAAAATTAATGAAACGGTTCGAGAAGCGTTACCAGAACTTTTGAAAAAATATCAAATTGTTCATCTTTGCGGAAAAGGTAATCTTGATGAAAGCTTACAAAATAAAGAAGGATATAAACAATTTGAATATATACATGGAGAACTGCCAGACATATTAGCGATAACAGATTTTGTTATTTCACGTGCGGGCTCTAATGCAATTTTTGAGTTTTTAACATTGCAAAAGCCGATGGTTTTAATTCCGCTATCGAAATTTGCAAGTCGTGGAGATCAAATACTAAATGCAGAGTCTTTTGAAAGACAAGGATATGCTTCCGTATTGTATGAAGAAGATGTGACTGTGAAATCACTTATAAAGCATGTCGAAGAATTAAATCAAAATAATGAGATGTATAAAACAGCACTAAAAAAATATAATGGAAAAGAAGCAATTCAAACAATCATTCAACATATTTCAGAGGCATGATGAAACAATCATGTCTTTTTTAGTAGGATGAAAGATTCCAAGGATTGATATTTTTATGTTACAATAACAAATGGATTAGTAGGGAAATTCCAATTAATGAAGCGTGAAAATACGAATGGATTAGGAGTGACTGTGTTGGAGCTAAGTCTCTATGAAAATACTGCACTTATTATATGCTTTGTGTTGTACGTTGGTAGTGTTATTGTTTATATTTCAAGGAAATTTTCGCAAGAAAGAGAGCTTGAAAAATCAGAAATAACAGCTGAACTAGAAATGTTAGCTGATGAAAGTTATAAAAAGAAGAAAATAAAAGAAGAGCATGAAGAATCCCATCATTTAAACGCAAATAAGTTTTAAAGATGGGGATTTTTTTTTGAAGTCGTTCTTTAGTTCTTTATTATGTTTATAGCAAGTAACGCTAAAAGGAGTTTCCCGTACATAATGAAGGAGTGTATATAAATGAATTTTTATGTCGCCTCAGGATTCCAAAATAAACATCTTGTACGTTCTATAGCAAATGAACTGAAACATGCAGGATGGCACCATACATATGATTGGACAAGAAATGAAAGAGCAGTGAATCAAGATCAATTAAGAGAAATTGGTCAGGCAGAAAAGAATGCTATTAAAGAAGCGGATGTCTTTTTACTTATATTAGATGGCGGAAACGGGAGCCATACAGAGTTTGGAATGGCGATTGCGCTAGAGAAAAAGATATATGTATATCATGAAAGAAACCCGCTTCAAACAACGTTCTATCATTTGCCAGAAATAAATATTTTTGAAGGAGATGCAACTGAATATGCATCTTATGTTATGAATCATGTGAAATAATAGTAACGACCTAAAAGGTTATAAAAGTGATCTTTTGGGAACAGTGATGATAAGAAACGTATATAAAGGAGTATATAATATGAAATTAGAAAATGGATGGGAAACGAGCTTTTTAGAAGTTGTACAAAATAGCGAATTTAAGAAAGGGGCCGTTCTTAGTCAATTGCTTTGTGAGGACAGTGAAGAAGTAGAAGAGCTTGTGGATGATTACGGATATGAAGAGATTATTGAACGCGAACATGATGATGAATTAGCAGAAGTTTTAGGTGAAGAACTTTTCGATGAGATGGAACGACATGTATTCTTATCTTCACAGCCAGAAGAAAAACTTATTTCATTCGTAAATGGATTAGGTTTTCATGTGTTAGATTGGATCGTTCTTCTTGAAACAGAATTTGGCATTGATAGTGTACACTTTACGTCGGACGCCGTGAAAATGTTAGAAAAGCGCTTTAGACAATTTCCATACATAGAGGATAAGACGATATTTGATATGACATTTGGAGAAGCAATGGATGTATTACAATCCATTACAGGATTACAACTGAAGGAAAAGATGAACGTATAATGTAAAAAAAGAACGTGATATCCTCACGTTCTTTTTTTACATTATAATAATTTTGTCATCTAGTTTTGTTTGAACGGATGAACGTATAATGTAAAAAAAGAACGTGATATCCTCACGTTCTTTTTTTACATTATAATAATTTTGTCATCTAGTTTTGTTTGTCCGCTAAGAAGTGCGTTTAAATATTCCACTTTCCTTATACAGGCCTGTATATGTCTTTCAACCTCTTGTAACTCTGCTTGGTGATGTGTTTCAATCGGATGAATTTGTACGTTGAATTTTTCAAACTGACTACTATATGTTATTTCTGCATAGCCGCTCATAATATCCATTTCGTTATGAAATAAAAATTGTTTCGTTTTGTCACAGAATGATACATTCTGAAAGCCATATACTTTTAATGCGTCAATTACTTTTTTAATCATTTTTGTATTCATTTTTTTTAACCCTCTTTGCGAAGTTCTACTTATATATTATAACATAAAAAATTACATAGAAAGCGCTTCCAAATGTATTTTATTATAAACTTTACGTTTCAATCACAAAAATGAAACAAAGAAAAAATAATTGTAAAGAAGGGAGGACTCTTTTATTGTTTCGTCATATATATAGAGAAATAGTGCAAGGAAAGGAAAATTTCCGAATTTGAGTTCGTATTTCAAATTTAAGCGCAATAAAAGAGGTGAGAGACTTGAACTTTGATATTGTAGGACAAAAAGCATATATAAAAGATGGACCGCATCGGAACCGAATTGGAATTGTAAAGAACAGCGAGACAAAATTAGAATCGCAGTTTGCTATTGTAATTGGAGAACAAATCATTGATGTAGAGCTAAAGGATATCGTGTTAGTTGGAGTAGACGTAGGACAATTTCATAAATGGTGCGAACAAAATGGTTATTTGTGAAAAGGACGGGCTGTGAGATAATGAAATATATTTGAGAAAAGAGAATATATTATTGTATTCTCTTTTTCTATGTGTAAGGAGACGGAAATGAAGTATAAAGAACGAGATTTTACATAGTGTTTGAGACAATATGTTATGCCTTATGTATAAAAGAAAAAGAGGAAGATGGAAAGAACTAAAAAAGGACGCTAACATTTTTGTTAGCGTCCTTTTTATTAAGAAGCAATTTTACCAGTTTTTGTATCATCTTGATTGTACGTATCTTGATCTAATTCACCAAGCCATTTACTAGAAATAAGGCCTGCTGTCATAGAACCACTTACGTTAAGAGCTGTACGACCCATATCAATTAATGGTTCAACTGAGATAACAAGAGCGACAATGCCGATCGGTAAGTTCATTGTAGATAGTACGATTAACGCTGCGAATGTTGCACCACCACCAACACCGGCAACACCGAATGAACTAATCGCAACGACAGCGATTAAAGTTAAAATAAATTGTGGTTGTAATGGATCGATTCCTACAGTTGGAGCGACCATCATTGCAAGCATTGCTGGATAAATACCTGCGCAACCGTTTTGTCCGATGGATACTCCGAATGATGCCGCAAAGTTTGCAATCCCTTCGGAAATACCAAGCTTTTCTTTTTGCGCTTCAATATTTAATGGCATTGCACCAGCACTAGAGCGAGATGTGAATGCAAATGTTAATACAGGGAACACCTTTTTTAAATATTGAATTGGATTTAAACCAGATAGAGCAATTAATAATAAGTGGATAACGAACATTACGATAAGTGCCACGTAAGACGCTAACACGAAGTTACCAAGTTTTAAAATAGCATTTATATCGCTACCAGCAACTGTTTTTGCCATAAGAGCTAATACGCCGTATGGAGTAAGGCGTAAAATTAGTGTTACCATACGCATTACAATTGCATATACAGCATCAAGCATTTTCTTAAATAGCTCTGCTTGTTCTGGATATTTTCGTTTTACACCTATAAAGGCGATACCGATAAAGGCTGCAAATATTACAACAGAAATTGTTGATGTTGGACGAGCTCCTGTTAAATCAAGAAACGGATTTGTAGGTAACAGCTCTAATAATTTATCTGGAATTGTTGTTTTTTCAATAGAAGTAAATCTTTCTTCAACTAGCTTCAGACGAGCAGATTCTGCATCACCTTGTTGCAAGCCTGTTGCTGATACATCAAATCCTGCACTTGCAGCAATACCGACAGCTGCAGCGATTCCTGTAGTAAGAATTAAAATTCCGATAATAAGACCACTAATTTTACCAAGGTTTTTCGTTAACTGTAATTTTGTAAATGCGGAAATAATAGATACTAAAATAAGTGGCATAACGATCATTTGAAGTAATTTCACATAACCGTTACCGATCAAGCTAAACCAAGTATTTGATTCAATAATTACTTTAGAAGTTGGCTCATAAATAAATTGTAATATAAGACCGAATATAATTCCGACTCCTAAAGCAGTAAATACACGTTTATTAAAAGATACATGCTTACGTTGCATATAATATAATACGCCAACTAAGATGAGCATGACTGCAACGTTAATTCCGACAAGCAGTGTATTCATGTTGATTCCCCCTAATTCCAATCTGTTATATAGAATATAAGGTAATAAAACCTATAAGTCAACTAGGGAATTGCGGAATTAAAAAAAAGATGGCAAAATGCCATCTTTAATGTCCAGCTCCAGGGACAAGTAAAAACGTCGTGTAGTATGTAAATCCTATGAAGAAAACAGTTAAATATGCCCCGAATACGTATATATACATACGCTCTGTTAAATTTAAATAGCTTAAAAGTACGAAGAAACCTGTTTGTCCTAAAAATAGTAGTGCGGCCTGTTGCATATCCCCTACGTAAAACATAACCGAGAAAATTCCAGTCCAAAAGCCGAGAACGCGAAACATGCGCTCCATGCCATCTCCCTCCTTTTCTAAAAAAAGTAAACCTCTCCTCATTATAGTTTATTTTTCTTACTATTGTAAATATTCATTCATATAAAAAGAAGCCAATTATAATTGGCTTCTTTTTATATGAGAAATTAAATTGTTAGTTTATAATTACAAGATTTACATCCATCTAGTAGACTATCGTTTCGAGTTAATTCCGTGTTAGGGAATAGGATTTCAAAAATTCCTTTCATCATATCTCCGTGCATATTACAAATTTCAGTTGGGTGATGAACAGCAACTTCTTTAAATGGACAATTGTGTACATCATAGAAAATTTTCGTTCCATCTGCACTTAATTCAAATGCAGGTGATAAACCAGCTGTTGAGAAAGCTTCTTTTGCAATTTGGACTTTTTGCTCTACTGTTAAAGCATTTTCGTTCACATGTAAACGCTGCATATGTTGTTGCATTAACTCGGACCCGAATTGTTTTCCTGTTTCGTATAGCGCTTTTTCACCAGCGGCGCCAAGGCTAAGTAAAGAATTAAATGCTATTCTTGCTAACAATTGATAATCGCGGAATGGAAATTGTAATTGAATCACATCTTCAGATAATACATATAATCTGCTTGGTCTTCCGCCTTTTCCAGTTTTTTTCGTTTCCGATTTCAGCATATGAACATCTTCTAATTTAGATAAATGTAAACGTGCTACGTTTGGATGAATCTCAAACTCATCTGCAATTTCTTGTACAGTTACGTAACTATGTTTTTGAGAAATATATTTATAAATGTAATAACGAGTTGGGTCAGATAATACGCCTGTAATTTTTAAAGCTTGTTCCATGAGGATCTCCACCTTTATCACTTTATCCAAGATAATAACATTATAATACAGATAAACTTCCATATAGGTAATTTCAGACAATAATTCGGAAATTGTTCATAATTTCACAAACATATTTTTCCTTTTCTCTCTAGTGAAAATGTAAAAATACCGATTTTTCAGATGGATTTTTTCATGCTATATACATAGTGGGGAGGGAAAAATGATGAATGGAATTGAAAGCTTTGCGAATATGATTTTGAAAGAGGCGTGTAGGGTACAAGCTTCGGATTTACATATTGTGCCCAGGAAGAAGGATGTAGTGGTTCAACTGCGTATAGGAAAAGATTTAATGACGAAACGCTGTATCGAAAAGGAATTTGGAGAAAAACTTGTTTCACACTTTAAATTTTTAGCATCCATGGATATAGGGGAGAGACGGAAGCCACAAAATGGTTCACTGTATTTACAAATGGATGGACAAGAAGTGTATTTACGCCTTTCCACGCTTCCAACCGTATACCAAGAAAGTCTCGTTATTCGTCTTCATTTACAAGCATCTATTCAGCCGTTATCTCATCTTTCGTTATTTCCAAGTACAGCGAAGAAACTACTTTCTTTTTGCATTATTCACATGGGTTACTCGTATTTACTGGACCGACTGGTTCGGGGAAGACAACAACAATGTATGCATTATTAGAGGTAATTAAAAAAAAGAAAACACGTCGCATCGTTACACTTGAAGATCCAGTTGAAAAAAGAAATGACGATGTATTACAAATTCAAATAAATGAAAAAGCAGGTATCACATATGAGGCGGGACTAAAGGCCATTTTACGTCATGATCCAGATATTATTTTAGTCGGTGAAATTCGTGATGAAGAAACAGCGAAAATCGCTATAAGAGCAAGTTTGACTGGACATTTAGTAATGACGACACTGCATACTAGTGATGCGAAAGGGGCGATACTCCGATTTATGGATTTCGGTATAACGAGGCAAGAGATTGAACAATCTTTATTGGCTATAGCTGCACAGCGACTTGTCGAATTGAAGTGTCCGTTTTGTCAAAGAAAGTGCTCAACTTTATGTAAATCAATGAGGCAGGTAAGACAAGCGAGTATTTATGAGTTGTTATATGGATATGAGTTAAAACAAGCAATTAAAGAAGCAAACGGGGAATGTGTCACGTACAAGCACGAAACATTAGAATCTTCGATACGAAAAGGATACGCTTTAGGATTTTTAGAAGAGGATGTGTATGTTTAAGAAAATATGGAGTTTAAGTGATCAAGTAGTATTGCTGAAACGATTAGGAGAACTATTAGAAAAAGGATACTCCCTTTTGCAGGCATTAGAATTTTTACGGTTTCAATTACCTTTAGAAAAGAAAGTACAATTGCAGTGCATGATTGATGGATTAAAAGATGGAAAAAGTCTACACGATTCTTTTCATCAATTAATGTTTCATCAGGAGGTGTTAAGTTATTTATTTTATGCTGAGCAACATGGTGATATTTCTTTTGCGTTGCA
The DNA here is from genome assembly GCF_008368785.1 of Bacillus sp. AY3-1. Classification (NCBI taxonomy): domain Bacteria; kingdom Bacillati; phylum Bacillota; class Bacilli; order Caryophanales; family Bacillaceae; genus Bacillus; species Bacillus sp. AY3-1. The sequence goes on along the minus strand of NZ_QORZ01000017.1, from coordinate 214,295 downwards.
ACAAGGGAGCGCACTTCTTTATAAAAAGGATAAGTATAGGAAAGATATGATGAAAATAATGCAGTATCCTATGTTTTTGGCGTTCTTTTTAATAATCATGATTTTTGTTTTTAACCGCATTTTATTACCGCAAGTTGACATGGTATATAGTTCATTCGGTTCTACAGCACCGTTACTTACAGAACAAATATTAAGTGCAATTAAGCTGCTACCCAGCCTTATTTTTAGCACTATTTTTATCATTATGATTGGATGTAGTGTATATATGTTTTACTTTCGGAAACTCCCGCATATGAAGCAGGTAAAAATTATGCTTCGTATCCCCCTCGTAAAAACATTTCTTATTTTAAAGCATTCACATTATTTCGCCACTCAATTGAGCAGTTTATTACAAGGTGGACTATCAGTACTTGAGGCCCTAACAATAATGATGGAGCAAAATTATCATCCGTTCTTTCGATATGAAGCGGGTCGAATTGAACGCCAATTAATTGCAGGAGAACCGTTGCAATCTATTATTGCTAAAAGCGGATATTATGAGGAAGAACTTTCTTATATTATTACGCATGGACAAGCAAACGGTAATTTGGCGCTTGAATTAGGTGACTATAGCGATCTTATTATGGAAAAGATGGAGCAAAAAGTTAAACGTATGTTAGTGATCATTCAACCAATTTTATTTACGTGTATTGGAGGAATAGTCGTTCTTATGTATTTAGCGATGATTATGCCAATGTTTCAAATGATGAATTCTATTTAGGAGGCATTTACATGCAGAATGAAGAAGGGTTTACCCTTTTAGAAATGTTATTAGTTATGGTCGTCATAACTGTACTATTACTATTAATTATTCCCAATGTAGTTACACAGCGTTCATCCGTCGAAGGAAAAGGATGTAAAGCCTATGTGAAATCTATAGAAGCTCAAATACAAGCATACCATTTACAACATAATAAAATTCCCTCGCTAAAAGAGCTAAGGGATGAAAAATATATTACAGCTGATGAGTGTCCGAATGGTGAAGCCATTCATATTTCAAATGATGGCACAGTAACAACTGGGAAACTGTGAAACAAAAAGGTTTTACTCTGTTAGAAATGCTACTCGTTCTATTTGCAATTTCTGTACTAAGTATGGTCACGTATTTTAACGTACATTCATTACATGAAAAACAAAAAGTGGAACAATTTTTAAGACAGTTTTCAAACGATATTTTGTATATGCAACAATTAGCGATAAACCGTCAAAAACACTATACATTACGATGGTATAAAGATAGACATACGTATTATATAGGGGAGCTAAGTGAGAATCTTACTATCATTAAAAGAGAATATGATAGCGATATACAAATTGATTTGAATACTTTTCCAAATCCGATGACATATAATCCGAGTGGAAATATTAATAGAGGTGGCACTATTTTACTTTCGTATCGAAGTTATAAATATGAGATTGTATTTCAGCTTGGGAGAGGGAGATTTACGTATCGTGAAATGTCAAAAAGGGTCAGTGATGGCTGAGATGCTTGTAGCATTAAGTATAGTAATGATGGCAGTATCTTTACTACTTCCGCAAACAGTATTGGTTATGCAAGAACGAAAAAACATACAAATTCGTTATAAAGCATTTGTATTATTAAAAAGGGAAGCAGCTTTATATATGTATGAGAATGGGGCGAAACGACCGCAAGAAAAAGTCGTAAACGGAAATGTATATTACACATATTGGGGAGGAAATGAAGTTTGTGCTACGTGGAAAGATGTGAAAGGAAGAATGATGGAACAATGCTTTTATGCAGGAGAAAAAATAAATTAGAAGTTGGGTTTACATTAATAGAAATGATCGTATGTTTTTTTCTGTTATCACTGTTCTTTTTACTTTTACCACGTTTGAATTTTATTGGAATAGAAAACAACCAATCAAAAGGATTAAATAATTGGGAATGGGATGTGTTTATAGGACAAGTACAGTTAGAGTTTCGTGAAGTATCTTTTGTAGAAAAAATAGTCCCTGAAAATAAAGATAATCTTTTGCGCTTCCGTCTTCGCACTGGAGATGAAGTGACGTATGAAAAATTGAATAATCATCTTATAAGAAAAGTGAATATGCGCGGAAGAGAAGTTATATTACAAAATGTTGAAATGGTTTGGTACGAAGTAACACCTCATCTGCTCTTTATAAATGTGAAAGATAGGAGTGGGAAAATATATGAAGGTGTAGCTGTAAGATATAGCGAAATGGAAATAAATATATGAGAAAACAAGATGGATTTACGATGCCAGGAACAATCATTTTTCTTGTATTATTAACTTCGTTCTTTGTATACGAAACGAATATGTTGCTTATAGATAAAAAATTTTATATTGAAATAAAGCAAAAGTTTGTACTGGAGGAACTACTAAATCGATCTATTACAAATATAAAAAAAGACTTACAGCAAAAAGAAAAGGAAGATACTTTTTTCTTTCAATATGAAAAAGGCGAAGCAAGTGGGAATTACGTCTTTGAAAACGATGTTATACTCGTTTCGTTGCAGTGTAAAATAAAACAAGAAGTTTTCTACAAGGTTAGTTTCCGGTATAGAAAAAAGGATGAGAAAATATTTGATTGGATAGAAGGATAGCATGTAAAATATACGGATGAAAACCATAATTTCTTATTTTAAAATAGGTTATTTTTTTATAGGAAATGGATAAATAAAACAATTGAAAGTTTAAATTTTCTCAAAAAAGAGAAAGGTAGAAAGAATATGATATATTCAAGCTATCCAAACATATTTTTTTAGGGAGAATAGGGAAATGACAAATAACAATCAAATAGGTGAAAATAAGGAACAAACTATTTTTGATCATAAAGGAAATGCAATTATGACGGAAGATAGGGAAATACACATTATTTCAAAATTCGAAGAACCTCTTATTGTCGTGTTAGGAAATGTATTAAGTGATGAAGAATGCGACGAATTGATTGAATTGTCTAAAAGTAAAATGGAACGTTCTAAAGTTGGTTCATCACGTGATGTAAATGATATTCGAACGAGTAGCGGTGCATTTTTGGAAGACAATGAGCTTACTGTAAAGATTGAAAAACGAATTTCATCTATCATGAATGTTCCTGTAGCACATGGAGAAGGATTGCACATTTTAAATTATGAAGTGGATCAACAATATAAAGCGCATTATGATTATTTTGCGGAACATAGTAGATCAGCTGCTAATAATCGTATTAGTACGCTTATCATGTACTTAAATGATGTAGAAGAAGGCGGAGAAACGTTCTTCCCGAAATTAAATCTTTCTGTGCACCCTAGAAAGGGAATGGCAGTATACTTTGAGTATTTTTATCAAGATCAATCACTAAATGAGCTTACGTTACATGGAGGGGCACCTGTAACGAAAGGTGAGAAATGGATTGCAACGCAGTGGGTGAGAAGAGGCACTTATAAGTAAAAACGTGTATGTGACGTTTTGTTCTTCATTGTACAAGGAGAACAAAACGTTTTTTTATTAAATAATGTAATCTTTCGTTATAATAACAAATAATAACGGATGATTGAGAGGAACGAACATGAAATCTATATATATAACCGGTTATATGGGAGCTGGGAAAACAACAATTGGAAAAGAATTAAGTAAAGAACTTCATATGGATGTTGTAGATACAGACCAAAAGATTGAAGAGAAGCAAGAGAAGGCAATTCGTGATATTTTTGCCGAAGAAGGGGAAATCGCTTTTCGGGAATATGAAAGTGAAATGTTACGTTCACTACCCAGTTGTAATGTAATTATTACAACTGGTGGTGGAATCATTGAGCGAGAGGAAAACCGAAAGTGGATGAAGGAAAATGGAACTGTCGTGTATTTATATTGTGATCCACATGTAATTGCAGAAAGGCTTCGTGAAGATACGACACGTCCACTATTTCAGAAGAAAGATATAGAGGCATTTGTGGCAAAATTTGAATCGCGCCGAGCTCATTATGAAGAGGCTCATATTCATATCGATACGACGAATAAATCGGTAAAACAAATCATGAATGAATTAAAAGAAAAGATTAATGAATAAAAAAGTGGACATACTAATCAAGTAGAGGTGATGATAATATGTCTACTAATGATTATGTTCGCTTTGTGACACAGCAGTTTGTGTCGTATATGGATGCTCCAAAAGAAGATCGTAAACAAAAGAAAGAACAACGCCGTGCTGAAAAAGAGCCATTTATGAATAAGTGGTTTGGTGTTATGCCGCTTAGTGCTGCTTTGTTTTATCGAAACGTAAAAAATAAAAGAAAAAAATCAAGTTAACGATTTCGTAATATGTGTAGTAAATGAAAATCCCCTAGTAGTATGATGCTACTAGGGGATTTTCATTTACTGTACAGATTCTTTTTCTTCTGTAACAGCGTATATTATGAAGATCCCCTAGTAGTATGATGCTACTAGGGGATTTTCATTTACTGTACAGATTCTTTTTCTTCTGTAACAGCATGTATTTTGTTGTTTACCCAAACAAATCCAATTCCGATACAAATGGAAATGCCCCATCCAACAGCGGTCATAATCGCTCTCATTTCACCATAGCCATCTACACCGAAAACAGAGATGAAATAAATTTTTAAGAAGCTTTTTAATATGAATTGTAGCCCGAAAAATAGCGTTAAATATTGTAGTGCTGGATAGATACGACTATCACGATACAGTTCACGACTTTTATCACGGTCATGGCCTTGCAATGCGGCAATATCTGCTGCGAAATATAACATAAGTGGTTTTTTTATAAAAATGGTACATATAACGATAATACCGAGCACGATGTGATAATACGCATCGTTCCATAACATTCGTTCAGCTGATCCAGATAATAGGTCTACCGTTGTATTAGAAATGAGTGTAATTAAAATAAAGAATCCTGTTACGTTAAACTGTTTTTCTTTTTTAAAGGTATACAGTGTATAAATAATCCCCGGAACAGAGGAAAGTAACATCGCGTAATAAGGATCGATATAAGGTTTTGCAAATTTCCAAATGAGGAATGGGATAACGAGATAAAAGACAAGATCTAATATAGCTTTTTTATTTTGATTCATATAAATCCTCCTTAAGTCATACATATATTTTATAATATAATTTCTGAAAATTGTATAATGTTTAATGGGAAAAGAAAAAATATATCACTTTTTGAGGGATTAGTAGATTGAAAAAATTGCCCCTAGCGTAGTAAGTTTTTTTAGTATATAATAAAGGAAACGCTTTCATTCTTGGTTTGTTCACAAAATGGACGGAAAATCACATATTTACTATCGATATGTTGCTTTATAATGAAACTAATTAAATATACATGCATACAATATTGTGAAATAAATAACATAAATAATCTATATAAATGTAAACGTTATCAAAATAGAGAGGTGGAGACAATGAGTAAATTTTTCTTCAATCATAATCCAGCAACAGTAGAGGATGGAAGGCTTGTTAAGTATGCTGAAATTATTTATGGAGAAGGTGGCCGTTCTGTATTAGAAAATTTAATGGTGAAGGCATCTATCAGATTGCGTGATCGTTATCCGAATAAATCTGACGAGCAGATCTCGAACCTCGTAAATAAAGGCATCCATGATATGTTTCAAAAATATGTGAGTGAGTAAGAGTAGCCAATGGCTGCTCTTATTTTTTTGTATAAGGATTGTATCTCTAGCTGAAAATAAGGGAGTATTTTGAAAGATATAAAAAGGAGTGATAAAGATGAGCAATGGAATTGGTCGTTCAAAAGAAAATCTTCCAACTGATGCTAATCATGTGAGCGCAAAGGATCGTGCGCATCAAAAACGTATGGCAAAGCAAAAACAACAAGAGCGTAATGGCGATAGAGGATAACTCAAAAAAAGCTCCTTCTAAAACAGAAGGGGCTTTTTAAGAAAGAAAATGATTCGCGGTAACATAAAAGAGTCCGCCGTTAATAATTTGTACTGTAATGCGTGGTTCATATTGCTCTTGCAAGGCTTGTTTTTCAATTTCATAGCTTTCGGGGAGTTCATCACTTTCTTCATAAAAACGATTTAAAAGATCTAAATCGTGATTCCAGCGCACTCTTGCTTCTTTCGCCCACGTATGGTCATCTTCTGCAATAATATTTTTTAAAGCATCCTCTATACGTTGTAAACCGCTTTGCGGTTTAATGATAGGCGAGAGCGTAAAGCAAAAGTCAGGTATTTTCGGTGTAAGTTTAATTTTAGCTAATGTTTCATGAAAGTTTGCAATCATTGTGCCAGAAATGAGATGAATCCCAATGGAGTGAAGGATGTCTTTTTTTCGATCACATTGATAGGAAACTTTAATATTTACACCGAGCCAAGGATGGAGTGGTGTATGTGTCGCTCCGCTATGCCGTACTTCCTCATATAAACGTATGTAAGAGCCTAATTCTTTTGTCGTTTGGAAAATTTGATGAAGACGTGGTGAACCGTAGTGAATAAGCTCACCATCGCTTTCTTCACTTTCTGGATTTGTAAGAAGAGTAAGGCGCATCGGATTCGGTACGCCTCCTGTTTTCTCAAGATAGTGCCAATAAAAAGGACGGTTCATTAATAATTTATCCATCTCAATTGTTAACTGTACATCTAATAGATGAGGGGAGCGCTTTAAAATTTCGCAGTTATTCGCCTCAAAAAAATTGTATAAGTAATTATGAATTTCATGTTGCTGCATAGCCTTGCACCTCAGCTTCATTTCGTTTCGCGAAGTCGATAATAGATGTTAAGTTTTCCATCTTAATTCGGATTTCTCCTTCGCTTTTTGATTGCGCAAATATTTCTTGAATATGTGCGTCGATGTTTTTCATATTAATTCTCGTTAAAATTTCATCAAGTTCACCGATAACACGCTCAAATAAATTGATTTTTTCATATAACAGTTTCAAAATATGTTCTTCAACAGTATGTTTTGTAGCTAAGTTATAAATATGAACATCATTCTTTTGACCAAGACGGTGAATACGTCCGATTCTTTGTTCAAGACGCATTGGATTCCACGGTAAGTCATAATTAATCATATGGCTACAAAACTGTAAGTTAATCCCTTCACCACCAGCTTCGGTTGCAATTAATACTTGTGCGTGGTTTTGGAAAAGCTCCTTCATCCAATCTTTCTTCCCACGTTTAAACCCGCCGCGGAATGGAACGGAAGAAATACCGTGTTGTTGTAAAAACCATTGTAAATACATTTGTGAAGCTCTATATTCAGTGAAAATAATGACTTTATCGTCAATTTCTTTTATAAGTTCTAGTGCTTTATTCGCTTTTGAGTTGAAAGGAATATGATTAATTTTGTCCATTAGCACATCAATATGCGGGTCTTTTATGTAATGCTCATTTTCTTTCTGCCTTTTTTCCACATGTTTTTTTAATGAATAGTAAACAGCTTCACGACTACTACACGCTTCCCGTTTTAAAGTTAACGATGAGAAAGCAGATGTGAAGGCATCTTGTCCTCGCCAATTTTCAATACCATTATACAAAGCTTGCTCTTCTTCATTAAACTCAACAAAAATTGTACGTACATGTCTCTTCGGCCAATCAATTCCGGTATTATGACGTCGATTTCGGACCATCACTTTGTTAATAAGAGATTTTAAATCTTCATCAGATTCGGCGGAACGATTTTTTGAAGCGTAATATTCTTCAAAGTTGGATTGATTGCCTAAATGTCCTGGCTTTAATAAAGAAACGAGGTTGAAAATTTCGTCAATCTTATTTTGAACAGGCGTAGCGGTTAATAATAAGCAAAATTTCTTTTTTAATCGTTGTGCAAATTCATAGTTTTTTGTTTTATTATTTTTAAGTTTATGTGCTTCATCGATAATAATAAGGTCATATTCTAAATTCAAAACGATATCGCGATGCGGTGAACGTTTTGCAGTATCAATTGATGATACAATCACATCGGCTTGTTCCCACGAGTAGCTTTTCTTTTGGGCTACAGCTGGAATAAAAAACTTTGTATTTAATTCGTATGCCCATTGTGATACGAGAGAGGCAGGGACGAGTATAAGTACTTTTTTCACAAGGCCGCGGACCATATATTCTTTTAAAATAAGTCCAGCTTCAATTGTTTTCCCAAGTCCCACTTCATCTGCTAGTATCGCTTTACCATTCATTTGTTCAATGACATTTTGAGCGACTTCTAATTGATGAGGAAGTGGTGTGAAATGAGATAAATGCTTCGGTGCTTGTAATCCATCGAAAGTAGGAACAAGTAACGATTTTTCTGTTTTATAAGCTAAATGATATAAATCCCAATTTGTCCAAGGACCATCTTCATTAATTCTATTTAAAAAATTGTTTTGCCACGTTCGATCTACGGAAATATCGACATTCATTACGACGCTCCCACCTTTTATAAACTAAAGTAATTATTAAAAAAATCTTTATTATATAAACCTTGTAATAAGGCGCTATTACACATACTGAAAGTTAAAGAATAGGCAAAGATAAAGGGCTGAATTTTGAAAGTTGTATTTAATAAGATTAAGAATGAAAAATTCTAAATTATTTTTTATGCTAGAATATTGATGAAATATAGCGAATGATGTTAGGATAATGGTGTGAAATGTGTGGAATCTTTCGTATTTTATCCAAGAAAGTGATTTTTTATTTACGCTTTCATAAAAAAATATAATGAGATTCCGTATATCCTATCTTTTCAGAGTGAAAATGTTTAGATATGGCGAGCAACTTTTATTGATTTGTCAAAGCATAAGGGGGAGAGAGCATGATTACATTACAACGTACACCGTTATTTGATGTATACGCGAAGTATGGTGGGAAAACAATCGACTTCGGTGGTTGGGAATTACCAGTTCAATTTTCAAGCATTAAAGAAGAACATGAAGCTGTACGTACGGCTGCAGGTTTGTTCGATGTGTCTCATATGGGAGAAGTTGAGGTAAAAGGTGTAGATAGTTTAGCATTTTTACAACGTGTTGTTACAAATGACGTTTCTACTTTAAAGGTAGGAGGCGCACAATATACAGCTATGTGCTACGAAAATGGTGGTACAGTAGATGATTTATTAATCTACAAACGTGGTGAAGAAGACTATTTATTAGTAATCAATGCATCAAATATCGAGAAAGATTACGAATGGTTAGCTAGCCATGTAATTGGCGATGCGACAGTAGTCAATGTTTCTAGTGAAGTTGCACAGCTTGCAATTCAAGGTCCAAAAGCAGAAGGCATTTTACAAAAAGTTGTGTCAGAAGATTTGAAAGAAATTAAGTTCTTTAAATTTAAAAACGATATTCTTGTAGATGGAATTCCAGCACTTGTATCTCGTACAGGTTACACAGGTGAAGATGGATTTGAAATTTACTGTAAGAGTGAAGATGCTGCAAAACTTTGGGAGAAACTTCTTGAAGTTGGAGCAGAAGAAGGCTTAAAAGCATGTGGTTTAGGTGCTCGTGATACACTTCGCTTCGAAGCAACATTACCACTTTATGGTCAAGAATTATCAAAAGATATTACACCGATTGAAGCTGGCATTGGCTTTGCGGTAAAACCAAATAAAGAAGCAGACTTCTTTGGAAAAGAAACGTTAAAAGAGCAAAAAGAAAACGGTGCGCCTCGTAAGTTAGTCGGCATCGAAGTAATCGAACGTGGAATTCCTCGTACACATTACCCTGTATTTATTGGAGAAGAAAAAATCGGGGAAGTAACGAGTGGTACACAATCTCCAACGTTAAAGAAAAGCATTGGTTTAGCACTAATTGATGTAAAATACGCAGCAGTTGATACAGAAGTAGAAATTGAAATTCGTAATAAACGCGTCAAAGCAGTAGTTGTTCCAACACCATTTTATAAACGTTCAAAGTAACGGGGAGAGGGGTAGATTTCATGTTGCATCGTTATCTTCCAATGACAGAAGAAGACAAAAAAGAAATGTTACAAACGATCGGCGTTCAAACGATCGATGAGTTATTCTCTGATATTCCAGAGAGTGTTCGTTTTAAAGGGGATTTAAAAATTAAAGAAGCAAAATCAGAGCCAGAGCTTTTAAAAGAGTTAACTCAAATGGCTAGTAAAAATGCTAACTTAAAAGAATACGCTTCTTTCTTAGGAGCAGGTGTATACGATCATTACGCTCCAGTAATTGTAGATCACGTTATCTCTCGCTCAGAATTTTATACAGCTTACACGCCATACCAACCAGAAATTTCACAAGGGGAATTACAAGCGATCTTTGAATTCCAAACAATGATTTGTGAATTAACAGGAATGGATGTAGCAAACTCTTCTATGTACGACGGAGGTACAGCTTTAGCTGAAGCGGCAATGCTAGCAGCTGGCCATACTCGCAAAAAGAAAATTCTTGTATCTAGTGCAGTTCATCCAGAATCAAGAGCAGTACTTGAAACGTATGCAAAAGGTCAACATCTTGAAGTTGTTGAAATTAATCATAAAGATGGTGTAACAGATTTAGACGTATTACAAAGTGAAGTAGATGATACAGTTGCTTGTGTAATCGTTCAATATCCAAACTTCTTCGGACAAGTTGAAAAATTAGCTGATATTGAAAAAATCGTTCATCAACAAAAATCATTATTTATCGTTTCTTCAAATCCATTATCATTAGGCGCATTAACACCACCAGGAAAATTTGGTGCTGATGTTGTAATCGGTGATGCACAACCATTTGGTATTCCAACGCAGTTTGGTGGACCACACTGTGGTTACTTTGCAACAACGAAAGCATTTATGCGTAAAATTCCAGGACGTCTTGTTGGACAAACTGTAGATTCAGATGGTAAACGTGGATTTGTATTAACGTTACAAGCACGTGAACAGCATATTCGCCGTGATAAAGCGACGTCTAACATTTGTTCAAACCAAGCGTTAAATGCATTAGCAGCATCAGTTGCAATGACGGCACTTGGTAAACAAGGTGTGAAAGAAATGGCACGTCAAAACATTTCTAAAGCACAATATGCAAAACGTCAATTTGAAGCGAAAGGCTTCACTGTAACATTTGCTGGACCATTCTTCAATGAGTTTGTTGTAGATTGCAAGCGTCCAGTGAAGGAAGTAAGCGATGCATTATTACAAAAGAATATTATCGGCGGTTACGACCTAGGCCGTGATTATAAAGAGCATGAGAACCATATGCTTGTAGCAGTAACTGAGCTTCGTACAAAAGAGGAAATTGACACACTTGTAAACGAAATGGGGGCTATCCAATGAAGAATCAAGACCAAGCACTTATCTTTGAAGTGAGTAAAGAAGGACGCATAGGATATAGCCTACCAAAATTAGATGTAGAAGAAGTGAAACTAGAAGATGTGTTTGAGAGCGATTATATTCGAGTAGAAGATGCAGAGCTACCAGAAGTATCTGAACTTGACATTATGCGCCACTATACAGCACTTTCAAACCGTAATCACGGTGTAGATTCTGGATTCTATCCACTTGGATCTTGTACGATGAAATATAATCCGAAAATTAATGAGAATGTAGCTCGTTTCGCAGGATTTGCAAATATTCATCCATTACAAGATGAAAAGACAGTACAAGGTGCAATGGAATTAATGTACGACTTACAAGAGCACTTAATTGAGATTACAGGTATGGATACTGTTACATTGCAACCAGCAGCTGGTGCACACGGAGAATGGACAGGCTTAATGTTAATTCGTGCATACCATGAAGCAAATGGTGACTTTAACCGTACGAAAGTAATTGTTCCTGACTCTGCTCACGGAACGAATCCAGCATCTGCAACTGTAGCTGGCTTTGAAACAATTACAGTAAAATCAAATGAACATGGTCTTGTTGACTTAGAAGATTTAAAACGTGTTGTAAACGAAGAAACAGCAGCACTTATGTTAACAAATCCTAATACATTAGGTCTATTCGAAGAAAATATTTTAGAAATGGCAGAAATCGTCCATAACGCAGGCGGTAAATTATACTATGATGGTGCAAACTTAAATGCGGTATTAAGCCAAGCGCGCCCAGGAGATATGGGATTTGACGTTGTGCATTTAAACCTTCATAAAACATTTACAGGTCCTCACGGCGGCGGTGGCCCAGGTTCGGGTCCAGTAGGTGTGAAAGCTGATTTAATTCCGTACTTACCAAAACCAATTTTAGAGAAAACGGAAAATGGCTATCACTTTAACTATGATCGTCCAGAAGCAATTGGACGCGTAAAACCATTCTATGGTAACTTCGGAATTAACGTTCGTGCATACACATACATTCGTTCTATGGGTCCAGATGGACTACGTGCAGTAACGGAGTATGCGGTATTAAATGCGAACTATATGATGAGAAGATTAGCACCATTCTATGATCTTCCGTTCGATAGACATTGTAAGCATGAGTTTGTATTATCAGGTCGTCGCCAAAAGAAACTTGGCGTACGTACATTAGATATCGCAAAACGCCTGCTTGATTTCGGTTACCATCCACCGACAATTTACTTCCCATTAAATGTGGAAGAATGTATTATGATTGAGCCGACAGAAACAGAATCAAAAGAAACATTAGATGGTTTCATTGATAAGATGATTCAAATTGCTAAAGAAGTAGAAGAAAATCCAGAAGTTGTACAAGAAGCGCCACATACAACGGTAATTAAACGTTTGGATGAAACATTGGCCGCTCGTAAACCAGTTTTACGTTATGAAAAGCTAGCTCCTGTACAAGTTTAATTAGAATAACAAAGGAAGAACTCGCTATATGCGGGTTCTTTTTTTGTATGGAGAATTTGTCCCGCGATTTGTGGGCTGATAATCAATGGGGATGAACAAAAATCCCCCGCTGATTAAAGTTTCACTTTATGCAGAACTAGTGAAGAAAATGTTAAAATTTTATATTTTTTGTTTCATAATGGTGTAAAGAAGTAGTTTCATAGGTGATTTTGTTGAAAAAGTCAGTTTGATAAAAGTATTTATTTTTGTTAGAATTTTATTGAAATTAAGAAGATGCAATGAGATAGGAATGACTCATTTTTATGTATATGTGAAAAAACGAGCAAGTTGGGGGTGAAAATGTGGGATATCGGTGTTATAGAATGATATACCATTTAGAAAACGGAAAAACGATTAAAGATGTAAAAGAATTTTGTTATCGAGATCAAGGAAAAGTATTAGAAAGAGTAGCACATCGTGTAATGGATAATAGAGAAGTGACGGCAATTGATAAGAAAGGAACAATCATTTCAATAGCATGTGAGGACATTGTAAAGGTGGAACTTGATTACATAACAGAAAGTTAACCTTGAGTCATATCGAATTATTCGATACAATATACTGTTGAATGGTGACGAGAGAAGAGAGGAGTTTATTATGGGTAGTACAAGACACTTTTATATGTTTATCTTAGCGTTTGTTCTTGTTGTAGCATTAACGATTTATTTAATTGTTGATAGCACTTGGTACAACACAGTTCATCCGGCGTTCCTTCTGTTTATGTATGTAGGAATTGCGGTAGTGAGTTTCGGAATGAGAGATGAGATGTTAGATCGCTTTGAAAAGTGATACATATACGAAAGACCAACAGGAAAATGTTGGTCTTTTTTTCTTGCCAAAAATAGGATGGTGTGTATATACTGTATATATAAGGTATATACAGTATATACACACTGGAGGAAAACATGAATATTATTATTTCGAATTCTTCCCAAGACCCTATTTATGTACAAATAAGAAAACAATTAAGCCAGCTTATTTTAAATGGTGGTTTAAAGGGTGGAGACCAATTACCGTCTATTCGTAGCTTAGCGAAGGAATTACAAATTAGTGTAATTACAACGAAGCGTGCGTACGAGGAGCTTGAAAAAGAAGGATATATAGAAACTGTTGCTGGGAAGGGGACTTATGTTTCACGTAAAAATAATGAACTACTAAAAGAACAAAGGCTTCGTCTATTGGAAAGTAAAGCGGAAGAGATTGTAAATGAAAGTAAAGCGTTGCAGCTTTCACTTGAAGATTTACAGCAGATGATTGCGTGTTTATATGAGGGGGAATAAGAGATGTTAGAGCTAAAAAATGTTTGTAAAAGTTATCAAGATTTTGTAGTGAAAAATATAAGTTTTACGTTACCACGCGGATATATTATGGGATTTGTCGGACCGAATGGCGCAGGGAAAAGTACGACAATCAAAATGATTATGAATTTAATTCGAAAAGATAGCGGTGATATAAAAATTTTTGGCAAAGACAATAAGAAAGCTGAAAAGGAAATAAAACAAAATATTGGTTTTGTATATGATGAAAATCATTACTACGAAGATTTAACGTGTGAACAAATGAAACGTATTATTGCACCGTTATATAAAAAGTGGGACGAAGAGCAGTATCAATCGTATATGCACAGATTACAAGTTCCGAAGTATAAAAAAATTAAAGAACTATCAAAAGGGATGAAAATGAAATTTGCGATTGCTATCGCACTTTCACATCACGCAGAGTTTATCATTATGGATGAACCGACAGCAGGATTAGATCCAGTTGTTCGAAGTGAATTACTTGATATTTTGCAAGAAATTGTAATGGAGGATGAAGTATCTGTATTATTCTCAACGCACATTACAACAGATTTAGAGCGCATCGCAGATTATATTACGTTCATCAATGATGGAGAAATTATATTTACTGGTGAGAAAGATGAACTAATGGAGAACTACGTAATCGTAAAAGGAAGTAATGATTTATTAGACCGAGAAGGAAAAGAATTATTTGTTGGATTACGAAAAAATAAATTTGGTTTCGAAGGTTTAGCGAAGGATAAACAAGCAATTATCGATTGGTTTGGAAATGAGGTTGTACTAGAAAAGCCTACATTAGATGATATTATCGTTTACACCGCAAAAGGGAGAGGTGCTTATGCGTCAGCTCATCTATAAAGATTTGTTCTTTTTTCGGGTAACGTGGTTAGTGAATCTAATTATGCCTCTTGTATTATTTATGTTAGATCCAAGTGGTGAATTGTTATTTTCGATGAGTTGTCTATTTATAACCCTTTCTTCCGTTATGACGTTAACTTTTATGGATGAAAGGAATAACAGTGACATTATTATAAATAGTTTACCGGTAAGCCGAAAGGATATCATAATTGCTAGATATGTTTCCAGTGCAATATTTATTGTTGGTGGCATACTCTCTACGATGTTAGTTGTTTTTCTTGTAAGAGGCATTGTGGTCATTGGTGATATCGGTGCCTATCATCCGAATCTATACATTGAAATTCCATGGTATGAAGTAATAAATGGAGCTGTTTACGCCGTATTTTTGGTTGTCACTTTTTTCCCTAGTTATTATGGTACAAAATCGAAGGTAGCAAGAAGTCTAGTATCAGCAGCATCAATAGGAGTGGGGGGTATACTTTGGATATTTATTAGTGATGGGCTGAATGAAACAACACCTTCATTCCTTGAGTGGATTATGAATCCTATGCATATTGGTGTATTTATAGTTGGAGGAATTATATTAGCTAGTGTCTATATCGTTTCTATGTTTCTTACAATTAAAATGTATGAAACGCGTGATTTATAGAGAGGGGAATTCATATGCAACAGTTGATTTTGAAGGAGTTTTTCTTACAGAAGAAGATGTTTCCTTTATATTTTTTAATACCTATTTTATCTGTTTTTAGAAATTCCGTAGAACCGATGGGGATTGCAATAGGATTATTTATAACATGTAGTACGATTATATATATTTCTTTTTATTATGAAGAAAAAAGTAAAACAGAAAAAGTATTAGTGAGTTTGCCTATAATGAGAAAAGAGATAGTTATAGCTAAATATATTTCAAGCACATTATTTATTATAGTCGGTTTGAGTATAACTTCTATAGTCGTAATATTAGGAAATATTTTGTTGAACAGAGATATAGTTATTCCTGGATATGCAATATTTTCAGCAATAGTAGCAACTTTGATTTATTGTGTAGTAACGATACCTGCTAATTACATTGGGGGATATAAAGCTATTACTGTCTTGAATGTGATTATGCTATTTCCTTTAATGGGTATGATTGGTCTTATGTGCAATATTTTTGGGGATAAAACAATTATGTTAAAAGTACTCCACTCTCAAGAGGCTACACTAGCAATGAGTGTTCTTGGTATCGGAGTGTTAGTAAGTATAGTCATATCAATGTTTCTCTCAATGAAAATGTTTCAGGAGGCAGAGTTATAGAAGGGACATTTTCATATTAGGGGGTGTAATACATGATCAAGCAATTAGTTTTAAAAGATATGATGATGCAAAGAAAGTTAGGGTTTGTTTATCTTATATGTTTCTTGTTCCTGCTCATTGTTGATTTTTGTAGTGATAGTTTTTTGATGACATTTAGCATGTTTGTACCTACTCTTGGTATGATACTGTCAATGAGTTATGAGGGGAAAAATAAAAGCGAACTGATAGTAAATAGTTTACCGTTTGACCGTAAAGATATTGTCATAGGGAGATACGTATTTGTAAGTATTTTAGTTGCTTTAGGTGGATGTTTCTCACTAGTGGTTGGTTTACTACAGCTACAAAATGAATATATGACTGGATTTATGCTGTGGGGAGAAATTCTCGGAGGTATAACAGGTGGGGTTGTTTGTAGCATAATTGTACTTCCGATTGAATTCTCAGTAGGATATAGCAGTGTAAAACAAATTGCTCCGTTCGCCGGACTTGCATTGGGGTATTTAAGTGGACTGATTGTAAGTAACGTCTGGTTAGATGTAGAAAATGCTTGGAACACGAGTTTAGTCGTAAATATTTGTTTTATAGCAGGGCTGCTTCTTTTATATGTTATGTCCATGTTTTTCTCAATTCATTTGTATAATGAGCGTGATTTATAAGGAGGGAGTGATTGTGAAGCAACTTATAATTAAAGACTTTATCGTGCAATGGAAGTATTTAATATGGCACTTAATATACCCTCTTTTCTTGTATATGACATTAATAGACATGAAAAGTTTTTACATAATTATGTCAGCCATAATTCCAGTAATAGCAATTTTAAAAACATTTAATGACGATAAAAAATATAATAGTGAAGTAATAGTAAATAGTTTGCCGCTAGCGAGAAAGCAAATTGTGTTAGCTAAATACATAATGGCACTTATTATTTTTATTATAAGTATGATAGTGTCTAGTCCTGTAGTAATCAATCGATTTGAAGATGGAACTTTTGAATTTATAACGACAACAGTAATTACGATTTCTGGCTTTGTTTTTATATATTTAAGCATTGTTTTACCAATATTGTTTTGGTTTGGCTATAAAAAAGCTTCTTTTATTACGCTTTTCATACTAATAGCACCGACAGCAATTGGTACTATGTTCTTTGAAATCAGCATGGAACAAATTCAACTATATAACAGCTTGTTATTCAGTAGTTCAATATGCATGTTCATAGTATCTATCTTCGTTTCAGTGAAATTGTATGAGAAGAGAGAATTTTAAAAGGTGCCTTATAGAAGGCACCTTATTCAATAACGACAATATGAAAGTAAGAGTTTATAAACAGAGAGGCTATTCGGTACAACATCTTTTGGAGTATGTAATATAAAGCTGAAAACGATAACGAGAATGAGAAAGAGGAAAAATAAAAATAGGATCTGCTTATGTATAGAATTTTGCATAGTATTCACTCCTTTTTTAGGTAGTATGTCCAAAAGAAAGGAGTGTATGAAAAATTTTAGGGGGGAGAATGATGAACAAAAGAAAATGGTTATATAGAATAGGGATATTTTTATTTTCAATCGGTCTCATTTTAGCAAATTTTTACTCAGATATACCATCACCATTTCCTAATTTACATAAAGGAATTGGTATAAGTATTGTCATAGTTGGTCTTCTTTGTCTTATCACATCAAACTTCTATAGAAAGTCTGAATGAATGTAAAAAAGGACAGTTACTCTTTTTCAGAAGTACTGTCCTTTTTAAATAATTTATTCCATAGTTTGGCGATACTCCATATAATGACGATTGCAATGGAGGCAATAACTGACCAAGCAATAGATGCAATTTCAAGTGCCATGCTAGGAAGGAAGGTAAGAATGGATACTATTTTATGAAACAACCATTCTATTATATGAAAACTGATTTGCAATAGAATGACACTCCCGAGTGTAATCCATGCTAACATTTGTTTTCCTTTTTCTTTCCACATGACATTCACCTCACGTTAGCTTAATAGTTTTAAGCCAACAGCGCCGCATAGAATGCAGCTTAAGAAGGCAAGACGACGCCAATCCGCTGATTCGCGGAAAATAAGAATACCTAGAAGTGCACTTCCCGCAGTTCCGATTCCAGTCCAAATCGCGTAAGCAGTTCCCATCGGTAACGTGTTCATCGCAAGGGATAAGAAGAAGAAACTTACGCCGAAGTTAGCGATTAAAATAACTTTTGGTGCCCAGCCTTTCTTTTCAGTGGCTACTTTCATAAAGAGTACACCAATAATTTCACAAATACCAGCTAGAATTAAAAATACCCAAGCCATTTTATGCGGCCTCCTTCGCTTCTTTTTCTTCTGTTACTCGTTTTAGCCCAATTACTCCGAAGAAGATTAAACCGATTAATAAAACTTTTACAATAGAGAAAGGTTCTCCGAAGACGAAAATCTCTGTAAGAACGATCCCACCAGCTCCAATTCCTGTAAAGACTGCGTATACAGTGCCGACAGGTAAATCTTTATAAGCTCTAAATAATAAGACGAAACTAATTGTAATTAATAACGCAACACCAGCCCATTCAAGTGGTGCCTCCGCTTTTTTTAGTCCAATCACCCAAAAGATTTCAATAATACCAGCTATGATTACATAAATCCATGCCATATGTCATTTCTCCTTCCTACCAGTCGTTAGGTAAAGGGCTTAAAAACGACGCATTGCAAAGGAGCAATCCGTCAGTTTGAAAGACCTCGCCAAAATACTTGCCAAGAGGCGTTTAAACGAGTCTCAAAGCGATTTAAACCTGCAAATAGTAGTTCAACCATAAGTCCGTCCAGTAAGCATAGAAAAGCTTCTAGAGCGTCTTTTACTTCAATGTTATGCAGTTCACTTTGCTCGTTTGCCTGTTTAAATATAGGGAATAAAAGTTTTCCGACGTTTTCAATGTGTGCATTCGCTTTTTCGATAATTTGTACGCGAAATGCATCAGGCGGAAAATAAGAAGTTCGTAACCAAAACATTGATTCTTCACTTTCACCAAATCGTTGTGCGTAGCCCTTTAGTAACTGTAAGAGCAATTCTTCAGTAGACGAATTTGAAAATTTTTCGATATCGTCTGTGAAGCTCTGTAAATCTTTTTGAAGAGCAGATTCTAAACATATAAAATATAGCTCTTCTTTTCCTTTAAAGTGTGCGTAAATCGATGGTTTTTTAATCCCAACTTCTTGAGCAATATTTGCCAATGAAGTTCCTTCATAGCCGTAGCGTGCGAAATGAGAAAGTGCTACAGCTTTAATGCGGTTTGCTGTCATTTTCATCCCCTACCTACCGTTCGTTAGGTTCATTATATGAGATGGAAAATATAAAGTCAATAGGTGAAGAGCTGAAAAAGAGCGCTACAGGTAACACTCTTTTTTTAGACAGTATCTCGCTCAATTAAATGGAATGAAAGCTCTTCTGCCTTCCCGGCAATTTGCTCGCTTTGGATTTGTTTATGGAATAAAGAAAAAGCATGTGAGCCCATTGCGAGACCGGGGTGTTCAATTGTGGAAATTTCTAACGCCTTTGAAATTTCATGATTATCAAATCCAAGGATAGCAAGTTCTTCAGGGACTCGAATGCCATGTTTTCGCGCCTCTGTTAATAAACCAGCTGCAACTTGATCGTTCGCTGTAAAAATAGCGGTTGGGCGATTTTTCATGTTTAAAATGCGATGAAGTATTTTTGCACCATCCTGCATCGTATAGCATTGATGAAAAATCCAATCTGGATGTACCGTTTTACCTTCGTTATGCAGCGTATCAGCAAATGCTTTTTCGCGCTCCATAGAATTTGCACTCGTTTTTCTTGCTAAACAGATTCCGATTTTTTCATGGCCTTTACTGAGTAAATAGGCAGTGCCGAGACGGAAGCCTTCATAGTGATCTACGTAGACGGATGAAATGAGGGGATGCTTTATCTTTTCACATGAAATAATAGGGGCAAATTTTGCGAAAGGTTCAATTTGTTCCCAAGAACTCGTTCGAGAGCAAATAATCATTCCGTCGAATTGTTTCATTTTCATCATTTCAAGAACACGAATCTCTTCGAGGCTATCGTAATTTGTTTGACATAAATTAATGTGATATCCAGCTGCTAACGCTTCGTTTCCGATTCCTTCAATAATGGTACTAAAGTATGGAAGATTAATGAAGGGGAGCATAACCCCGATTGTATATGTTTTTCCCTTTATTAAATGAATAGCATTTATATTTTTTGCATAGTTCAATTCTTCAACAGCATCTAGAACACGCTTACGTTTTTCTTCTTTTACGTAAGGGTGATTATTAAGGACGCGGGAAACAGTTGATATGGATACACCAGCGGTTTTTGCAATTTGTTTTATATTGGCCATATGTATCACCTCTTTCCCTTATTATAAAGGGAAAATAACAAGAATGAAAAAATCTTGACCTGAAAAGCTTTTCACAAACTATGGTATGAATAAGGCTTCTTTTTATTCGCGTAACCTTTTCACTTGGGCGTAAGAATGATAGGGGTCTTTTTGTTTGCAAAATAGTTTTGTCAAAATGTGTGAGAATAACGTGGAAAGTTTTCAAATGAAAAAACTAGCTGAATCATTCAGCTAGTTTTTGTATGTTATTATTTCTTTTTAATTTTTCCAGTCCACGTTTTGAATCCACCTTGTAATTGGTAGAAATCTTTGTAGCCTTGTTTTTTTAAGTATTGAGCTGCACGACCAGTACGGAATCCGCTTTGGCAGTATAAGTAAACTGGTTGATCTTTGCGAAGTTCTTTATGACGAAGGCGAATTTGTGATAACGGAATGTTACGTGCGCCTAAAATATGTCCTGCAGTATATTCGTCTGCTTCGCGAATATCGATAAGCTGTGCTTTACGGTAGCCAGCGCGAAACTCTTCTTCTGAAAGTGTTTTAATTAATTTTCTCTGATAGAAATACATCCATACAGTGTAGCCGATGAACGCTACGATTACGGCTAATAAAATAATCCAAGTTGTTGACACGGTTCTATCGCTCCCTTTTTTCTTATCCTACTTTCAATATTATAATGCCCGTATGTATTTATGCAACAGATTCATTTGCATATAAGAAGAAATTTCGTATTCTTTCACAAATTTTGTCGAATTTGGTAGACTAGAGAATGTGAAAAATAATTGGTTATATGAGGTGCAGGATGGGAAAAGAAAAATGGTGTTATATTAACTCTGGTCAATGTTCACCGGCATTTAATATGGCGTTAGATGAATGTTTATTAAATTGGCAAAGTGAAAAGAAAATGCCACCAACCATTCGTTTTTATGAATGGGAAGTACCAACATTAACAGTTGGGTATTTCCAGCGTGTTGAAAAAGATATTAATATGGATGTAGTTAACGAAAAGAAATATGGATTCGTTCGTCGTCAAACAGGCGGCAGGGGTGTACTACATGATAAAGAATTAACGTACAGTGTTATTGTGTCTGAAGATCATCCAAATATGCCAAAAACAGTTACAGAAGCGTATCGTATTATTTCGCAAGGTTTATTAGACGGTTTTAAGGCATTAGGATTAGAAGCGTATTATGCAGTTCCAAAAACAGAAGCAGACCGTGAAAATTTAAAAAATCCACGTTCAGGCGTATGCTTTGATGCACCGTCTTGGTATGAAATTGTAGTAGAAGGAAGAAAAATCGCAGGTAGTGCTCAAACACGTCAAAAAGGTGTGATTTTACAGCACGGATCGATTCCGTTAGAAATAGATTTAGATGAATTATACGATCTGTTTTTATTCCCGAGTGAACGTGTAAAAGAGCGTATGAAGAGTATGTTCTCTTCTAAAGCGGTAGCCATTAATGAATTAACAGACCGTACGTTTACAATCGAGCAGTTAATTAAAGCGTTTGAGGTTGGGTTTGAAAAAGGATTAGATGTAGAGCTTGTTCCGTATGAATTAACAGAAGAACAGTTACATGAAGTCCAAACATTAGCAAAAGAGAAGTATGAAAGTAAGGAATGGAATTATAAAAAATAAGAGGTGGCAATTGCCACCTCTTATTTTTTTATAGTAAATTAAGTACTTTTTCTACTTTGATTCCTTTATCTTGTAAAGAACGAAGGCGATTTACAACGTCCATAATTTCTTTGTCAAATGTAACGCTAATACCTTGGCTTTGTAGTTCTTTTTTTAAGCTTTCAATAGAATCATCTATGTCGATGCCAAGCTCGTAATCTTGACAAACTTCAATTGTCTTTTTCACAAGTTTAACATAATTTTCTTGTAGTTTTGTATTTGTTTCAGTCAAAGCAGGTTGCTTCGGTTTTGCAGGAGCGACCGGTGCTGTCTCTTGCTTTGTAACTGGAGTTGGTGCTGCCTTTTTCACAGGTGCTGGAGTAGATAGTTCCACGGCTGCTTCTACACTTACTGGCTTCGGTGTCGGTACCGGAGTAGGTTTAGGTGCTGCAGGTGTTTCTACTCGCGTAACAGGTTTTGGAGCAGGTGTAACTGCTTTTGGAGCTTCTACAAATACTTCTTTTTTCGGAGTAGCTTCTACAACAGTTTCTTCTTGCTCAGCAGCTTCTTTATTTTCTTTGCTCCACATAACGCGTTCAACTTCTAGAGAAACATTATTTTTGTTCATCGCTGTTAATGTAACTTTACCAACTTCAGCGTTCCCAGTGAAATCAACAATTTTATAAATAACACTCTTGTTCCAATCCACGTTTCCGCTCAAAAATAATTCTTCGTTACATTTCGGCGTTAAGCCCTCGATTTTAATTTCTGCGTTTACACCGTTTTCACTATATACCATAATTAGCGAAGCATTTACATCTTCGTCTGCTAACATTAGTTCACGTACCATTTTGCCGGTGCGTACTTGCGTTTTCTTCTTAACTGACATTTAATTTCTCCTCTCAAAAATTCAGTAATAATAAAAAAATCGTATAACGAAAAATAATTGCTCACGAAGATTTATGATACCGATAATAAAAGCATCACGTCAACAATTAACTTTAATTATTTTGCATTTTTCTTATTTTCTTTATGAAATTTTTCAATTTGTAAAATTAGACAGAAGAAAAACAGCCTTTTGAAAGGCTGTTAAAAATTTGATTTTTTATATAGTAATTTATATAAAACAAAAAATAAGATAGCGATTAAGGCGTTTTGCCAAAAGGTTAGATGATAAATGAGATAAGGTTGTTTTTTAAAATAAATATTTAAGAATATAGCGGAACAAAATGGGATAGCAAATGCGAATCCAAATAGAATTCTTCTTTTCCAATTCATTTTCTGATCAAAGGAGTACCGCTTTAATAAATATAAAATGAATAGTATACCTAGTATAATTATTGAAACCGACAAAGTAGTTCCAAGGATACTAAAAGGTGGACTTATTATTTCGGTGTTCTTTTCAAAAAAGAAAATGAAAAGAGAAGCAATGGTGTCCATTCCAAACTGTATAGCGAGAAGTAAGCTAATAACAAAGCCGATTAAAGAAGTTTTTTCTAACATTGTTTGAACCGGCAAAGCCGATATGAGTTCATCACAATAAGATTGTAAGTCATCACCAAAAATGTCATAAGCATTTTTATTTTCTGTTTGTGCTTCGATGAGATGGTCTAATATTTCTAGTAATAGTTCTTCTACTTGTTGTTCTGGCACGTTAGATAAACGAAGATAAACTAATATATCGCTATAAACAACTTCATTTTCAGGTGTTAGAAGTTCGCGTTTTTTGTTGTTCAATTTAATCATGTCTTGCGCATTCATCCTCATCACTCTCCCTGTAATAAATTGTTCACCGTTGTTGAAACCATTCCCCAGCTTTGTTTAAATTCTTCAAGCTGTTCTAATCCTTTAGCGGTTACGTGATAATATTTACGTTTTGGACCGAGTGAGGAGGCTTTTAATGTTCCTTCAATCAATTTTTCTTTTTGCATACGTAACAATAACGGATATATGCTTCCTTCGCTTACGAATGTAAATCCGTGTTTATTTAATTTTGTACTCAGTTCATATCCGTACACTTCTTCTTGTGAAATGATGTATAGGATGCAACCTTCGAGCACACCTTTTAACATTTGGCTGTGCATGATTTCACCACCTTTTACTCAGGTAACTTGCGTTGCAAGGTAGCTGTTATCCAAATTATAACATTCAGTAACTTGCAACGCAAGTTACTGAAGTGGAAAACTTTAATGAGTGTTAATTTTTCATCGTTTCCCATACTAACGAGAGGAGGGAAGTATATGAAACCATTTATGCCAAAACTCGTTTACTTTGAACCGAAGGCACTCGAATATCCGCTTGGAAAAGAGCTGTATGAGAAGTTTACGAAGATGGGATTAGAAATTCGTGAAACGACATCCCATAATCAAATTAGAAATTTGCCAGGTGAAAATGACTTGCAAAAGTATCGTAATGCAAAGGCAACACTTGTCGTTGGGGTGAGGAAAACATTAAAGTTTGATACGTCAAAACCGTCAGCTGAATATGCAATCCCGCTCGCAACGGGGTGTATGGGACATTGTCATTATTGCTATTTGCAAACAACACTTGGGAGTAAGCCTTACGTTCGCGTGTATGTCAATCTTGATGAAATATTTGAGAAGGCAAAGCAGTATATGGATGAAAGAGCACCAGAAATAACAAGGTTTGAAGCGGCTTGTACATCAGATATTGTTGGAATTGATCATTTAACACATGCATTAAAGCGGACGATTGAATTCATTGGAGAAAGTGAGCATGGGCGTTTACGTTTCGTTACGAAATATTCGCACGTTGATCATTTATTAGATGCAAAACATAATGGGAAAACTCGTTTTCGATTTAGTATTAATTCACGGTATGTAATCAAAAATTTTGAGCCGGGGACATCACCTTTTGAAGAACGAATTGAAGCAGCTCGTAAAGTAGCAGGTGCGGGTTATCCACTTGGGTTTATAGTTGCGCCACTTTATATGCATGAAGGATGGGAAGAAGGATACCGTGAACTATTTGAGCGACTGTACAATGCGCTAAAAGATTTGTCGATACCGAATTTAACATTTGAATTAATTCAACATCGCTTTACAAAACCAGCAAAAAAGGTCATTCAAGAGCGTTATCCGAATACGAAGCTTGAAATGGATGAAGAGAAGCGCAAATATAAATGGGGACGATATGGCATCGGGAAATACGTATATAAAAAAGATGATGCAGAAGTATTGGAAGAAACGATTAGAGGATATATTCATCACTTTTTTCCTAACGCAGAAATTCAATATTTTACATGAAAAGAACTTGTATTGGAATGCAAGTTCTTTTTTCTTTTAAATATTTAGGCTTGTTTTCAACTTGTCACGTTATTCTTTCTGGTGTATCATTTTATTGATTGCTTCGTACGGAATGAGCAAAATGAAATTGGATGGAGGAAACCGATGCCTACCCCTAGTATGGAAGATTATATTGAACAAATTTATTTGTTGATTGATGAAAAGGGTTATGCCCGCGTATCTGATATTGCTGAAGCGCTGAGTGTACATCCATCCTCTGTAACAAAAATGGTGCAAAAATTAGACAAAGATGAATATCTAATTTATGAAAAATATAGAGGGCTTGTATTAACATCAAAAGGTAAAAAAATCGGAGAGCGTCTCGTATACCGTCATGACTTGCTAGAGCAATTTATGCGTATTATCGGTTTGGATGAAAGTAAAATTTACAATGATGTAGAAGGAATTGAACATCATTTAAGTTGGGAAGCAATTGACCGCATTGGTGATCTAGTGCAATATTTTGAACAAGATGAGATTCGAGTGGAAACACTTCGTGGCGTTCAAAAAGCAAATGAAGAGAAAAGTAATTAAGGGGGAACGTATGTCGTTTCCTTTTTTATTTCAACCGAAAAGGATGGGGAAATTATGAAAGCAATTATTTTTGATTTTGATGGATTAATTGTGGACACAGAAACAATATGGTTTCACTCTTTCAGAGACGCCGTTCGTGAGTACGGTGGGGAGTTACCTTTAGAGGAATTTGCAAAATGTATTGGAACGACAGATGATGTACTATATGCATATTTAAATGAGCAATTAGAAGAGAAGTTTAACAAGGATGCATTAAAAGAAAAAGTGAAAACTTTACATAAAGAGAAAATGAAAATACCAGAAGCTCGTGACGGGGTAAAAGAATATTTAGAGGAAGCGAAAGAAATGGGATTGAAAATCGCATTAGCTTCCAGTTCATCTAGAGAATGGGTTACTTCTTTTTTGAAAGAGCTACAAATTCGAGATTATTTTGAAGTCATTAAAACAAGGGAAGATGTTGAGAAGGTAAAACCGGATCCAGCACTTTATCGAATTGCGATAGAAGATTTAGGGATTGATCCGTCTGAAGCTGTTGTATTTGAAGACTCGTTAAACGGATTAAAAGCAGCGATTGCAGCAGGATTAAAGTGCGTTGTTGTACCTAATGATGTGACACGGAATTTACCATTTGAAAATCATCATCTTCGAATTGAAAGTATGAAAGATAAAAGTTTGAAAGAAGTACTACAAAATATAAAAAAAGACCGTATTTCCTAAAAGGAAGCACGGTCTTTCTTTTTGTTTTTTTTGCCTTCAATGACAGTTAAATGAGATTGTTTTCTTTTTCGCTTCAAAGTGGAAGGAGCGCCTTTCTTACCTTTGTCATTAGAAGCGTTTGATTTCAAGAAAGAATTGCTTAGGGGTGCTACATTTTGTTTCCCATGTTTGCGGTTCGATTGTTTCGCTGCACGCTTATAAGAGCTTTGCGAATTTGCAGAACCACTAGAATTTGTAAACATCTTGTATAGCAAATAAAAGATACCGACAACAAGTAACATGTACCCGATATTTCTTAATACACCCATTGGATTTGTAATGACAGATGAGACAAGGCCGAATATTGCTAATCCGATAATAAGCATAACTATAGCGAATGTAAACGAACGACCGTTCATAAGGGACACCTCCTAAAAACATATATTAAAATTAGTATATTAACGATGAGGAAAGGAGTTGAACACCAATTTCAAATAATTATTGTTTGTTTTCTAAACGTAATAATTCTTCAAACGATGCAATGGCTACTTCCACTTGATCATCTGTTGGTTCTTTCGTTGTTAATAGTTGCAGCCATAATCCGGGATATCCAAGTATGCGTAATACTGGAATATCGCGTAATCGATTTGTAAATTGTAACACTTCAAAAGAAATGCCGAGAACGACTGGAATTAATAAAATTCGGTTTACGACTCTGGCCCAAAGTGGATCTGTAGGGACAAGGAAATAAACAAACATTCCAATAATGACTGTAAATATAATAAAGCTACTGCCACAGCGATAATGAAGGCGAGTTTGTTTTTGAACATTTTCTACAGTCATTGGAAGATTATTCTCATAGGCATTAATTACTTTATGCTCCGCACCATGGTACTGAAATACCCGTTTAATAAGTGGGGTTAAAGAAATAAAGTATATATAGCTCAATAATAGCATGAGCTTAATGACACTTTCGACAATGATTTGCCCTGTATGAGAAGGGCAAATCGGTCTCGTTAATTCAGCTAGTAGTGCAGGAACTGCTGTGAAAATGACTTTACCGAATATGAAAGATAAAACGCCAACTGCTGCAACTCCTAATACCATCGTTAATTTCGATTGTTCTTCTTTGTTATTTGCAATTTGTTCGTCTTCTTCTGGGTGGACATCAAATCGTTCTGAAGCAAAGTTTAAATGTTTTGCTCCATTCGCACTTGCATCCACAATAGCGGCAATCCCTCGTAAAAATGGAATTTTTTTCAGGATAGATAATGCTTTATTACGAACGCGTGGTAATCGATAAAATTCAATCGATTTATCTTTACGACGAACCGCTGTAACAGTATATTCTCTACCGCCAAACATAACTCCTTCTATGACTGCTTGCCCGCCATATATTTGTTTTGACTCTTCTGCCATGTTAACACCAACCTGTATTTGTTTCTCTCTTATGTAGAAAAAGAGGCAATTGTCATACTGGGTTCTGTCATTTTGAAATAAGACAATCACCGAGTTTCCTTTATTTTATCGACAAATACAAGTATATGACAAGGAAAAATGTTACGAGAGTCGGACATTTCTTATTCTTTTTATAGACAAATTTCGCAGTATTTAAACATGGTTCAAAATAGTTTCGGGCATACTATTGAGCGGAGGTGTCGATGTGAGTCAAGAACAATTAGGAACAAGGAATTATGTGCAAATTGGTTTGTTTGGTGGAATTTTTTGGGGGGGGATATGGTATTTCCTTCATATATTTTCATTCACGGAAGCGGGACCGAACTATTTACTATTACCATTTGCCTTTGGAAGCTGGAAAGAAGGGGTATGGGGCAATGTATCAGGAATTATTTGTATGGGATTACTCTCAATTTTGATTGCCTTTTTGTATAAAGCGTTTTTGGCGAAGTTTGAAGGAATTATTCCAGGAATGATTTATGGGCTATTTTGGTGGGCGTTACTATTTTTCGGAATGGGATTAATAGCGCCTGCCATTAAAAGTGCACTCCATTTACCGAAAGAAACAATTGTGACGACGATATGTATTTTTATATTGTATGGTGTGTTTATAGCATACTCTGTTTCCTACGCAGTAAATACGAATAAAGCTGAGCGAGAAGGGGAAGAGAAGACAAACTATTCAAATAAGTGACTCCTATGTTAAAATGTTGTATAGATATTTAATATTAAGGAGTTTTAAACATATGAAAAAGGTACTCCTCGTAAACGGTCCTAACCTAAATCGCCTCGGTGTCAGGGAGGTAAATGTATATGGAAAGGGCACGCTAGCGACACTTGAAGCAGATATGAAGCAAGAAGCAGAAACAATGGGAGTGGAGTTAGAATGTTTCCAATCGAATCATGAAGGTGCGATTATCGATCGTATTCATGAGGCGGAAGATATATATGAAGGGATCATTTTAAATCCTGGAGCATTTACGCATTATAGCTATGCGATTCGAGATGCAATTGCGAGCATTTCGATTCCTGTTATTGAAGTACATATTTCTAACATTCACCAGCGTGAGTCGTTCCGTCACGAATCTGTGACGGCAGCTGTTTGTGCGGGACAAATTGTTGGATTTGGTTTTTATGGCTATAAGTTAGCGTTATTTGCATTAATGGAGAAATTGAGGGAGGCATAAAGTAATGGAGAAAATCGAAAGAGTAAGAAGTGCATTTGATGAGGCTGGTATTGACGGTATTTTGTTAACAAATGAACATAGTCGTAGATATATGGCTAACTTCACAGGAACAGCTGGTGTTGTACTGATTTCGAAAAATCGTGCTCAATTTATTACAGATTTCCGATATGTAGAGCAGGCTAGTAAACAAGCGGTTGGATACGAGATTATACAGCATGCAGGATTAATCATTGATGAAGTTGCAAAGCAAGTGAAGGAACTGGGAATTCAAAAGCTTGGCTTTGAGCAAGATACTCTTACATATAGTTCTTATTCAGCGCATAAAGAAGTAATCGATGCTGAATTTATCCCAACTTCTGGGCTTGTAGAAAAGTTACGCTTGATAAAGACTGATTCAGAGATTAAGATATTAAAGGAAGCTGCACAGATTGCAGATGCTGCCTTTGAACATATTCTATCATTCATTCGCCCGGGAGTATCTGAAATTGAAGTGTCAAATGAACTTGAATTTTTCATGAGAAAACAAGGAGCAACATCTTCTTCGTTTGATATTATCGTTGCTTCAGGTCTTCGTTCGGCATTACCGCACGGCGTGGCATCTGAAAAAGTGATAGAAACAGGAGATTTCGTTACATTAGACTTCGGCGCTTATTACAAAGGATATTGTTCTGATATTACTCGTACGATTGCAGTTGGTGAACCATCTGATAAATTGAAAGAAATTTATAATATCGTTTTAGAAGCACAATTACGTGGTGTGAACGGTATTAAAGCTGGTTTAACAGGCCGTGAAGCGGATGCGTTAACGCGCGATTACATAACGGAAAAAGGATATGGTGAATACTTTGGACACTCTACTGGTCATGGAATTGGTCTTGAAATCCATGAAGCACCAGGTTTAGCGTTCCGTTCTGATACAGTACTTGAACCAGGAATGGCTGTAACAGTAGAACCAGGTATTTATATTCCAGGTATTGGCGGCGTACGTATTGAAGATGATATCATTGTAACAAGTGAAGGTAATGAAGTAATTACGAAATCACCAAAAGAACTTATTATTTTGTAATATACAGGAGGATTTTTTTACATGATTTCAGTAAACGATTTTCGTACAGGTTTAACAATTTCAGTGGACAATGCCCTTTGGCAAGTAATGGATTTCCAACACGTAAAGCCAGGTAAAGGTGCTGCATTCGTTCGCTCTAAACTACGTAACCTTCGCACAGGATCTGTTCAAGAGAAAACATTCCGTGCAGGTGAAAAAGTAGAAAAAGCACACATCGAAAACCGTCGTATGCAATACTTATACGCGAGCGGTGAGTCTCACGTATTTATGGATAACGGAACTTACGAGCAAATCGAACTTGGTGAAAACCAAATCGAGCGCGAACTTAAATTCCTAAAAGAAAACATGGAAGTATCTATTATGACATACCAAGATGAAGTACTTGGTGTTGAACTTCCGAACACAGTTGAATTAAAAGTGTCAGAAACAGAGCCAGGTATTAAAGGCGATACAGCTTCTAACGTAACAAAACCAGCTACATTAGAAACTGGTCTTGTTGTACAAGTACCAATCTTCATTAACGAAGGCGAAATGCTTATCATCAACACTGGTGAAGGTAAATACGTTTCTCGTGCATAGTAGAAAAGCACTCGTGATCATCACGAGTGCTTTTTTTTTATAGGAAATAGGGTAGATAGTAAATAGCAGTGATAATAAAACTAACTAAAACAAGTGAAAGAGTACCCGCCATATATGGAGTGAAAACGATTTGAAATGGTTTTATTTCGCCAGTCTCAACGCCAGTCAGTGTTTTACTGATTGCGTGATCCGTAATGTTGTTTCTATGAGTATTCATAATAATTAACCACATAATTGCAAATATCGCTAAACTTCCAAGGAAAAAGGTCTCCATAAATGACCAACTGACCAATTTTGAAAAAAGATAAATAAGAGCTAATTCTATTACAATTGTTAAACTAATTTTCAATACCTTCATACTTTCCCCCCTCATTTTGCACATATAGTCAATTTTTAAAAAATGGCGCGATACGATATGTAGTACACGAGATGACTTTAGTTCTATCTCTCATGCTGCATCGTCTATACTCCCCATCACTACTGAATATACCATAATATCCCATTGGACAATACGAATATTCGGACTACGGATAGACGATAGAGAAATATTATGTTTTTACTTCTGAAATAGACAACCCCTGCATATGGTTGTACAAATATATTCTTTTTTGGAATGTAGCAATAGTAACCGTTATGGGAGAAGGTGGGAGAATGAAACAGTGGCTAGCGGCAATGGAAACATCCGTGCTTGTAATGGGGTTACTTCGGTTGTTTTCAGGTAGCGCGGAAATATTCGCCGCTTTGCTTATGCTTTATGTGAATGATGCGAAGAAAGCATTGTTTATAAATGGTATGTTGGCGTTTGTTGGACCGACCGTATTAATTTTAACAATGACAATAGGCATAGCGAGTGTGGCAAGTGAGATTTCTTTCTTGAAACTCTTTTTTCTAGCGCTTGGAATTGGCTGCATTTTTATCGCGTTGTTGAAATAGTAAGTCGAGTATAGTGGGGAGAAGCTGATGAAAGAAGTATTAGAAGTTTTACCGAAAACGATGAAGCAGCTAGTGGAAAGTTGTAAGCAATACGATGCTCTAGAGGAAATTCGTGTTCGAATTGGAAGACCGCTAGAGTGTATTGCTCATGGCGAAGTGTTTTTTTATGACTATATCGTTACAGCAGAGGATGCCATTTACTTATTGAATAAGTTAAGTCAATTCTCAATTTATACGATGGAAGAGGAATTAAAACGTGGGTATGTGACACTTCGAGGAGGACATAGAATCGGCTTAGCTGGAAAAGTCATTACAGAAAAAAGCGCAGTGAAAATGATTCGAGATGTCTCTTCCTTTAATATTCGTATCGCTCGTCAAAAAATAGGAATTGCTGAACCACTTTTGCCGTATTTGTATGAATCACGATGGTTAAACACGATGGTAATTGGCCCACCGCAAACGGGGAAAACAACACTTTTAAGAGATGTAG
The DNA here is from genome assembly GCF_008368785.1 of Bacillus sp. AY3-1. Lineage (NCBI taxonomy): Bacteria > Bacillati > Bacillota > Bacilli > Caryophanales > Bacillaceae > Bacillus > Bacillus sp. AY3-1. The sequence goes on along the minus strand of NZ_QORZ01000017.1, from coordinate 181,867 downwards.
CACGTTGCATGAGTCAAGGTGTAAGTGCTTCGAAAATTCCTTCTTGTAAAGTGGGGATTGTTGATGAGCGGTCAGAAATTGCAGGCTGCGTGAAAGGTATTCCGCAATATGACTTCGGCACACGAGTAGATGTGTTAGACGCATGTCCAAAAGCTGAAGGAATGATGATGATGATTCGTTCTATGAGTCCAGATGTTTTGATTGTAGATGAAATTGGACGTAAAGAAGATAGTGAAGCAATTATGGAGGCGGTGCATGCTGGGGTTCAGCTTTTTATAAGCGCACATGGATTTTCTTATGATGATGTTGTGAAACGTCCATCACTAAAAGCGGTGCTGGAGCTCGGTGTATTTGATAGGTTTGTGGAGCTATCAAAAGCAAGAGGGCCAGGAACAGTTATGCAAGTAAAAGATAAATATGGAAAATCGGTATTACCTCATAGAAAGGCTGAGGGCGTATGGTAAAAATATTTGGTGCAGTGTTAATCGTTGCGGTCAGCACCTTTTTCGGATTTTCATACGCTAAAAGATACAGTGAGAGACCAAGGCAACTTAGATTATTAAAAGCGGCACTTCAATCATTAGAGGCAGAAATTATGTATGGGCACACACCTTTGTCTGAAGCTGCCGAGCGATTAGTGAAACAAATGCCTAAGCCGTTAAATTGGATATTTCAAAGTTTTGCTAGAAGGCTAGAAGGCGGAGAACAAACAGTAAGAGAAGCTTGGATAGATAGTTTGAAAGAAAATTGGAAGCTAACAGCATTTCAACAAACTGAGTACGAAATTTTGCAGCAATTTGGCGAAACGCTCGGACAACATGATCGAGAATCACAACAAAAACATATTCGCTTATGTATTACACATTTAGAGAGAGAAGAAGAGGAAGCGAAAGCATTACAACTGCAATACGAAAAAATGATCAAGAGCTTAGGGGTACTAGCGGGTCTACTTATCGTAATTTTACTGCTATAGGAGGGAGAAAGGCGATGTCCATTGATGTTGGATTAATATTTCAAATCGCCGGAATCGGCATTGTTTTAGCTTTTATTCATACCGTACTAAAAGAATTAAAGCGAGAGGATATTGCAAATTGGGTTATCCTTGTCGGTTTTGTCGTTATTTTATTTCATGTGGCATTTTTAATTAATACGCTATTCGACAAGATTAAGAGTGTCTTTCTCTTCCAGTAAAGGAGGCGGTTCGAATCGAAATTATACAAATTGTCGGATTAGGCCTCGTTGCTACGTTTTTAGCAGCTGTATTGAATCAGCATAAATCTAGCATTACGTCGTTATTTATTGTGTTCGTAGGTAGCGTGATGTTTCTTCTTTTAATTGATCAAATTCACTCTATTTTACAAATGATTGAGAGAGTAGCGAGTGAAGCAAAAGTTAGCAACGTATATGTAGAAACGTTGCTAAAAATTATTGGAATTGCTTATATTGCTGAGTTTGGAGCACAAATTACAAAAGATGCAGGGCAGGGGGCAATCGCTTCGAAAATTGAATTAGCTGGAAAAATCTTGATTTTAGTAATGGCGATTCCTATTTTGACGGTTGTCATTGAAACTATTCTCGGATTTTTACCGACGGGATAAGGGGGAGTGAATGTTGAGGGGGTTTGGAGCTAAGCTGCTATTTGCTTGCTTCCTTTTCTTTTCTTTACCGGTTGTTGTACAAGCTTCTCCTGTAGAAACAAACGTCGTTGATCAACAATTGGATAAGCTCGGAATTGAAGATGTGAAGCAATTTTGGGACGGGCTTGTTACAAAATATGGAGGTTATTTACCAGAGAGTCAAAAAGGTAGTTTTATGGAGTTTGTAAAGGGAGAAAAAGAAATTTCTATAAAAGAGTGGATGCTAGGTTTATTAAAGTATTTATTTCACGAGCTTGTTGCAAATGGGAAGCTGCTGGGAACGCTCATTATGCTTACAATTTTTAGTGCATTGTTGCAATCACTGCAATCTGCATTTTCAAAGAGTAGTGTAAGTAAAATTGCGGATGCAGTTGTATATATGGTACTTATTATTTTCGCTTTAAATAGTTTTTATGTCGTCATGACATATGCAAGAGAAACGATACAAACAATGGTAGATTTCATATTAGCGCTATTGCCAATCTTGCTTGCACTCATAGCAACTGGAGGTGGTGTTGTATCTGTATCGTTTTTTCATCCGATTATCATCTTTTTAATGAACACGAGCGGGCTTTTGATGAATTATATCGTTCTACCACTTTTATTACTTGCAACGATATTAAGTATTGTAAGTACGATGAGTGATCAATATAAAGTTACGAAATTGTCCAAGCTTCTGCAAAACGTTAGCGTTGGGATTATCGGTATTTTTTTAACGATTTTTTTAGGGGTATTATCTGTACAAGGAACAGCGACAGCTGTTGCTGATGGAATAGCTGTGAAAACTGCTAAATTTGTAACAGGGAACTTTATTCCCGTAGTAGGAAGAATGTTTACAGAGGCGGCGGATACTGTTATTAGTGCATCGGGATTATTAAAAAACACAGTCGGAATTATCGGGCTCGTCATTCTATGCTTAATTGTTGCTTTTCCAGCGATTCAAATTTTTTGTATCGCGTTTATTTATAAATTCGCAGCAGCAGTATTACAGCCAGTTGGCAGCGGAGCAATTATTCAATGTTTAGATATTATCGGGCGAAGCATCATTTATGTATTTGCTTGCTTAGCTATCGTATCATTTATGTTCTTTTTAAGTATCACAATTATTATTGCTGCGGGGAACATTACACTTATGATGCGGTAGGAGGTGAAGGGTATGCAATTTGTTACAGAGTGGATTAGAAATATTATCGTTTTTTTACTCTTAGCGACAATGCTTCATCTTATTCTTCCAAATTCAAATTTGCAAAAGTACGTTAAATTCGTTGTAAGTCTATTATTAGTTGTTTTAATCTTAACGCCTCTTTTTAAACTACTGCAAACAGATGTGAATGAAGTAATCGCAAATTTTAATGAAGAGAAGTACGTAGCAGAAGGATCTGTAAAAAATTCAATAGATTCGAAGAAAAAAGAAATACAAGCTCTAACACGTGCATATAGTTTAGAAGAGATGGCTACCAAAATGAAAAAAGAAGTAGGAAAAGAATTCGAGAAAAAGTATGGTATGACAGTCTCTGAAATACAAATAGTCGCAGCGGAAAGTACAGCGGAAGTAAAGTCAGCAAAAGATATTCAAACTGTTGTTGTGACGTTGAAAGAAAAAGAACGTAGTAAAAATGATGCAATCGAAACAGTAAAACCAGTTGAAATTAACACGAAGGAACCTCCGAAAAAAGTAGAAGAAACGAATGTGGAAATGAAAGATTTCTTTTCAAGCAGATGGCAACTAGAGAATAAACAAATCCAAGTTCAAATGGAAGGGAGGACAGGTAGAGTAAATGGACAATAAAGATAAAAATTCGAAGTTCTCATTTTTTCGAAACTTATTGAATGGGGATGAAAAAGAGAGCAATGAGAAGGGAAAAAAGATAACACCTAAGTTTTTACTTGTCCTACTCATACTTGGGATTTTGCTTATGTTTTCTAGTAGTCTTTTTTCAAGTAAAAAAGAAGAAGTACCTGTATTTAAAGAACAAAAAACGCAAAACCAAGAAAAAGACGTACCAACTTTTGGACAAAAAAATAATGATAGTATGTCAAATGTAGAAAAGTATGAAAAAGCGTATGAACAAGAATTAAAAGCAGCTTTAGAAGAAATAGCGGGAGTAAAAAATGTAACGATTAAAGTAAATTTAGATTCATCTGAAGAAAAAATATTAGAAAAAAATACAGTGAAACGTTCACAAACAACAGGTGAAACAGATAAAACAGGCGGTCAGAGGAAAGTAGAAGATGAGTCCCTTGATGAAAAGACCGTCATTATACGTGAAGGGGATAAAGAAACTCCCGTTGTTTTACGAACAGAGAAACCGAAAGTGCGAGGTGTTCTTGTCGTAGCAAAGGGAGTGGATAATATACAAGTTAAAGCGATGGTAAAAGAAGCTGTCATACGGCTGCTAGATGTACCAGCCCATCGCGTTTCAGTTTCACCGAAAAATTGATAGGGAGGAAATAAAGTGTTAAAAAAACAAACGGTTTGGCTATTAACGATGTTAAGTTTAGTTGTTGTACTATCTGTTTATTACGTAACAACTCCTGACAAAATGAATACAGCATCGCCGGCAACAGGTGAAAAGATTGGACAAGAAAAACAAGGTACTGACAAAGCAGTAACAAATGAAGCACCTAAAGAAACGCCAAAAAAAGAAAATACAAGCAAGGAAACATCAAATAAAGAAACAAATAAAGAAACAGACAAAAAAGAGAGTGCTAACAAAGAAACAAGTAAAAAAGATGCTAACGTAACAGTTCAATCAAGTGATGAAAATTTCACAGCGTTACGTATGCAAATGGAAGATCAGCTAAGTGAACAAAAATCAAGATTACAAGAAGTCATGAATTCAGCAAAATCTTCAGCAACAGAAAAGAGTAAAGCGAAAGATAATTTTGATGCAATTACTACAATGGAAACGAAGCAAGAATTACTTGAGACAGTGATTAAGTCTCAAGGAGGATATAAAGATGCCCTTGTAAGAGCTGATGGAACTGACATTAAAGTAACTGTGAAAGCAGCAAAGCATTCACAAAAAGAAGCGAATAAAATTATACAGCTTGTAAGAAGTGAAGGCGGATCAAAAGATGTAGGTGTGAAATTTGATCCACCAACAAAATAAAAACTAATAATCCGCGGGGGGATCCCTCGCGGATTATTAGTTTTTACGAATCGGATTGTTTGAAAATAGTTATAGAAAAAAAGCTATCATTTTCGATAGCTTTTTTCTGTTTCGTCTTTGTAGTTGTTTTTATTATGTTCAACTCGGAACGGAGAAATACGCTGTGAGTAAAAGATTAGCGGTTCATGGTAATGATGATTACTTTTTCCGGATTTGACGTGGATGAAGAGAACGAATGCCCAGACCATTACGGCAGGTAAGAAGAGAATGAGCCATATCATATGTCCACACCTCGATACGATATATTTTCTACACTTTGAACATACTATTCTTATATGAAGGAATGATGAACGGTGTGTAAACAAAAAAATAATATTTGGTAAAAATATGTTGTTGACTATAGATGAGGTGAAGAGTGGAGCGGTAATGATTTGTTTATTGTGTAGCATTGTGAAAAAAGTAAGGAATGTTTTTTTAGAAGTGGTCTTGCCAATTTTGTATGAAACTTGGTATTATTACTAGGTAATAAATTTTTATTGGAATAATATTTTTACAGGAGTTTCGATTTATTATAAAGAAATATAAATTGGAATGTTTAAAAAATTTATCGTAAGATGGAAATAGCAATTATTTCTATTAGTAAATGAAATGCATTTTCTAATAGAGTACATCGTATTTTTACAGTCAATCTAGTTTTAGTGACGATAATCTGTAAAAACGGGACAAACAAGAGTATGGGAGTGGATTTTACATGTTTAAAATTCAAGAAGTTCGTGAATTAATTAAATTAATTGATAGCTCTAATATTGATGAATTTGAATACAAAAAAGATGGTACGACAATCAAAATGAAAAAGCGTGGTAATGAAGTTGTTGCGGTGCAAGCACCTGTAGCAAAACAAGTCGTGCAACCAGTAGCACCTGTTGAAGTTGAAACAACAGTAGCGGCAGCACAAGTGGAAGTACCAAAACAAGAAGAGCAAAAAGTGGTTCAAAATGAAAACCTACATAAAATTACATCACCGATGGTAGGTACATTCTATTCTTCATCTTCGCCTGATACACCTGCATATGTAAGTGTAGGAGACAGAGTATCGAAAGATTCTATCGTATGCATTGTCGAGGCTATGAAGTTATTTAACGAAATCGATGCAGATGTAGATGGTGAAATTGTTGAGATTCTTGTTAATAATGGACAGCTTGTTGAGTATGGACAACCGCTATTTCTTGTAAAAGCGTAATAAGGGAGTCTTTGTGATGATAAAAAAAGTATTAATAGCCAATCGTGGGGAAATTGCTGTACGAATTATTCGTGCTTGTAAAGAAATGGATATTGAAACAGTCGCAATTTATTCAGAAGCAGATAAAGAGTCACTTCACGTACAAATTGCTGATGAGGCGTATTGTGTAGGACCAACGATTTCGAAAGAAAGCTATTTAAATTTGACGAACATTATTAGTGTTGCGAAGTTAACAGGCTGCGATGCTATTCATCCAGGATACGGATTTTTAGCAGAGAATGCAGATTTTGCAGAGCTATGCCGTGAATGTAACTTGATTTTTATCGGTCCAAGTCCAGAAGCTATTTCAAAGATGGGCACAAAAGACGTTGCTCGTGATACAATGAAAGAAGCAGGGGTTCCGATTGTACCAGGTTCACAAGGGATTATTAAAAATACCGAAGAAGCGATCGAGCTTGCTAATCAAATTGGATATCCAGTTATTATTAAAGCGACTGCAGGTGGCGGCGGAAAAGGTATTCGTGTTGCACGCCATGAAGAAGAGCTTGTAAAAGGAATTCAAATTACACAGCAAGAAGCTAGTACCGCTTTTGGGAACCCTGGTGTATACTTAGAAAAGTACGTTGAAGATTTCCGCCATGTTGAGATTCAAATAATGGCAGATACACATGGAAATGCCATTCATTTAGGAGAGCGTGATTGTACAATTCAGCGCCGCTTGCAAAAACTACTAGAAGAAAGTCCATCACCTGCACTTGATGAAAATGTTCGCAAGCAGATGGGTGATGCGGCAGTTAAAGCGGCGGTAGCGGTTGATTATACAGGTGCTGGTACGGTTGAGTTTATTTATGAATATAGAACGAAAAGCTTTTATTTCATGGAGATGAATACGAGAATTCAAGTTGAGCATCCAGTTACTGAAATGGTAACAGGGATGGATTTAATTAAAGAACAAATTCGTGTTGCTTCTGGAGAAAAGTTATCGTTACAGCAAGAAGAAGTACAATTTAATGGTTGGGCAATTGAATGCCGAATTAATGCGGAAAACCCTGCCAAAAAATTTATGCCATCCCCAGGTAAAGTAGAAATGTACTTGCCACCAGGCGGATTTGGTATTCGCGTCGATTCAGCTGTATATCCGGGATATTCAATCCCACCTTTCTATGATTCGATGGTTGCTAAATTAATTGTTCACGGAAAAACACGTGAAGAGGCAATTGCAAAAATGAAGCGTGCACTCAGTGAGTTTGTCATTGAAGGCGTACATACAACAATCCCGTTCCATTTGCAATTGCTAGATCATCCTGATTTTGTAAAAGGTGAGTTTAATACGAAGTTTTTGGAAGAGCATGAACTTGTGACGCAGTGATACATTAAAGGAGGTTTTTTTTCATGGCTGAACATATGTTAGATATGGGTCAAGATACAACTCTTGGTAAAGTAGAAATTGCACCAGAAGTAATTGAAGTAATCGCAGGTATTGCAGCTGCTGAAGTAGAAGGTGTAGCGGCAATGCGTGGTAATTTTGCTACAGATGTTGTTGAGAAGTTAGGTAAGAAAAATCATGGTAAAGGTGTAAAGGTTGAATTAGCAAACGAAGATATTATCGTTGACCTTTATGTTGTAATGTATTTTGGCGTAGCAATTCCAGTTGTTGCACAAAAGATTCAAGACAACATTCGCCAGGCACTCTTTACAATGACAGGGCTTGAGCCAAAAGAAGTGAATGTTCACATCGTTGGCGTAACATTCGAAACACAAAAAACAGAAATTGAACCAGTGTAAGAATGAAAAAGGTGCCTAGTAACATAGGCATCTTTTTTATCGTTTCATTTCTTCACAAATTAAAACCCTCTAATTATTATACTATTTCAAAAAATAAGAAATCAAAAAGAAGATGTTTCGTTTTTCCAAAAAACGTACATTGTGATAAGATATGGAACTTGAAGTTAATCTTTTTATTATTTTTCAGCCTTGTAACCCGTGTGTGAAACGATAAATTGTGTTATTATCATTGTATTATAAGGTTGGAAAATCAATGAAAACTGTAAGAGTAAGTGAATTGACGGCTTATAAATTATAATAATATAACAAAGCATAAGGAAAGACTTGAAGCATAAAGGAGAGTTACAATGAAACGTAGGACGGCTAGAGAAAGAGCTATGCAAGCATTATACCAAATGGATATTACAGGTGAATTAGAACCGAAAGTAGCGGTGGAAAACACGCTAGATGAAGGTGAAGAAACAAATGATTTTCTAGAATCACTTGTAGTAGGTTTTGTAGAAAATAAAGAAGTAATTGATGAAGCGATTCGTCAAAACTTAAAAAAATGGAAGCTGGAGCGTATTAGTATTGTTGATCGCAGTATTTTACGTGTAGCTGTGTATGAAATGAAATACATGGAAGAAATTCCACACAACGTAACAATTAACGAAGCGATTGAAATTGCTAAAACATTTGGGGATGAGGAATCTCGTCGTTTTATTAACGGCGTTTTATCTAATATAAAAGATACACTGTAATTTCTTTAAGGGGGAATCTTAAAATGGTAGCAGTAATCATCAAAGGAAATGAAGTTGCGGAGAAAAAACGAGCACAATTAACAGAAGAAGTTGTGAAGTTGAAAGAGCAAGGGATTGAACCAGGATTAGCAGTTATTCTAGTTGGAGAAGATCCAGCATCTCGTTCTTATGTAAAAGGAAAAGAAAAGGGCTGTGAACAAGTAGGAATCTATTCAGAGCTAATTGAACTTCCTGAAACAATTACTGAGGAGCGTTTGCTTGCTGAAATCGATCGCTTAAATGGCGATGACCGTATTAATGGCATTTTAGTGCAATTACCTTTACCAAAACATATTGAAGAAAAAGCTATCATTGAAAGAATTTCACCAGAAAAAGATGTAGATGGATTTCACCCAATCAGCGTGGGACGTATGATGACGGGACAAGATACATTCCTTCCATGTACACCGCACGGTATCGTAGAATTAGTAAAAGAAACAAATCTTGATATCTCAGGAAAACATGTTGTAGTAATTGGAAGAAGTAATATTGTCGGCAAGCCAGTGGGGCAATTGTTCTTAAATGAAAATGCAACTGTCACATATTGTCATTCTAAAACGCAAAATATGAAAGAGTTAACGAAGTTAGCTGATATTTTAATCGTAGCTGTTGGACGACCTAAAATGGTAACAGCTGATTATATTAAAGAAGGAGCGGTTGTAATCGACGTTGGTGTGAACCGTTTAGAAACAGGTAAACTTTGTGGTGATGTTGACTTTGACAACGTGTTAGATGTTGCAGGGTATATTACACCTGTGCCAAAGGGTGTTGGTCCAATGACGATCACAATGCTTCTTCATAATACTGTTGAATCTGCTAAGCGTGCAGGTGTCGTTTGTAAATAATTTGAGTCGGCTATGAGGAGAGAGAAATGGAAAAACAATATTTAACCGTTACAGCGTTAACACGCTATATAAAAACAAAAATAGAATATGATCCGCATTTGCAGTCTGTTTGGTTAAAAGGTGAAATTTCCAACTTTAAAAATCATAGTCGTGGCCACATGTACTTTACATTGAAAGATGAAAATGCAAGAATCGCAGCGGTTATGTTTGCGGGTCATAATCGTAATATTAAATTCAGACCTGAAAATGGGATGAAGGTACTTGTGAAAGGGAAAATTTCCGTTTACGAGGCGAGTGGTTCTTATCAAATTTATATTCAAGACATGCAGCCTGACGGAGTCGGAAACCTGCATTTAGCTTACGAACAATTAAAGGTTCGTTTAGAGGAAGAAGGTTTGTTTTCTCAAGTTTATAAAAAAACAATTCCTCCTTATGCTAAAACAATAGGTGTGATTACGTCGCCAACAGGGGCAGCGATTCGTGATGTTATAACAACGATTAAACGTCGTTATCCAATTGGAAATGTTATTGTGTTTCCGGTACTTGTACAGGGGGAGTCAGCAGCTCCCTCAATTGTACAAGCGATTCGTACAGCGAATGAAATGGGAGAGATAGATGTCCTAATCGTTGGGCGAGGGGGAGGCTCTATTGAAGAGTTATGGGCTTTCAATGAAGAAATGGTAGCAAGGGCAATCTTTAAGAGTGAGATCCCTATTATTTCGGCAGTAGGCCATGAAACGGACTTTACAATTGCGGATTTTGTTGCCGATTTACGTGCGCCAACACCGACTGCAGCAGCTGAGCTGGCAGCGCCTAACATTATAGAGTTACAAGAAAAGGTATTACAAAGAACTCTAAGATTGCAAAGAGCAATGAGAGAGTTAGTACATAAAAAAGAAGAAAAACTACAAGTATTGCAAAAATCTTATGCGTTCCGTTATCCAAGACAAGTATATGAGCAAAAAGAAGAGCAATTAGATAGAGCGTTAGAACAGCTTGTTTTAGCGAAAGAGCGCTATATTGATAAAAAGGTAAATCAGTTAAAACAGCTTTCATTTTATTTAGAGAAGCACCACCCAGCTCAAAAAATTATGCAAACGAAGGTAGCGGTTGAAACATTGCAAAAGCAATTGCAACGTGAAATGCAAACATTACTTCAAACGAAAGAATTTGCCTTTGTAAGAGCTGCTCAAAAACTTGAAGCGTTAAGTCCGCTTAAAGTAATGATGAGAGGGTACGGGCTTGTATATGATGAAGAGAAGCAAGTGTTAAAAAGTGTGAAAGATGTCAGCCTTGGAGATGCTGTTTCAGTTCAATTACAAGATGGAATACTAGATTGTAGCGTATCAGGCATAGAGGAGCGTGAATTGAATAATGGAAAATAAATTAAGCTTTGAAGAGGCAATTTCGCAACTTGAGCACCTCGTTTCTAAGCTAGAGCAAGGTGACGTACCTTTAGAAGAAGCAATTTCTTATTTTAAAGAGGGTATGGAATTATCTAAGCTTTGTGATGAGAAATTGAAGAACGTACAAGAACAAATGGCAGTTATTCTTGGGGAAGATGGAGAGCTTGAACCGTTTACTGCTTTAGGAGATGAAGCATAGTGACTATTGCTTTTGATACTTTTTTGAAAGAAAGTAAAACTTTCGTAGAAGAGAAGCTTGTAAGCTATGCAAATGAATTACAATGCCCAAATGTACTTCGTGAAGCGATGGCATATTCTTTGGAAGCGGGTGGAAAGCGTCTCCGCCCGTTACTTTTATTTGCGACATTACAAGCGTTTGGTAAAGAAAGAAATCTTGGAATAGGTGCAGCTTGTGCTCTTGAAATGATACATACATACTCGTTAGTTCATGATGATTTACCTTGTATGGATGATGATGATTTAAGAAGAGGTAAGCCCACAAATCATAAAGTATTTGGTGAAGCGATGGCAGTTTTAGCAGGCGATGGTTTGTTGACGTATGCTTTTCAAGTTATTATGGCATATGAACAAAAGGAAATCTCTGCTGAAAAAAAAGTAAGACTTGTACTTGAGCTTGCAAAAGCGGCAGGACCAGAAGGAATGGTTGGCGGACAAGTGGCAGATATGGAAGCTGAAGGGAAACAGCTTACGATTGATGAGTTGGAGTATATTCATAAGCATAAGACTGGGAAACTACTTGAATTCGCTGTACTTGCAGGATCGATACTTTCTGATGCCACAGAAGAACAAGAAGAAAAGTTACTTGCGTTTGCAAAATATATCGGCCTAGCTTTCCAAATTCGAGATGATATTTTAGATGTGGAAGGAACCGAAGAAGAGATTGGAAAACCGATTGGTAGTGATGTTTCCAACGAAAAGAGCACATATACGACGTTATTTACTGTAGATAGAGCAAAGGATATTTTAGAAGAAACAATTGCAAAAGCAAAAGGTGCTATTGGTTCCTTGCAATTACAAGATGAATATTTACTATCTATTTGCGATTTGATTGCAAAACGTAATAACTAATATAACAGCGTTTCCATTTGTTGAGTCATTCATCATTTTATGATATAAATGTAGGAAAAGGTTTTTCTTTTCTTGTTATTGGCAAAAATATATGTAGATTACATTGCCGTTATCACTTCGTGTTAGCGGCTATTTTTTTCATCGCCTAAAGAAATATGGTTTATAATAGGATTAGGGCGCAATAGACTGGTTAATTGCAGGACAAGGTGAAAAATAAAAAAAGATAATTTCTTGTTTTGTGTAAATGTTTTTTATAATATTTGACATGTTGACAGATTATGAAATGAAAGTGAGTGATCCATGTGGATCTAACGCAAATTCAAAACCCTAGTTTTTTGAAAGATATGTCTATCGGTGAACTAGAGGGATTGAGTGAGGATATTCGTAAGTTTTTAATTGAAGAGCTCTCTCAAACAGGTGGACATATTGCACCTAATTTAGGTGTAGTAGAACTCACAATTGCTCTGCATAAATTATTTGATAGTCCGAAAGATAAATTTTTATGGGACGTAGGACATCAATCCTATGTACATAAAATTTTAACAGGACGTGCAAAGGAATTCGGTACATTAAGGCAATATCAAGGTCTATGTGGTTTCCCAAAACGTTGCGAGAGTGAGCATGATGTATGGGAAACTGGCCATAGCTCGACATCATTATCTGCTGCAATGGGAATGGCTCTAGCACGTGATTTAAAGAAAACGAAAGAATATGTTATACCAATCATTGGAGATGGTGCTCTAACCGGCGGAATGGCTTTAGAGGCATTGAACCATATTGGACATGAAAAAACAGACATGATTGTTATTTTGAATGATAATGAAATGTCAATTGCACCAAACGTTGGTGCGCTTCATAATGTACTTGGACGTCTACGTACCGCAGGGAAATACCATTGGGTAAAAGATGAACTAGAGTATATATTAAAGAAAATCCCAGCAGTCGGTGGGAAAGTTGCTGCGACAGCAGAGAAAATAAAAGATAGTCTTAAATATTTACTAGTATCCGGTGTCTTTTTCGAAGAATTAGGCTTTACATATTTAGGTCCAGTTGATGGGCACGATTATGAAAAGTTATTCGAAACGTTGCAATATGCAAAGAAAACAAAAGGCCCAGTGCTTGTTCATGTTATTACGAAAAAAGGAAAAGGTTATAAACCAGCTGAGAGTGATGTTATTGGAACTTGGCATGGAACAGGACCTTATAAAATTGAATCGGGTGACTTCGTTAAACCGAAAGAAGTTGCACCAGCATGGAGTGCTGTTGTTAGTGATACAGTACTTAAGCTAGCGAGAACGGATGAGCGTATCGTTGCAATTACACCTGCAATGCCTGTTGGATCGAAACTTGAGAAATTCCAAAAAGAATTCCCGGATCGTATGATTGATGTAGGTATTGCAGAACAGCATGCTACAACAATGGCGGCAGGTATGGCAACGCAAGGAATGAAGCCATTCTTAGCGATTTATTCAACATTTTTACAAAGAGCATATGATCAAGTTGTTCATGATATATGTCGCCAAAATTTAAATGTCTTCATCGGAATCGATCGCTCTGGTTTAGTAGGAGCAGATGGTGAAACGCATCAAGGTGTATTTGACATCTCATTCTTACGTCATTTGCCGAATATGGTACTTATGATGCCGAAAGATGAAAATGAAGGGCAACATTTAGTATATACGGCGATGCAATATGAAGATGGACCAATCGCATTACGTTATGCGCGCGGTAATGGACTTGGTGTTCATATGGATGAAGAATTAAAGGCGATTCCAATCGGTACTTGGGAAACGTTAAAAGAAGGTACACAAGCGGCTATTTTAACATTTGGTACGACAATACCAATGGCAATGGAAGCAGCTGAGCGTCTTGAAAAGGCTGGAGTTTCAGTGAAAGTAGTGAACGCTCGCTTTATTAAACCGATGGATGAAGCATATTTACATGATCTCTTAGGGAAAAATATACCGATTTTAACGATTGAAGAAGCTTGCTTAATTGGTGGTTTTGGAACGGGAGTAGTTGAATTTGCATCTGAGAACGGGTACCATAGTGCGTTAATTGAACGAATGGGTATTCCAGACCGTTTCATAGAGCACGGTAGTGTAACAAAATTATTAGAAGAAATTGGTTTAACGACAGATGCTGTTGTAGACCGTATTCATACAATGATTCCATCAAAACAAAAAAGGGCGTAACAAATGAGTGCAAAAAAAGAAAGAGTAGATGTACTATTAGTAGAGCGAGGACTTATAGAAACACGTGAGAAAGCAAAACGCGCCGTTATGGCCGGACTTGTATATGCGAATGAGATGAGACTTGATAAGCCAGGAGAGAAGATCCCACAAGATACAGAGATTACGGTGAAGGGACAAGTTATGCCGTATGTAAGCCGTGGTGGTTATAAACTTGAAAAGGCATTGGAGACATTTCACCTGGATTTACAAGATAAAGTTATGATAGATATTGGTTCATCAACTGGTGGCTTTACAGATTGTGCGCTTCAAAACGGAGCGAAATTATCTTATGCATTAGATGTAGGATACAATCAACTTGCGTGGAAATTGCGTCAAGATGAGCGTGTTGTCGTAATGGAACGGACAAACTTCCGTTACGTGACACCAGCAGACTTAGAACGTGGTTTACCGCAATTTGCTAGTATCGATGTTTCATTTATATCATTAAAGCTTATACTGCCGGTTTTAAAAACAATGCTTATGCCTAATGGGGATGTAGCAGCGTTAATTAAACCACAGTTTGAAGCTGGAAGAGAGCAAGTTGGGAAAAAAGGTATCGTTCGTGATCGAAAAGTACATGAGGCTGTCGTAGAAATGATTGTCGACTTTGCTATAAAAGAAGGATACGACGTAGAAGGTTTAACATTCTCACCAATTACGGGCGGGGATGGTAATATTGAATTTTTAATTCATCTGAAATGGCATGGTGAACGTGAGAATGGCGAAAATCATTCTCCAGTTTCTGTTGAGCAAGTAGTTACAGAGGCGCATGATGTCCTAAAACAAAAAGGAAAAGGGGAATAACATATGTTGTTCCTCTTTTTGTTGTAATTGTATAATGATTGTAAAAACAATTGTGTACAAGCAACGAATTATAAGTTAACATAAATAAGTGAAGTATACCAATGTTTAAACTATGGTAAGAGATAGTGTGAGGTGCAAATGTATGAATAAAGGTCAGCGCCATATTAAAATCAGGGAAATTATTGCGAACAAAGAAATTGAAACACAAGATGAATTAGTTGATATTTTACGTAATGAGGGATTTAATGTAACGCAAGCAACAGTATCGCGCGATATTAAAGAACTGCACTTAGTGAAAGTGCCATTACATGATGGGCGCTATAAATATAGCTTGCCAGCAGATCAACGATTTAACCCGTTACAAAAATTAAAACGCAATCTAGTGGATTCATTTGTAAAATTAGACACGGCAGGACATATGCTTGTGCTAAAAACACTGCCTGGTAACGCTCATTCACTTGGAGCACTTATTGATCATTTAGAGTGGGATGAGATCATCGGAACCATCTGTGGTGATGATACTTGCTTAATTATTTGCCGTACACCTGAAGATACAGGTGTTGTCTCTGATCGTTTCTTAAATATGTTGTAAAAAAAAATCTTGTTTACTTTCCTCTGTAAAGTGGAAAGTGAACAGGATTTTTTTATTGGTTAAAAATGTGAATTCTTAATTGTAATATAATATTTTCTTTGAATAAAATTAGAAAATAGGTGGATTGACCCGTAAAACGAATGTTTGGTACAATGGAGCGGTTAGAAAAGTAATTTATACATACAAACATATAGTTTGACTATTTGAATGAAGAACTGAGAAAAGCCCTTAATAGGGGATTAGTTTATAACGAGGTGAATGGGGCATTGTTATCGGAATTATCGATTAGAAACTTTGCTATTATTGAGGCATTAAATATTTCTTTTCAAAAAGGGTTAACGGTTTTAAGTGGTGAAACAGGGGCCGGAAAATCGATTATTATTGATGCGATTAGTTTACTTGTAGGTGGCCGTGGTTCAGCGGAATTTGTTCGATACGGAACAGAAAAAGCTGAGATAGAAGGGCTATTTTATGTAGAAGATGATAAGCATCCGTGTATTGAAAAGGCAGAAGAGTTGGATATAGAAATAGAAGACGGCATGATTATTTTGAAGCGTGATATCGCTGCAAACGGAAAAAGTGTATGTCGTGTAAATGGGAAACTGGTCACCCTTAGTATATTAAAGGAAATTGGAAAAACACTTGTTGATATTCATGGGCAGCACGAAACACAAGATTTAATGAATGAAGAGCGTCATCTATTTATGCTTGATCATTTTGATGGAGATCGCATTGTTAAACAATTGGGTATATATCAAAATGTATACGGTGACTATGAGAAATTAAAAAAACAGTTAAAATCGTTAAGTGAAAATGAACAACAAATGGCGCATCGCTTAGATTTAATTCAATTCCAGCATGAAGAAATCAGTAAGGCGGATTTAAAGATGGATGAAGAAATTGAATTAACTGAAGAACGATTGCGAATTTCTAATTTTGAAAAAATTTACAAAGCATTAGGCGATGCATATCGCTCATTAAGCGCTGACGGACAAGGGTTAGATAATGTACGAAGCGCAATGGGACAAATGGAGAGTATTACACATTTAGATGAAGTTTATCAAGAAAATCATGATTCAATTGCAAATAGCTACTACTTATTAGAAGAAGTTGCATATCAACTTAGAGAAAAGCTCGATATGATGGAATATGATCCGAAGCGTTTAGACGAAATTGAAACGCGTTTAAATGAAATTCGTATGCTAAAGAGAAAATATGGAAATACTGTAGAAGAGATTTTAGCGTATGCTGATAAAATTGAACAAGAAATTTTTACGATTGAAAATAAAGACGTTCATATTGAAACGACGAAGAAGCAATTAAAGGAATTAGAAAGTGTTATTCTGCAAGAAGCAACGTCGTTAAGTAATATGCGTCATGAGCTTGCAGAGCATCTTACAAATGCCATTCATCAGGAATTAAAAGAATTATATATGGAGAAAACAAAATTTGAAGTGAGAATCATGAAGAGAGAAGGAAATGCTGAAGAGCCTCTTGTTGAGGGTGCCCCGGTAAGACTTACGGCGGATGGCTACGATCATGTGGAATTTTATATTTCAACAAATCCAGGTGAGCCGCTAAAACCACTTTCAAAGGTCGCTTCTGGCGGAGAGTTATCTCGTATTATTTTAGCTTTAAAAAGCATTTTTTCTAAGCATCAAGGTGTTGCATCTGTTATTTTTGATGAAGTGGATACTGGTGTAAGCGGTCGAGTTGCACAGGCTATTGCGGAAAAAATTTATCGAGTATCAGTAAACTCGCAAGTACTTTGTATTACGCACTTACCTCAAGTAGCTTCAATGGCGGATTCACATTTATTTATTCGAAAACAAGTAGCGAATGATCGGACAATTACATCAGTTACCGTTTTAACTATGGAGGATAAAGTAACAGAAATAGCTCGAATGATTTCTGGTGTGGAAATTACAGATTTAACGACAGAACATGCGAAAGAATTACTTACGCAAGCGCATCATTTTAAACAGACAGCAGAGGCTATCCAGTAATGGATAGCTTTTTTTCTCAAATAATGATTTCTTAATTCTTCCGGTTATAAATAAAGCACTGCAAGGAGAGATTAAAAAGTGAAGCCAAGAAGAGGCTGAATGTGGGGTAGGAGCGAGGAGAGTGAACAAATTGAGATTAGAAAGATTTCGCAAAATAATAGGTCTTTGTCTCCTTGTTTCTTTAGTTTTTATTGGGTGTTTTAAACCGCTTCGGACGTTTATTTCATCTCCGAAGCAACTTGTTGTTTTTGAAGGACAACAATCAGAAATAGCTTCATTACCAGTTTTTCAAGCTTCATCTACAGATCGTCATGTGTTTACAGTAAGTTCCAATGAACAAAAACAAGGACTTATGGTAAATCCTCATCAAAATGGTGAAGCAGATATGGTGTTTCAGCTTGCTGGTTTTCCAGTGAAAAAAGTAAATGTGAAAGTATTGAAAGATTTTAAAGTTATTCCAGGTGGACAATCAATTGGTGTGAAGTTAAATACAAAAGGGGTACTTGTTGTAGGCCATCATTTAATTCAAACTGAAAAAGGGAAAGTATCTCCTGGTGAAACAGCTGGTGTGCAAATTGGAGATATGATTACTGAAATTAATGGTAAAACAATTGAAAGAATGAGTGATGTAGCACCATTTATTCATAATAGTGGTGAAACAGGTGAACCGCTTAATCTTGTTTTGTTAAGAGATGGAAAACATATCCGCACTAAGTTAACACCACAAAAAGACAGTGGAGAATCGTCTTATCGTATTGGTTTATATATTCGTGATTCGGCAGCTGGAATCGGAACAATGACATTTGTTCATCCTGATTCTATGAAATATGGGGCACTTGGTCATGTCATTTCTGATAACGATACGAAAAAGCCGATTCAAGTCGAAGATGGACAAATTATGCGTTCGACAGTTACATCAATTGAAAGAGGTAGTCATGGGAATCCAGGAGAGAAATTAGCGAGGTTCTCACCAGATCGTGAAGTGATTGGTAATATTACAATAAATAGTCCATTTGGTATATTCGGGAAATTAAATACAAATATACCAAATGGCGTAATGGATAAAGCAATGCCTATTGCACTATCTCATCAAGTAAAAGAGGGACCGGCAAAAATATTAACAGTTATTGATAAAGATAAAGTGGAAGCGTTTGATATTGAAGTTGTAAGTACAGTACCGCAAAAGTTTCCAGCTACAAAAGGCATGGTAATAAAAGTAACAGACAAACGTTTATTAGCGAAAACGGGTGGTATCGTACAAGGCATGAGCGGAAGTCCAATTGTACAAAACGGGAAAGTAATTGGTGCTGTTACACATGTATTTGTAAATGATCCAACATCAGGATATGGTGTTCATATTGAATGGATGTTACATGAGGCTGGAATTAACATTTATGAACAAGAAAGAAAAGCGAGCTAATTAATAATTAGCTCGCTTTTCTGTTGAAAAATTCGTTGAAATTTTGTAAAAGCTCCGCAAGAGGTGTTTTTTGTTGTAAAATAAAAGAAAAGGGTTGAACGTTTCGTTGTATTTCTATGATGGAATGTGTTGCGAAAGGGAATAAATGAACGATAAACATATTTTTTTGTGATTTTATCGGAAAGTAACAAACTTTAAAAGGGAATTTTCACACAATTGTCGAACAATTCATGTAGCCTAGAAGGATACACATGTCGGAGAATCGATTCGGTAAGGGAGGAAAAGCTGTGGAGAAAATTAAAGTCTGTCTTGTGGATGATAATAAAGAATTAGTATCAATGCTAGAGAGTTACGTAGCTGCTCAAGATGATATGGAAGTAATCGGTACTGCTTATAATGGTCAAGAGTGTTTAAATTTATTAAATGATAAGCAGCCGGATGTACTTGTTTTAGACATCATTATGCCACATTTAGATGGTTTAGCTGTACTAGAGAAAATGCGAAATATTGAAAGGCTAAGACAGCCTAGCGTAATTATGTTGACAGCATTTGGACAAGAAGATGTGACGACAAAAGCAGTTGACTTAGGTGCTTCATATTTCATATTAAAACCATTTGATATGGAGAATTTAACGAGTCATATTCGTCAAGTGAGCGGTAAGGCGAACGCTACCATTAAACGTCCACTTCCATCTTTCCGTTCAGCAACTACAATAGATGGAAAACCGAAAAACTTAGACGCGAGCATTACGAGTATCATTCATGAAATCGGTGTGCCTGCTCATATTAAAGGGTATATGTACTTAAGGGAAGCAATCTCTATGGTGTACAATGATATCGAATTACTTGGATCTATTACGAAAGTATTGTATCCAGATATCGCGAAGAAATATAATACAACAGCAAGCCGCGTCGAGCGTGCAATCCGTCACGCAATTGAAGTAGCATGGAGTCGTGGGAATATTGATTCTATTTCGTCCTTATTCGGTTATACAGTATCCATGTCAAAAGCAAAACCTACGAATTCCGAGTTCATCGCAATGGTTGCGGATAAGCTTAGACTTGAACATAAGGCTAGCTGAGAGTAAAGATAGTAAGGGATTTAAGTTTTAGTAAAGCTTAATCATTCTTTAAATTTATACTCGATATTAAATGTAAAACCAATGAACTTTTTATTTAATGACCAATGAATTTTAGAATTCGTTGGTCTTTTTATTTTATTGAGAACAAGAGATCATTTGATATCATGGAAGATAAATCCTGTTTTTAGTAATATTACATATAAGTGAGTTTTTTTATAAGATAATTAAATAGGTATAGATAGGGAGAAGGGGAATGAAAAATAAAATATTAACTTGGCTAGGAATAGTAGCAGCTATGGGAGTTCTTGCTGTTGCAGTTACATTTGGAATGTTAGAACTTGCCGATAATCCAGTAGATAAAGAAGTGAATGCTCAAATAGATAAAAAAGAAGATCCAACGATAGTAGGTAGAGAGGTAGATGGAGTCTTTGTTGATGTGTATGTTACTGAAAATTCTACTGAAAGCGAAGTCATTACAGTGATGCATCATATGACTCATCAAAAAGTAGTGGCAGAACGAAAATCAGAATCCATTCCAATGATTCAAAATAATGCTGAAAAATTAAAAAATATCATAAATAAGAGTGGCTTTGCGAAAAAAATGAGCTTTTAGAGATTGCTGATAGATGGGCGAAAAAAGATTTTAGTCAAATTGTAGAAGATCACAATTATTTCTCGGATGCCCAAGAAGGTAGCACTTGTAAAGCCACTAGAGCGATGGATGCGGTAGAAGAGCAACATTATATTTTAACTACATTCGGGGAGGAAAAAGCGAAAGAACTATACGATTCAGGAGATGCTCCGCACGTTCAATAAAAAATAATATAAGGGCTTCTAGTTTTATTATTACCTTGCTTTAAGGGCGCAATGGGTACTTGTGAATAAATATTTTTCTTTCTTTATGAATTGTAACAAAAAAGAAGATATATCATTCATTATTAAATGATGAAGTGAATGCTAAATCGCATCATAGTATATCTGTTAAAGGATTTTAGTAGGGAAGTCATCCGTGATATAATAGAAAATAATAAAAAGCCCTGCAAAACAGGACTGTATTATTCTTCGTCTTTATTTTGTTTTTCTAATTCAACTAACTTTTGAATTAGAATGTGCTGCGGCATATGCATAAGTTGTTCAAGTGGAACACCTAATGCTTTTGATAGGCGGACTGCAGTGTCTGGAGAAATTTGTAATGGTCTCATAGAAGTACCTCCTTTTTCGTATAGTATAGCATAAGATTGGGGGAGTGAGGATGACTCTTATATTTGCACATCGTGGTGCAGCGGGAACGTACCCAGAAAATACAATGATTTCATTTGAAGCAGCTGAATCTTTTAGAGCAGATGGAATTGAGCTTGATGTTCAATTAACGAAAGATGGAAAAGTTGTCGTCATTCATGATGAAACAGTGGACCGGACAACAAATGGAAAAGGTGCGGTTCGTAATTATTTATATGAGGATTTATGTAAATTAGATGCGAGCTATAAATTCGGTGATAAAGTAGGCTTTTGTAAAATACCTCTTTTAGAAGAGGTGTTAGAATGGATTGATAAAACAGAGTTGCTACTTAATATTGAACTGAAAAATAATAAAGTTCCATACAGAGGTTTAGAGGAAGAAGTTATAACGCTTGTACGGAAATGTAATCTAGAAGATCGTGTTATATTTTCTTCATTTAATCACTACAGTATGAAAAGGTGTCATATGATGGCTCCTGATATTCAAACAGCGATTTTATATCGCGAAGGTTTGCATAGTCCGTGGGCGTATGCGAAAAAAATGGGCGCTACAGCAGTGCACCCTAATTATCGTTATCTTCAAGATGCTGTTGCTGAATTAACGATGGAGAGTGGTGTGGAGGTTCGCCCTTATACAATTAATGAAGAAACGCTTATGCGTAAATATTTTGATATGAATATTTCGGCGATTATTACTGATTATCCTGAAACGGCAAGAATGTTATTGCCAATAAAAAAATGAGACCGCGTGTAACGGTCTCATTTTTTATTTATAAATAGTGGAGCTTTCCTATCTTTTAAAGCGAGCTTGTACTTTATTTCGTTTACGGTCTCGGTGTAAGACGAAGCCGCCAAAAATATAAAACCCGAGCGCGAAGCAAAGAGCGCCAATTAAAAATTGTAACCACAGTATAGAGAGTGGAGGAAATAGAATCCCGAATACAGTATCTCTCATTAACTTAATGCCAAACACAGCTAATGAAATAGGGATGAGTGCTAATGATAGAGCAAGGTAATGCTGCATATAAACGCTCCTTTTCAGATTTTTTTGTTTATTTCAATGATGTTATATGAAAAGGGGGTTTGTCAAGAGGGGGCTGAACGAGTAAGATAAGGGTGTGAAAAATTTTGCAGAGATACTTCGAGAGGAAGTGTAATATATGAAACAAAAAGTTTTAATTGTTGGTGCAGGTGAAGGTGGTAGTACACTGCTGAATCTGTTACAAAGTTCAAATATATTTCAAATTATAGGAATTATTGATATAAATCCGATAGCAAAGGGATTACAAATGGCTAAGGAATATGGGGTTGCAATTGGAGAGAGTGTAACGCCGTTTCTTTCTATGCATATTGATGTAATGTTTGATATGACGGGTGACGATGAATTACATAAAGATTTAATAAAGAAAAAGCATAAAGATACTCTTCTTATACCAGGTGATATTGCGAAAATTGTTACGAGATTAGCACATGAGAAGGAAGGTTTAATTGGAAAGTTAGAAGAACAGACGCAGCAAGGGGATTTAATTTTAAATTCTACGCATGACGGTATGATTGTGATTGATCGAGAGGGACAAGTACGTCTATTTAATAAAAGTGCAGAGCGTATTATCGGATATAAAAAAGAAGATGCGGTAGGGAAATATATTTTAGAAGTTATTCCGACTAGTAAGTTGCTTCGTATTATACGTACGAAACAAATAGAAGTAAATTATGAACTGACATTAGAAAATGAAAAGAAAATTATTACAACCCGTATTCCAATATTAAAAGAGGGAGGAGAGGTACAAGGAGCATTTGCGATTTTTAAAGATATAACAGAGGTTGTAGATCTTGCGGAAGAAGTTACAGATTTAAAGGAGATTCAAACGTTACTTGAGGCGATTATCAACTCGTCTGAGGAAGCAATTTCGGTCGTGGATGAAAAGGGAAGAGGATTAGTAATTAACCCTGCCTATACGAAATTAACAGGTTTAACAGAAGAGGACATTATTGGGAAACCGGCTACAACTGATATTGTAGAAGGTGAAAGTATGCATATGAAAGTACTTCGAACGCGTAGGGCGGTACGCGGAATACATATGAAGATTGGACAAAAGAAGCGTGATGTAATTGTAAACGTAGCGCCAGTTATAGTGGATGGGATATTGAAAGGAAGCGTTGGTGTAATTCGTGACGTATCAGAAATTCAAAAGTTAACAAATGAATTGAATAGAGCAAGGCAAATTATTCGAACGTTAGAAGCGAAATATTCATTTGATGACATTGTCGGAAATTCAGATGAAACAACGGCCGCTATTGAACAGGCGAAACTTGGAGCGAATACACCAGCAACAGTATTACTACGCGGAGAATCTGGAACGGGTAAAGAATTGTTTGCACATGCAATTCATAATGGAAGTAATCGAAAATATAATAAATTCGTCCGGGTAAACTGTGCTGCTATTTCCGAGACTTTATTAGAAAGTGAATTATTCGGTTATGAGGAAGGTGCATTCTCAGGAGCAAAAAGAGGCGGAAAACGAGGTTTTTTTGAGGAAGCGAATAACGGTAGTATCTTTTTAGATGAAATAGGAGAATTGTCTGCAAATACGCAAGCGAAACTCCTTCGCGTGTTGCAAGAAAAAGAAATTGTAAAAGTTGGTGGAACGAAAGCGATACCTATAAATGTCCGGGTAATTGCAGCGACACATGTGAATTTAGAAAAGGGCATTCTAGAAGGAGAGTTTAGAGAGGATTTATATTATCGATTAAATAAAATTCCAATTCACATTCCGTCTCTTCGTCAGCGAAAAGGAGATATACCGGCAATTGCAGACAGATTGATTCAAAAAATTAACCAAGATTATGGTCGGAATGTAGAGGGGCTCACTGATTCGGCTATTTCATATTTACAATCATATGAATGGCCAGGAAATGTGAGGGAGCTTGAAAACATTTTAGGACGAGCTATTATCTTTATGAATTATAACGAAATATATATTGATGTCCATCATTTACCACCTTTACATACAGAAGAGCAGACTGAGGTAAAACAAAATAACTTATTACCTGAATTAGAAGAAAAGCCACTTGAACAATTAGTGACAGAGTTTGAAGGGCATATCATTCATGAATGTTTAGAGAGGTTTGATGGAAATAAAACAAAAACTGCAAGAGCATTAGGAATTTCGGTTCGAAATTTATATTACAAGCTAGAAAAGTATGAGTGTGCAAAAAATAGCATGCAATAAATTGCGTACTGTGCAATTTATTGCATGGTATACAAAATGCGACAAAACAAGACAGAATGTTTTGTTATTTTCCAAAGTATTGATTTTACTGCATTTTGAATGCGTTTTCATTATTGGTAAGACCACTTTTAAAAGTTGGCACGGTATTTGCTTTATAAATAGACGAGGGACGACGGAAAGGGTTGATTACAAAATATGAAGTTAGAACACTTAATTGATCAAGCAGCAGGACAGCCTAAAAAAACTGTGGCTGTAGCAGTAGCTGAAGATCATGAAGTAATTGAAGCTGTAGCGAAAGCAATTAAATTACAGCTAGCTCAATTTCGTCTATATGGAAATCAAGAAAAAATAATGGGGATGCTACAAGAACATGGTTTACAAACTTCAGAACACGTTGAAGTGATTGCAGCAGCGTCAAGTGCTGAGGCTGCAGAACTTTCTGTTAAAGCTGTAAGAAATGGCGAAGCAGATGTGCTTATGAAGGGAAACATCCCAACAGCAAATATTTTGAAAGCTGTATTAAATAAAGAGTGGGGACTTCGTAAAGGTAGCACACTTTCACACGTTGCAGCATTTGAAGTTCCAAATTACGATCGTCTTATCTTTGTTACAGATGCAGCGATGAACATTGCACCTGATGTAACACAAAAAGCTGCTATTATACAGAATACTGTAGAAGTTGCCCAGGCAATAGGAATGGATTTGCCAAAGGTAGCACCAATTGCAGCGGTAGAGGTTGTTAATCCTGCGATGCAAGCGACAATTGATGCAGCGATGTTAACTCAAATGAATCGCCGCGGACAAATTAAAAATTGTGTCGTTGATGGACCACTTGCTTTAGATAATGCAGTATCACAAATTGCAGCAGAACATAAAGGCATAGTAAGTGATGTAGCAGGTAAGGCAGACATTTTACTCGTCCCAACGATTGAAGCTGGAAATGTGCTATACAAATCACTCGTATACTTTGCGGATGCAAAAGTAGGAGCTATGATTGCTGGCGCAAAAGCACCGATTGTTTTAACATCTCGTGCTGATTCAGCAGAAACAAAAGTATATTCATTAGCATTGGCAGTTGCGACTGCTTCAAAATAAACCAAAAAGGGTAAAACACTAGGGGGAAACGACAATGACATTAGAAATCTTCGAATACTTAGAAAAATATGATTATGAGCAAGTAGTATTTTGTCAAGATAAAGAATCTGGTTTAAAAGCAATCATCGCAATTCATGATACAACACTTGGACCAGCTCTTGGTGGAACAAGAATGTGGACATATGATTCTGAAGAAGCGGCGATTGAAGATGCATTGCGTCTTGCAAAAGGGATGACATACAAAAACGCAGCAGCTGGCTTAAACTTAGGTGGTGCGAAAACAGTAATTATCGGTGATCCACGTAAAGATAAGAGCGAAGCGATGTTCCGTGCATTAGGACGTTACATTCAAGGACTAAACGGACGTTACATTACAGCTGAAGATGTTGGTACAACAGTAGATGATATGGATATTATCCACGAAGAAACTGATTTTGTAACAGGTATTTCACCATCATTCGGTTCTTCTGGTAACCCATCTCCAGTAACTGCATACGGTGTTTACCGTGGTATGAAAGCAGCTGCGAAAGAGGCTTTCGGTACTGATAATTTAGAAGGAAAAGTAATTGCGGTTCAAGGCGTTGGTAATGTAGCATATCACCTATGCAAACATTTACATGCTGAAGGAGCAAAATTAATCGTTACAGATATTAATAAAGAAGCTGTACAACGCGCGGTAGAAGAATTCGGTGCATCAGCAGTTGAGCCAAATGAAATTTACGGTGTTGAATGTGATATTTACGCACCATGTGCATTAGGCGCAACAGTTAATGACGAAACTATTCCACAACTTAAAGCAAAAGTAATCGCAGGTTCTGCAAATAACCAATTAAAAGAAAATCGTCACGGCGACATGATTCATGAAATGGGTATTGTATACGCACCAGACTATGTTATTAATGCTGGTGGTGTAATTAACGTAGCAGACGAATTATATGGATACAATAGAGAACGTGCACTAAAACGTGTTGAGTCTATTTATGACACAATTGCAAAAGTAATCGAAATTTCAAAACGTGATGGCATAGCAACTTATGTAGCAGCAGATCGTCTAGCTGAAGAGCGCATTGCAAGCTTGAAAAACTCTCGTAGCACATACTTACGCAACGGTCATGACATTATTAGCCGTCGCTAATCATTCATATATTACTTTTACAAAAGGTGTGGTTACCTCTTATGAGGTTTCCACCTCCTTTTGAATTTATTAGTGGAGGTAGCAACAGTGTCTTTAAATCGAATTCTTGTTATTAATCCGGGTAGTACATCCACAAAAATTGGTGTTTTTGATAATGAAAGACCTGTTTTAGAAGAAACTATTCGTCATGACGAAGAACAAATTGGAAAATATAAGAGAATTATCGATCAGTATGAGTTTCGCAAAGAAACGATTTTAGAAGTTCTACATTCTCACGGTATTAACATTTCAAAATTAAACGCAGTTTGTGGGCGTGGGGGATTACTTCGTCCAATCGAAGGCGGAACATACACAGTAAACGATTCGATGTTAGAAGATTTAAAAAATGGGTTTAGCGGTCATCATGCTTCAAACCTTGGAGGCATTTTAGCATATGAAATCGCTTCTGGATTAAATATTCCGGCATTCATAGTAGATCCTGTCGTTGTAGATGAAATGGAGCCGATTGCTCGTATAAGCGGTATTGCTGGTATGGAACGTAAAAGTATTTTCCATGCATTAAACCAAAAAGCGGTTGCCCGTAAAGTAGCTGAAGAATTAAATCACAAATACGAGGATTTAAATTTATTAGTTACACATATGGGTGGCGGTATTACAGTTGGTGCTCATAAAAAAGGAAAAGTTATTGATGTGAATAACGGCTTAAACGGAGAAGGACCATTTAGTCCAGAGCGTGCGGGTACAGTACCGGTAGGGCAATTAGTTGAGATGTGTTTCTCTGGTGAGTATTACCGTGACGAAATGGTTAAAAAACTTGTTGGACAAGGTGGACTTGTAAGCCTAATCGGTACAAATGATGCGATCAAAGTAGAACAAATGGTTGAAAAAGGTGATCCGGAAGCAACTCTTATTTATAAAGCAATGGCATATCAAGTTGCAAAAGAGATTGGCGGAGCTAGCGCTGTACTTCACGGGAAAATTGATGCAATCGTTTTAACTGGTGGACTTGCGTACAGTAAAATTCTTGTTGATGAAATAAAAGAACGTGTTGACTGGATTGCAGATGTTATCGTACATCCAGGAGAAGATGAATTACAAGCATTAGCAGAAGGAGCACTTCGTGTATTACGTGAAGAAGAAGCGCCGAAAGAGTATGTTGTACGAGAAAAACAAACAGTAGCTAGGGGTTGAGATAATGGCAAGAGAATATGATTTAGTCATCGTTGGCGGCGGTACTGGTGGATATGTTGCTGCTATTCGAGCGTCACAACTAGGTTTAAAAACTGCACTTGTTGAAAAAGAAAATCTTGGTGGTACTTGTTTGCACAAAGGATGTATTCCTAGTAAAGCTCTTTTACGTAGTGCGGAAGTTTACGCAACTGCTAAAAAAAGCGAAGAGTTCGGAGTTATTGCAAGTAATGTAGAACTAAACTTTGCGAAAGTGCAAGAGCGTAAAGAGAAGATTGTAACGCAACTTCATAAAGGCGTTCAACACTTAATGAAACAAGGTAAAATTGATGTGTTTGAAGGTATTGGCCGTATTCTTGGCCCATCTATTTTCTCTCCAATGCCAGGGACAATTTCAGTTGAACTTGCAAGTGGAGAAGAGAATGAAATGTTAATTCCAAAAAATGTACTTGTTGCAACAGGTTCTCGTCCGAATTCATTACCAGGTTTAGAATTAGACGGAGAGTATGTTATGTCTTCCGATCATGCCCTAAAAATGGAAACGCTTCCTAGCTCGATTATTATCGTTGGTGGCGGTGTAATCGGTATTGAGTGGGCATCTATGCTTGCTGACTTCGGTGTAGAAGTTACAGTATTAGAGTATGCGAAAACGATATTACCACTAGAAGATCAGGACGTTTCAAAAGAAATGCAACGTCTATTCAAGAAAAAAGGTATTAAAGTGGTAACTGGTGCAAAAGTATTACCAGAAACATTGGTAAAAGATAATGGAGTAACAATTCAAGCTGAACATAACGGTGAGAATAAAGAATTTAAAGCAGAAAAAATGCTTGTATCTGTAGGAAGACAAGCCAATACGCAAAATATTGGTTTAGAGAATACGGATATCGTTGTGGAAAAAGGATACATTCAAACAAATGAGTTTTATCAAACGAAAGAATCTCATATTTACGCAATCGGAGATGTAATCGGTGGCTTACAACTTGCTCACGTTGCTTCTCATGAAGGAATTGTTGCAGTAGAACATATTGCTGGTAAAGAAGTTACACCAATTGATTACTCTATGGTATCAAAATGCGTATATAGCAGTCCGGAAGTTGCTTCTGTCGGTTTAACAGAACAAGAAGCGAAAGAAAAAGGCTATAAGTTAAAAGTAGGTAAGTTCTCATTCCGTGCAATCGGAAAAGCACTTGTATACGGCGAATCAGATGGTTTCGTAAAACTTGTAGTTGATGAAGAAACAAATGACATTCTTGGTGTTCATATGATTGGACCACATGTAACAGATATGATTTCTGAAGCTGGTCTTGCAAGAGTACTTGATGCAACACCGTGGGAAGTAGCACATACAATTCATCCGCATCCATCATTATCTGAGGCGATTGGTGAAGCAGCATTAGCTGTAGATGGAAAAGCGTTACACGCATAAAAATGTGGATTTAGGAGGTTATGAAA
Source organism: Bacillus sp. AY3-1 (assembly GCF_008368785.1). Lineage (NCBI taxonomy): Bacteria > Bacillati > Bacillota > Bacilli > Caryophanales > Bacillaceae > Bacillus > Bacillus sp. AY3-1. The sequence continues at coordinate 152,490 of NZ_QORZ01000017.1, read as the reverse complement.
AATGGCAGAAGTAAAAGAAAAGCGCCATGAAGAGCTTGGCTTAAGTGATGAGCAAGTATTAGAAATGTTCCGTACGATGTTACTTGCACGTAAAATCGACGAACGTATGTGGTTATTAAACCGTGCGGGTAAAATTCCATTCGTAATTTCTTGTCAAGGACAAGAGGCTGCACAAGTTGGAGCAGCATTCGCTCTTGATAGAGAGAAAGATTATGCATTACCATACTACCGTGATATGGGTGTTGTACTAGCGTTCGGTATGACAGCTAAAGAGCTTATGTTGTCTGCTTTCGCGAAAGCTGGAGATCCAAACTCTGGTGGTCGTCAAATGCCTGGTCACTTCGGTCAAAAGAAAAATCGTATTGTGACAGGGTCATCTCCAGTAACAACGCAAGTACCACATGCAGTTGGTATTGCATTAGCTGGAAAAATGGAAAAGAAAGATTTAGTAACGTTCGTTACATTTGGAGAAGGTTCTTCAAACCAAGGTGACTTCCATGAAGGGGCAAACTTTGCTGGTGTACACAAACTACCTGTTATTTTCATGTGTGAAAATAATAAATACGCAATCTCTATTCCAGTTGAAAAACAATTAGCATGTAAAAACGTATCAGACCGTGCAATTGGTTACGGTATGCCTGGATATACAATAGACGGAAACGATCCGCTTGCAGTATATAAAGCTGTAAAAGAGGCAGCAGACCGCGGCCGTCGTGGTGAAGGCCCAACTTTAATTGAAACAGTATCATATCGTTTAACAGCACATTCTAGTGACGACGATGATCGTGTTTATCGTGATAAAGAAGAAGTAGAAGAAGCAAAGAAAAAAGATTCAATTATAACATTTGCAGCTTATTTAAAAGAAGCTGGCGTGTTAACTGAGGAATTTGAAAAACAAATGTTAGACGAAATTATGCATATCGTAAATGAAGCAACAGAATATGCAGAAAATGCTCCGTATGCAGCACCTGAAGATGCATTGAAGCACGTATACGCAGAATAGGGGGGAACGTTTCATGGCTGTAATGTCTTATATTGATGCTATTACATTAGCAATGCGCGAAGAAATGGAACGCGATGAGAAAGTATTTGTTTTAGGTGAAGATGTTGGTAAAAAAGGTGGCGTATTTAAAGCGACACACGGATTATATGATCAATTTGGTGAAGATCGTGCGCTTGATGCACCGCTTGCAGAATCTGCAATTGCTGGGGTAGCAATTGGTGCGGCAATGTATGGTATGCGTCCAATCGCTGAAATGCAGTTTGCTGATTTCATCATGCCAGCAGTAAACCAAATTGTTTCTGAGGCAGCAAAAATTCGTTATCGTTCTAATAACGATTGGACTTGTCCAGTTACAATTCGTGCGCCATTTGGCGGCGGTGTTCACGGTGCATTGTATCATTCACAATCTGTGGAAGCGATGTTTGCGAACCAACCAGGTTTAAAAATTGTTATTCCTTCTACACCATATGATGCAAAAGGTTTATTAAAAGCAGCAATTCGTGATGAAGATCCAGTATTATTCTTTGAGCATAAGCGTGCATATCGCTTAATTAAAGGTGAAGTGCCAGAGGATGATTACGTATTACCAATCGGAAAAGCAGATGTAAAACGCGAAGGTGATGATATTACTGTTATCACTTACGGATTATGTGTTCATTTTGCTCTTCAAGCAGCTGAAAAGTTAGCGCAAGATGGCATCTCTGCACATGTTCTTGATTTACGTACTGTATATCCATTAGATAAAGAAGCAATCATTGAAGCAGCTTCTAAAACAGGTAAAGTTCTTCTTGTAACAGAAGACAATAAAGAAGGAAGTATTATAAGTGAAGTGGCAGCAATTATTGCTGAAAACTGTCTGTTTGATTTAGATGCGCCAATCGCACGTCTTGCAGGTCCAGACGTTCCAGCAATGCCATATGCACCAACAATGGAAAAATTCTTTATGGTAAATCCAGATAAAGTTGAAAAAGCAATGCGTGAACTTGCGGAATTTTAATCGGGGGGACTATACATGGCTGTAGAAAATATCACAATGCCTCAGCTCGGGGAGAGCGTTACAGAGGGTACAATTAGTAAATGGCTCGTTAATGTTGGCGATCACGTAAACAAGTATGATCCGCTTGCAGAAGTAATGACTGATAAAGTAAATGCTGAAGTACCATCTTCTTTCACTGGTATTGTGAAAGAATTAATTGCTGGTGAAGGTGAGACGTTAGCTGTAGGTGAAGTAGTTTGTGTTATTCAAGTAGAAGGCGCAGATGAAGTAGCAGCGACAGCTGTTGAGGAAAAAATAAAAGAAGAACCAAAGGCAGAAGTAGCTACGCCTGAAAAAGCACCGAAAGCAAAACAACCAACTGATGGAAAACCACGTTTTTCACCAGCTGTTTTAAAACTTGCAGGTGAGCATAATGTTGATTTAGATTTAGTAGAAGGTACGGGAGCAAATGGCCGTATCACTCGTAAAGATATTTTAAAGCTAGTGGAATCTGGAAATATTCCGCAAGTAGGTGCGAAGAAAGAGGAAGCGGTAGCAGCAGTAGTAGAAGCGCGTCCAGAAGCACCAAAAGCACCAAAAGCAGCGCCAGTAGCACAAAAAGTAGAAGCTGCAAAACCAGTTTCTGTACCAACAATGCCTGGCGATATCGAAATTCCAGTAACAGGTGTGCGTAAAGCAATTGCAGCGAACATGTTACGTAGTAAACACGAAGCGCCACATGCTTGGATGATGATTGAAGTAGATGTGACAAACCTTGTGTCATACCGTAATTCAATTAAAGGTGATTTCAAAAAGCGCGAAGGCTTTAATTTAACGTTCTTTGCTTTCTTCGTAAAAGCAGTAGCGCAAGCGTTAAAAGAGTATCCTCAAATCAATTCAATGTGGGCTGGCGATAAGATCGTTCAGAAGAAAGATATTAACCTTTCTATCGCTGTTGCAACAGAGGACGAACTATTTGTACCAGTAATTAAACACGCGGATGAGAAGACGATTAAAGGTATCGCTCGTGAAATTACAGAGCTTGCAGGAAAAGTACGTACGAAATCGTTAAAAGCGGACGAAATGCAAGGTGGAACATTTACAATTAATAACACAGGATCATTCGGTTCTGTTCAATCTATGGGTATTATTAATTATCCACAAGCGGCTATTTTACAAGTTGAATCAATTGTAAAACGCCCAGTAATTATGGAAAATGGTATGTTCGGTGCTCGCGACATGGTTAACTTATGTTTATCACTTGATCACCGTGTACTAGATGGCTTAATTTGTGGTAAGTTCTTAGGACGTGTAAAAGAAATTTTAGAAAATACGTCAGAAAATAATACATCTGTATATTAATAAAAAGCTCGCTTATGCGAGCTTTTTATCATCTTATTTCTTCATCTACATCCTACTATATGTATAATATCTTCCCCAGTAATCTTACAATGAACGATTATGTATTAGGAATTTATGAAAATACATTGCTGATATATGGTATATGGATATAAAATAAGAAAAGAATAATTTTTTTGGCAAATCTTACTGACGAAACTGTAGTATAATATATTGTATTGTATGAAAAAGAGAGTTATTCTATATAAGTGTTTTATAGATAATGTGTAATCAGTCGTCAAAACATGAAGAATGTTGACTCCTGGTTTTTTATTTTGCTGTAACAATGTTTCAGGAGGATGTCATGAAAAGAAGTACCGAGTTTCTAAAAAGTTTAGATGTAAAATTAATATTAATTTTGTTAGCATTATGTGTTACGAGTATAGCTGCTATATATAGCAGTCAGCAAACTGGCCAATATGGAGAGGCAAACTTTGCGATGAAACAGGGTTTGAACTACATAATTGGAGTTGTATTGTTATTGCTTGTTGCAAGCATCGACTTAGATCAATTACAAAAATTGTCTTGGCCACTTTATATCGTCGGATTTGGTTCACTTATTCTTTTGAAAATACTACCGGTTTCCACTTTCACACCTGAAAAATTAGGTGCAAAAAGATGGTTTGTATTTCCGTTAGTTGGACAAATTCAACCATCTGAGTTTTTCAAAATTTCATTGCTTCTCGTAGTAGCAAGTATAGCAGTGAAACATAATGCGCAGTATATGGCAAGGACATTCCAAACGGATTTACAATTAGTAGGTAAAATTGTGCTTGTATCCCTTCCGCCTATGGCTGTTGTATATAGCCAACCGGATACAGGGATGGTGTTCTTATATGCTGCTGCAATTGCATGTATTTTATTTATGTCAGGTATTCAGAAGAAATTGATAGCGTTATGTACAGTTATTCCAGTCACCATACTATCGGCGTTAATATTTATTTACGTAAGGTATGAGGATTTCTTCTTTAATAAGTTAGTTACGTTACTAAAACCTCACCAACAATCACGTATTTTAGGTTGGTTAGATCCATTTGAACATACAGATCAAGGTTATCAAACACAGCAATCGATCTTAGCTGTAGGTAGTGGCGGTATGGAAGGGAAAGGATTTGGCGAAGGGAACGTCTATATCCCTGAGAAGCATACTGACTTTATTTTTGCTACAATTGCCGAAGAAGGTGGATTTATCGTAGCAGCGTTAGTTGTATTCTTGTTCCTATTACTACTATATCGAACAATTATTATCGGTTATTCTGCTGATAATTTATTCGGTACATTATTATGTGCTGGATCAATCGGAATATTAACGGTTCAAATATTCCAAAACATCGGTATGATCGTTGGATTAATGCCTGTAAAAGGGATTGCATTACCGTTCTTATCATATGGGGGGAGTTCCTTGTTCTCGAATATGATTATGATGGGTCTCATATTATCCGTACGAAAAACGTATAAAAAGTATATGTTTTCCGTCAAGTAAGAAAAGCTGATTCGTTTAAAAACGAATCAGCTTTTTTACATATATGCTCTTAAACGTTGCAAACTAAAGAAAAGTAGCAGTTTGAGATGGGTAAGGAGTGCAAAGTGATGCATATGCATATTTTTGAAGGGGCACGGCATCTTTCTAATAGTGAATGGGTTATTCGGGCTATTATAGCATACATATTTTTAATATTAGTTGCGAAAGCGATGGGGCAAAGGTCCATCGCGCAACTTCGTTTTTTAGATGTTGTATTAGTGTTATTGCTTGGTGGGAATATTTCTAACGCATTATCTGATGAAAAAGTGGGATTACTCGGCTCGATGATTACAACGTTCATACTCGTTGTACTTCACATTATAAGCTCAGTCTTAATGTTGAAATGGGATAGATGGAGACGCTTTTTAGAGCCAGCACCTATTATTCTTATACACAATGGTTCCATTGATTTTAGCAATTTGAAAAAAGCGAGAATTACGGTGGAATATTTATTTTCGGAACTTCGTATGCGAAATGTGAGTGATATTCAAAAGATTAAATTAGCATTATGGGAAGCGAACGGTGTCGTTTCTATATTTCAGTATCCAGAATATGAAGGAGTTTCGCGGCTTGATCTGAAAGTGGCGGGAAAAAAATCTCCAGTTTCATTTGTATTAGTAAAGGATGGGAGCATTCAGAAAGATGTTCTTGCTTTATTAGGGAAAACAGAAGAATGGGCGAGAGAATTTCTAGAGAAAAACGCAGAAGTTGAATCCATTATGTTAGCTACAGTAGATGAAGCACATAAAATAAATATTTTGTTAAAAAAATGAAAAATATACGCATTTTGTCGTTTCATACATATGATACAATAGTGTGGACAACGAAAAAGGAGGCGATACGATGGGATATGTAGAAGAATTACGAAAAATAGTTGGTCATCGCCCTTTAATTTTAGTTGGTGCTGTTGTACTCGTTATAAATGAAAATGGGGATGTTTTATTACAGCAAAGAACAGAGCCTTACGGAAAATGGGGATTGCCTGGCGGATTAATGGAGCTTGGCGAATCACCAGAAGAAACAGCTTGCCGTGAAGTATATGAAGAGACAGGAATAGAAGTGAAGAACTTGCGATTAATTAATGTATTTTCTGGAGCGAATTATTTTACAAAACTAGCAAATGGTGATGAATTTCAATCCGTAACGACAGCCTATTATACCGAGGAATATGAAGGGGAGTTTGTTATGAATAAAGAAGAAGCGGTTCAGCTTGCATTCTTCCCACTAACAGAACTACCTGATTATATTGTAGGATCGCATAAAAAAATGATTGCTGAATATATGAAAATTATGGAAAAGTAACGAAAAGGTGTTAGAACAGGGTTCTAACACCTTTTCTATGCTGAAATACAAGTAAACTTACTTGTATTTCATAAACATTAACTGGTAAGATACAAATAGATAGTTTTAGAGGAGGGAAAAGATTGATTAATTTTAACTTTTTTATGAATGATGTTGTCCGCCAAGCACGTGAAGAGATTGTCTCTGCTGGATATACAGAATTGACGACGCCGGAAGCAGTAGAAGAAGCGTTTAAAAGAAATGGAACAACACTTGTAATGGTAAACTCTGTATGTGGTTGTGCAGGTGGTATTGCTCGTCCTGCTGCTGCGCATTCCGTACATTATGATAAACGTCCTAACCATCTTGTAACGGTGTTTGCAGGTCAAGATAAAGAAGCAACAGCAACAGCTCGTGAATATTTCGAAGGATATCCACCTTCTTCTCCATCATTCGCTTTATTAAAAGATGGAAAAATTGTAACGATGGTAGAACGTCATGAAATTGAAGGTCATGAACCAATGCAAGTTATTGCAAAACTACAATCTTATTTCGAAGAGAATTGTGAAGAACTATAAAGTGAAACTTTAATCAGTGGGGGCATCCCCCACTGATTATCAGCCCTCACCAATCGGGCTTTTACTGCCAGTTAATGCGGGGTAAATAAAAAAAGGCGGTACGTCCACAATGAAGTGGATGTACCGCCTTTTTTTATTTAGTATTAAAATTTATGGGATATGCATAGTTGTGTTGTTTTATGCAACATTTTATACATACAAAACGGTGTTTGTATTGATATTTTGTTTATTTTTATTTTATATATTGCATAAAAATGAAAGTGCTGATACAATACAAACATCGAATGAATATTCTATTAAACTTTTAAATATACATTATTAGGGGGAAGAAAGATGAAGAAGTTATTATCAATATCGTTTGCACTTATTTTAATTGTAAGTATGTTCAGTGCTTGTAGTAATGGGGAAGAAAAGGCTACTGGAAAAAATAAGAAAGTACTGGTTATGGGGACTTCAGCAGATTATAAACCATATGAATACGTAGAAGCCTCAAAAAGTGATGAAATTATCGGCTTTGATGTTGATGTTGCTAAATATATCGGAAAAGAACTTGGTTATGAAGTGAAAGTGAAAGATATGGATTTTGGTGGTTTATTAGCATCTCTTAGCTCAGGAAAAGTTGATTTCGTAATGGCAGGTATGACGCCAACGGCAGAGCGTAAAAATAATGTTGATTTCACAGATATATATTTTGTTGCGAAAAACATGGTCGTTTCTAAAAAGGATTCCAATATTCAATCTGTAGAGGATTTAAAAGGGAAAAAAGTAGGGGTACAAACAGGATCTATCCAAGAAGAGAAAGCAGCAGAATTTAAAAAACAAGTAGATTTCAAAGTTGAGGGACGTGACCGTATACCAGAAATCGTACAAGAAATTAAAGCTGGTCGTTTTGACGCTGCAATTATAGAAGACACAGTTGCTAAAAATTATTTAGAAAAAATGAAAGAATTACAAGGAATTGAAATTAAAGAAGCACCAGAAGAAGTAGGAGCAGCAATTGCCCTTCCGAAAAACAGTGATAAAACAGCAGAATTTAATAAAGTAATTAAAAAAATGCAAGAAAATGGAGAAATGGATAAATTAGTGAAGAAATGGTTTGGCAGCGAGAAGTAAGCTGCCTTTCACTTTTCTGTGAGGGGAATGAAAAGAATGAACTTAGATTTTTCGGCGATTACGCCTTCGATACCATATATACTAAAAGGCCTAGAAGTTACTTTAAAAATTGTAGCAGTATCAGCGTTAGTTGGGTTTATTTTAGGAACGTTATTAGCGCTTTGCAAAATTGCTAGAATACGAGCATTAAATATAGCGGCAGATTTTTATACATCAATTTTCCGTGGTACACCACTTGTATTGCAATTAATGATTATTTATTTCGGTGTCCCGCAAATAATTGGTTATGAAATACCAGCATTCGTAGCAGCTGTATTAGCATTTAGCTTAAATTCAGGTGCATATATGTCAGAGGTAATTCGTGCCGGCATTCAAGCGGTTGATAAAGGACAAACAGAAGCAGCGATGGCTTTAGGGATTCCTTACGGGAAAATGATGCGAAATATCATTTTCCCTCAAGCATTAAAAAATATATTACCAGCGCTTGTGAACGAGTTTGCGACACTTACGAAAGAATCGGCTGTAGTAACAGTAATAGGAGCGACCGATTTAATGCGCCGTGCTTACATTGTAGGCGGTGAGACGTTTAAATATCTTGAACCATTACTTTTTGTTGGATTAATTTATTATATGTTAGTCATTATTCTTACATTAGTCGGGAAGGCAATTGAAGGGAGAATGAAGAAAAGTGATTAAAATTGAAAACCTTCATAAATCATTTGGAAAAAACGAAGTATTAAAAGGGATTACAACAACGATTGAAAAAGGGGAAGTAGTAGCAATTATTGGACCGTCTGGATCAGGGAAATCAACATTTTTACGTTGTATGAATGTGCTAGAAGCACCGACAAATGGTCACATTTGGATTGGAACAGAAGAAGTAACGAATCCGAAAACGAATATTATGCACGTTCGTGAAAATGTCGGAATGGTATTTCAGCATTTTCACCTATTTCCTCATATGACTGTATTAGAAAATATTACGTATGCTCCTATCAATGTAAAAGGAGTAACGAAACAAGAAGCTGACAAGAAAGCCGAGAAACTTTTAGAAAAGGTCGGTTTATTAGATAAAAAAGATACGTATCCCAATCGTCTTTCGGGAGGACAAAAGCAACGTGTAGCAATTGCGAGAGCGTTAGCGATGGAACCAGAAGTTATGTTATTTGATGAACCAACATCAGCACTAGATCCAGAGATGGTAAAAGAAGTGTTAGAAGTTATGAAATCATTAGTTACGACAGGAATGACAATGGTGATTGTTACACATGAAATGGGATTTGCAAAAGAAGTAGCAGATCGTGTTCTCTTTTTAGATGGTGGAAAGCTTGTAGAAGATAGCGCGCCAACAGAATTTTTTGTAGCACCGAAAAGTGAACGTGCGCAACAATTTTTACAAAAAATATTGTAATATGTAAAGGTTGCGTGAATAATAAGAAGAAAAGGATGACATTGTGTCATCCTTTTTTTATACTAACTGTAAATACGTTTATACATATAGGAGCAGTGCTATGTTCAAAATTGGATACCGTACAGTAAAAACAGCAATAGGGACAGGCGCAGCAGTTTTTATTGCGCAGTTATTAGGATTAGAATTTTATAGTTCAGCGGGCATTTTAGTTATATTATGTGTACAAAATACGAAACGTAAATCACTTCAAGTGTCGTTACATCGTTTTTTAGCTTGTGTATTATCAATGGTATTCGCTTTTTGTATTTTTGAAACAATTGGATATACACCACTTGCAATTAGTATATTATTACTTACATTTATTCCGACTGCAGTTATGCTTAAAATTCAAGAAGGTATTGTCACAAGTTCAGTTATTGTGATGCATCTATATTCATTGAAACAAATTACATGGCTTATTGTTGGGAATGAAATTGCGATATTAACGATAGGAATTAGCGTGGCTTTATTAGTGAATATGTATATGCCAAGTAGTGAAAATAAGCTAAAAGAGTATCAGGATACAATAGAAAGTAATTTTAAAACAATTTTGTTTGAAATGGTCGTGTATTTACGAAACAGAGAAAGTAGCTGGAGCGGGGCAGAACTTATTGAAACTGAAAATATGCTAAATGAAGCAAGGGATTTATCGTTTAAGAAACTTGAGAATGCATTTATGCGAGAAGATGGCTATTATTATCGTTATTTTAATATGCGCATGCAACAATTCGAAATTTTAGAACGGATGATACCATTAGCAGCTTCTTTATCATGGACATATGAACAAGCTGATATGATTGCGGATGTGGTTGAAAACATTGGAAATGCTATTAGCCCTGAGAGTACTGGGGTTATTTCCTTAAGACAGCTTCAAGAAATGAGAGAATTATTTAGAGACATGCCATTGCCCGTTACACGTGAAGAATTTGAGATACGTGCGAAGCTTGTTCAACTTGTGTATGAAATGGAACAATATTTACTCATTAAAAGCCGTTTTAAGGGAAAGGATAATATAAAAGAACTTATATAGAAGGTAGGAATTATTATGCCGTATCTTCTCTCTTTCATATTATGTCTTTCTTTATCGCCTATTTGGCCTCTTGGTGACAATCCACGTGCTGGAGATCCTTTTATTATTGTAAATAAAGCGACGAATAAACTAGCTTATATTGACGATGGAAAGATTCAAAAGGTTTTTCCAGTAGCGACAGGGAAAACAAATGAATTAACTCCAGAGGGAACTTTTGATGTTGTAATGAAAGCAAAGGATCCGTATTATATTGCGAAGGATATTCCAGGTGGGTCACCGAAAAATCCACTTGGGTCAAGGTGGATTGGATTTAATGCAAGAGAAACTGATGGAAGTAAATATGGAATACATGGAACAAACCAACCTAGTTCAATTGGAAAGTATATTTCACAAGGATGTATAAGAATGAAGAAAAACGATGTGGAATATTTATTTGACCGCATTCCAATTGGAACGAAAGTATGGATTGTGAAGTCGAAAAAATCATTTCAGCAATTGGCAAAACAAAAAGGAGCCATTGCATATGAAAAAGCCAACGAAAAGGTTGGCTTTTTCTACTGTAATAAGTTGTCTTGACATGTGTACATAACCATGAGTTAATGAGAGTATAGAAAGATAAAGTGAAACTTTAATCAGTGGGATGTTTTTTACCCGCGGATTATCAGCCCTCACCAATCGGGATAAAAAATTAGATAAAGGGGTTGCTCATATGTACTTGAATCCAAAAATTTCGTATATGCAATTTTTTATGGGATTTCTATTTGTTATTACATTCATATTGGCAACTTTTAATATATGTTCTTATCTTGTAGCAATTGTATGTATGGCATTACTCAATCTTACTTTTGTTATTGGAGCATTTCAGCAGAAACAATATACAAGTTTTATAACAGCACTTGTAATGTCATTCTCCTTTAGTATTGTAGCGATTGTGCTTTATATAAAATAAACCATCTCGATATCGAGATGGTTTATTTTATTATGTTATGTGTAAAAAGTAAAAAAAGGACGAACACATCGTCCTTTTTACCAAAACATACTTGCGCCAGCAAGTAATGTTGTTACAAGCATAGAAATTAGCATTACATAAATCATAACTTTTTGAGCTTTTTTATGCATCGTTAAGCCTCCTTGCAAATCAGTACAATATTATTGTAACGAGAAATGATATTGTGGACAAGGGGAGAGAAGTGACAAAATTCGAGAAGTGCGTGTAAAGTATAACAGGAAATTTGTATGTATGTAGAGAATATATAATTAATGATAGAGTATAAGTTTTTTGTTATGCAAGCTGAAGAATGGAGATACGATGATGAAAATATATGAAACAAATCGTTTACATTTAAGGGAAATTGATGAGTCGTATGCTGAAAAAGTTCTTCAATATTACGACAGAAATCGTGAATTTTTAAAAGCTTGGGAAGAGTATAGACCGGATGATTTTTTTACGTTAGATTATCAGAAGAAAAAGTTACAAAAGGATAGAAAAGAGTTTGCAGAAGGTAAAATCATCAGGCTTTGGATTTTTAAAAAGGGTGATGATACGAAAATAATTGGATGTATTTCATTTAATTTAATTGTTCGCGGAATTTATCAATCTTGTGTACTCGGCTATAAATTAGATAAGGCAGAGTTAAACAAAGGTTATACGACAGAAGCGCTTAGAAAAGCGATTCAAGTTGCTTTTGAGGAATTTCAGTTACATCGTATAGAAGCACCGATTATGCCACGAAATTTAGCATCTATACAAGTAGTGACGAAGATAGGCTTTCAATATGAGGGCGTGTCTAGGAAAATGCTAATGGTTAATGGAGTATGGGAAGATCATATGCGCTGGGTATTGTTAAATGAGTAATAGAAAGCAGATGGTTATCTAGACATATAAACCGTCTGTTTTTTGTCTTGTATTTCGAAACTTTTGCGAAATTCTGTTATAATTAATAGTGTTACATACATAATGGTAGTGCAGGAGGCGCAGTCTTATGATTAATCAAGAACGTTTAGTAAATGAATTTATGGAATTAGTACAAGTAGATTCTGAAACGAAATTTGAAGCAGAAATTTGTAAAGTATTAACAAAGAAGTTTACAGATTTAGGTGTAGAAGTATTTGAAGATGACACAATGGCTGTTACTGGGCATGGTGCAGGTAATTTAATTTGTACTTTACCAGCAACAAAAGATGGTGTTGATACAATTTACTTTACTTCTCATATGGATACAGTAGTTCCTGGTAATGGAATTAAGCCTTCTATTAAAGATGGATATATCGTATCAGATGGTACTACGATTTTAGGTGCGGATGATAAAGCTGGATTAGCATCAATGTTCGAAGCAATTCGTGTTTTAAAAGAGAAAAACATCCCTCATGGTAAAATTGAATTTATTATTACAGTTGGAGAAGAATCTGGTCTTGTTGGTGCAAAAGCATTAGATCGTGAGCGCATTACAGCGAAATACGGTTATGCATTAGATAGCGATGGAAAAGTTGGTGAAATCGTTGTTGCAGCTCCAACACAAGCGAAAGTGAATGCGATTATTCGCGGGAAAACAGCTCATGCTGGTGTAGCACCAGAAAAAGGTGTATCTGCAATTACTATCGCAGCGAAGGCAATTGCGAAGATGCCACTTGGTCGTATTGATTCTGAAACAACTGCAAATATTGGACGTTTTGAAGGTGGTACACAAACAAATATCGTTTGCGATCATGTACAAATCTTTGCAGAAGCGCGTTCTTTAATCAACGAAAAAATGGAAGTACAAGTTGCGAAAATGAAAGAAGCATTTGAAACAACTGCAAAAGAAATGGGTGGTCATGCAGACGTTGAAGTAAACGTTATGTACCCAGGATTTAAATTTGCTGATGGCGATCACGTTGTAGAAGTTGCAAAACGTGCAGCTGAAAACATTGGTCGTACACCTTCTCTTCACCAAAGTGGTGGCGGAAGTGATGCAAACGTAATTGCAGGACACGGTATTCCAACAGTTAACTTAGCGGTTGGTTATGAAGAAATTCATACAACAAACGAAAAGATTCCTGTTGAAGAATTAGCAAAAACAGCGGAATTAGTTGTTGCAATTATTGAAGAAGTAGCGAAGTAATGTAATAGAAAAAGCGTGTAAATCACAATTGATTTACACGCTTTTTATTTTGATTCGATTGCTTTTACAAGGCGGATCAGCCAATACAAGAAAATCCATGGCAATATATAAGTTGTTGCTATATGTACTAGACGAGGGAAGAACCCAAACGTATTAATATTAAAAATAGGAAGCAGTAAATAATTAATGGCTATGATTAATATAATCACAAGGAACGTATAGTTGAGTTTATTAGTTGATTTCATCATAATCACCTCATTTTGTAATTTGATACATTTATGTAAATTATATCAAATTTATCAAAGGAAAAGAACAAGTAACTATTATAACTATTATGCAAAATTTGATATAATGAAAGAACGAACGTTCTGATTAGGGAGTGAGTACTATGCGAGAAATGTATCCGAAAAATGGTCGTGTTATTTTGCATGTAGATATGAATTGTTTTTTCGCATCTGTTGAAATTGCTCATGACCCATCATTACAAGGGAAGCCGTTAGCAGTTGCTGGAAATGAAAAAGAAAGAAAAGGAATTATTATAACATGTAGTTATGAGGCAAGAGAATATGGAATACGTACAACGATGCCTCTTTGGGAAGCAAAAAGGTTATGCCCGCAATTAGTTGTAATGCGTCCTAATTTTACATTATATCGTGAAGCTTCATTTCAAATGTTTCAAATTCTTTCCCGTTTTACGGAAAAAATACAACCAGTCTCTATAGATGAGGGGTATTTAGATATTACAGATTGCTACGCACTCGGTTCACCTCTTGAAATAGCAAAGATGATTCAGCAGGCGTTATTAACAGAGTTACAGCTTCCGTGTAGCATCGGAATTGCTCCTAACCTTTTCCTAGCAAAAACAGCTTCTGATATGAAAAAGCCTCTCGGTATTACCGTACTTCGAAAACGAGATATTCCAGAAATGATTTGGCCACTTCCAGTTGAAGCAATGCATGGAATTGGAGAAAAAACAGCTGAAAAATTGAATGATATTCATATACAAACAATTGAGCAGTTAGCAAAAGGAAACGAACATATCATTCGCGCTAAAATTGGAAAGCATGGCGTTGATTTACAAAGGCGGGCAAAAGGTATGGATGATAGGGAAGTTGACCCGAGTCAAATGGGACAACATAAAAGTGTCGGTAATTCGATGACTTTTTCAAAGGATATGGATGAAGAGAAAGAATTACTTGATATGTTAGAACGGCTATCAAAATCAGTGAGTAAAAGATTACAAAAGCGAACGCTTGTCAGCTATAATATTCAAATTATGATTAAATATCATGATAGGCGGACAGTAACACGGAGTAAGCAATTGAAAAATGCGATTTGGGAAGAACGAGATATTTTTCAGGCAGCCTCTCGTTTATGGAAGCAACATTGGGACGGTGATTCCGTTCGTTTACTAGGTGTTACAGCCACTGAAATAGAGTGGAAGACAGAATCGGTGAAACAATTAGATTTGTTTTCATTTGAAGAAGATGCGAAAGAAGAGCCGCTACTTGCTGTCATCGATCAAATTAATGATAAGTATGGAATGCCGATTTTACAACGAGGTAGTCAATTATTACGTAAGCAAGAAAAGTCTTTTCAGCAAAAATTAGAAAATAAGTTTATGTAGAAGGTGTCATGACGTAGTAAATATCATGACACCTTTTATTTTTACAATTAACTATGAAATTTTTTACTGTAAAGTTTTTATAGAAAATAAATTGTTTCTTTTGCACTACAAGCAAAGGAATTATTAAATAAATTAAGTGAAAGGATAAATTTAGATGAGTTTGATAGAAGTATGTATAAAGATCTTGGGGCGGAATATGCCGATTTGCTAAATAAGTATAAATAAAAAAGCACTGTAACCAGTGCTTTTTTATGATAGATTAAGAGATTGTAACATTTTCAAAAATAACAATTTCTGAACTGTTTGTTGTTGAAACGCGTTGTGCGTAATATGTTAAAGCTGAAGAAATATATGTTGGTAATGAATCATTTGTATGTGTTGTTGTATATTCATGGATTAATTCTTTCAAAGTCGTCCATTCTAATTGTGCTGGGTGATCAGACACGAAAGAACTTACCCAGCGATCAAATGAAGATGAAAAATCAGTTTGTAAACGAAATGCTTCTTTCATAATAAAACGCTCCCTTAAAATGTAGTATAATCATTTTAACATAAAACACGAACGATTACTAAGTTTTTTAAGTATAACGTTCGTGATATATAGTTGTCTAGATGATTGGTTATGTAAATTCGATTTGCCATTTGAAATAACATTCCGTAAGATGAAAGGTAGATTATATAAAGAGCTGGAGGAAAGAAAGTGGAATTTGTATTTTTAGGAACTGGTGCAGGTGTTCCTTCGAAAGGAAGGAACGTTTCGGCAATTGCTTTGCAATTGTTAGAAGAACGAGGACAGACTTGGTTATTTGATTGTGGCGAGGCGACGCAACATCAAATATTACATACATCAGTACGCCCACGCCGCATTGAAAAAATATTTATTACGCATTTACATGGTGATCATATTTTTGGCTTGCCTGGTTTATTAGGAAGCCGTTCATTTCAAGGAGGGACTACACCTTTAACAGTGTACGGACCAAAAGGAATTAAACAATTTATTGAAGTGGCATTATCAGTAAGTACGACACATGTAAAATATCCACTTGAAATTGTGGAGATAACAGAAGAAGGTACTGTATTTGAAGATAATGAATTTCACGTGGAAACGAAAAGATTGTCACATGGTATTGAATGTTTTGGGTATCGTATTGTAGAGAAAGATATACAAGGTGCTCTTTTAGTCGATAAATTGCTGGAGATGGGGGTGAAACCTGGCCCGCTCTTTAAACGTTTAAAAGATGGAGAAGTAGTTGAATTAGAAAATGGTACGATACTAAATGGAAAAGACTTTATTGGTCCACCTCAAAAGGGAAGAATTATTACCATTTTAGGTGATACAAGATATTGTGAAGCGAGTAGAGAGCTGGCACAAGACGCTGACGTACTTGTTCATGAAGCCACTTTTGCTGCAGATGATGAACAACAAGCGTATGATTATTTTCATTCTACATCTAAGCAAGCTGCGAGTATTGCACTTCAGGCAAATGCAAAAAGATTAATATTGACTCATATTAGTTCTCGTTATCAAGGAGATACATATAAGGAATTATGGAAAGAGGCAAGAGAGCTATTTTCTAATACAGAAATAGCTACAGATTTGAAATCATTTCCAGTAGATAGATAATAATGGTGTGAAAAAATGGTGACGAAAGGTTGCCATTTTTTTATTTCTAAAAAAAATTTAAAATAAAACTGTTATCATTTTATGTTTATATTGGATGAAACAGAAAGTTTTAATGATGTGAAGAGATAGGATAAAAATACATAGTACCGATTGTTTAGAAAAACTGTTATATAAGTCAGACGACATACGAGTGATACAAATAGCAAAAATGTATCGTTATTCAGAACTTTTAAAATTTATTAAAAGTAAGCGTTTTATTAAAAACAAGCTATAATGAGGGCAGATTATAATTTATTGTAGGCTACATGCGTTTTAGCCATTTGTCGTAACAAGTGGAGTTGACTAAATCGTGAGAGGGAAACATGAGAATTATAAATAAGAAGGATATTACTATTATTTGTACTAAGTCTTTTTTCACTTTTTAGCTTTAAAGCACTAAAAGGTATGAAAGCAATGGGAGTTTCACTTGTTTATGCTATCCTTGTAAGGGGTTCTGTGTTAAACTTTGGATTGCCACCAGACTTTATTCTGGATTAGCTTATATTATTTTTAAATGAAGGTAATGCTAAGTTTCTTATTTATTATCATAACTGGTATTATTTCAGGATATATTGTTTCACTGTTATTCAAAAACTATCCAATTCGTATAGCGTAACAAATTCGTCGTACAACTGGAAAAGCAACCGATTCGGTAGCTTAATAGAATAGTAAAAAATTTTTGCATAGAGGTTTAGGGGGAGTTATGATGAAGTATCGCTCAGTATTTGATATTATTGGTCCAGTTATGATTGGTCCATCAAGTTCACATACAGCAGGCGCAGCAAGAATGGGGCAAGTTGCTCGCCAGCTGTTTCGTCATGAACCAGAAAGAGTAAGCATTTCATTATATGGATCATTTGCAAAGACGTATCGAGGGCATGGTACGGATGTAGCATTGATCGGTGGAATATTAGGGTTTGAAACAGATGACTTACGTATTCCAGAGGCGCTAGACATAGCAAAAGAGCGCAACATCGAAGTAGAATTCATTGAAGAAGATGCAAATGCACCTCACCCAAATACAGCGAGAATTCGTTTGTATAAAGGTGAAGAAGAAATTGAAGTTGTTGCTTGCTCAATTGGTGGCGGTAAAATTGAAGTTGTAGAATTAAACGGATTTGATCTTCAATTAACAGGCACGAGTCCAGCACTACTTATTGTAAATAACGATCGCTTCGGTGCTATTGCAGCGGTAGCTTCAATCCTTGCGAAACATGAAATTAACATTAGTACAATGAGTGTTTCTCGTAAAGAAAAAGGAAGAAGAGCGCTTATGGTTATCGAAACAGATGAATTATTAGCAGATGAAGTGATTGAAGAAATAAACGCGCAACAAAATATTTGTCAAGTAACTATTATGGAATAATTGCAGGGGGGACACACCATGTTTCGGAACGCAGCGGAACTAGTGGCGCAAGCTAAAGAACAAAATGTAAAAATCGCAGAAATTATGATTCAATGTGAAATGAAAACAAGAAGTATTTCACGTGAAGAAGTAATTGCTGGTATGGAAAAGAACTTAGTCGTGATGGAGCAAGCAGTAGAACGTGGTATTCGCGGAGTGAAATCACCAACTGGTTTAACTGGCGGAGATGCTGTAAAAGTTCAGGCGTATATGAATAGCGGAAAAGGCTTATCTGGAGATACGATTTTGGACGCGGTGAGTAAAGCTGTTGCAACAAATGAAGTAAACGCAGCGATGGGAATTATTTGTGCAACACCAACAGCAGGGTCTGCTGGAACAGTGCCAGGTGTACTGTTTGCACTGCAAGAAAAATTACAGCCGACACGCGAAGAGATGATCGAATTTTTATTTACAGCAGGAGCTTTCGGTATGGTTGTTGCGAATAATGCTTGTATTTCCGGCGCGGCAGGAGGTTGCCAAGCTGAAGTAGGTTCAGCAAGTGGAATGGCAGCAGCAGCAGCAGTTGAGATGGCTGGTGGAACACAAGATCAAGCAGCTACAGCGATGGCGATTTCATTAAAGAATATGCTTGGTTTAGTATGTGATCCTGTTGCAGGGCTTGTAGAAGTACCTTGTGTAAAACGTAATGCAGCAGGAGCTGCGAATGCGATGATTTCAGCTGATTTAGCATTAGCTGGCGTAACGAGTACAATTCCATGTGATGAAGTGATTGAGGCGATGTTTAGAATCGGACAAACCATGCCAGTAGCACTTCGTGAAACAGCTGAAGGTGGACTTGCAGCAACACCAACTGGTCGCCGTCTGCAAGAAGAGATTTTTGGGAAGACTAATAACTAAACAATATATGTTAATAAAAAAATGGAGCTCAAGTAAGATTGAGCTCCATTTTTTATTTTTCTTTTGTTAGTTGTTCTAATGTTTTCCCAAGATTATGTGATCGTTGTGTAGCCTGTGTAATACAAGAAATAAGTGCTTGTTGAAATTTATGTTCTTGTAATACTTCAATGCCTGCTTCGGTCGTTCCGCCAGGAGAAGTAATTTCCTTTCGCAAAACAGAAGGGTGTTTTTCACTTGCTTTTAGCATTTCAGCAGCACCAATCATCGTCTGAAGAATAAGTGACTTTGCAACATCTTCTTTTAAACCAATTGTTTTTGCGGCTTCTTCCATCGCTTCCACTACGTAATAAATATAAGCAGGCCCACTTCCAGATAATGCAGTGACAGCATGCATATCTTCTTCCTCTACAACAGAGACGAGACCGATTGTTTCAAATAAAGCTATGGCAGTCTGAATATGTTCCGCTGTTGCATGTTTTGAAGGCGAGATAGCAGTAGCTGATTTTAAAATAGCTGCAGATGTATTTGGCATCGCACGAATAATCGGAACATCTTTTTGAAGTAGGTTTCTAATCGAGTGAGTAGAAACACCTGCTAATAAGGAAATAATAAGCAGGTTATTATGTATATCTTCTTTAAAAGGAGTAAGTGCTTCTGCAACATCCTTTGGTTTCATTGCTAGAAAAAGAATAGTTGTATCAGTGAGTAGCTCTTTTTTATTATGCGTACCTTGGACGCCATATTTTTTATGTAGCTCCTGCAATCTTGTCTCGTTAGAACGATTACTTACGGTAATTTGTTCGCCTTTCACAACATTTGCATGTAACAAGCCACCAATAATAGCTTCAGCAATAGAGCCTGCACCGAGAAAGGAAATGTTTTGAATAGACATGATGTTCCTCCTTTAAATTTGGTTAGAAATTCTTATAAATGTACATACATTCGTTTTTTTATAGGAAACACCTCTTTTTATCTGAAAATAATGACAAATATATATAGAAGTTGTAAACTGAAGAAGTATTCATTTTTGAACCGGAAAGAGACAGGGGGGCTAAGCATGACGGCGATTCACCGAATGGAGATTCCTGTACCATTTGCAGTTGAAACTGTGAATGTGTTTTTAGTTGAGGGGGAGACATTAACATTAATTGATACAGGGACGAATACAGAAGAGGCAAGAAGTGCATTAGAAAGGCAATTAGGTACATTAGGATATGCGATAGAAGATATTAAAACAGTAGTCATTACGCATCATCATGCGGATCATTGTGGGCTTTTAAATATATTTTCTGAGAAAACGAACATTATTGGACATCCTTGGAATGAGCCTTGGATCACGCAAAATCCAGAATTTTTAAAGCGGTATCATGAGTTTTTTAGAGAGACAGCTTTGCAATTTGGTGTTCCAGCGGCATTTTTGAAAGACGAGGCGTTATTGACGACGAAGACACTTAAATATTCTTGTAATAGATCGTTAACGCATACTGTGAGAGAGGGAGATCGTATTGATTCTTTACCTGGGTTTACAGTAATCGAAACACCAGGTCATGCTTCCACTCATATTTCATTATATAGAGAATCTGATGGAATATTAATTGGCGGGGATGCTCTCATTAGCCATATTTCTTCGAATCCCATATTAGAACCACCATATGAAGGACAAACAGAAAGGGCGCGCCCGTTATTACAATATAATCAAACGTTAAAGCGTTTAAGTGAAATGAATATTTCGCGCATTTTATCAGGACATGGAGAAGATGTTCTAAATGTGAAACAACTTATTGATACGAGATTACAAAAGCAAGAAACACGTGCGTTTAAAGTGCTTGAGTTATTAAAGGAAAAACCAATGACAGCATTTGAAGTATGTGTAAAACTATTTCCGGTATTATATAAGGAGCAATTGCCGCTTACTATTTCAGAAACTGTTGGACAATTAGATTTTTTAGCATATAATCAACAAGTGATGATTGATGAATCTTCGCAACAATTGATTTATTATGCAAAGTAGGTGACAGCAATGACGGGACGTTTACAAGATAAAGTAATCGTCATTACAGGTGCTTCTAGTGGAATTGGAGAGCAAGTTGCAATGCAAGTTGCAGAGCAGGGGGCGACTCCAGTATTAATGGCTAGAACAGAAGAAAAATTAAAAGCGTTAGCAGAGAAAATTAAAGAAACTTATAATACGCCTTGCTATTATTATGTATTAGATGTAAGTGAAGAGATGGAAGTACAATCTGTTTTTTCAAAGGTATTACAAGAAGTGGGACGTATTGATATATTAGTAAACAATGCGGGATTTGGTATTTTTAAAACATTTGAAGATGCGTCAATGGATGAAGTGAAAGATATGTTCCAAGTAAATGTATTTGGATTAGTAGCTTGTACGAAAGCGGTACTACCCTATATGGTGAAAAGGAACGAAGGACATATTATTAATATTGCTTCACTTGCTGGGAAAATTGCAACTCCAAAATCGAGTGCGTATGCAGCGACGAAACATGCAGTATTAGGATTTACGAATAGTTTACGCATGGAGTTGTCTAGTACAAATATTTTCGTAACAGCGATTAATCCAGGTCCGATAGATACAAACTTTTTTGAAATAGCGGATCAATCCGGTACATATGTGAAAAATATGGGACGGTACATGTTAAAACCAACATATGTAGCAGAGCAAATCGTAAAATCGATGCAAACGAAAAAGCGTGAAGTAAACTTACCGAAGTGGATGGGCATTGGTCCGAAACTTTATGTACTATTCCCAGGTTTATTTGAGCGTATTGCAGGTAAATCATTAAGTAAAAAATAGGAGATTTCCATATGGAAATCTCCTATTTTTTTATTTTCCAGTCACATAATCGTAAACGATATCCTCAACTGCCTCGTATACATCAATTTCAGTATTTGAATGAATTATCGTTTGAATATGTTTAATTAGCATTTCCTGATCCTCATTTGACATAGGATTACATTGATATTGTTGAAAACTTTTTATGATCATTTTCTCAATTAATTTTTCATTCATGTTTTTCCCTGCCTGTATGTACATATGTATTGTTTTATCCCGCTATTTGCCGGGCAGTAAAACTTCCACCTTAAAATTCGGCTAGAGCAAAGAAGTTAGGTGGGAGATCGACTGCCCGTAAACGCCCGATTGGTGTGGGCTAATAATCAGTGGGGATGAACAAAACCCCACTGATTATAGTTTCACTTTATTGTACTTGAAGTGAAATGAAAAAACTACTATACATTGTTTTTGTATAAAAATTCAATTATGTATATTGTTTTTCTAGTAAAATTAAGTTTTTTAAGTTTGTAAAATTTATAAATATTTAGTTGACTCTATAAATATACAATATTATAATCATACTTAATTTAAAGAATCGATATGAGGAGGAGCATATGAAAGTCGCGATTATTGGAGCAACTGGGTATGGAGGTATTGAGTTAATTCGGTTATTAGAGCAACATCCATATTTTTCGATAGCATCTCTTCATTCTTTTTCGCAAGTTGGCGAGTGTATAACAAATGTATATCCGCATTTTCAAAATGTTCTTGTTCATACGTTAAAAGAAATTAATGCGGAGGAAATAAAGAAGAAAGCAGAAATTGTATTTTTAGCAACTCCAGCAGGAGTATCAGGAGAGTTAACTCCCAAATTATTAGCAGTAGGTTTAAAAGTAATTGACCTATCTGGAGACTTTCGTATGAAAGATCCTTTGATATATGAACAGTGGTATAAAAGGGCAGCTGCAAAAGAAGAAGTTCTTAGTGAAGCTGTATATGGGTTAAGTGAATGGAAAAGGTCCGAGATTCAAAATGCAAATTTAATTGCAAACCCAGGATGTTTTGCTACAGCCGCATTATTAGCGATATTGCCGTTAGTACGTAGCGACATGATTGAAGAAGATTCCATTATTATTGATGCGAAATCAGGAGTATCTGGAGCTGGCAAAACGCCAACAACAATGACTCACTTTCCTGAGTTATACGATAACTTGCACATTTATAAAGTAAATGAGCATCAACACATTCCTGAGATTGAGCAAATGCTTGCAGAGTGGAATAGGGAAACGAAGCCAATCACGTTTAGTACACATTTAATACCGATATCACGGGGGATTATGGTTACCCTTTATGCAAAAGTAAAACGAGAAATGGAAATAGAACAACTTCAAAAATTATATGAAGAAACGTATGAACAATCGGCTTTTATTCGAATTCGCACGCAAGGAGAGTTTCCAAGTCCGAAAGAAGTGAGGGGCTCAAATTATTGTGATATGGGGATAGCTTACGATGAAAGAACAGGAAGAGTGACAGTCGTTTCTGTTATAGACAATATGATGAAAGGTGCGGCTGGGCAAGCGATTCAAAATGCAAACATAGTTGCGGGACTAGAAGAAACAACAGGTTTACAATATATGCCGCTTTATCTATAAGGGGGACATGATGATTAAAGTAGAGTCTATTACAAAATTAGAAAATGGTTCAATTGTAACGCCAAAAGGCTTTTCGGCAATCGGTACTGCAAATGGTTTAAAAAAAGAACAAAGAGATTTAGGTGTGATCATTTGTGAAGTGCCAGCATCATGTGCCGCTGTCTATACAACGAATCAAATACAAGCAGCCCCGCTGCAAGTAACGAAAGACAGTATAGCAGCTGAGGGGAAATTACAAGCGATTATCGTCAATAGTGGAAATGCAAATGCTTGTACAGGAATGAAAGGATTACAAGATGCATACGAGATGCGTGCATTAGGGGCGGAACATTTTGGAGTGAAAGAAAATTACGTTGCAGTAGCTTCAACAGGTGTAATTGGTGTTCCTTTACCGATGGATATAATCCGAAAGGGAGTTGCAAATCTTATCCCGACGAAGGAAGTAAGTGAAGCTCATTCTTTTTCTAAAGCGATTTTAACGACGGATCTTATAACGAAAGAAACGTGCTATGAGATGATGATTGATGGGAAGAAAGTGGTGCTTGCTGGTGTTGCTAAAGGTTCAGGGATGATTCATCCGAATATGGCAACGATGCTGAGTTTTATTACGACAGACGCTCATATAGAGCATGATGTATTGCAAATAGCATTATCACAAATAACGAATCATACATTTAATCAAATTACGGTGGATGGAGATACTTCTACGAATGATATGGTCATCGTTATGGCAAGTGGATTATCAGAAACGAAACCAATCAATATGGAACATGCAGATTGGGAAACTTTCGTATTTGCTTTACAGAAGGTATGTGAAGATTTAGCAAAAAAAATTGCACAAGATGGTGAAGGTGCTACGAAGTTAATAGAAGTAAATGTGCTAGGAGCTCGAACGAATGAAGAGGCAAAGAAAATCGCAAAGCAAATAGTCGGTTCGAGTCTTGTGAAAACAGCAATACATGGTGAAGACCCAAATTGGGGGCGAATTATTAGCAGTATGGGACAAAGTGAAGTAGCGATTAATCCAAATACAATTGATATTACTCTTCAATCTATCGCTGTGTTAAAAAATAGTGAACCTCAAATGTTTTCTGAAGAGGAAATGAAAAAGAAATTAAAAGAACATGAAATTATGATTGATGTGTATTTAAATTTAGGAGAAGAAACCGGATCAGCTTGGGGCTGTGACTTAAGCTATGAATATGTGAAAATAAACGCTTGTTATCGTACATAAGGAGAGGGCAGATGAACGATTATATTGTAGTGAAATGCGGCGGTAGTATGTTGGATCAATTAAATGATGTGTTTTTTGATTGTATAAAGAAATTGCAACAGAAGTATAAAGTAGTGATTGTCCATGGTGGCGGCCCAGAAATTGATGCGCAATTAAAAGATTGTAACATCAAAGTAGAAAAAAGAGATGGGTTACGAGTAACACCAAAAGAAGTTATGGATATTGTTCAAATGGTGCTATGCGGAAGTACGAATAAAAAATTTGTAATGAAGTTGCAAAGGCATAATTTACTTGCGGTAGGTTGTTCAGGGTGTGACGGCAATTTACTTCAAGTTCAACCTGTCAGTGAAGAAATAGGATATGTGGGAGAAGTAAGTTATGTCGAAACAGCCTTACTAAAAGGATTGATAAATTTGAATTATATTCCTGTTATTGCTCCAATCGGGATAAATGATAATGAGATTTATAACATAAATGCGGATACCGCTGCAGCTGGAATTGCGTCCGCGTTATCCGCAAAAGAACTCATTTTTATTACGGATGTAGATGGGATATTACATGAAGGAAAATTAGTAAAGAAAACGGATGAATTTGAAATTGTTACTTTAATAGAAAAAGGAGTTATTACAGGCGGGATGATTCCGAAAGTACAGGCGGCACTAGCTTCATTAAAAATGGGAGTGCAAAAGATAAGTATTGTGAACGGTACAAAAGATTTTACTGAAGTTACGGGAGAGTGTATCGGAACGACGGTAACGAAAGGGGTAAGTATCGTATGACAAGTCATCTTTTTCAAACATATGGGAGAAGAAATATTGAGTTTGTAAAGGGAAGTGGAACGAAAGTTATTGATAAAAATGGTAAGCAATATTTAGATTTTACATCAGGAATTGGCGTATGTAATTTAGGGCATTGTCACCCTACTGTTATGAAAGCTGTACAAGAGCAACTTCATGATATATGGCATATATCTAACCTGTTTACAAACAGCTTACAAGAAGAAGTAGCGTCATTATTAACAGAAAATACAGCGTTAGATTCTGTTTTTTTCTGTAATAGCGGGGCAGAGGCGAATGAGGCTGCGTTGAAGCTGGCTCGTAAGCATACTGGAAAATCTCTCGTCGTAACATGCCAGCAGTCTTTTCACGGTAGAACATTCGCAACGATGAGTGCGACGGGGCAAAATAAAGTGAAAGAAGGATTTGGTCCACTCCTTCCGTCTTTTTTACATATCCCTTTTAACGACGTGAAGGTGTTAGAGGAAGTAATGAATGAAGAAGTAGCGGCGGTAATGGTAGAAGTTGTTCAAGGAGAAGGAGGAGTCATACCTGCTAATCTATCTTTTTTGGAAGAGATTGAAACATTATGTAATAAGTTCGGCTCCTTATTTATTATAGACGAAGTACAAACGGGGATAGGAAGAACAGGAACACTATTTGCTTACGAACAAATGGGAATAAAACCTGATATCGTTACCGTTGCAAAGGCACTAGGAAATGGTATTCCTGTTGGAGCGATGATCGGCCGTAAGGAACTCGGAACGTCGTTCACTGCAGGAACACACGGTTCAACGTTTGGCGGGAATTATATTGCGATGGCTGCAGCGAAAGAAGTATTGCAAGTAAGTAAGAAACCATCGTTTTTAAAAGAAGTAAAGGAAAAGGGCGAATACGTATTAGAGAAGTTGCGAGAGGAATTACGACATGTCGACTGCATTCAAAATATACGTGGTAAGGGGCTTATGATTGGGGTTGAGTGTAAGCATGAAGTTGCAAGTTTTATAGAACAACTAGAGAAAGAGGGTCTTCTCGTATTACAAGCAGGATCTAATGTGATAAGACTATTACCACCACTTATTGTAACGAATGAAGAGTTAGAACAGGCAGTATATATGATAAAAAAAGTAGTTTGTACAAAAAATGTATCAATTATATAAGGGGGAAATTCCATGTCAACTGTACAAGTACCGAAATTAAATACGAAAGATCTTTTAACATTAGAAGAACTGACACAAGAAGAAATCATTTCTTTAATTGAGTTCGCTATATATTTAAAAAAGAATAAGCAAGAGCCTTTATTACAAGGAAAAATATTAGGGCTTATCTTTGATAAACATTCGACTCGTACTCGCGTATCTTTTGAAGCGGGAATGGTACAGCTCGGAGGACATGGCATGTTTTTAAGTGGGAAAGAGATGCAAATTGGAAGAGGGGAGAGCGTTTCAGATACTGCGAAAGTATTATCTCATTATATTGACGGGATCATGATACGTACATTCTCACATGCCGATGTAGAAGAGCTTGCAAAAGAATCGAGCATTCCTGTTATTAATGGATTAACGGACGATCACCATCCTTGTCAGGCGTTGGCAGATTTAATGACAATATATGAAGAAACAAATACATTTAAAGGAATAAAATTGGCTTACGTAGGTGATGGGAATAACGTATGTCATTCATTGTTGTTAGCGAGTGCGAAAGTTGGAATGAATATGACTGTTGCAACGCCTGTAGGATATGAACCGAATGAGGAAATTGTAAAAAAAGCGTTAATGATTGCTGAAGAAACAGGGGCTGAAATTGAAATTTTGCATAATCCTGAATTAGCGGTGAGTGAAGCAAATTTCATTTATACTGACGTTTGGATGAGCATGGGGCAAGAAGGAGAAGAAGAGAAATATACTTTATTTCAACCTTACCAAATCAATAAAGAACTTGTTATGCATGCGAAGCAAACATATCGTTTCTTACACTGTTTACCTGCCCATCGTGAAGAAGAAGTAACAGGAGAAATTATAGATGGACCACAGTCTATCGTCTTTGAGCAAGCGGGTAATCGATTGCACGCGCAAAAAGCATTATTAGTAAGTTTATTTAAAAATGTAGAAGAACTTTCCTAAATGATGTGCATCTCCAGTTGTTAGACATGAATAACAATTGGAGGTGTACTTTTTTATATTGAAATGTCGTATGTATATTTGGTTAATCATCTCTATATCATTTATAATAAAAGGAGTAAACTACATTTGTTTTTCATATCATGTAAGGACATACTAGATAGAAAAAATATAGTTAAAGAGATGATGAATTTGAAAACAACTAAGAAAACATATTCGTTTTTTCAGCGGATGTGGAGAATATTAAAGTTTCAATATTATAAGTTACTTCGATCGCCAGAAGGAGCAAAGAAAGTATCATTAGGCTTTGCGATAGGTTTTGGTTTAGAGATGCTGGTCCTATATACGGCATCGCTCGTATATGTAATATTTTATCCGATCGTTCGATTGGCAAAGGGATCTTTTCCTGCGGCGGTTATTGGCAATATTATTGGGAAAATATCATTTTTACCAGTATTTTTATTTCCATTTGCATATGCGTTAGGAAAAATGATTTATCCATTTCATGTGAAAAAGATACATCATGAACCATTTACGATCTCTGACTTGTTTTCAAGACATATTTTCACAATGTTAAAGAGCTTGTTACAGAGTGAAGTGTATGTATTAATTGGTATGACGATAATAGGAGTTGTGTTTGGGGTAATTTCATATTTTGTTGTGCATTATTTATATGAAAAGAACCGTAAGCTACGTTTGAAGAACAGAAAGAAACGAGTGAGAGAACCACTCGTGCAAATATAAAGAGTGTCACATTCATTTTCTCCTTGGAATATGTTTAAGAAAAAGGAGGAGAGAATGAATGTATTATTATTACGTACCGCAAGTATATCCATATGTAAATTATTATCCGGTAAATGATATGAGGCAGCAATTTGGAGTGTATCAGCAGCAACAATTACAGCAATTACCACAAATACCACAACAACAGCCTACGCAAGAACAAAAACCATATTTAACGACATGGCCATATTCAAATGTATACTATGGTAATTATTACGAATCATAAAGCTGCTTCTATGTAGAAGCAGCTTTATGCGTTTGTTTTCAAAATTAAATTTTGAATGGTTTGAAGAGAATGAATGAGCTTTTCGCGCTCTTCCTCAGATAATGTTTGGAAATTTTCTTTTAGTTTGTCTAAAATGAATTGCTGATACTGATTTACTAACAATTTCCCTTCAGCTGTTAGGGAAATTAAAATGACCCGTCGATCTTTTTCGCTATAATGACGCTCTATTAGTTCTTCTTGAATAAGTTTGTTTAATAGAGGTGTCATGTTAGGCCGTGAAATCGCTAGCCGCTTGCCGATTTCGGAAACTGCTAATGTGCCATTTTCATGCAGAAGTAGCAATACTTGTGTATGTGATGGCGGCATATGTCTTTGAGAAGAAAATTCTCCAGGAAGCATAAATTTGCGATAAAAAAGAGGCACTAGCGAAAGAAGATGATCAACAATACGTTCCCACTCGCGTGATTCCATATAAAGGCCCCCTTCCACTATCATTGTAACAAAAAAGACATGTTATAAAAATAGAATTGTTTCATGGAAATTTTAATATTTGTAGGCCAACACTTTTTTTGTAAATGAATCGGCAATAATCGCGTAGCCATCATCATTTGGGTGCACTTGGTCAAAGAGTAAATCTTTTTTATCATTTGACATTAATTTACGAATTGGTAAAACGATAGATGGTTGATTTGCTTTTGAAATGGAATAAACGGATTCATTCCATCCATCTAAAAACATATCTGCATAACTGGCGATGGAGTCATCGAGTTGTAACGGATTATAGAGTTCTGAGAGAATGAGTAAAGCGTTCGGATTTTGATCTCGAACTGTCTTTACAATATTTTTTATATCCGCTTCAAAATGAGCTTTTTCTTTATTTAACATTTTAATACCATCTATAACACCGACATCACGATTTAAACGGAATAAATTATTTCCTCCAATATTAATTGTAATGATATTTGCTGCTCTAATTTTTTGCTTTACATCTTCTGATTGCACTTTTTTAGCGAGACGATCTGTTGTAAGACCGTTTATCCCAAGGTTTTCTACTGTAATTGGCTTATGAATTTGTGCTTCTATTTGTCTAGAAGCTAATTCAGCAAATCCCCCTTGTGTCGATCCATATCCTTTGGCGAGTGAATCACCTAGTACGAGATGATAAAAGGAATCGTTTGTTTGCTTATCAATCCAACTTGGAGTAGATATTTTTTCTGTGTTTTCTTCGGGTTCATTTTGTTTTGTCTCATCGTTCTTTTCAAAATAAGAATAAGAAATGATTAGAAGGAGGAGACAAACAATTGTTAAGATGACTTTTTTCATATATTCATCCTCCTTGTAATTGGTAATTGTATCATATTCAGCAGTATTAACAATGTAAGGGCATATTATATGTTTATGAAAAGTTTACAACAACTTTACAGAAAATTTGTAGAAGTATGTCAAAAAATATTGACGATATGAAAGTACATTATATATGATAATGTCAGATAAGGTGAAATTTTAATGAGTAGGGCTTTATTTCCCACTAATTAAAGTTTCACTAATCGGGCGTTTAAGGGGACTACTCATTAGCGCAGGATGAAATGAAAATCTTGTCTCTAATAGAAGAAAAAAGGTATGTGGTTAGAGGGAAATAGAGGTTTATTTCATTATTTTTGGTAATTGTATAAGGGGGATTTTTTGTGAAAAAGTCAAAAAAAATGCTAGCTGGAGCAACTCTTGCGATTGGTGTAATGGCACCACAGGTGTTGTCAACAACAGCTCATGCGGATGAGAATACTGGGGAGAGTACAGTTAAGTTACGAATTCTAGAAACATCAGATATTCACGTTAACTTAATGAATTATGATTATTATCAAACGAAAACAGATAATAAAGTAGGTCTCGTGCAAACGGCAACACTCGTTAATAAAGCACGTGAAGAAGTGAAGAACTCGGTCCTATTTGATGATGGGGATGCATTACAAGGGACGCCGCTTGGAGATTATGTAGCAAATAAAATAAAAAATCAGGAGAATTCTGTTGATCCTAACTATGTCCATCCATTATATCGTGTAATGAATTTAATGAAGTATGACGTCATCTCTCTTGGGAATCATGAATTTAACTATGGTTTAAAGTATTTAAAGGGAGTGATTAGTAAAACAAAAATTCCGGTTATTAACTCGAATGTCTACATAGATGACCACGATAATGATGATACGAACGATAAACATTACTTTGAACCATATCATATTTTTGAAAAAGAAGTAGAGGATGAATCTGGTCAAAAACAAAAAGTGAAAATTGGTGTAATAGGATTTGTTCCGCCTCAAGTTATGAACTGGGATAAAGCGAATTTAGAAGGAGAAGTAAAAGCGAAAGATATTGTTAAAACAGCAAGGGAATTAGTACCGAAATTGAAAGATGAAGAACATGCAGATATTGTCGTTGCACTAGCTCATTCAGGCGTTGATAAGAGTGGATACAGTGTT
This sequence comes from Bacillus sp. AY3-1, assembly GCF_008368785.1. NCBI lineage: Bacteria > Bacillati > Bacillota > Bacilli > Caryophanales > Bacillaceae > Bacillus > Bacillus sp. AY3-1. Next base: position 121,423 of record NZ_QORZ01000017.1, on the reverse strand, counting down.
GATATGGAAAACGCATCGTATTATTTAACGGAAGTTTCTGGCGTAGATGCAGTATTAATGGGACATTCACATACTGAAGTGCAGGATATATTTAATGGTGTTCCAGTTGTAATGCCTGGCGTTTTTGGCAGTAATTTAGGTATTATTGATATGCAATTGAAAAAGGTAAACGGAAAATGGGAAGTACAAAAAAAGGATCAACCTAAGCCAGAACTTCGTAAGATTGCTGATAGTAAAGGGAATCCATTAGTACAGTCGGATCAAAAATTAGTTAATGAAATTAAAGATGAACATGAAAAGACAATCGAATATGTAAATACACCTGTAGGTAAAACGAAAGCACCAATTAATAGTTATTTTTCATTAGTACAAGATGATCCTTCCGTACAAATTGTGACAAATGCGCAAAAATGGTATGTAGAACAAGAACTTAAAAAACCAGAGTACGAAAAGATTAAAGATATTCCGGTTTTATCTGCAGGTGCACCATTTAAAGCAGGTGGCCGAAACGGTGCTGCATATTATACTGATATTCCAGCTGGAACGTTAGCAATTAAAAACGTTGCAGATTTATATGTATATCCGAATACGTTATATGCTGTAAAAGTAAACGGAGCGCAAGTGAAAGAATGGCTTGAAATGTCGGCAGGTCAGTTTAATCAAATTAATCCTAAACCAAAAGAAAAAATTGAACAGCAATTGGTGAATACAGGATATCCTACATATAACTTTGATATTATAGATGGTTTAAAATATGAAATTGATGTAACACAACCGGCGAAATACGATAAAGATGGAAAAGTTGTAAATGCAAATACGAATCGTATTGTAAATATGACATATGAAGGTAAGCCAGTAGCTGATGATCAAGAGTTTATCGTTGCTACAAATAATTATCGCGGTAGCAGTAAAACGTTCCCTGGTGTAAGTGAAGGAGAAGTTATTTACCAATCGCAAGATGAAACACGTCAAATCATAGTGAAATATATGCAAGAAACACCGGCTATTAATCCGACAGCCGATCAAAATTGGACATTTAAACCGATTGTTGCAGATAAATTAATTACAACATTTGATTCTTCACCAAAAGCAAAAGAGTATATAAAGAAAGATGGAAAGATATCATATGTTGGACCATCTGAAAATGAATTTGCTAAATATGCAATTGATATAACGAAGAAGAACGATGATGATAAGGAAACTGGTGGAGAGAATCCAACGACACCGCCAACAGGTGAAGGGAATAATGGAGGAAATCCAACGACACCACCAACAGGTGAAGGGAATAATGGAGGAAATCCAACGACACCACCAACAGATGAAGGTAGTAATGGAGAAAATCCAACGACACCACCAACAAATGAAGCAAATAATGCAGGATCTGGACAAACTACAACGGATAATCAAAACTCAAAAGAAACAACAACTGTAAGTGAAAATAAAGAAGACCGTGATTTACCGAAAACAGGTACAAGTGTTGCTTCTACAATTGGAGCAGGCTTGGCGTTTGTTGGAGCGGGATTACTTCTGTTATTTAGAAGAAAGAAAGCAAATAGATAGTGGAGAAATATAAAAAGGATTACCGATTCAGGTAATCCTTTTTAATATATTATGAAAGTGTTACAGCTTTTTCTTTCTTCCATGAAAGGCCAAATCCAGTGAAACCAACAATAATTGTTAAGACTGGGCAAGCTAAACAGAAAATTGCGAATGGAAGGTAATCAAATGTCGGAACGCCAAGGACGTTCGATAAGAATACACCACTTACGCCCCATGGTACGAGAGGGTTAATAACTGTACCTGCATCTTCTAGTACTCGTGATAAATTCCGACGTTCTAAACCGACTTCATCGTATTTATTAGCAAATGCTTGTCCTGTTAAAACGATGGATAAGTACTGCTCACCAAGTAAGAAGTTTACACCAATTGCAGTTGAAGCAGTAGAAATAATTAAACGTGTGCTATTTTTTACGAAGCTAGAGATGATATTCATGAGCTGCGTAATAATACCCATTCCTTGTAATAATCCTCCCATACAAAGAGCCAGGAAAATAAGTGCAATCGACATCATCATACTTTGTAGACCACCGCGAGATAGTAAGCTATCAATGTCTTTAATACCAGTTTTAGAAACGTATCCGTCTTGCATAATTTTCATTAAATCAGCTAAAGAAGTGCTAGGTTTAAAAATAAAGAGAATAATAATTCCTACCACAATTCCTGCAAGTAATGTTGGAACTGCTGGAACTTTTTTAAATGCGAATAGGAACAGTAATAAAATTGGAATTAGTGTAACGATAGAAATCGTCGTAGTTTTCTCTAAAGTGCTAATAAAGTTTGTGAAGTCAACGTCTCCGCTAGTACCGCCTCCTAAAATGAAAAATGCGATAAAAGCAATAATGAAAGCTGGAACTGTTGTCCAAAGCATGTTACGAATATGCTCAAATAAATCTACACCCGTTACAGCAGGAGCTAAGTTTGTTGTATCAGATAAAGGAGACATTTTATCTCCAAAGAATGCACCAGAAATAATTGCACCAGCGATTAGAGCTGGATCGTATCCGAGAGCACTACCCATACCCATAAAGGCAAGTCCTACAGTTGCGGCAGTTGTAAAGGCACTACCGATACTTGTTCCAACAATTGCACAAACAACAAAAACAGTTGGAATGAAAATTTTAGGAGATACAAGTTGGAAGCCGTATACCATTAAAGTTGGAATTGTTCCAGCGGCGATCCAAACACTAATTAATACGCCTACAAGCAAGAAAATAAAAATAGATGGAATACCAGCTGAAATACTACTAATCATCCCTTTCTCCATCGTAGACCAAGAGATTTTTTTCATAAATCCAAATGCTAATAAAAGAACGATACCAAATAAAATTGGGATGTGTGGTGAAACTTCTAATTGAATAACACTAAAGCCAATACAGAAAAAGATAAATAATGTTAAAAGAACAGATTCAATTTTTGAAACCATTGTTTTCCCCTCCTAAGTAATTTAAAATAGCTCTTTTTTATATAAAATTCGCCAATATTGTGTATTTCCTTCTAAAGTTTAGAATTTTGTGACAAATTATCGGTAATTGTTGGTCCTTCATTATGATACGGAAATGATTGGATAAAAAAACGTCCCTGCATATAATTATGCAGGGACGAAGAAATCGCGGTACCACCCTAGCTTGTGAAATGAATGTATCACAAAATAAAGGGTCGTATGATATGCGTTAATAAAATAAAAACGCCCCTGCAATATATGCAGGGACGAAAAATTCGCGGTACCACCCTAAATTGTGAAACAGTTTCGTTTCACCACTCTTTAGATATAACGGTCTATAACCGTCTTTCGCTACTCCTTACGTTTCGCAAAAGAAGCTCCAGGGGGTAATTCATAATTCGCTCTGTACTGGTTCGCACCGACCACCAGCTCTCTGAAATCAGAAATCGAAATACTACTAAGTCCTATCAATGCCGATTCATATGATGTTAGTTAAATTTTTATCACATTTTCATCTTATATGTCAATAAAAATGTTCAATATTTTTTTAGGGAAATAAAGGTTAAATGTTTTTAATGTTCTAAATTTGTACGTTATAATGAATTTGAAAGGGGAGGAAAGAGTGAAGAAAAAAATAATTCTTTTTACCACCTTACTAGTCATTGGCGGAAGTGCTGGAATTTACACAGCTTTTGCAGCTGAATCAGAGCAGTCAAAACAAAGTCGAACAAAGCAGTCAGAAGTGAAGAAAGTAAAAGAAATAGAAGAGAAGAAATCGACGGAAAAAGCAGCTGAGAAACTAGGAGTTTCTACTGAAGGGAAAACAAAAGAAGAGGTTACGAAAGAAGTAAATACCGCAAGATTTGAGAAGCGCCATGATTTATTAATTGAACATGCAAAACAACTTGGAATTGATACAGAAGGAAAAAAAGATGAAGAGATTATTTTAGAAATCGGAAAGGTACAACACGGAAAGTAGAACAACTTATCGTATGATAAGTTGTTCTTTTTTAAGAACTATTTGATTTAAAAATAATTGACAGTCATTTAAATTTAATGTTAACTTTATTTATAAATTAGTTAACATTAGAGGTGGCAATTGTGACTGTTAATAGTAATACGACTGAAAAATCGTCTTATACATATGAAGAATTATCGGAGAAAAATAAAGCTTATGTATGGCATCCGTTTACACAAATGAAAGATTATTTAGAAGAAGACCCTGTCATTATTGAACGTGGAGAGGGAAGAAAGCTATACGATGTAAATGGAAATGAATATTGGGATGGTGTTTCATCTATTTGGTTAAATGTTCACGGACATCAAGTACCAGAATTAGATGAAGCAATTCGTGAGCAATTAAATAAAATTGCCCATTCTACTATGCTAGGACTTGCTAACGTTCCATCTATTTTATTAGCAGAAAAAATAATTGAAGTTGTGCCAGAAGGTTTGAAGAAAGTATTCTATTCAGACTCCGGTTCTAGCGCCGTTGAAATTGCAATTAAGATGGCCTTTCAATATTGGCAGCATAAAGGAAAACCGAAGAAACAAAGATTTGTTACATTAAAAGAAGCGTATCACGGTGATACAATTGGAGCTGTTTCAGTAGGAGCGATAGACTTGTTTCACCAAGTGTATAGTTCACTTTTATTTGAGGCAATTAAAATGTCGTATCCATATACATATCGTTCTCCTTATGGAAATAATAAGGAGGAAATTGTGAAAAAACATTTAGAAGAAATGGAAGAGCTGCTGAAAGAAAAGCATGAAGAAATTGCGGCGATTATTGTAGAGCCTTTAATGCAAGGTGCTGGCGGTATGATTACAATGCCAAAAGGATACTTAAGAGGGCTCCGTAATTTATGTACAAAATATAATGTTCTATTTATTACAGATGAGGTAGCGACTGGATTTGGGCGTACCGGGAAAATGTTTGCATGTGAACATGAAAATGTAACGCCGGATATTTTAACAGCCGGAAAAGGTTTAACAGGTGGATATTTACCAGTTGCAATCACCGTAACGACAGATGAAATTTATAATGCCTTTTTAGGAGACTATGAAGAACAAAAAACGTTTTTCCACGGTCATAGTTATACAGGGAATCCGTTAGGGTGTGCGGTAGCCATTGCGAATCTAGAGCTATACGAGAAAACAAATTTAATAGAAGAAGTGGCACGTAAGACAGAATATGTGGCGACGCAATTAGAATCGCTCTTTGCATATAAACATGTAGGGGATATTCGTCAGTGCGGGTTAATGGTTGGAATTGAACTTGTGAAGAATAAGGAAACGAAAGAAGCGTTTGAATGGACAGAGAGAGTCGGTGTTCAAGTATGTAAACGTTCAAGAGAGCTGGGCATGATTTTGCGACCACTCGGTAATACGATTGTATTTATGCCTCCTCTTGCTTCTACAATTGATGAGATTGATGATATGTTACGTATTTTGTATAAATCAATCTCGGATGTTACGGAGGGAGAATAATGGGCGGTTTTTTTGTTACAGCAACGGATACTGAAGTGGGGAAAACTGTAGTTGCCGGTGCATTAGCAGGTGTATTTAGAGAATTGGGATATAACATCGGGGTATATAAACCGTTGCAAAGTGGACATGTTGCATCAAATCCAGAGGGAGATGCAGCAAGGTTAAAAGCATTATCAGGTGTACCGACAAAAGAAGATGAAATTTGCCCTTATTCTATTGAAGAGCCTCTTGCTCCGAGACTTGCCATGAAAAGAGCTGGAAGAGTAGTACATTTAAAAGACATTATGGATCATTATAATGAACGATTGAAAGAGTTTAATAGCCTATTTGTAGAAGGAGCAGGTGGACTGGCTGTTCCATATACAGAAGACGCTTTAGTAATTGATTTCGCAAAGGAATTACAGCTTCCTCTTATTATAGTCGCACGCCCTACATTAGGAACAGTAAATCATACAGTTTTAACGATTGCTTATGCAAAGGCACATGGCTTAACAGTAGCAGGTGTAATTTTATCCGGCTGCAAAGAATGTGAAATGGAAAGAGTACAAGCAAATAAAGAAATGATTGAAGAGCTAAGTGGGGTACCGGTTTTAGGTTTATTACCATTCTTTGAAGGTGCGTTTACAAAAGAAGAAGTCTTGGAATCTGCAAAAGAGTATATAATGATTTCAAAATTAGAGGAGTTCATCCGAAATGAATCAAACGTGGCGCACACATCTTCAATCTAAATTGCAACAATTAAATAAGCAAGGGCAGTATCGCAATTTGCATGTAACAGAACAAGCAGAAGAGACATGGCTTATTCGAGATGAAAAAAGGATGCTAAATTTAGCGTCAAATAATTATTTAGGGTTAGCTGGAGATGAGAGGTTAAAAGAAGCTGCTATTGCATGCACAAGAAAATATGGAACTGGAGCGACAGCATCAAGGCTCGTTGTAGGAAATTATTCACTGTATGAAGAGGTTGAGAGAAGTATATGCGATTGGAAAGGCACTGAAAAAGCCTTAGTTGTAAATAGTGGATATACCGCAAATGTTGGAGTGATTTCTTCATTAGCCTGTCGTCACGATATTGTGTTTAGTGACAAATTAAATCACGCAAGCATCGTTGATGGGATTATATTAAGCGGAGCAGAGCATAAAAGGTATCGTCATAATGATTTAGATCATTTAGAGAAGCTGTTGCAAGTAGCACCGCCAAAAAAGAAAAAATTAATCGTAACAGATACTGTTTTTAGTATGGATGGTGATACTGCATATTTAAGAGATTTAGTGCAAATGAAAGAGAAATATGGAGCAATGATTATAGTCGATGAAGCACATGCGAGTGGAATATATGGAATTGATGGAGCAGGGTTGTCTCATATAGAAAAAGATATTGCTCAAAAAATTGATATACATATGGGGACGTTTAGCAAAGCTCTAGGGTGTTATGGTGCGTATTTGACAGGTGATGCAATTTATATAGAGTATTTACAAAATATGATGAGAAGCTTTATTTTTACAACAGCTTTACCACCAGGAACGTTAGGAGCAGTGCAAAAAGCAATTGAAATTGTGAAAGAAGATAATGAAAGAAGAGAGAGACTTATAGAGAATGGAGCATATTTTAGGACACATTTGCAAGAAGCTGGTTTTGATATTGGGAATAGCTCAACTCATATTGTACCGATTGTAGTCGGTTCAAATGAAGCAGCTTTACGGTTTAGTAGAAGGCTGCAAGAGGTAGGTATTGCAGCAATTGCAATTCGTCCACCAACGGTTCCAGTTAATAGTTCACGGGTCCGTTTTGCAGTTACGTCCCAACATACAATAGCTGATTTGAAATGGGCTATTCAGCATATTATACGCATTGATAAAGAAGAGGGGTTTTTCGTATGAAAGAGCTAAAGGTTATTTTTATTCCTGGATGGGGAATGGAAGAAGGTGTTTGGACTTTAGTTCTGCCGTATTTTAAAGAATATTCTGTTCAATGTATCAATTGGCGTAATGTGAAAGAACAAAGTGAATTTGCGGGGCGAATAATAGATGTAGCAAAAGATGAAAATGTAATTTTAGTTGGATGGTCACTAGGAGCGTTAGCAGCAGTTCAAGCTCATAAAAAGGTTAAGGCAAAAGGTATCGTACTAATTGGTGGTACTGCCAAATTTACAAGTACGAACGATTATACGAGTGGATGGAATACTCTGCATGTAGAACGGCTAAAAAAGAATTTAGTGAGAAAAAAAGAAGATACGCTCAAGCGGTTTTATGAAAATATGTTTACAAAAGATGAGCTGAAAGAGAATAAAAGGTTTGAAGATATGATAAAACGCTTTAAAGGTGATTCTATTCAGTCTTTGCAATTAGGTTTGGAGTATTTAATAGAAGCAGATATGAGAGAAGAACTGAAAGAAATTAAAGTCCCTATACTACTTATTCACGGAGAGCAGGATGTAATTTGTCCATTGTCTGCAGCGCGTAGTATGGCTGAGAATGAGACTGCCACGCTCAAGGTAGTAAGTGAGGCTGGACACGCATTATGTGTAACGAATTTCGAATATTGCGGAAATGAGATAATTCAATTTGTAGAGGGGATACGACATGATCAACAAAACGTTACTTCAAAAACGGTTTAACGCGGCATCTGTATCCTACGATCAATATGCAAATGTACAAAAAAAGATGGCACATTCATTACTGTCTACATTGAATCGGCGATATAGTGCAAATTCATCGATACGTATTTTAGAACTTGGATGCGGAACAGGATATGTTACAGAGCAATTATCAAACTTATTTCCGAAAGCACATATTACAGCCATTGATTTTGCTGAAAGTATGATTGCAGTTGCGAAAACTAGACAAAATGTGAAAAATGTAACGTTTTACTGTGAGGATATCGAAAGATTACGACTAGAAGAAACATATGATGTCATTATTTCAAATGCCACATTTCAATGGCTAAATGATTTAAAACAAGTGATAAGAAATTTATTTCATCATTTGTCTATAGATGGGATATTACTCTTTTCAACGTTTGGACATGAAACATTTCAAGAATTGCATGCTTCGTTCCAGCGGGCGAAAGAAGAAAAAAATATACAAAATGAAACATCGATTGGGCAACTTTTTTATTCGAAAAATCAGTTGCGCCATATGTGTGAAATAGAAACAGGGGATGTGCATGTTTCTGAAACATGTTACATAGAGAGATTTACAGAAGTTAGGGAGTTTCTACACTCTATTCGAAAAGTAGGAGCGACCAATAGTAATGAAGAATCATATTGTCAAAGTCCCTCACTCTTTCGTGCGATGCTTCGCATATACGAAAGAGACTTCACGGAAAATGAAGGGATAATGGCGACGTATCATGCTTTATTTATGCATATAACAAAAGAGGGGAAGAGATGAAATGAAACAAGTACAAACAAAAAGGGATTGGAAAAAACTTGCACATGACGTAGTAGAAGAGAAAATGATTACGAAAGAGGATGCAATTGCAATATTAGAAGCTGATGATACAGAAGTGTTAGAAATTATGAATGCAGCTTACATCATTCGCCATCATCACTTTGGTAAGAAAGTAAAATTGAATATGATTATTAATACGAAATCTGGATTATGTCCTGAAGATTGCGGATATTGTTCACAGTCTATTATTTCAGAGGCGCCGATTGATAAATATGCATGGCTAACGCAGGAAAAGATTGTAGAAGGAGCACACGAAGCAATTCGACGTAAAGCGGGTACATATTGTATTGTAGCATCTGGTCGTCGCCCGACGGATAAAGAGGTGAATCACGTAATTGGAGCAGTTAAGGAGATTCGTGAAACGACAGATTTGAAGATTTGTTGTTGTTTAGGTTTCTTAAACGAAGATCAAGCAGGACGTTTAGCAGAAGCGGGTGTACATCGTTATAACCACAACTTAAATACACATGCAAATAATTACGAAAGTATTTGCTCCACTCATACGTATGATGATCGTGTTGATACAGTTCAAAAAGCGAAACAAGCAGGCATTTCACCATGCTCTGGGGCGATTTTTGGAATGGGAGAGACAATAGAAGAACGTGCTGAAATTGCATTTGAATTACAACGTATAGATGCAGATTCAATTCCATGTAATTTTCTTGTTGCTGTAAAGGGTACGCCGCTTGAAGGACAAAAAGAATTAACGCCGATAGAATGTTTAAAAGTGCTGGCGATGATGCGTTTTGTAAACCCAACGAAAGAAATTCGCATTTCAGGGGGACGTGAAATCAATTTACGTTCTGTACAGCCAATTGGATTATTTGCAGCAAACTCTATTTTTGTTGGAGATTACTTAACGACAGCTGGACAAGAACCGACTGCAGACTGGGGTATGATTGAAGATTTAGGGTTTGAGATTGAAGAATGTGCATTATAAGATAGATAAAAAGCAAACTTGTAAAAGAGTTTGCTTTTTTTGTAAATAAAATGTAATAAATAGTTGTGAAAGCTTGATACTATTGGTTTTTGAGCGGAAAAAAGAGTTTTGGTGGACGAATTTTCCAAGCCCCAATTGTACATAGTAAATATGTAATTTATATTGGGTTGGAGGATTTTACATGCACAAATATATATTAGCGATTATGACTTGTCTAATTTTACTAAAAGCAATAAGTGCTGATCCAGTTAAGGCTACCGAAAATCCTGAACAAAAAGAAATGCAACAACGAATTGAACAACATTTTCGAACGAAAGCTGAACATTTTGGATTGAAAACAGAAGGGAAAGATTTAAAGGAAGTGCGAAAAGAAATTACTATTATAGAAGAAGCGAAGAAAAGAGAGAATGTATGGAGAACAGCACAAACGCTTCGTATACAAACAGAAGGAAAAACAATGGATGAATTAATAAAAGATGTACGGAAAAAAGTAAAAAAATAAAAAAGAGGCTACGGCCTCTTTTTTATTTTTTATGCCCATTGTTTTGATAAATGAGCCATTTCAATCGCAGCAACGGCGGATTCATAGCCTTTATTACCTGCTTTCGTGCCCGCGCGTTCAATCGCTTGCTCGATCGTTTCAGTCGTTAATACACCGAAAATAACTGGGATGTCTGTTTGTAGTGATAAAGATGCAACTCCTTTTGCTACTTCATTACAAACGTAATCGTAATGTGTTGTAGCACCACGAATTACAGTACCTAACGTAATTACAGCATCATACTTTCCGCTATTAGCCATCTTTTTAGCGATTAAAGGAATTTCGAATGCGCCAGGAACCCAAGCAACATCGATATCAGTCTCTTCTACACCGTGACGCTTTAATCCATCTAAAGCTCCGCCGAGTAACTTACTTGTAATAAATTCATTAAAACGTCCAACAACAACCCCAACTTTTAAGCCTGTACCAACTAAATGACCTTCGAATACCATAATAAATCTCTCCCTTAATTATAAGTTTAGTAAATGTCCTAATTTGTTTACTTTCGTTTGTAAATACGTTTTATTCTCTTCTTTTGTTGGCATTTGCAATGGTACACGCTCGATTACTTCTAAATCGTAACCTTGTAAGCCAGCAATTTTTCGTGGATTATTCGTTAATAATCGTAAATGTTGTAAACCTAAATCTTTTAAAATTTGAGCGCCAATACCGTAATCACGCAAATCAGCTGGGAACCCAAGTTTTTCGTTTGCTTCTACAGTATCGAATCCTTCTTCTTGTAACTTATAAGCGCGAAGCTTATTAAGAAGGCCAATGCCTCGTCCTTCTTGTCTCATATAGAGAAGAACGCCTTTTCCTTCACGCTCAATTTGAGCAAGTGCAGCATGGAGTTGTGGTCCGCAATCACAGCGGCACGAGCCAAATACATCTCCTGTTAAGCACTCTGAATGAACGCGTACAAGTACAGGCTCTCCTGTTGAAATATCACCTTTTACGAGTGCGATATGTTCTTTCGTATCTAATGAATTAGAATAGCCAATTGCATGGAAAGTACCGAAATCTGTAGGTAATGTAATTTCCACTTCTCTCGTCACTAGTGTTTCATGGTGGCGGCGATAAGCAATTAAATCTTCTATTGTAATCATTTTTATATCAAATTGTTTTGCGCACTGTAGTAAATCAGGTACGCGTGCCATCGTACCGTCCTCATTAATAATCTCGCAAATAACTCCAGCTGGTTCTGCTCCGCAAAGCTGTGCTAAATCGACGGCAGCTTCTGTATGACCAGCACGGCGCAAGACACCGCCTTCTTTCGCAATTAATGGAAAGATATGTCCAGGACGATTGAAATCAGCACCTTTTGATGCAGGGTTTAATAATTCTTGTATCGTAGTTGCCCGTTCGTGAGCGCTAATTCCTGTTGTTGTAGAAACATGATCAATACTCACTGTAAATGCAGTATGATGCGAATCTGTATTATGAGCTACCATTGGTTCTAATTGTAGACGTTCTGCGTATTCTTCCGTAATCGGTACACAAACGAGACCACGCCCATGTGTAATCATAAAGTTAATCGTTTCTGGCGTAATATACTCTGCTAAAGCGATAAAGTCGCCTTCATTTTCACGGTTTTCATCATCGCATACGATAACGACTTTTCCTTGTTTTAAATCTTCTAGAGCTTCTTCAATACGATGAAACATAATGCTTCCCCCTTATAGAAATCCGTTTTCTTGTAAAAAGCTTTCGCTCATTGAACCTGTTCGTTTTACAGGTTTAGAAATAAAGCGTTCGATATATTTACCGATCATGTCACACTCAATATTTACGATGTCACCGGCATTCTTTTCTCCGATAACAGATTCACTTACTGTGTGTGGGATGAGTGAGATTGTGATGGAAGATTCGTCTATATCAAATATCGTTAAACTCGTTCCATCAACAGCAACGGATCCTTTATGCAAACAATAGCGCAGCAATTTATCAGCAATAGCTATTTTGTAATAGACGGCATTATAGTGCTGTTTTTTGTTTAATATCGTTCCGATGCCATCAATATGTCCTGAAACGAAATGCCCACCGAATCGTCCGTTTGCAGCCATCGCCCGCTCTAAATTTACTTTAGAGTGTGGTTTAAGCATGCGAAGTGATGTTGATTGCATCGTTTCAGGCATTGCATCCACTGTGAATGAAGCTGTTGTGAAACTCGTTACAGTTAAGCAAATACCGTTAACCGCGATACTATCACCTAAGTGAACATCTGATAAAATTTTATTCGCATGGATCGTTAACTTCATCGCTTCTCCGCTTTGTTGCATGTTTGCAATCGTTCCTAACTCCTCTACAATTCCTGTAAACATTCCGTCACCTCACTTCGGGCATTCGCAACGATTTTTATATCATCACCAACTTGTTTCATCTCTTGAATTTCCAAGGAAAGTGCATCATGTAATGCTGCGAAACCATTTCCCCCAAATAAAGTAGGGGCATCTTTCCCGCCAATTAATTTGGGGCTTATATAAGTTACAATTTCATTGAGATGTTTTGTTTGTAAGAAGCTTGCATGAACTGTTTGACCACCTTCAACGAATAGAGAAAGAATTTGCTTCTCGCCAAGAAAGAAAAGGAGGTCCTTGATTTCTATATGTTTTGTTTTCATTTGGAATATAGCTATATTTTCAGATTCATAAGAAGCTATTTTCTCTTTATTTACATCCTTACCGACAATAATCCATGTCGGTGCTAAACCATCTGTTATGACATGAGAAGATGGTGGCGTTCGTAAATGAGTATCTAAAATAACACGAATAGGATTTTTACCCCCGTTAGGAATTCTTGTCGTTAAATGCGGATTATCAGCTATAACTGTATTCACTCCAACGAGAATCGCATCATGTGTATGACGATATTGGTGAACATCAGCTCGTGCTTCTTCACCTGTAATCCACTTACTTTCACCCGTGACAGTTGCTGTTTTTCCATCTAAGCTCATCGCTGTTTTTATTGTTACAAATGGACGCTTCGTTTTCATGTAGTGAAAAAAGAAACGATTTAATAAGGTGGCTTCTGTTTCAAGAACACCGGTAGCTACTTCGATGCCAGCTTCTTCTAATCTCCTTTTTCCAGTACCAGAAACGAGAGGATTGCAATCAAGAGTAGCAATTACAACCCGTTTGACTCCTTTTTTGATGAGCAATTCACAGCAAGGTGGTGTTTTTCCAAAATGGCTACACGGTTCAAGTGTTACATAAACGGTAGCTCCTTTTGCTTTTTCACCAGCCATATGAAGCGCGTGAACTTCTGCGTGTTCTTCACCAGCACGTAAATGAGCGCCAATACCGACGATGTTTCCTTCTTTTACAACAACAGCACCAACCATAGGATTTGGACTTGTTTGTCCAGATGTCCCTTCTGCTAACTGCAGGGCAATCCTCATATATTCTTGATCTGTCATTCTCTTCACCTCTCCTGAAAAAATCAAAAAACCCCAAGGATTTTATATCCTTGGGGTTTGGGAGACGTGATTTCTAGAAATATAGTTCGAATACGAAAGTACAGGAAAGAAACCTAACGATGATTGGTATTTTTGCATAAGGAAAAAACCTAGCAAAAATATCGAATTTTTCAAACGCTAGTCGTATCTTTTTATTTCAGTATAGAAACATAAGTATACAAAATAAAACATATATAAAGATTCAAAACGAAACTTTAAAAATATGCATACTGAAATAAAAGTGTATTCGCTATATAAAATTACTAGAAAACATATCCTTCTCCCATCCAGACTATACTGTCGGCTCTAGAGTTTCACTAGATCCACCGTTTTCGAGTTGAAAACGGGTCACGGACTTAGAAGTTTGCACTTCATCACCGCCGGTTGGGAATTTCACCCGACCCCGAAGGATGTTGTTTGCTCAAATTATAGCACAAAAAAAATAAAAGGCTAGAAAAAAATATTCGAATGTGAAGAATTGTGTGAAAATATATGTAAGTTGGAATGAGGACAAAAGTACGAGGAATGTTGTAAGGAAAAGGGGGACGAGAGTTAATGAAAAGAAAAAACATGCACAAAAAAATGTGCATGTCACATGTAAAATTATTCTGCCTCTGGTGCTCTAACGACAGACTCGAATTTCCCTTTATGCGAAGCATCGCAATAAGGCATATTTTTTGATAAACCACAACGGCATAAAGAAAATGCCGGTTTTGCTGGGAATACATTCCCTTGTGAATCGACTAATTCCACGTCCCCTGTAACGCGAAAAGAGCCATTATCATTTACTTTAATTTGTACTTTCGCCAACGCTATCCCTCCTTCCCAAACGCTTAATTTCATCATATAATTAAGAGAAGTACTTGACAATATAAAATGAGCACTTTCTTTGGGAGAGAAGAGAGTGTTATAATGTTTTTTATAACTGACTAGAGTAAGGTGACGAGAGATGGATAAACAATTACATACATTACGAAACATTGCAAATGAGCGCACGTGGGCATCATTTTTGAATGATAATCATCCATATAGTTTGTTACATTGGTCCATTGCAGGTGTAGGGCAAGAGGCAAAGGATGTTTGGTTACTTCAAGATGAAGTAACATTTCAAACGACAGAATTTCCAACGTTAGATGATGCAATGCAATGGATTTCTGTAAATATGGAACAAGTTACAGACGTTTTAGCGCAATAAAAAAACAGGCTTATGCAAGCCTGTTTTTTGTTTCTTTTACATATGAGTTTAAAAATTGATCAACGGCTGCTTCATACTCTTCTTTATTTTCGTTATAAGAGCAAGCGTGTGCACCGCGTTCTGCAATATAAAGTTGTTTATTGTTTTCTTTTGCTTCATATAGTGATTTCGTCATATCAGCTAAAATATAATCATCATCTTTACTATGAATAAAGAGGACGGGATTATTAATATTTTTTATACAATCGATTGGTGAAACTTCGCGAATCGTATAACCGTCACGTACTTTTAAAAAAGCATTTGCTAAAGGTAATAAAGGCCATTTAGGTAAATGGAATTCAACCTTTAAACGGTGTTGTAATTGCCCGTAGAAATCAGAAAAAGGACAATCTGCAATATAGAAATCAGCACCATCTTCTACAAGTCCTGCGTATTGAAGAAGTGTTGCAGCTCCCATAGATTCACCATGAATACCGAGTGTTATATTTGTTCCAAAGCGACTTTTTAGCCAGTCAACTACAGATTTTAAATCATGTTTTTCATAGTATCCATAGCTTGTTGTTTTTCCGCCAGTTTTACCATGACGACGATGATCATAAATAACGACATTATACCCTCTGTTTAAAAATAACCTTGCATATTTTACAGAGTTCATTTTATTTACAGTTACGCCGTGACAAAAAATCATAAACTTATTGGAATGACCAGCAGGAATGTAATATCCGTGAAGATCATATCCGAATTGCGAAGGAATATGAATTTCTTCTTTATGAAGAGCATCAAAATCCTCTAAACGAAAATGTTTTTTCGTTTCTCTTTCGAGTACTTCTTCCTCTGTTTTTTTCTTTAAGTACATCACTTTATTTGTAAAGAAAATCCCAAGGGCAGTTATCGCACCTAGTATAGTAAACAATGCTGCAAAAAAACGTTTCATACTTTACCTCATCCTCCAAATACCGTTACATGTGATACACTTACATTGTATCACAATGATAGAAAAGGGGAGAAATAGGAAATGGTGTATATACAAAAAATTACGCCAGCGATGAAAGAAACAATCCGAATGTTCATGTGTGAGAACTGGGGGAGTTCATTGATGGTTTCACGTGGTAAGGGGCATCAGTTAGAAGAGTTGCCAGGATTTGTTGCGCTCTCGGATGACAGAATAATCGGAATTATAACGTATGAAGTGACCGGAAATATGTGTGAAATTGTATCGTTAGATAGCTTTGAAGAAAGAAAAGGAATAGGGACGAAACTTGTAGATTGTGTATTACAAGTTGCAGAAGAAGAACGGTGCGGGCGGGTTTGGCTCATAACAACAAATGATAATATGAATGCGTTACGTTTTTACCAAAAACGTAATTTTGTGATGACTAATTTATATGTGAATGCAGTGGAAGAGGCACGAAAAATAAAGAAAGAAATTCCACGTATCGGATATGATAACATCCCAATTTTACATGAAATACAGTTGGAGTATCGTTTAATAAATTGATGTAACAATTTTCAGAAATATAAGTTATTAACCTTGACGAATATTGTAATTTAGGTTACCGTAAAATTGTAATCTATTACCATATTAAGGGGTGACGATGTGGCAACTATACGTGATGTTGCAAAATTGGCAGGTGTTTCAGTCGCAACCGTTTCACGAGTTATTAATGAAAAAGGATACGTTCATGAGGACACAGTAAAACAAGTAAAGGAAGCAATTGAGGAATTACGTTATAGGCCAAATAATGCAGCAAAGCCATTATTTAAAGAGAATTCAACGATAATTGCATTACTTGTAGATAATCTATATGACCCATCAAACATCACTTTGCTACATTGTATTGAGGAAATAGCATATAAAGAAGGATATCAAATCATTGTTTGTAATATAGAGAATAAAGATAGATACATATATATGTTGAAGGAAAATAACGTTGCAGGTGTTATTTTAACAAGATCCGTTTTTAAAAGTATAGGAGAAATTCCACTTCCGTTTGTTGTAATTGATGAAAAAAAATCCCATGCAAATTATTATGAAAGTGGACAAAGAACGGTTTCTTTATTAAAAGAAAAAGGCTGTCAATTTCTTGCTTATTTCGATGAGGGAGAAGATAGTGAAGAAATGGAAGAGCGCATATCAGGATTTTTAGACGCTGTTTGGGAGGAAGGGATCTCTTATCGAGAAGTATGTGTACAAGGGTATACGAATAAACAGTTTATTACATTCTTGCAAACCTACCCGTATATAGATGGAATTGTAACTTCAAGTGAAAAGGTTACTTTTGAGTTAATTCAAGCAGCGAAAAATTTCAATATCCGTATACCGGATAAGTTGAAAATTATTGGACCGAACGGGAGCATAGACAGTGAATGGATAGGCCCGTCACTCATGAAAATTGAAAGTTGCGCCGAAGAAAATGGGAAAATAGCTTTACAACAATTAAAAGAAAAAATAAAAAAGTAAAAGGTGCGTATAAAACGCACCTTTTATAATGTAATTGCGGCAATAAAGCCGAATATAAGTAACGGTATATTATAATGCAGAAAAGTTGGTACACATGTATCCCATATATGATGGTGTTGACCATCAGCATTTAAACCGGATGTTGGCCCAAGTGTACTATCTGATGCTGGAGATCCCGCATCGCCTAGCGCTCCAGCTGTACCGATAATTGCAATTGTGGCCATTGGACTAAATCCAAGCTGCATGCAAAGAGGCACAAAAATTGTTGTTAAAATAGGGATGGTTGAAAAGGATGAACCAATTCCCATCGTAACGAGAAGTCCAATCACAAGCATAAGAAATGCAGCGAGTGGTTTGTTATTTCCAATTATATGTGCACTCGTTTGCACAAGAGATTCAACATGTCCTGTTTTTCGAAGAACAGCGCCAAATCCAGCGGCAGCGATCATAACAAAACCGATAAAGGACATCATGCGCATTCCGCTTGTTAATATCGCATCTGCTTCTTTAAGAGGTAGACTACCACTTACTGATAAGACGATAATCCCCGCTAAAGCACCGAAAATCATTGATTCTGTTGCTAATTGAACAGTTAATGTGGCTATGATAGATAACAATCCGAAAGTAATGCTACGTTTTGTATAGGGAACGATTTCATTTGCGGTAGTATGAACTTGTTCTGTTTCATACGTACGAGGTTTCCGGTACGTAATGAATACCGCTACACATAATCCAATAATCATACCGATTGCTGGAATAGTCATTGCTTTTGGAATAAGTGCGACATCAAATGTAAGACCACTTTGCGCAGCATTTGTTTGCAATACGTCATGATAAATTTTTCCGAACCCTGCTGGAATCCACATATAAGGAGTAATCAATCCGAATGTAATAATACATGTAACAAGTCTGCGATCCACTTTCAGCTCATTTAATACTTTTAAAAGTGCTGGAATTAAGATGGGGATGAAAGCGATATGAACAGGAATCACATTTTGTGAGAAACAAGCCATTGTTAAAATGATGAATAAAATAAGTATTTTAGAATAAACTTGTTTTTTCGTGTCTTGTTCATTGCCAATCCATTTTAGTGCAGTTTGAATCATGGCATCTGGAAGTCCTGTTTTGGAAAGGGAAATAGCGAAACCGCCAAGCATTGCATAACTTAAAGCGATTGGAGCACTGTTTCCAAGGCCAGTTGTAAAAGTGTTAATAGTTTCTGAAATACCGAGTCCGCCGATAATTCCGCCTGTTAAAGCTCCAACAATGATGGCGACAATGACCTGGACACGTAACAAACTAAGCAATAGCATAACTGCTACTGCGACGAGTACAGCATTCATAATAAATGTAATCTCCCTAAAATTTTATTGTGCTAAGGCAAGTAAATATGAAGCACTTTGCTATATTTATACATAGTTGCGACATATTATTATAAATTGTTTTCTATGAAATGTAAAAGAGCCTTTTGTTACTAATGTTGAAAAGCTAGCTCTTGTTTAATTGATTGTAAAGAATTGGCGAATAATTCTGGTTCTTCTAAATCAGGAGAATGTGCTGAATTTGGGAACCAAATCATCTTTTTTATGGGGGCTTCTATTACATCACAATATTCCTGAACGAGTGCATAAGGAGTTTGATAATCATAGCGACCAGAACAAAAATAAACCGGAATAGATAAGCATGAAATAGAAGAAAAGAAATCGATTGTCAACATTTCTTCCCATAAAACGCCAGATTTTAAATTTCCTGCGAGAAACTTGAACCAATCGAATAGCGTATATTCAGGAGAAAAGAAGCCTTTTCGTATGAAAGAAAAGGAAGATCCGTTTTGGATTGCTCCGCCGAATGTGCCAAGCCACTTTCTTTGAATAATAAGGCGTCTCGTATCTAAAAATGGTGGTTTGCCTAATTTTAAAAGGGACGCTAATGCTTTTTTATGATCATGTTTTTTTGCAGAACGAATTAAATGCTGATATAGCAATTCTTCGTTTTGTTTCATATGTACAATCTGCCCAATACCGATGTAAGCCTCGATATACTGTGGATATTGATGTGCTATGTTAAGCCCAATAATGCTTCCCCAAGAATGACCAGCGAGAAATAGTTTCTGTTTATTGAACTTTTTAAGTACATATTGAATCACTTCTTTTGCATCGGAAACGAATTGTTCGATTGTAAAATTTGCTCCGAAATCTTTCATTGAAAAGGATTTACCTGCCCCGCGCTGATCCCAATTAATAACGATGAAGTGTTTCTCCAATTCTTTTTGAAAATGACGAATAAATCCAATTTGTGCCATGCCAGGTCCGCCATGACAGCATAATAAAATTGGCTGCTCTATGTTTTGCCCGCGCATAAGGAGAGTTTGTTTTCGATTATGAATCATAACGCTTTCCATCGTAGCAATACTATTAGGAATGAGTTGTTTATTTTCATTATAAAACTGTGGGGTATAGCTACGAAAAAGCATATGGAAATCCTCCTTTTCTGAAATCGTATGAATCGCACAGGCTATTCGTTTTGCATATACTGTTAGAAAATCATTGTAACATACCATACTAGTGTTATTTCAACACGGGAGGAGGGAAATTGTGACGATTGGAGAAATTATAGATTGCTTAAATAGACGTGAATCCATCGCTATTATAGCAAAACGTCTTGAAATAAGCCCATATACATTATCAAAGAAATTAAGATTGATTGGATACGAATATGATGGGGAACAGAAGAAACGTATTTTTGTAGGAGATGGAGAAGAACCGCGTCACTTACAACTCCAAGAAGCGACAGCCCTTCAATATGCGAAAACGGATTATCAATTATTAATTTATGAGCAATTACAAAGTATTTATGATTTATTAAGAAAGAGAGAAGAAGTAATTGTGCCCATTATGAGTATAAGTACAGAGAAAAAGAAACGTACCTTTACTATTAATAAAGAAATATTAGCAAAACTAGACGTTATATCAGAAGCGAAAGGAATTCAAAAATCTAAACTTGTAGAAGAGGCGTTACAACAATTTTTACAACAATATGATTTTAACAAAACATCATATTTTGATAACTAAAGAAAAGGATACTATGTTCATTGTAAGAACGAGTATCCTTTTTAGGTTTTACTAATATTGTGGATTAAGTATAAGTGCGTATCCTTTACAATAAAAATCTGGATCGCATATGAGGGAAATACTTAATTTATCTTTTGAATTCTTCCATCAATAACTGGCTGAATTGGTTCTTTTAATTGTTTTACATAATCGACTAGCGCTCCAAAGTCGTTTGGACCAGTTTCTGAATTCTTCCCATTTTTAAATGATACGAATCCGTCACCGCCAGAAGCTAAGAAAGCATTCGCAACTACGCTATACGTTTTAGATGGAGATAACTCTTCGCCATTTGTTAAGCGTATATTCGTAACCTTTTCACCGCTTGGTTTATTTGCATCCCACGTATATTGAATACCTGAAATTTGAAGCATTCTTGTTGTTCCTTTTTGCCATTGTTGATTTAAAATGTCGCGAATATCTTGACCTGTTAAATCTACTTTAATCAATTGGTTTCCAAAAGGCTGAATGCCATATAATTCGCCCCAAGTAATATCGCCAGCATCTAAGTCATTACGAATGCCACCAGGATTCATAAGTGCGATTTGAGCTTGCATCGTTTGACTCTGTGCGTCGGCAATTACATTCCCAAGAGTAGATTCACCAGCATCATTTTGTTTACGGTCGATAGGTGCTGTAGATTTTCCTACAACTTCATTTACAAGTGGTGCGATTGTTTCTTTATATTGATCTATTTTTTGTTTTACTTGTTTATCAGGTTCCACACCTTCATGATATGTTGTAATCACTTCAGCTTTTTTCTTTACAATATCTTTTGTTTTACGATCAATTGTTACATCTACGTCTGAGAAAGCTGTTCCATAAGAGTTCGCTTGGACGATTAGTTTATTATTTACAGTACCATTTACATACGTGTGACTATGTCCACCGAAAATAACATCAACTTCCGAGTCTGTTTCATTTGCAATTCGAGTAAGGTCTCCATTTGTCACGCCAGACTCATCAGTTGTTCCGCCGACATGGGCAAGGACGACGATGGATTTAACACCGAGACGCTTTAATTGTTGCGCTGATTTATTAATTGCTTCTACTTCGTCAGTGATCTGTACATTTTTAAGCATAGTAGGCATCACGACATTTGGCGTATCGGTTGTAACAACGCCAATGAATCCTACAGGAACACCATCTACCATTTTTACAGTAAATGGTGGTAAAAATAAGCGACCAGTTGATTTGTTATAGAAGTTAGCAGCGACATAAGGGAAGTTAGCACCTTTGAAATTACCTGTTTTCTCGTGATATCCACCGTAAATGAGGCGTTTCATTTCATCGATACCTTCATCAAATTCATGGTTTCCGATTGTACCAACATCGAATTTTAAGTCATTTAAAAATTCAATTGTTGGTTCATCTTGTAACAACGCTGAAACTGGTGGACTAGCTCCGACGATATCGCCAGCATGTACGAGAAGTGTATTAGGGTTTTGTTTTTTACGTTCTTTTAAATAAGTAGCTAAGTACTCAGCGCCACCAGCTTCTTTGTTATTAATTTTTTTAACAGTATCTAGTTGTCCATGGAAATCATTAATACCAAGCATTTGTACGTCTACGTAGCGGTTTTGTTCAGCTGGAGTCTGGGATGGGGGAGCGGCAAATACGCTTGAAAAAGTAATGGTGCTTAAAACGGCAACAGCAGGAATGATTTTTTTCCACATAATTTAATTCTCCTTTTTTATAATCTGACATCATACGACATAATTTTAATAGATTCATAGGATTATATCTATATAAAAATTTAGTTTTTTCGAAAAATTAACATATTTACAAAAAGTGAATAATAGAGTAACGAACCTTTTTTATTGTCGAGTTCATTGTGTATCTACTATAATGGAGAAAAAAGTAAAAGGTGAGTAGCATGAAGAAAAAGAAACAAAGACAAATGCAAAGACAATCGCAAGTGAATAGACCAGAGAAAGAGTCGCTTACATTAGGCGATCAATTAAATGATTCACTCATGCAGCAATTAAAGAATAAGAAGAAAGAATTGCAAGTGAGAGAAGAAGAAAAAGAGGCAGCTGAACTGGAAAGAAAGCGCCGAGAACAAAAAGAACGTGAAAAAAATAAATCATTTGAAGAACTGTTAAGTGAAAGTAGCCTTACTTGGAAAGACTTTAAATAATATAAAAAATGATCAGTGCATACCGCTGATCATTTTTTTGACGAGCTTGTAAGAAAAGGGGAGTTTTAATGAGAAAAATTGTAGTCGTTCCGCATGAAAATCATTGGAATGAAAAATTTCAAATAGAGGCCGAACGATTAAAATCGGCGATGCCAGAAATGGTGAAAGTCCATCATATTGGAAGTACATCAGTGCCAGGACTGGCAGCTAAACCAATTATAGATATGATTATGGAAGTAGAGTGTATCGACAGAGTAGATCATTGGAATGAACGTTTTGAAGAGCTTGGTTATATCGTAAAAGGGGAAAATGGTATTTCAAGACGTCGTTATTTTATTCATGGAACTGAGGAAAAACGCTCGTATCACTTACACGTTTTTGAAAAAGGAAATCCTGAGATAGTAAGGCATTTAGCGTTTCGTGATTATATGATGGCTCATTGTGAAGAAGCAGAGGCATATGCAACCTTAAAGAAAGAATTAGCCGAAAAATATACATATGATGGCACGTTATATACGGAAGGAAAAAATGAGTTTGTGCGTAGTGTTGATGAAAAAGCGAAAGAATGGAGAGAAGGAAATATGAATAATTGAGTTTGCGTTTTAGTGTATAAAATTATTATGTAAACTGTACATATGTTTTGACTTTTTGGTTGAATCTTGTTGAAATAAAGTGGTAGCTTATAAAAAATGTAAGAATGAAAGGGAGACGACTGTGCACATTCCAACAACTACACTTCATAATGGCGTAAAAATGCCGATGATTGGTCTAGGCGTTTATAAAGCGAAAGAAGGCGATGAAGTAAAACAAGCAGTAAAAACAGCGTTAGAAGTTGGATATCGTTCGATTGATACAGCAACTGTATATGAAAATGAAAGCGGTGTCGGAGAAGCGGTTCGTGAATCAGGGATTCCGAGAGAAGACATATTTATTACAACAAAAGTTTGGAACGACGATCAAGGATACGAGGAAACACTTGAGGCGTTTGAAAAAAGCTTAAAGAAATTACAAATGGACTATGTAGATTTATATTTAATACATTGGCCAATAAGAGGGAAGTATGTCGATACGTACCGAGCGCTAGAAAAACTGTATGAAGAAGGTAAAGTGCGCGCAATTGGTGTTTCAAATTTTCATAAACATCATTTAGAACTGTTATTACCAAATTGTAAAGTGAAGCCGATGGTCAACCAAGTGGAACTTCATCCGATGTTAGCGCAATTTGAATTGCGTAATTTCTGTCAAGGTGAGCAAATTCAAATGGAAGCATGGAGCCCATTAATGAGAGGCGGGGAAGTATTCGAGAACCCGATTATTCAGGCCATTGCTACGAAATATGAAAAAACACCTGCGCAAGTTATATTAAGATGGGATATTCAGAGCGGGGTAGTGACGATTCCTAAATCTGTTACACCATCTCGCATTAAGGAGAATTTTTCTATCTTTGATTTTTCATTAACGGAAGAAGAGATGACTCAAATTAATACGTTAAATCGTAATTTACATGTAGGAACGAATCCGGATAAATATGATACGCTATAAAAAGACGCTACCAGTATGGTAGCGTCTTTTTAACGATGTAAAGCGTAAGTATCACATTTAGCAATTTGCTGAAGTTGTATATATTGAGCTATTGTTAACTGTGTTTGTTTACTAGCCTGGGCATTTTCTTTCAATTGCCCAATAGAGCTTGCACCAGGTATAACAGCTGCAACAGTTTCGTTATGTAAGCAATATTGAATAGCTGTTCCTGTTAAAGAGCTTTCTCCGATTATTTCTTTTACATTCGCAAGTGTCGCATATAATTCATCGTAAGAATAAGAAAGATAATTCTTTTCTTTTACTCTTTCTATCTTTCTTGCATTATTATCAGTTAAAATTCCTTTTGCAAGTGGCCCACGAGCAATAATGCTAATTTGATGTTCACTTAGAAGTGGGAACCATTCTTCAGGGCGACGATTTAAAAGGCTATATTCCATTAGCACACTAACGATATTGGAACGTTTAGCATATTCACGGATAACATTTGGACGTATAGAAGAAATACCGTAATGACGAATAATACCTTCTTTTTTTAATTCTTCAAAGGCTTCAATTGTTTCATCTATTGGATCTTCAATCGTCCCGCCGTGAAGTTGATAAAGATCAATATAATCAGTTTGAAGTCTACGTAAACTTTCTTTCACTTCAGCCTTTATGTAACTTTTAGAAGGATCCCAAGACCACCCGTTTTTTTCTTCTGTCCATCGATTTCCAACTTTTGTTGTAAGAACAATTTGGTCTCGTTTCCCTTTTAAGGCTTTTCCAACAAATTCTTCGTTTAATCCATAAGCATATAAATCCGCTGTATCAAAAAAATTGATTCCTAAATCGATTGCTTCATCGATAATACGCATAGCTTCTGTTTCAGATGTACCGAGAGACATACAGCCAAGTCCCATTTCTGTCACAAACAAATCTGAGTTTCCTAATTGACGTTTTTTCATAGGTCAACCTCCTTACCTTTATTGTACGCAAGGGAAAAGAGGTTGACAAACGTTTACTTTTTATTTGCTGTAATCCACTCTTGTACAGTTGTATACTCTTTTCCATATTGTTTTAGCTTATGGCGAATTTGCCATGCTTTTCCGACTAAAGTGACGCGATTTGGTAAAATATAAACTTTCATTTCTATCACGCTCCTTTCAATGTGGTAAAATGTATGAGGAAAGAATAGGAAATAGAACAGGGAGATGAAGTAGTATGAGTAATCTTGCAGAGAGAACAGTAAAAACTGAACCGATTTTTGATGGTAGAGTTATAAAAGTTCGTGTTGATGATGTAGTATTACCAAATGGAGCAATGAGTAAACGTGAAATTGTAAATCACCCTGGTGCAGTTGCTATTATTGCTATTACTGATGAGGGGAAAATTGTGCTTGTCGAGCAGTATCGTAAAGCGCTTGAAAAGGCGATTATAGAAATTCCGGCCGGCAAGTTAGAACCTGGTGAAAAACCTGAGGTGACAGCAGTTCGTGAATTAGAAGAGGAAACAGGATATGTATGTGAAAATATGGAGCTTATTACTTCTTTCTATACATCTCCAGGATTTGCAGATGAAATTTTATATGTATATAAAGCGACAGGTTTGACGAAAAAAGAAAATAAAGCCGAGTTAGATGAAGATGAATTCGTAGAATTGATGGAAGTATCGTTAGAAGAAGCGATTATTCTTATGAAAGATCTTCGTATTCATGATGCGAAGACGATGTTTGCAGTACAATATTTACAACTACAAAAATAAACACTCGCCAAAGGCGAGTGTTTTTTAATTGATTTTTGCGTATACGCGTGCATTACGTAAGCTACCATCTGGTGCTATGAAATCATTTTCCATTGTACCTTCTAGAATAAATTCTAAACGTTCTGCTAGGTTACATGCATTTGCATTTGTTGCATCAGTACGAATTTCAATTCTTCTAGCACTTAGCTTATCAAAGGCAAATTGAATGGCACCTTTAATGGCTTCAGTCATATAGCCTTGTTTTGTATAAGCACTATGCAGCCAGAAGTGAAGTGAAAACTTTGGAATATCCCAGTTTTCAGGCTTGAGCGTTATAGCTCCGATGAATGTACCAGATACTTTATCGTATAAGTGAAAATCAAGTGTTTCACGAAGTAAAAACTGCCCGTGAGCGTTACGAACGATTTCTTCAGCACTTTCTTCTGTTTCAGCGTTAATTGGCATCCACGGTACTAAGTCTTCTAGAGAAGCTTGGATTGCTTCATACACTTCTGCACCATCACCTGGAAATGGCTTACGAACTTGTAAGCGTTCAGTTTGAAATAATGTTGGAAAATCTAATAATAATGGTTTCAAGAGAAATCCCTCCTATTCTCTACTTTTTAGTTTAGCAAAGTAGAGCGGAATTTCAATGTTAATTCGTCATACTTTTTTCTTTCTTTCATACATTTTTAGTAAGAGTGTGAACGGAGGGAAGAAAAATGTGGAGAAAAACTTGGCAAGACCGTGTAATGTCTCACATACAGGAAAACTCTTCATTATATATATTTAACGCTGTTTTATTATTGATGGGAGTAATATTTGGGGCCATTCTTGTAAATAGTTTACAATTAAATCAAAAACAAGATTTATCATTTTATTTACAACGTTTTTTTGGACAAGTTTCTAAAGGAGAATTTGCTATTGCAAGCGAAATGTTTCGAGAAAGTTACTTTTCACAATTAAAATACATTGGATTTATTTGGATTTTAGGGATTTCAATTATTGGATTGCCACTTATTTTTATTTTATTGTTTGTAAAAGGAGTAGTTGTCGGATTTACAGTAGGTTTTTTAGTAAGTCAGCATGGATGGAATGGATTATTATTAGCATTCGTTTCTGTATTGCCGCAAAATCTCATTATCATTCCAGTATTTCTCGTTATGACAACAATTGCTGCAAGCTTTTCCTTACGAATGATTAGACATCAATTTATACGGAAAATAACCGAGCCGCTATTCCCATTATTAATTCGTTATACATGCTTCTTTCTTATCATTGGAGCGGTGCTCGCTCTCGCTTCTAGTGTAGAAGCTTATGCATCACCAGTTTTAATGAAAGAAGTCGTTGAGGCTATTAATAAACAATAAATACTTTTTGAGAATAATTATCAATTTGTTTTTATTGTTTTTCTTTTGACAGAAGCCCTTCTTCTGATATAATGGTGTAAGAGTGGCGAGGAGGGAGTAGTACCGAATGGAAGAAAGAATTGAACGAATTAAGAAGCAATTACATGCAGCGAGCTACAAATTAACACCGCAACGTGAAGCAACAGTTCGTGTGCTGCTAGAAAATGAAGAAGATCATTTAAGCGCAGAAGATGTTTACCTCCTTGTAAAAGAAAAGTCGCCAGAGATCGGATTAGCAACCGTCTATCGAACTTTAGAACTATTATCTGAGTTAAAAGTTGTCGATAAGATTAACTTCGGAGACGGTGTTTCACGCTATGACTTACGCCAAGAAGGTGCGCAGCGTTTCCACCATCATTTGATTTGTACACAATGTGGTGCTGTACAAGAAATACAAGAAGATTTACTTGGTGAAGTGGAAAGGAAAGTAGAACATGACTGGAGCTTTAAGGTGAAGGATCATCGTTTAACATTCCATGGGATTTGTAAAAATTGTCAAGAAAATGAAACGGATGAAAAATAACCTTTTCCTATTTAACTAGGAAGAGGTTTTTTATTTGAATAAGGTATAAATTGGTGAAAGCTTGGCATATGTTGTAATAACTTATATTTTGGAGGAATTTACAATGCGCCGAGCTTTAAAATTAACTTTTGATGGGATAAAAGTATTTTTATTATTTACAAGTTGTACGATTTTGTTTTATTTCGCTATACTATGGATAAATGAAGAATATGAAAGCTATCATCGTTATGAAAAGCCAAAAGAAGAGACTGTAGAAAAAGTATCAGGGAATGAAGAGCCAGCAAAGGATGCTTTCGTAAATAGAATGATGTTTTTCTATGAAAATGGGGAGTAGTGTAGATTGGAAGATCAATTAAAAGATTTTATTCATTATATGGTTGTCGAAAAAGGGCTAGCGAAAAATACAGTAGTATCTTATGAACGTGATTTAAAAAGTTATGTAAAGTATTTGCAAAATGTAGAACAGGCGAAAAGCTTTCATGAAGTAACACGCTTGCACATTGTTAATTTTCTGCAGCACTTAAAAGAAAACGGAAAATCTTCGAAAACATTAGCACGTCATATTGCATCGATTCGTTCGTTTCACCAATTTTTACTTCGTGAACGGGCGGTAGAGCACGACCCATCCGTACATATTGAAACGCCGCAAGGAGAACGGAAATTACCGAAAGTACTATCAATCGATGAAGTAGAGGCGTTACTTCAGACACCAAAAATGACGAGTGCTTTTGGGGTTCGTGACAAAGCGATGCTAGAGTTATTGTATGCAACAGGACTTCGTGTTTCGGAATTAATTGCCTTAAATTTAGAAGATGTACATTTAACGATGGGATTTGTTCGTTGCATAGGGAAAGGGAATAAAGAAAGAATTATTCCACTAGGAAGTTTAGCGACGGAAGCGATTCAAAAGTATATTGAAAAGGGAAGAAGAGAATTGATGGGTAAAAAAGTAGTAGATGCACTCTTTTTAAACCATCATGGGAATCGATTATCAAGACAAGGATTTTGGAAAATTTTAAAACGATTGGCGAAAGAAGCAAATATTGAAAAAGAGCTTACACCGCATACGTTGCGCCATTCTTTTGCTACGCATTTATTAGAAAATGGGGCAGACTTGCGTGCTGTGCAAGAAATGCTTGGACATGCAGATATTTCAACGACGCAAATTTATACGCATGTTTCAAAAGCTAGATTAAAAGATGTATATAAACAGTTTCATCCGAGAGCATAGTTACTATGCTCTTTTTTCATAGATTCAAAAGGCTACAGTACTTCACAAAAACTTCACAAACATTTCGTACATTGTTTTCAGCAGAAGACTAGAATATTACAATGTATTTCCTCTATACTAAATAAGGTATGAAGGAGGAAATGATGATGAAAAAACTTATTATGACTGTATTTATCGCGATGCTAGCATTGGCTGGCTGTAATACAAACAAAGAAGAACCGAAAAAAGAACAGAAACTAGAAGCTGTAAAAGTAGCAGTTCAAACAAATCCGAAAGAAATTAAACCTGGTGAAAAAACAGAAGTACAAGCACTTGTTACACAAGGAAAAGAAAAAGTAACAGATGCTGATGATGTAAAGTTTGAAATTTGGAAAGCTGGCGACGAAAAGCACGAGATGTTAGATGGGAAGCATAAAGGAAAAGGTGTTTATGCAGTGGAGAAAACGTTCGAGACGGATGGAGTATACCATATTATCGCTCACACAAATGCACGTGAAATGCATGTTATGCCAGAAGTAAAAGTGGCTGTAGGAAATGCGAAAGTAGAAGATGCGAAAAAAGAAAATAGTGATCACGGTGCAGGGCATGGCGATCATAAAAGCGATACAATGATCCATCTTATGGCTGGTGATATAAAAGCAAATGCTGAATCGACTATGAAAGTTCATTTAAAACAAAAAGAAGAAGCGTTAACTGGTGCTGAAGTACAACTTGAGATTTGGAAAGATGGTGTTGAAAAACACGAATTTATTCCAGCGAAAGAAGGAAATAAAGGAGAGTATGAAACGAAACATACTTTCAAAGAAAATGGTTCTTACAAAGTGAAAGTTCATGTTAAAAAAGGCGAACTACATGAACATAAAGAAGAAACAGTAGAAGTAAAATAAAAAGCAGCTCTTTAGAGCTGCTTTTTATTTTTATTCCGTAAACGTCAAATTGATGAGGGCTTATAATCAGTGGAGAAGAACTAAACTCCTACTAATCAAAGTTTCACTTTATATGAAGAAATAAATCATAAAATAATTAGCACTTATTTGCATAATGGATTACAATAGAAGTGTGAAGAAAATGAGAAATTCTACGAAAATGTATTAAAAAGAAAGCGTAAACATGTTATGATATCTGTATCAGATGTCTGACATCTGACTTAGAAAAAACTAGAAATGTTTTTGAGTCGTTTCGAAGTAAACGAAATAGGTTAGAGAATCAATTAAAGAAGTACTGTTTGACAATGAGAACGAAAGAGAATTCTTATGGAGAACAGTTTCACTTTATAGCGTTTTGAACATACTACAAGAAGTAGAACTGAACTTATAGGAGGTCGCAGTTATGAATAAATATAAACGTATATTCCTAGTCGTAATGGATTCTGTTGGAATCGGTGAAGCACCAGATGCTGAACAATTTGGTGATTTAGGATCTGACACAATTGGTCACATTGCTGAACATATGAATGGGTTACAAATGCCTAACATGGTGAAATTAGGCCTTGGTAACATTCGTGAAATGAAAGGTATCTCTAAAGTAGAAAAACCGCTTGGATATTATACAAAAATGCAAGAAAAATCTACTGGTAAAGATACAATGACAGGACACTGGGAAATCATGGGCCTTTACATTGATACACCATTCCAAGTGTTCCCTGAAGGATTCCCGAAAGAATTACTTGATGAATTAGAAGAAAAAACAGGCCGTAAAATTATCGGTAATAAGCCAGCTTCTGGAACTGAAATTCTTGATGAACTTGGTCAAGAGCAAATGGAAACAGGATCTTTAATCGTTTACACTTCTGCTGATAGCGTATTACAAATCGCAGCACACGAAGAAGTAGTGCCGCTTGATGAGTTATATAAAATTTGTAAAATTGCACGTGAATTAACGTTAGATGAGAAATACATGGTAG
Organism: Bacillus sp. AY3-1; assembly: GCF_008368785.1. NCBI lineage: Bacteria > Bacillati > Bacillota > Bacilli > Caryophanales > Bacillaceae > Bacillus > Bacillus sp. AY3-1. The sequence continues at coordinate 90,314 of NZ_QORZ01000017.1, read as the reverse complement.
GACGTGTTATCGCTCGTCCGTTCGTTGGAGAGCCAGGAAACTTCAAACGTACACCAAATCGTCATGACTATGCGTTAAAACCATTTGGTCGCACAGTAATGAATGAACTAAAAGATAGCGATTATGATGTAATTGCTATTGGTAAAATCTCTGACATTTATGATGGAGAAGGGGTAACTGAATCACTTCGTACGAAATCAAATATGGATGGAATGGACAAGCTTGTAGATACATTAAACATGGACTTTACAGGTCTTAGCTTCTTAAACTTAGTTGACTTTGATGCATTATTCGGTCACCGTCGTGATCCACAAGGATATGGAGAAGCTCTGCAAGAATATGATGCACGTCTTCCAGAAGTATTCGAAAAACTACAAGAAGATGATTTATTATTAATTACAGCAGACCATGGTAATGATCCAGTACATCCTGGTACTGATCATACACGTGAATATGTACCGTTATTAGCATATAGCCCAAGCATGAAAGATGGCGGACAAGAATTATCAATTCGCCAAACATTTGCTGATATTGGTGCAACGGTAGCAGAAAACTTCGGCGTGAAAATGCCAGAACACGGAACAAGCTTCTTAAACGAGCTAAAGAAATAGGGGGATAAACAAATGAATCGTGAACTTATTACAAAATCAGCTTCATACTTAAAAGAGAAATTTCAAGAAACGCCACAAGTAGGACTAATCCTTGGATCTGGACTAGGTGTATTAGCAGATGAAATCGAGAACGCAGTAACAGTACCTTACAGTGAAATCCCTGAATTCCCAGTATCAACTGTAGAAGGTCATGCAGGTCAACTAATATTCGGTACACTTCAAGGTGTAACAGTAGTAGCAATGCAAGGACGTTTCCACTTCTATGAAGGATACGACATGCAAAAAGTAACATTCCCAGTTCGTGTTATGAAAGAACTAGGTGTAGAAACAGTTGTTGTAACAAATGCAGCTGGTGGTGTAAATACATCATTTGAGCCAGGCGATCTTATGTTAATTTCAGACCACATTAACTTCATGGGTACAAATCCATTAATCGGACCGAATGATTCTGAAATGGGCGTACGTTTCCCTGATATGTCTACATCATATACGACAGAACTTCGTGAAATGGCGAAACAAGTTGCAGCGGACTTAAATATTAAAGTACAAGAAGGTGTATACGTTGGAATGACAGGTCCTGTATATGAAACACCTGCTGAAATTCGTATGCTTCGTACACTTGGCGGAGATGCAGTTGGTATGTCAACAGTACCTGAAGTAATTGTAGCGCGTCATGCTGGTATGAAAGTACTTGGTATTTCTTGTATTTCAAATATGGCAGCTGGTATTTTAGATCAGCCACTTCATCACGATGAAGTAATCGAAACGACAGAACGTGTTAAAGCTAACTTCTTAGCATTAGTAAAAGCAATCGTAAAACAAATGAAGGGGTGACCTCACAATGAGAATGGTGGACCTAATTGCAAAAAAACGTGACGGACATGCATTAACGACAGAAGAAATTAACTTTATTGTTGAAGGATATACGAATGGTGATATTCCTGATTACCAAGTAAGTTCACTTGCAATGGCAATTTTCTTCCAAGATATGAACGATCAAGAACGTGCTGATTTAACTATGGCAATGGTAAATAGCGGTGATACAATCGACTTATCAGCTATTGAAGGGGTAAAAGTAGATAAGCACTCAACAGGTGGTGTTGGTGATACAACAACACTTGTGTTAGGTCCATTAGTAGCCGCTTTAGGTGTACCGGTTGCAAAAATGTCTGGACGTGGGTTAGGACATACTGGTGGTACAATTGATAAATTAGAAGCAGTTCCAGGATTCCATGTTGAAATCGAAAATGATGAATTCATGCGACTTGTAAATGAAAACAAAATCGCAGTTATTGGTCAAAGTGGAAACTTAACACCTGCGGATAAAAAGTTATATGCACTTCGTGATGTAACGGCAACAGTAAACTCAATTCCGCTTATTGCAAGTTCGATTATGAGTAAAAAAATTGCTGCTGGTGCAGATGCAATTGTTCTTGATGTAAAAACTGGAGCAGGTGCATTTATGAAAACAGATGAAGATGCAAAACGTTTAGCAGAAGCAATGGTGCGCATTGGTAATAACGTTGGTCGTAATACGATGGCTGTTATTTCTGATATGAGTCAACCACTTGGTGAGGCGATTGGTAACGCACTTGAAGTACAAGAAGCAATTGATACATTACAAGGTAAGGGGCCGAAAGATTTAGAAGAGTTATGTTTAACACTTGGAAGTCAAATGGTATACCTTGCTGGACAAGCTTCATCTTTAGAAGATGCACGTGAGAAATTAATTGAAGTAATGAACAACGGTAAAGCGCTAGAATCATTTAAAACGTTCTTATCAGCGCAAGGCGGCGATGCTTCTGTTGTTGATGATCCTTCTAAATTACCACAAGCACAGTTTAAAATTGAAGTAGAAGCGAAGGAAGACGGTTATGTATCAGAAATCGTTGCAGATGAAATCGGAACAGCAGCAATGCTTTTAGGAGCAGGACGTGCGACGAAGGAATCTGAAATTGATTTAGCAGTTGGCTTAATGCTTCGCAAAAAAGTAGGGGACAGCGTGAAAAAAGGTGAATCCCTTGTTACAATTTACGCAAACCGTGAAAATGTGGACGATGTAAAAGCAAAAATTTATGAGAACATGAAGATTGCTAACGAACATGTAGATGCACCAACATTAGTGCACGGCATCGTTACCGAATAATAAAAAAGGGCCAAGGAGTATTTCTCCTTGGCTTTTTTTGCTATTTTTTGTTTATAATAATAATGGGTGAAATTATGATTAGAATTTGTGCAATAACAAAAACAGATGAAGTATTATATGATGTTTCGCTAGAAGAAACAACGAAAGACCATATTGTATGGTATTGGCTAGATTTATATAAGCCAACGAAAGAAGAGTATACATACATTTTGCAAGATCATTTTAAGTTCCATCCCCTTGCAATTGAAGACTGTATAGAATATGTACAGAGACCAAAAGTTGATTTTTATGATGGATATAACTTTTTAGTTCTTCATGCATTTGGTGAGGATGGATTAGAACCGCACGAGATTGATTTATTTATTAGTGATCGTTTTATTGTTTCTTTCCACTTTTCTCATAACAATGCAATCGAAAGAGTATGGAAAACACTTGGGGAAAAGAAGCGTATTAAAAATAGTCCTTTACACGTAGCGCATACAATTATCGACCAAATTGTAGATGACTATTTTGCGCCTGTATATTACATTGAGGATCATTTAAATGCAATTGATGATAATTTAACGGGTGAGACAGCAGGAAGTGTATTAGAAGAAGTATTTGATATACGTACAGATTTATCGAAGCTAAGGCGCACAATCATTCCGATGCGTGATTTATTGTATCGTATTTTAAATTCGACTCGTTTTTACGGTATAAGTGATCATGAGATTTACTTTAAAGATATACATGACCATTTGCTTAAACTGACAGAAATGATTGAAGCAAGCCGCGAGTTAACGGCAGATATTCGGGATAGCTATTTTTCATTAAACTCACATCATATGAATAACATTATGAAAACATTAACTGTATTCTCGACTATTTTCATGCCATTAACATTTATTGCGGGAGTATACGGAATGAACTTTACGCATATGCCAGAGCTTGGTGGACAATATAGTTATTTTATTTGTCTACTTCTTATGGCGCTAATTGGCGGTGGGATGATGGCTTGGTTTTATAAAAAAGGATGGTTTAAGTAAAAAAACACCGAGGAAAATTCCTCGGTGTTTTTACTTAACCAATAGCATGTAATACGAACATGGCTAAGAATAAGCATGTAACGATATACATAGACGGTGCGACTTCTTTACGCTTTCCAAGAGCAACTTTTAAGATAGGATAAGCAATAAATCCGAACGCAATGCCATCAGCGATACTATATGTGAGCGGGATCATGACGATAATTAAGAACGCTGGAAATCCTTCTGAAAAATCGTTCAGAGGAATTTGCTGAATGCTTGTAATCATCAGGCCGCCAATAATAATTAAGATTGGTGCAATGGCACTATCAGGAATTAGTTTCACAAACGGAAGTGCAAACAGTGATGCGAAGAATAACAATCCTGTAACGATAGACGTCAGACCTGTCTTTCCGCCTGCAGTAATACCTGCAGCACTCTCTACTGTTGATACGGTAGGGCTTGTGCCAAATAGACCACATGTCATTGCTGAAATTGCATTGGCTTGGTAAGCACGTGGGAATTTACGGTCATCTTCTAATAAACCGTGCAGAAGTCCCATGTTCTCAAAAATAAGCACCATGCTTAAGGAGAATGTTGCAATCCAAAACGGTAAGGAAGAAAGTTTGCCAAATGACATAGCTCCAAACACATCGCCGTAATTAGCGAATGAGAATGAACTATTTCTGATTTGACTTGTATCAACAAGACCAAATAGCCATGCAATACCAGTTCCTATTGCAATCGTCCATAAAAAGCTTCCACGTACGTTACGAATAAATAGTACAAGTGCAACGATAAGAGTAAGTAGTGTCGCAAGAACGACAGGGTTACTTAATTTACCCATTGCAACAGCAGTATTTGGATTCGAAACGACTAAACCACCTTTTTGCAATCCGATAAATGCTAAAAATAATCCGATGCCGACAGTAATAGCTTCCTTTAATGACTTTGGAATCGATACTGAAAGCAAGCGAGCGATTGGTGTAAACGCAGCAATTGCAAAAATAATACCAGAGATGAAGACAGCTGCTAATGCTTCCTGCCAAGCTAATCCGAGCGTATGCACAGCAGTGTACGTGAAGAATGCATTTACGCCCATACCAGGGACAAGAATAGCAGGTGCATTTGCCCAAAATGCCATGAGCAGACATCCGACAAATGAACTGAAAACAGTTGCTAAAATTCCAGCTTCAAGAGGAATGCCAGCATCCGATAAAATTGATGCATTTACAATCATAATATATACGATTGTGAAAAATGACGTAACTCCAGCTAAAACTTCTTGTTTTGGTGATGTTTCGTGTAAACCTAATTTAAATGTTCTTTCAAGTATTCCTTTCATGTTAAACCTTCTTTTTCATATCCCTCTCCCACCCGTGATATCTCTTTTGTAAGAGCTCACCGTCCTTTATTATATCAGAACATCATGTTTTTACAACAAGGAAAATGATAACGTTTACTTATAAAAGAAATTATTTATAAATACGTAAAAATGGCTCGTATTGTTGAAATGATTTCTAATTCTCCCGATTGAATGGGTGGAGCTGCTTGCGCATGTAAAGTAGCATAGGACGTCACTTCCCTTGGTAATTGGGCGGATTCTTCAACGAATGAGAGTGGAACTGGATTAATGTTTAAATTGTATGTACTCGCAATAGCACGAGCTTTTTCTACCGCTTGTTGCAGAGCTTGAATGAGAGCTTGCTCATAATATTTATTTGGATGAGATATTCGAAAACGTAACCCTTTTGCTAAGTTTGCTCCATTTGAAACGGCTATATCATATACTTCCCCTGCTTTTTGTACATTTAAAACGGTAATTTCATACAAATGTTCCACACGATATCCTTGTAGTAATGCTTTATCATTTACATATTCGTACTGGGGCGTAATCGTATATGAAATGGTTTCTATATTTTTGTCGGCAATACCTAGTTGTTTTAGTGCATCTAATAATTGTTTTGATTGCATTGCATTCTCTTCTTGTGCCTGTTTTACATTTTTATGATCTGTACGAATACCAATCGTTAATATAACAACATTTGGTTTTGCTTTTACAACGCCTTCACCTTGTACCGTAATGGTAGCTTCTTTACCAGTATTAGCTGTACGTACGTTGTGTAAATAAGGATTCATTCCACCTTGCATCTTCCATCACCATCCTTATTTATATGTATATGTGTGAACAAAAAAGAAATTTGTATGAAAAAGTTACATAAATGAGAATGTTAAAGGAAGAAAGCATATACAATAAGGGTATTTATAGATTATAATATGTGTAAATATGATAAAAAAGGGACGAGGCTAGTGAACGAAAAAAGAGAAACACTGATTTTAGAGTTATCCGGATCATTTCGAAAGATGATACGTTTATTACAAAATGATATTAATACACGTTTTGCAGAACATATGCCATACAATGAATTTTCTGTATTACGCGCGTTATTTTTAAAGAGTCCACAGATGGCTTCGCAAATTGCGAGTGAAGTAAACGTAACCTCTAGTCATATTACAGCTGTTACTGATCGTCTCGTACGAAAAGGGTTTGTAGAAAGAAAGCGTTCAAATTCAGACCGTCGTATCGTGTACCTAGAAATTACAGAACACGGAAGAGAAGTAACTGAAAAACTTGAAGCTGTGCGTAAAGAATATTATAAAGAGAAATTTAAAGGTTGGAGCGACCAAGAAATCGAAATGGTGTTAGAGCTATTTGGCCGCGTATTATAATAAATGAGGATAGGAAGCGAAAGCTTTCCTATCCTTTTTCTTTTGAATAAAAACATTTTGAAACTCCAATACTTTAATTAAAAAGAATCGGAGTGAAAAATTATGAAACGTATTTGTACGCTTTTCATTATGATTGGAAGTTTTTTCTGCTTTAATCAGTTCGCGGATGCGGCTACGCCTCTTCAAGTCGTTCAAAAAGAATTACAACATATTTCAAATAAGCAACCTGTTTTATATTCAAAGCTATGGATTCGTTCAATGCAGAATGCTATTTTATTTCATCATAGTGATAACATTCGGCATGAAGATACGATAAGCAATGTGACAAAGTCTTCTCTTATAAAAGTAAAACAGCTTCCACTTCAGAAAGCATCGCAGTATATCCCGAGATTATCGCAATATATTTCTAAGTTTGAAGCTGAGAATGTGCAAGTGTACTATGTTGCAGCTCGTTATGAAGTGAAAAAAGAAAATCCGTATCAGTTAAATGGAATGAATTATTTTATGCAAGTGTTTATTCAACAAGGGGGAGAATGGAGAATTGCTGAAAGCATAGTCGCTCCAACAGATCAAATTGTAGCAAATGGTGACGGGTTTGGAACGAAGCAAGAAAAAGAGTATGGGAAAAGAAGAGAGAATGTGAAATAACCTCCTCATCGAGAGGAGGTTATTTTATTTAAAATTCCAAGAGACTTTCCATTTTAATATTTTAGGTAGGAAGAAATACGTAATGAAACTAGTCACCAAAAATCCGATGTAAAAGCTGGACAATGAATGCGCGCGACTTAGCATTAAGCCTCCAACGATTCCACCAAAGAAAATCGCACAAGCCATAACTACTTTTTGTAGTTTCGGATATAATAAGTAGTTACCATTTCGCTCATTGACTGAACGGACATATAAATATATACCGAGTGATAATAAAATAATAATATGTGCAATAGGTGCAATCAATGTTTTTGCCGGCGGAATCTTTGTAAAGTTCGGTTCATTATGACGTACTCCATCCTCATCGGTATAAGCATTTTGAGGATCGTAATCAAAGCGAATAGTAAACTCTTCTGTTGGACCAGAAATACGTATGTTTTCCATAATATCATGTATACTGCCATTGTTTTCATGAAAGTCGGCATTCGAGTGAACAGCAATGACTCCTGAGATAAGTGATGGAAGTAAAGCTGGGAAGATTAATATAACTGCAGTGAGAAATCCTTGCGATATAATATTCCCTGCAATTGTACCTACACATAAGGTAAGTGTATAAATAGCGATTAATACAATTAACATGTATATAAAATAACTATGAAAGGGGGAAAATACTTGATATTTATTATGAAAAGTTACCTTTTTCATAATAGCAAATAGTCCCCAGTTTAAAACGACAACAGCGGCGATATTACAGATTCCAAACAACCACTTTGTTATATAAAGTTGTGAACGTTTAAAGGGCATAGACCATAACAAGTCGCTAGAGTTATTTTGTCTTTCCCATCCAATTAACGTACAAGCTAGAACGATCAGTACGCTACCTAACAGCATGACAGGATCTAGAAGTTTTAAATCAAAGTGATAATGATATACATAGTTCCATTTTTTATTGTCATTTAGAAAGTGTTGCTGTTGAATAGAAGTCATATAGTATTTATATGACAAAGTATAGAAGCTGACGAGCCAAAATAACCATACAACATATTTACTTTGTTGATATGTTCTTAGCCATAGTGCTTTTTGAAACATAGGATCTCTCCTTTAAAAAACTTTATAATTTGTTAGGCGTGATAATATAACATAAGTAATGATTCCAGTTAGAAACAAACCGATATAGTAGCTAGGTAAGAAATTAAAATTGTTTATTTTATAGCCGCCTAGTAATGCAAAGTAAATGGTTGTCCCCCATATCCATATTTTTAAATGCTTTTGGAAAATAAATATCTTTTGACCGTTTTCATTTGGCGATCGTGTATATAAATATGTCCCAAGTAGTAAATAAAATATCGTATAGAAAATAGGGACTAACATTGACTTGGCTGAATAATATATATGAGATGCTGGATCTCTTAAAGCAGTTGGATTGTTTTCGATCTTACGGGATTCCGGATCATAGTAATAAGTGATAGAAAAGTGATTAATTGGTGCAACTATATTTGTTTTTTGATTGATTTCATAAAGTTGTCGATATAAGTTTTCATTTTTAATATCTGCAGCGTACAAATGGTTTGTTGTAAAAGTGTATAGTAATGTAATAAATGTAACCCCTGCTAGTAACCACGGAATACAAAAAACAATCTGTGAAACAACACTGCCAGTAAAAGTACCGATACATAGAGCAGCTGTATAGACTGCAACATAAGAAACAATTGCATAAAGAAAGTATCGATGAAACGGACTGAATGATTGGTAATCAAAATGAATGGTTGTTCTATAAATAACATACATAAGAATCCAATTTATAAGTAACGAGCTTACAATACAAAAGGAACCGAAAGCCCATTTAGATAAGAAAACATGTTTTCTTTTAATCGGCATCGTCATAAGTAGTGTATTAGATTGGTTGCTACGTTCCCATCCTATCAATAAGCAGGCTAAAGCAATGATAAGAACAGTTAACAAAAAACTATTACCTTCTCCTGAAGAAAAGGTATAAAAATAATAATACTGTTTCCCTTTTTCTTGTAATTCGTAATATTTATCGAGTTCCATCTGAGCGCTTCTATAGTATCCGAAAGATAAAAGGTAAAGCGAACTAAAGAAGAATAGCAACACAGCATATTTCCCGCGCTTCCAATTCCACATCCACAACGCCTTATGAAACATACCCATCCTCCTCTAGTGTCGTAACGAAGACATCTTCAAGTGACATTGTTAATTCTTCAATGAGTATAGGTTGTTCTTTATAAAACTTCTCCAGTGTTGCAGCCACATTTCCCTCAATTAAGATTGTATATACTTTTCCTGTTTGATTTAATATTTTAATATTGCTTAAGTTTTCTAGTTTTTGAGGTAATGAACGTTCGTAAGCTACTTGTATTTTTGCAAATCGTGATTTGGCATCGTCTAGTGATGTAATAGAAGATATAGTATGGCCTTTTAATATAATAATTGTATCTGCAATTTGTTCCACTTCATCTAAATGGTGAGTTGAGATGAAAATGGTAATCTCTTTTTCTGCAACTTCTCCAACGAGAAACTGCAAAATCTGCCTTTTAACGATAGGATCAAGTCCGTTTGTCGGTTCATCCAAAATGATATATTCTGCTTTTGTAGAAACGGCTAAAATGATGGCAAGTAATGCTTTCATCCCTTTTGAATAACTACGAATTCGTTTGTTTGGTAAGTTAAAACGTTCTAACAGTTCATAGAAATATGCTTCATCAAATGCGGTATAAACTTCTTTATAAAACTTTACAATTTCTTTTACCGTATATCCGTTCAGTATGTTAGTAGAATCCGGAACATATACGATTTTTTGCTTTATTTCAGGACACTGATGAATGTTTGTATCCTCATATGTAACAGTCCCTGCATCAGGGTCTAAAATGCCGACCATCGTTCGTAATAAAGTTGTTTTCCCCGCACCGTTTCTTCCAAGTAATCCGATGATACTTCCTTTTTGTAATGTGAAAGAAACATCGTCTAAAATTGTTTGATTATCAATTGTTTTCTTGAGGCTTGTCACTTTCAGCATCCGTATTTCCTCCAATCTCTTTATAGTATGAATCTATCCAATCATGAATTTTATCTTTCGTAATACCAAGATAAGAGGCTTCTAATAGTAATTGATGAAATTGCTTTTCAACCATAGCGATTTTCCTTTCGTCTAATGTTGGGGTAATCGATTGGGATACAAATGTTCCTTTTCCTCGTAATGTTTCAATAATCCCTTGTCGCTCTAACTCTTGATACGCTTTACTTACTGTATTTGGATTTATAACGAGTAAAGAAGCGAGTTCGCGTACAGAAGGAAGTTTATCACTTGGAGCTAACATGTTTTTCAATACGAGTTCTTTTATATTTTGAACAATTTGTTCCCATATCGGAGTGTTGCTTCTTGGATCAAGTTGAATATGCAAGAGCAATGTCTCCTTTCTGACTTGTATTAAGTGTACTACTGTATGTAATACACTTAATACAATATAGGTGATGAATATATTTGTCAACTGAAAATATTAGAAAAATATGGTATTAAAAAATAATAAATTGGAAAAAATAGGTTTGATATAGAATGGAGGGTTAGTCATGAAGCGAGTTTTTGGAATACTTGTTTGTTTCATGTTATTGCTTTCTGGTACTTCAGTTAGTTTCGCACAATCTGAGAAGACGAAGCAGGAAAAAACAGAAGAAACAACGCCGAAGTTAGCGGAACAAGCGTCATCAGCAATTGTAATTGAACAAGATACAGGTAAAGTTTTGTTTGATAAAAATCCAAATGAGAAGTTACCACCTGCTAGTATGACGAAGATTATGACAATGCTATTAATTATGGAACAAGTTGAAAAAGGAAAACTAAAGCTGACCGATAAAGTTAGAGCAAGTGAGCATGCAGCTTCAATGGGTGGATCACAAATCTTTTTAGAGCCTGGAGAAGAGATGACTGTAAATGAAATGCTAAAAGGTATTGCTATTGCATCTGGAAATGATGCGTCTGTTGCAGTAGCGGAGCATATCGCGGGTTCAGAAGAAGGTTTTGTAAATATGATGAACAAAAAAGCGAAAGATTTAGGACTGAAAAATACTCATTTTCAAAATCCAACAGGTCTTCCGGCTAAAGACCATTATTCCACAGCAAATGATATGGCTATAATGGCAAAAGAATTGATGAAGTACCCACTTATTCGCAAATATACAGGTAAATACGAAGACTATTTACGTGAAGATACGGATAAGAAGTTTTGGCTTGTGAATACGAATAAGTTAGTACGTTTTTATCCTGGAGTAGATGGTGTGAAAACGGGCTTTACGACAGAAGCAAAATATTGTTTAACAGCATCGGCTGAAAAGAATGGGATGCGTGTTATTTCAGTTGTTATGGGAGCACCTACATCGAAAGAACGGAATAATCAAGTAACAAAGCTTCTTGACTATGCATTTGGACAATATATGACAAAGAAATTGTATACACGAGGAGAAAAAATTAAGACTGTACAAGTAGGAAAAGGGAAAAAAGAAAAAGTAGATTTAGTTGCGTCAGACAATGTGTCTCTTCTTATGAAGAAGGGTGAAAATATGGATAAAGTAAAGCAAGAAGTAATTGCTGAAAAGAAAGTGAAAGCGCCGATTAAAAAAGGTGACGCGCTTGGTACACTTGTTATTAAAAAAGATAAAGATGTTTTATTAAAACAAACAATTGTAGCAAAAGAAGATGTTGCTGCAGCAAGCTGGTGGGAGTTATTTAAAAGAAGTTTTGGGATGTTTTCAACATCAAAATAGCGGCAAATATTTTCCCGCTTTTCTATTCGTATGAAAGTAAATAATTGCCGAATGGTTTCACTTTATGGCGAAATAGTTCTTCTTTTGTCAGTAGGAAGGATTCTTATGTTGTATCACGAAAATCTTTATGTATGTAAATGAGTAAAGTTTGAGCATAAGGAGGAAATCGTGTGAGTCTTTCCATGCAATTAGAAGTAAAGCGTGACGTCCTATGTGTGAGACTAGCGGGTGAATTAGATCATCATACTGCTGAAGAGTTGCGAACGAAAGTAACAGATATGATTGAGACACATGGTGTTCATCATATTGTTTTGAGCCTAGAGAACTTATCGTTTATGGATAGTTCTGGTTTAGGTGTTATATTAGGCCGATATAAGCATGTAAAGGGATTAGGTGGAGAAATGGTTGTTTGTGCAATTTCACCGCCTGTTAAACGTTTATTTGAAATGTCGGGCTTATTTAAAATTGTTCGCTTAGAAGAAAGTGAAGCGCATGCGCTCGCGACGTTGGGGGTGGCATAAATGAGAAATGAAATGAACCTTCAATTTTCAGCATTAAGTCAAAATGAATCGTTCGCTCGCGTTACAGTAGCTGCTTTCATTGCGCAACTAGACCCAACGATGGAAGAACTTACGGAGATTAAAACGGTTGTGTCAGAAGCAGTTACGAATGCAATTATTCATGGGTACGAAGGAAATGCAGAAGGTGTTGTTTATATTTCTGTAATTTTGGAAGAAGCAATGGTGAAACTCACGATTCGAGATGAAGGGATTGGCATCTTTGATTTAGATGAAGCAAGACAACCCCTTTTTACAACTAAACCTGAATTAGAGCGTTCGGGAATGGGATTTACTATCATGGAAAATTTTATGGATGAAGTAGAAGTTATTTCAAACGAATCTTTCGGGACAACAATCCATTTGACAAAATACTTATCAAATAGTAACGCTCTATGCAATTAAGGAGAATAGCCTATGGACATAGAGGTCAAAAATGAGAAGAAGAAACCTCAGTTAAAGGACCACGAGCTAAAAGCGTTAATTCAACAAAGTCAAGATGGAGATCAACAAGCGAGAGATACAATCGTTCAAAGTAATATGCGTCTCGTATGGTCGGTTGTGCAGCGTTTTCTTAATCGAGGATACGAACCAGACGATTTATTTCAAATTGGATGTATTGGGCTCTTAAAATCGGTAGATAAATTTGATTTATCTTTCGACGTGAAATTTTCAACATATGCAGTTCCAATGATTATTGGAGAAATACAACGATTTTTACGTGATGATGGATCAGTGAAAGTAAGTAGATCTTTAAAAGAAACAGGAAATAAAATTCGAAAGATGAGAGACGAGCTTTCGAAAGAATTCGGAAGGGCACCAACGATTAACGAAGTAGCCGAAGCGTTAGAACTAACGCCAGAAGAAGTGGTTCTGGCGCAAGAAGCGAGTCGTGCTCCTTCATCCATACATGAAACGGTGTATGAAAACGATGGAGATCCAATCACTATTTTAGATCAAATTGCCGATCAATCTGAAACGAAATGGTTCGATAAAATTGCTTTAAAAGAAGCAATTAGAGAATTAGATGATCGAGAACGTTTAATTGTGTATTTACGCTACTATAAAGATCAAACCCAATCGGAAGTAGCGGAACGAATAGGCATTTCGCAAGTACAAGTTTCAAGACTTGAAAAGAAAATATTAAAACAGATGAAAGATCGAATAGATGAATAGCTATCTATTCGATTTTTTTTATGACTTTAATTAGGAGGGATTGTAAACTTTCATAAAAATTAACAGAATTTATTGATAATTTAGTAAATTTAAAATATAATCCAAGTATGAACTTGTCACAAAGGGGGAAGGAAATATGGAAACGAGGCAACAATGGGGAACGAGAGCTGGATTTATTTTCGCAGCGGTTGGTTCTGCCGTTGGATTAGGAAACATATGGCGTTTTCCTTATACAGCGTATGAAAATGGGGGAGGCGCCTTCTTTTTACCGTACTTATTCGCATTATTAACGACTGGTATTTCATTATTGGCGTTTGAATTTGCTCTTGGGCATCGTCACCGTGGCTCAGCGCCACTTACGTTCTTCCGTATTCATCCTCGTGCTGAATTTATCGGATGGTGGCAAATGTGTGTAACATTTATCGTTTCAACATATTATGCAGTAATTATTGCTTGGTCTATTTCGTATACGTACTTTGCAATTACTGGAGCATGGGGGAAGGACACACAATCATTTTTATTTAAAGAGTATTTGCATGTTGCAGATAAGCCTGGACAGTTTGGGGGGCTTGTGCCGGAAGTATTAATTCCATTAGCTCTCGTTTGGATTATCGTGCTCGGTGTAGCATTTAAAGGTGTTAAAAAAGGAATCGAAGTTGTTAACCGTATTTTCATTCCTTTATTAGTTGTTATGTTCCTTATTATCGTAGTTCGTGCAGTGACGATGGAAGGTGCGATGCAAGGATTAGATGCATTCTTTAAACCAGATTGGAGTCGTATTTTTGATGGAAAGGTATGGCTTGCTGCTTACGGTCAAATTTTCTTTAGCTTATCTTTAGCATTTGGAATTATGATTACGTATTCTAGTTATTTACCGAAAAACTCAGATACAACAAATAATGCTTTTATTACTGGCTTTGCAAACTCAGGATTTGAATTATTAGCTGGGATTGGAGTCTTTGCAGCTCTTGGATTTATGGCAAACAATATGGGAGTACCAGTTGATAAAGTAGCAAGTGCTGGTGTAGGACTTGCATTCGTAGTATTCCCGCAAATTATTAATGAATTACCGATGTCACCGTTATTTGGCGTATTATTTTTCTTATCATTAACGGTTGCTGGAATTACATCCCTCATTTCGCTTGCGGAAGTATGTTTTGCTGCCGTATCTGAAAAGTTCAGCTTAAGCCGCCAAAAAACAATTGGAATTATGGGAACGCTTCTCGTACTAGTTTCTCTTGTTTTTGCAACACGTGGCGGGCTTATGTTCTTAGATGTTGTTGATTATTTCGCTAATAACTTCGGATTAATTTCAATTGCATTAGTGGAAGTAGTTACGATAGGGCTCATTCTACGCCGTTTACCAGTTTATCAAAATCACGCAAACTTCGTATCTGATATTAAGTTAGGGACGTTTTGGAGAGTAAGTTTACTCGTTATTACCCCGCTTATGTTAGGATACATGTTAATTGATGGTACAATCCAAAATATTAAAAAGAACTACGGAGATTATCCAACGGAGTTTGTCGTAACATATGGTTGGTCAATTGCAGCAGCGTTCCTTATCGTTGCACTAATCATTAGTATAAAGAAATGGAATGCACAAATACATTCAGATTCTGTTAAGCTTGAAAAAGAATGGAAAGATCGGGGTGTTTCATAATGAGCGGATCAGCGATTATGATGATGGTTATTGGTATGGTAGTAATTTGGGGAGGACTCGCATTAAGTATTGCAAATTTATTTAAGAAAAAGGCATAAACTAAAAAACATCTGTACCGAAACGGTACAGATGTTTTTTTATGAAAAAATTGTATTAGAAAAAAATTCAATAACCATACTACAACTACGAGGAAGAGTGAAGAGGTGAATGGAAATTGGAACAAACAATTTATATTAAAATGCGTAATCGATTAAAAGTTTCTCCTACGTATGAAGTGAAACTACGTGATGTCGCTCAACTTGCCGGAGATACTGTGGTAGTTGAGTTGTTACAGGATGAGGTAGTTTACAAAATAACAGCGCATGATAAGACGCATGTTGTAATTGATGTTATGAAAATTATTGAGATTATTAGGCGAAAAGCGGCTCATATACAAATTAATTTACTCGGTTCTGGACAAACTCTTGTTGAAATTATATATGAAAAAAAGAAAGTACATCCGATTTTCTTCGGACTTGTATGGTTGTTACTTTTTATTGGAGCGGCTCTTGCGATCATTTATTTCCATGAAGATGTAAGCATGCAACAAGTGCACCAGCGGTTATATTACATGATTACGGGAGAATTTAAGGCACAACCACTTCTATTTCAAATTCCTTATTCAGTAGGTCTTGGGTTAGGTATGGTCTTATTTTTTAATCATGTATTTCAAAAGCGAATTAATGAAGAGCCGAGTCCGTTAGAAGTGGAGATGTTCCAATACCAGCAGTCACTTGACCAATATGTAATTGTTCATGAAAACAAGGACAATATGAAACAACTTGCCGATGATTGAGTCTGGGCTTGTTATTTTAATTGGTTTAGCGGGAGGAATTGCAGTAGGTAGCGGGTATGTCGCATTTTTAGCTGTACTTGGTATAATCCCCCGTCTAGCTCAATTAACGAGAAGTGGAAAGCACATTCAATATTTTGAGTGGGCAGTTATTGCAGGTACGTTAACAG
Organism: Bacillus sp. AY3-1; assembly: GCF_008368785.1. Classification (NCBI taxonomy): domain Bacteria; kingdom Bacillati; phylum Bacillota; class Bacilli; order Caryophanales; family Bacillaceae; genus Bacillus; species Bacillus sp. AY3-1. Next base: position 73,998 of record NZ_QORZ01000017.1, on the reverse strand, counting down.
GAGCTTGGTGTAGTTTGAAAAACATTACATTTCAAACGTCGCAATATTGGCTTGTTATATTAGGAATATTTTGTGGCACATTCATTGGAATGCTTGCAGCCGCATTAACAGAAGTGTTAAATGTTTTACCTATTTTAGCGAAACGAGTAGGGGTAGAAGGGAAAATCGTTGTTTTACTCGTTGCTCTTGTACTTGGCAAAGTAATAGGCTCATTGTTTCACTGGATTTATTTCGTAAAGTAGGAGGCAATATATAAATGACAGGGCGAAAACTAAAGGATGATTACATAAATAAAGTGAAGGAGTACCATCCAAAACCAAACTATTTTCTAAATTGTGTCAAGGCATTTCTTGTAGGTGGATTCATTTGTACTGTCGGAGAAGTATTGATGAAATTTTATATACATTATTTTCATTTCAGTGAACAAGAGGCAGGAAATCCGACAGTTGCAACGCTTGTATTATTATCGGCGATTTTAACAGGTTGTGGTGTATATGATAAAATCGGTCAATTTGCTGGAGCGGGATCGGCCGTACCTGTTACGGGATTTGCGAATTCTATGGCGAGCGCTGCGCTAGAACATAAGAGTGAAGGAATTGTGCTTGGGGTTGCTACAAATATGTTTAAGCTAGCGGGAAGTGTTATCGTTTTTGGGGTCGTTGGTGCATACGTTATTGGATTAATAAGATATACTTTTAACATTTTTATGTCTTAAAGGAGGGGCTAGTATGAGATTGACCGGAAAACAAACGTGGGTATTTCAAAATGATATTTATGTGAGTGCAACCGGTACTGCTGTCGGTCCAAAAGAAGCTGAGGGCCCTCTTGGGAAGGATTTTGATATTTCATATGATGATTTACATTGCGGAGAGGAAAACTGGGAACTTGCTGAACGAAGGTTAATGTCAGATTCAATTCAACAAGTCTTGCAAAAAGGAAATGTAAAAACATCACAAATTGATTTCTTTTTAGCGGGTGATTTATTAAATCAAACAGTGACAGCAAATTATGTTGCGCGTAGGTGGGGGATTCCCTTTTTAGGGATGTTTAGCGCTTGTGCAACCTCGATGGAGACTTTAGCGGTTGGATCAGCCTTTATAGATGGTGGATTCGCAAATCGTGTTTTAGCGACGGTAAGTAGTCATAATGCAACGGCTGAAAGACAGTTCCGTTATCCAACAGAGTATGGGGGACAAAAACCAGGAACAGCAAATTCCACTGTTACAGGTGCGGGATCCATATTAATTAGTAAAGAAAAAAGTGCTATTAAAATTACGGCAGCTACGATTGGAAAAGTGCAAGATTTAGGGATTGCGAATCCTTTAGATATGGGGTCGGCGATGGCACCTGCTGCTGCTCATACAATTCAACAACACTTTGAAGATTTGAAGAGAAGTGCAGCAGATTATGATTTGATTGTTACTGGTGATTTATCAGCTATTGGGACACCAATCGCAAAACAACTGTTACTGGAAGAAGGTTATGATCTTAGGCATATATATAATGATTGCGGATTAATGATTTATGATTCCGGTCAAGAAGAAGTATTTGCCGGTGGTAGTGGTTGTGCTTGTTCAGCTGTTGTCACATATGGTCATTTATTAAGCGAGATGCAAAAAGGGAATTTACAACGAATTTTTGTCGTTGCTACTGGCGCGTTATTAAGTCCGATGATGATGCAGCAGAAAGAAACCATTCCAACAATTGCACATGGTGTCGTATTTGAGAGAGTGAAGGGAGAGTGAATTGTGGATTTTATATATGCATTTCTTGTAGGAGGCGCCATTTGTGTAATTGGACAGGTATTGTTAGATTTCGCAAAGTTAACACCAGCCCACTTAATGGCTACCTTTGTAGTTATAGGAGCAGTTTTAGATGGATTCGGATTGTACGATAAGCTTATAAAGTTTGCTGGTGCTGGTGCGACAGTTCCTATTACAAGTTTTGGACATTCGCTATTACATGGGGCAATGCATGCGGCAGAAAAACACGGATATATTGGGATTGGTATGGGTATGTTTAGTTTAACGTCTGCAGGCATTTCTGCAGCGATATTATTTTCATTTTTTGTAGCACTTATATGTAAACCGAAAGGATAAATCAAATGAGACGAAGGGTTGTTTTGGTCACAGATGGAGATGAATATGCAAAGCGGACAATTGAGCTTTTAACGAAGGAATTTGGGGGAAGGTGTATTTCAGCATCACAAAGTAATCCAACCAAATTGACAGGGAAGAAAGTTGTTGAGCTTATTATGCAAACGCCATATGACCCTGTATTTGTCATGTTTGATGACAGTGGATTTATTGGAGAAGGATCTGGTGAAAAGGCTTTAAAATATGTAGCCACACATAAACAAATTGATGTACTGGGGATTTTGGCAGTAGCGTCTAATACACATCATTGGGAATGGGCACGTGTAGATGTCAGTGTAGATCGGAACGGGAATTTAACGGAATACGGTGTTGATAAATTTGGACTTCCAGATGGTGAAATTGGCAGAATTAGCGGAGATACAATTTATTGTTTAGATGATTTGAATGTTCCTGTCATTGTGGGAGTTGGTGATATTGGTAAGATGTGTGGAAACGATGAATGGGAGAGAGGATCACCTATTACTAGAAAAGCGATTCAATTAATTTTGGAAAGGAGTGGTTTTTATGACGAAACCTAAAAAAGTGGAAATCCCTATTTCATCTTTCATAAGTGATAATGAAAATTACTTAAAGCAAACAGCTGGACTGGGTGTTACATACGATGTTGGCATTCGTAAATTTCAAATTTTAAATAAAGAAATTGGTGTGTTATTTGTAAACGGACTTTGTGATACAAATTATATTATCCCTATTTTAGAAGAAGCGGTGGATACAAATGAGATAAGGGATGTAGAAGAAGATACAGTGAAGCTTTTAGAGAATCGTTTAATCCATCAACAAGTAAGCAAAGTGAAAACGATGGATGAGGTAATGCTTCAAGTATTATCAGGACTCATCGTTATATTTGTGGAAGGTGAAACGGAAGCGTTCGCAATAGATGTTCGTAGTTATCCGGGCCGGACGCCGACAGAACCAGATACAGAAAAGGTAGTACGTGGTGCAAGGGATGGATTTGTTGAAAATATCGTTGTAAATACAGCGTTAATTCGTAGAAGGATACGTGACCCACGTCTTCGAAATGAAATGATTCGAGTAGGAGATAGATCCCAAACGGATATTTGTATTACATATGTTCAAGATGTTGCAAATCCAGATTTAGTAAAGATTATAAAACAAGAATTAAATAACATTGATGTCGATGGAATTACGATGGCGGATAAAACAGTGGAAGAATTTGTTGTAAAGCAAAGCTATAATCCATTCCCGCTTATTCGATATACAGAAAGACCGGATGTAGCGGCGAATCATTTATTAGAAGGACATGTGTTAGTACTAGTTGATACATCACCGAGTGCTATGATTACTCCAACAACATATTTCCACCATTTACAGCATGCGGAAGAGTTTAGACAAAATCCAGCTGTCGGTACATTTTTACGTTGGGTACGCTTTTTAGGTGTCTTATTCTCCTTATTTTTACTACCATTTTGGTTAGTGTTTGTATTTGATCCAACTCTTTTACCAGAAAACCTTGCTTTCATTGGACCGACTAAGATGACACATTTACCAATTCTATTACAGGTGTTGATGGCCGAAATCGGACTTGAGTTTTTAAGGATGGCAGCCATTCATACGCCAACGCCGTTATCTTCTGCAGCAGGGTTAATTTCCGCTATATTAATTGGTCAAATAGCAATCGATGTAGGTTTGTTTGTACCAGAAGTTATTTTGTATGTAGCAGTTTCTATGATCGGTGCATATGCAACACCGAGTTATGAATTAGGATTAGGAAATAAAGTTGGAAAATTGTTTGTTATTATTTTAACAGGTCTCTTCCATGAGATGGGATTTGTAATTGGTATGACGATATTGATTTTATTTTTAACGTCTATAAAAAGTTTACAAACACCTTATTTATGGCCGTTTTTACCATTTGATTGGGGTGCATTAACAAAAATTCTACTTCGCCCGACGATGTCTAGTTTAAAAGTACGACCAAGTATTGTAAGACCTCAAAATGTAAAAAGACAAAAATAAACGGGATTATACACCCGTTTATTTTTTTAGCAAAAATTTATTGTTCTTTAACAAAAATCAAACATTTTTTGTGTACACTTAGAGTAGATATTGTGTATGGAAGGGGAAGAGGACATGATTAAATTATTTGTAAGTGATTTAGATGATACGCTCGTTTACAATGTGAATCATATGCAAAAAGAAGATGAACGTGCACTTTGTTGGTTAGCTGAAAAAGGGACAAATATTTGTTTTGCCTCTGGCCGCTTTACTCATCGAATTGATGAAGTCGTAAATAGGTTTGCATTCCCGTATTACACAACTAGTTTAAATGGAGCAACGATGTTACTGCCGGATGGGAAAATATTTCATGAATCAAGTTTTGAAGATGGGATTGCCCAGGAAATATATCGATATATCCATAAAAAGGGACTAGCAGATATTGTTTGTGCAAATGAGCAACGGTATACAAAAAGAAAGAATGAACATCATCATACTTTTGAAACGTATATGGGCGTGCATATTGCTGAGATAGAAGCATTAGAAGAGGAATTTGGTAAGACTGTACATCCTGCGAAATTGTTTGTTTTTGGGGAAGAAGAGACAATTGCAGCATTAGATCAAGAGTTACGAGATACATTTCAGAGCGAAGCGGAAGTTTTTATGTCTGGTAAACGCTATGTTGACATTATGCCAAGGGGAGTAAGTAAAGGGAGTGCTTTAAGGCGACTAATGGAACATTTGCAAATTGAAGCAAATGAAGTTGCATGCATTGGAGATTCTTTCAATGATATTTCTATGTTTGAAGTAACTCCGCATTCATTTACTCTACATCATGCTCATCCATATGTGAAGGAGAAGGCAAATCATATTGTTCGTTCGGTCGAAGAAGCTGTTATGAAATTGCCATTACTTGTATAAAAAAAGAAGCTCGTCAGTGACGAGCTTCTTTTTACTTGAATAACGATTTAACAAAATCAATGATACTTGAGAAGAAATCTTTAACTTTATCTAGGAAACCTTGCCCTTCTTCAGATCCTAAAAAGGCAGAAACGTGTTCTTTTGCTTTATTTAACTGACTGCCAACTTGATTCCAATCGATATTAAGATTTTTCATTTTATCAAATAGCGCAACTAAGTTATCTAACTGTTCATCCGTTAATGTAATACCAAGTTGATCCGCAATTTTTTTAATTAATGAACGTAAATCTTCAGTCGTTTTTGGCTGTTCTTTGGCAATTTCTTCTTTAATTTTTGCAACAAGTTGAACTGCTTTTTCTTCACCAATTTTATCGCCGAGCTGGGCTGTTTGTACCATTTCTTCATTGGCTACTTTTTTTACTTCCTCAGGAATTACTTTGTTCGATGTTGTTTCATAGGCTTTCATTAAACCGGTTAAAGCAGCAGTTCCTGAAACTTTAAATGGTGCAGTAATTTGAATTTCTGCATCTTTCACACCTGCTGTAATAAGTGCGTTTGTGTACATTGCATCTGTTATCGAATTAATGTTTTTTGAACGTACAATGAGACCAGATCCTGGCTTTGTGTATGTAATCATAGAAGAGGAAATTGCTCTCGTACCAATTTGCGCTTTTGGAACAATCCCTTCTAGAAATTTATGTTCTTCCGCATTAGACACAGTAATGATTGTAGCATCTTTTGGTGCTTTCATTTCTTTTAACAGATCTTGTTTTTGTTGTTCAGACAAGTTTTCTCCTAGTGTAACAATTGATTCTCCTTCGATGATGTCTGCAAACGAAGCTGTTGGCATCATAAATACCGTTACAGCCAATAGCAGAGCTAGTAATTTCGTTTTCACGAAAAATCGCTCCCTTTCTCTTTCTAAAATTTTCGGGCAACACAGTTATTATAGTATATATTTCTTATTTGTCACCTAGCTTTTTCCACATTTCGAAAAAGAAGTATCTAGATTGTCGGATTCTTTTTGTTTCTAGTCATGAATGTGGTAATATAGTGCTGAGATAGTTGAAAGGAGACATATACGTATGAAAACTTTAGGATACATATTAATGGAAAATGGTGAAAAAATCGAGTTAGAATTTTTCCCAGAAGAGGCACCAAAAACAGTAGAAAACTTTAAAAAACTAGCAGAGCAAGGATTTTATGATGGTGTGACATTCCACCGCGTTATTCCTGGCTTCGTAAGCCAAGGTGGAGATCCAACAGGAACAGGTGCAGGTGGCCCAGGTTACTCTATCCCATGTGAAACTGATGGAAATCCTCATAGACACCTTGTAGGTTCACTTTCTATGGCTCATGCTGGCCGTAATACAGGCGGTAGCCAATTCTTTGTTGTTCATGAGCCACAACCGCATTTAGATGGTGTACATACTGTATTCGGTAAAGCAACAAGCGGTATTGAAACAGTATTAAACATGCGTCAAGGCGATGTAATGAAAGAAGTTAAAGTTTGGGAAGAATAAGTTAATGGGAAAAGAGAGCTATGGCTCTCTTTTTTGTTTTTTAATAGGAACGGGTATTTCGTTTGCAGTACATGATACAAGTAGTACTGTTATTGTAGCGAAAATATGGCGCTTATAAGAACAAAATTTTAACAAATTACATAGAATACATTAGATTTCATGTTTCAATAAATATTTTTATTACATTAATTTTGCTAGAATTCATTTGCTCTCAGGTGATGAATATTGGAGTGGTAATGAGCGGTGGATGTTTCTTTTTACTTTCATATAACAGCGTTTCTTTGTTAATCTACTTAGAAAAAATAGTACTGAAACATATATTTGACTTTCTTCTTTTCGCTTTGTATGATTATCAAGTTGTTTTAGGCCCTTCTCACTCTGTTGAAAATATTGTAAAATGAATGTGATATGAAAAGAGTGGTTGAGGGGATTAATAGTTTGTAACTTTTGTAAGAAGGGATAAGGGTTATGTTAATTCGTTTTAAAAAAAGTTATGAAAAGATTGCAATGGGGCTTCTTTCATTTATGCCAACTGAAAAAGATGTGAAAACATTACAATTGACTATGAAAGATTATGAAGCAAAGGATGATTGGCAATTGTATTTGTGGAAACAAAACGAAGATTTTGTTGGGATAATGGGGATTGTAAAAAAAGAGAATCAAGTGTTGGAAATTCAGCATTTGAGTGTGAACCCGTCTCATCGTCATATGGGTATTGGAACGAAGATGGTTCAAGAGTTAAAGAGTAAATTTCTTGAGTTTACAATTTGCGGAAATGAGCAAACAGCAAGTTTTTGCAAAAAGTGTAAAGGGCTAGAACAAAATATACATTCGTAAAAGCAGAGATAAGTGGTTTATTATCTCTGCTTTCTTTTTTGTAATTGTTCGTTTCGTTCAGCGATAACCTCTGTTCGATCACGTAATGTGTGCTTATGTATTATATATTCATTAGAAGTAGCATTCACGTCTTTCCAAGGAAGGTTTTGTTTCTGGCATAATTCCATGCAGTGCTTTTCTAATGCTGTATCCGATAACGGTAAAAATAACGGTGTAAAACTCTCTTCTTTCTGTATAGATTGCAATCTATCCCGGAGTAAGCATAGAAGTTGTGTCTGATTTATTCCTAAACGTAGTAAAGGTGCACTGTTTTTTTCTAAAATCGTTATGGCGCTTTTCATCATCTTTTCTGAGCCATTCCAGTTAGAGCGTCTTTGATGGTATAAAGAAACTGCAATTTGAATAAGACCGACTAAATAATTATCACGATTTCCTCTCGGTTTTGTTTTCCAATATTCTTCCAGTGTTTCGTGGCATTCAAAATAATCATAATCTCCGTGAAAATGAATTAAAAATTGTATGTATTCGGTAGGATACATTTTCTTCACCCCTGTTTAACGGTTATAAATACAAGTGTATCATAGAAATATAAACAATAAACGACTAGGGAATTGTCCCTAGTCGTTATTGTTCATATTAGCAGAAGCAAGCTGCCCCTACAATAATTAGTAAAATAAACAATACAACAAGTAATGCGAACCCACCGCTAAAACCGCAATCAACGTGACCCATAGTTTTTTGACCTCCTACATTGTTCTTACTACACTGTTATCATATGAAGCGGTGGGCATGATGATATAGGCATAGGTCTATTTTTAATTAAATTTCTTAAAAAGGTTGGATAGAACATGAGTATGCTCTATACTTATGTTGTTATAGAAAAAATGTGGTGGGATGCTTTGTGCAGTATAATTTTAAAGTAGAGGCTTTTGAAGGGCCTTTAGATTTATTGTTACATTTAATACATCGTTATGAAATTGACATATATAATATTCCTGTAGCGGAAATTACAGAGCAATATTTATCTTATGTTCATACGATGAAAGAACTACAATTAGATGTTGCAAGTGAGTATTTAGTAATGGCTGCGACTTTATTACAAATTAAAAGTAAAATGTTGTTGCCGAAACATGAAGAAGATGTACTTGATAACGGTGATGACTTTATAGATGATCCTCGTCAAGAATTGATGGAGAGGTTAATTGAATATAAGAAATATAAGCAAGTTGCTACTGAGCTAAAAGAAAGAGAACAAGAAAGAGCACAGCTATATACACGTCCGCCAATTGATTTTACATCGTTACAACAAGAAGAGGAGACAAACTTGCCTCTTGATGTTACGTTATATGATATGCTAGCGGCATTTCAAAAATTAATGCGCCGTAAAAAAGCAAAGAAACCTGTAACAACACGTATTACTCGTCAAGAAATACCAATTGAAAAGCGCATGATTGATATTTTAAAACAGTTAGAAATACAAGGTGGTCGTCAAAGTTTTTATGATTTGTTTGTTGATGATGAACGGGAAATAATGGTTGTAACATTTTTAGCGGTTCTTGAGCTTATGAAAAATCAACAAATCATAATTGAACAAGAACATAATTTTGATGAAATTTTCGTATCAAGCTCTACTAAATCTGCATAGATTTAGTATGGAAAATGGGATGGGAATAATATATCTCATGCTAGGTTTGAATGTATCGTTTGGAACAAGAGAAAAAATATTGAACCGAACGCATTGATTGTGATTCGGTTTTTTGATGTGTATTTTTATGGAGAAAATTGGAGGGAGGAGCTCGTAAAATGGATAGAAAAGAACAGAAATCAATCATTGAAGGGCTTTTATTTGTTTCTGGTGATGAAGGGATTTATCCAGAACAAATAGCGAAAGTGCTTGAAATTGAAGGAAATGAAGTAATCGATATTTTAGAAGAAATGCAAAAAGAATGTGAAGGTGCACACCGCGGTTTGCAAATTGTACAGTATGCAAAAGTGTATCGTTTTGCTACAAAGAAAGAACATGCTTCGTACTATCAAAAATTAATAGATATCCCAACAGCTGCTTCACTTTCTCAGGCTGCTTTAGAAACGTTAGCGATTGTGGCATATCGTCAACCTATTACAAGGACTGAAATGGAAGAGATTAGAGGGGTGAAAACCGATAAGGCGTTACAAACGTTAGTTTCACACTTACTTATAAAAGAAATGGGAAGAGCAGAAGGGCCAGGGCGTCCTATTTTATATGGAACAACGAAAGAATTTTTGGATACATTTGGATTGAAAACATTAGAAGATTTACCGGCACTTTCTGAAGAGAATGAACAAATGAATGAAGCAGATTTATTCTTTGGTTCTTTACAGGAGATATCGAAATAAAAGCTTAGCATTTTGCTAAGCTTTTTTTGTATATCAATTATATACCGTGCCATACTAATTGAAAAAAGGAGACGAGTTATGAGAAGTATGCGAGGTATTTTATTGTTAGTTTCTGTTTTGTTATGCCTTTCTTTAAATAGTGCATCGGCTAAAAGATATATGATGTCTATTCATACCGCGTCTCCTTTACATATGCAGCGGCAACATTTTGGTAAAATGAAAGTGAGTTTTTTAAAAGTTGGACAAGGTGATGCGACACTTATTACATTGCCAAATGGACAAACGATGTTAATTGACGGGGGACCTTATGAAGCCGGAGAGGTTATCATTCAAAAACTAATCGAAAAAGGGATTAACCATTTAGATGCTATCGTCAGTACGCATCCTGATATGGATCACATTGGAGGACTCATTCCGATTGTAGAACAAATGCCGGTATCACTTATATTAGATAGTGGAAAAACATATAGTTCTTTTACGTATCACACATACCGGAATCATATTAAAAAAAGAGGAATTCCTTTCGTTTCAGTAAAAGAGGGACAATACATACCGCTAGATCCGCATGTTTCCATACAAGTATTAAACAATGGGAAATCAAAAGATGAAAATAATGAATCTTCAATTGTGTTAAAGGTACGATACGGAAAAGCGGATTTTTTACTAATGGGTGATGCTGATGTGCGGACGGAAACTGAAATATTAAAGCAATTTGATGTACATGCAGATGTGTTAAAGGTGGGACATCATGGCTCCTATACTTCAACAAGTGAAATGTTTATAAAGAAAGTAGAACCACAGTTTGCGATTCTTTCATATGGAAGCAGAAATCCATATGGACATCCGCATCAAAGTGTAGTGAGACGCTTAAAACAGCATGGTATAATGATATATGGAACAAATAAACGTACAGTAGAAATGGAAACAGACGGCGAGCATATTACAATAGGCTCTAGTGGATTAATGCCATTACTTAAGTGAGTAATATGATAGGGGATATTCTCCCTTTTTGGAAAACTGAATAACATATATTATAATTGCAAGAGACGTACTAAGTTTCCTTTTTGTTAAACAAAGAGGAAATTTCATTCGAATGTCTAGACAACTACTCGTGCATATATTAAGATGGAATTAGGCGAATAAGGTAATAATAACAAGTAGGTATTTCATGGGAAAGGATCGATGAAAATGAAAACGCAAGTTGTCATCAATGCCAAAATTTATACAGGTCAAGAAGTAGTGGAAAACGGATTTATTCGTTACGCAGAAACAATTAAAGAAATTGGTTTGATGGCTCAATATGTATCACAAGAAAATGAAGCGGTTTTAGATGCAGCAGGGAAGATTGTGATTCCAGGTATGATTGATGTTCATATTCATGGTGGATACGATATTGATGCGATGGATGCAAATAGCGATGGATTAGTAACTCTAGGTAAAGAAATGTTAAAAGAAGGAGTTACAACTTACTTTCCAACAACAATGACACAAGCTCCAGAAGCAATCGAAGCGGCACTACATGCTGCGAAGGAAGCGAAAGAAAAAGGAGCACATTTCGAATATATTCACTTAGAAGGACCGTATGTTTCAAAAAAACGTGCAGGTGCACAACCACTTGAACATATTGTTCCTGCGAATATTGAACAATTTAAACAATGGCAGGAAGCAAGCGGGAATCTAATTAAATTAGTAACATATGCACCTGAAGAAGAAGGTGCGTTAGAGTTTGAGCAGTATCTTGCTGAAACTGGTGTTGTTGGCACAATGGGGCATACAGATGCAATTGATGCGCAACTAAAAAATAGAAACATTACACATGCAACGCATTTATACAATCAAATGCGTGGATTACATCACCGAGAACCAGGAGTTGTTGGTCATGTGTTATTAAATCCAGATGTAATGGTTGAAGTAATTACAGATGGTATTCATATTCACCCTGATATGGTGAAATTAGCATATAAATTAAAAGGACCGAAAAAAGTAAGTGTTATTACTGACGCAATGCGTGCAAAAGGTCTTGAAGATGGATTATATGAGCTTGGCGGACAGCCAGTACATGTAAAAGATGGTAGTGCTCGATTAGAAGATGGAACGTTAGCTGGTAGTATTCTAAAAATGGATCAAGCTTTCCGAAATGTAATTGAATTTACAGGTTGTTCAATCGAAGATGCAGTACTGATGACATCAGTTAACCAAGCAGAAGAGTTTGGATTAAATCATAAAGGTGCATTAGCGGTAGGAAAAGATGCAGACTTTGTTGTGATGAATGAAGATTTACATGTATATGATACGGTTCGTTTAGGAATTCATATGAAGGAAGGGAAGTAATTAAATGAATATTCTTGTTGTAAAAACTCCAGAAGAACTAGCAGAAGCAGGATATAAATTAATTGAAGAAGTTGTAAAAACAAAAGAAAATCCAACATTAGGAATGGCTACAGGAAGCTCTCCATTAGGTATTTATGCAGAAATGCGAAAAAATAAACTTGATACAAGCCGTGTAACCACTGTAAACTTAGATGAGTACGTAAATTTACCACATGAAGATAAAAACAGCTATCACTATTTCATGCAAGAACAGTTGTTTGATCATCTTCCATTTAAACAAACTTATGTACCAAACGGGATGGCAAGTGATTTAGAGGAAGAGTGCAAACGTTACGAGGGCATTCTAGCTGCTAACCCAGTTGACCTACAGATTCTTGGAATCGGTGAAAACGGTCACATCGGATTTAACGAACCAGGAACACTGTTTAATTCTCCAACAAACATTGTTGAATTAACAGAATCTACACGCCAAGCAAACCTTCGCTTCTTCGAAAAAGAAGAAGATGTGCCAACGCATGCGATTACAATGGGAATTGGAAGCATTATGAAAGCGAAACAAATTCTACTTGTTGCTATGGGTTCTAAAAAGGCAGAAGCTGTGAAAGAATTATTGCAAGGTGAATATAGCGAAGCGTGTCCTGCTACAGTTTTACAACGTCATCCGAATGTAACCGTAATCGCTGATCAAGAAGCTCTATCTTTATGCAGTGAGGCGATTGCTGATGAACATCGACAAGTATTCACCATTTCCGATCTATTATCAGATTCAAGAGTGGGTGAAACAGCTAATTGAGGACGGCGAATGGAAGCCGGGAGATAAAATCCCATCTGAGAATGAACTTTGCGATAAGTTCGAAGTGAGTCGTATGACAATCAGACAGGCGATTAATAATTTAGTGGAACAAGGTTATTTATATCGGAAACGTGGAATCGGTACGTTTGTCCAACTTCCGAAAGTGGAACAAAAATTGCAAGGAATGACGGGATTCACAGAAGATATGATTTCTCGTGGGATGAACCCAAGTAGTCAATTACTTAGTTTCCGCCTAGTTCCAGCTACTGCGAAAATAGCAGACCGGTTGAGAATACAGGAGGGAGAGTCGGTTTATGAAGTGAGGCGTATACGTTTAGCTGATGATGAACCGATTGCTTTTGAGACGACATATTTGTCGCCAGCTCTTGTAAAAGATATTAACGAAGAAATATTGCAACAATCTTTATATGAACATTTAGAGAAAAAACTGGGCTTTAAACTTGTTAGCGCTACTCAATCAATTGAAGCTTCAATTGCAACGGATAATGAAGCTGAACATCTGCATATTCCTAAAAAGGCGCCAGTGCTTGTAATGCGTCAATGGTCATATTCAGAAGGTGAAGTACCGTTAGAGTATGTGAAATGTATTTATCGTGGGGATCGTTATAAGTTTATTACAAACATCGCACGTAACAAATAATATATTTCAGTTCGTGAAGTACAGTTAATGTCAAATTGTTTAACATGTAAAGAAAAAATACGACTCATCCTTACAAGGAGTGAGTCGTATTTTTATTATGAGTAATTACGTGGTTAACAGCATCTTTAACTGTATTTACTACATAGTGAGCGTGTTCTTTTACTGCTTCATCTGCTTGAGACATAGCAAAACTGTGAGGAGTTAAAGAAAACATCGGGATATCATTATAAGAATCCCCTATGCAAGCAACTTCCTCTGGTTGTAGTTGAAACTCTTTTAATAAAACAGAAATAGCAGCCCCTTTACTAATATTAGGTGGCATTACATCTAAACATTGTTCTGCTGAAATGAATGTACTAACTTTTCCGTGGAATTTTTCATCAATTTTTTTCTGAAGGAGTTGTAAGCTTTCCTTTGTTCCACCGACAGAGATTTTATTTGGGAAAATTGTATCATCAATTTTCTGTAATAGATGCGGTTCTTCAACAGAAGTCATCGTTACTTGTTGTTCAAGCTCTTGAATGAACGGTGTTTTCTCTTCAATGTAATAATTATGCTCATCACTTACATAACGAAAATAAGGATCTTCATTTGTCATTGCTAACAGATCAGGTAGAATACTCGAATCGAATGTTGCGGATAATAGTTGCTTGTTTTCATGTGTGTACACGAAAACACCATTTACACTAATACGATGGAAATTTGTATTTACAGTTTTCATTAAGTCTGCAATTTCATTATCCAATCGGCCAGAAGCGAAACAAAGAATAACATTTTGCTCAGCAAGACTACGAAGTGCTTCAATATCTTGTTCGTCAATTAACCCTCCGTGTTGCATCATTGTACCATCGATATCACTTACAAACATTTTAATCATGTTGTTATCTCCTTTCTATGTACAGTTGCTCTTACATTATACGCATCATATATAAACATGTCTAAAAAATGAATTTTTATAAAATGGTAGATGTTTTACATTGACGACAAAGAAGAATGTTCTGTAACATAAAAGCAGGCTATTTAAGTACGAGGGTGGTGTTATATGAATAATTATCTAGAAATTAAAAAAGTTTTAAATAATAATGTCATCATTGCTAGCCATCCTGAACATGAGGAAGTAGTAGTGATTGGTAAAGGAATTGGATTTGGGAAAAAAGCGAAAGATGTATTGGAGCAAGAACAAATTGAAAAAATGTTTGTTTTAAAAAATGAACGTGATCGTGAACAATACAAACTGTTAGTGCCGCATGTGAGTGAAAAACTAATTGAATTAATGAATGATATTATGTTCTACATTCAAGAAAAAGCAAAATCACCATTGAATGAACATATTCATATCGCTTTAACAGATCATATTTCTTTTGCGATTAAGCGGTTAAAACAAGGACTTACAATTGATAATCCTTTTTTAGTTGAAACGAAAATGCTCTATCCAGAGGAATATGAAATTGCTGAAGGTGTTGTAGACCTTTTAAATTCTCGTTTACAAATTACATTGCCAGAAGGAGAAATTGGTTTTATTGCACTCCATATTTACAGTTCGCTTACAAATTCAGATTTATCTTCAGTTAATCAAAACTCCCGTCTCATTGCACAGCTCGTATCTTTAATTGAGACAAACTTACAAATTACATTAGACCAAGAAAGTATCCATTATTTACGCCTTATCCGTCATTTACAATACGCAATTGAACGGGTAAAAAAAGGGGAAAAAGTAGAGGAATCACAAAGTTTTGCTGATTTATTAAAGGCAGAATATCCTGTCTGTTATAATTTAGCTTGGAAGCTAGTTAAGGTCATGCAAAAAGAATTGCAACTTCCTGTGTATGAAGCAGAGAGCATATATTTAACGATGCACCTGCAGCGCTTAGTGAAAGCAGAGCATGTGTAAAAAGACATATATTTTTGTCTAAAATGAAAACGTTAAAAAAAATCATTGAATCGCTTACAATAGTTATGTATAATAACTATTGCAAAGTTATACAAATTTCGACAAACACATTAAGGTAAGTAACGAAAACGTTTGCCTTAATTATAGTGAACTTATACGTAAACCTATTTTTGACACGTGTTACTGATTCGATCAGGCATGAGTGGAGAAAAGCAAGGAATGTAAGCTTGAGAAAGGGATATACTACCCTTTGTATAGCTATCGTTCTATCTTTTTTTCCTCATGTCTTTTTGGCGTTTGTCGGAAGGTATCAATATAGATAAGAGAGGAAGGGTTTCCATGTTTAAGAAGATCTTTGGTGTTCTTCAAAAAGTCGGAAAAGCGTTAATGCTTCCAGTTGCGATTTTACCGGCAGCAGGTATTTTACTTGGATTTGGTAATGCATTTCAAAATCCACAGTTAACAAATGTTATTCCTGCTTTAAAAGCAGATTGGTTCGTAATGGTAGCAAAAATTATGGAACAATCTGGTGATATTATTTTCGCTAACCTTGCATTATTATTCGCAGTTGGGGTAGCAATTGGTTTAGCTGGTGGAGACGGAGTAGCTGGATTAGCAGCGTTCGTCGGCTACTTAATTATGAACAAAACGATGAGTGTGTTCTTAGAAGTAGATAAGCTAGTGAAAGTAACAAGTTCTGGAGCAGACCCAGTAAAAATTGGATTTACAGATCCAGCATATGCAAACGTATTAGGAATTCCAACGCTACAAACGGGAGTGTTTGGTGGTATTATCGTCGGTATAGTAGCGGCATATTGCTACAATAAATACTTCAACATTGAATTACCATCATACTTAGGTTTCTTCGCAGGTAAGCGTTTCGTACCGATCGCAACTGCAACATTCTCTTTAGTAGTAGGTATAATCATGTGTTTCATTTGGCCATACATTCAAGGTGGCTTAAATACGTTCTCACATCAAATGATTGATGCAAATAGAACATTAGCAGCATTCATATTCGGTTTAATTGAACGTTCATTAATTCCATTTGGATTACATCATATTTTCTATTCACCGTTCTGGTTCGAATTCGGTCAGTATACAAATGCAGCTGGCGAATTAATCCGTGGTGACCAAAAAATCTTTATGGCACAGTTAAAAGACGGTGTAGAATTAACAGCAGGTACATTTACAACTGGTAAGTATCCGTTCATGATGTTCGGTCTTCCAGCAGCAGCATTAGCAATGTACCATGAAGCACGTCCAGAAAATAAAAAATTAGCAGCTGGTATTTTAGGTTCTGCTGCATTAACATCTTTCTTAACAGGTATTACAGAACCACTTGAATTTTCATTCTTATTCGTAGCACCAGTACTATTCGGAATTCACGCAGTATTCGCTGGTCTATCATTTATGACAATGCAAATTTTAGGTGTTAAAATTGGTATGACATTCTCTGGTGGTTTAATCGACTTTATGTTATTCGGTGTACTGCCAGGCCGTACAGCATGGTGGTGGGTAATTATTGTTGGTCTTGTACTAGCAGTTATTTACTACTTCGGATTCCGCTTTGCAATCCGTAAATGGGATTTAAAAACACCTGGTCGTGAAGTAGCAAATGCGAATGACGGCGCAGGTAAAACAGAAGCAGGAGAACTTCCACGTGAAGTATTAGTAGCACTTGGTGGTAAAGAAAACATTGCTTCTTTAGACGCTTGTATTACTCGTTTACGTGTTCAAGTTAACGAACAAAAGAATGTAAACAAAGATCGCTTAAAAGAGCTTGGAGCAGCTGGTGTACTTGAAGTTGGAAATAACATTCAAGCTATTTTTGGACCGAAATCTGACACGTTAAAATCACAAATTCATGATATTATGTCAGGTCGTACACCTCATGTTGAAAAAGAAGAGCCTGTAAAGGTAGAAGAAACTCCTAAACAAGTTGATGAAAACGAAACAATCGTATCACCAATTGAAGGGAAAATCTTACCGATTACAGAAGTACCTGATCAAGTATTCTCAGGAAAAATGATGGGAGACGGATTTGCAATCGAGCCAACAGAAGGAACAGTAGTTTCTCCAGTTAACGGTGAGATCGTCAACGTATTCCCTACAAAGCATGCAATTGGTATTCAATCTGAAGGCGGAAAAGAAATTTTAATCCACTTCGGTATTGATACTGTAAAATTAAATGGTGAAGGTTTTGAAGCACTTGTAGCACAAGGCGACAAAGTGAAACAAGGACAACCATTATTAAAAGTAGATCTTGCATTTGTAAAAGAAAATGCACCATCTATCATTACACCAATTGTCTTTACGAATTTACAACAAGGACAACAAGTCGAATTGAAAAAAGATGGAAATGTTAAGAAGGGCGAAAACGCTATTATTGACATTCAGTAGGAATTTGACGCAAAATGTTTATAATTATAATAGGCGATGTGGTTGACCGAACATCGCCTATTATATACAATAGATGATGTAGTACTCACGTCTATACAACTAAAAAATACTGTAATTTAAAGGAGATAAATTATCATGGAAAAAATCTTTAAAGTAACTAGCGACTCAGGAATTCATGCTCGTCCAGCAACTCTACTTGTAAACACTGCAAGCAAATTTGGTTCTGACATTAACTTAGAGTATAACGGAAAAAACGTTAACTTAAAATCAATCATGGGCGTTATGTCTTTAGGCATTCAACAAAACGCAGAAATTAAAATCACTGCAAATGGTGATGATGCAGCTCAAGCACTAGCAGCTATCGAAGAAACTATGAAAAACGAAGGATTAGGAGAATAATGACTCTTAATATTCAAGGGATCGCTGCATCAAGTGGGATTGCTATTGCAAAGGCTTTCAGACTTGAGAATCCTGAATTTAACATCGAAAAGAAATCAATTACAAACGAAGCTGCTGAAATTGCACGCTTAGACGCTGCGCTTGAAAAAGCAAAAACTGAATTAGAAGCAATTAAGGACCATGCTTTTGCTGAGCTGGGTGCTGATAAAGCTGCGATCTTTGAAGCACATTTATTAGTGTTAAATGATCCAGAACTAGTAAACCCAGTAAAAGATAAAGTAAATAGTGAAAAAGTAAATGCTGAATTTGCAATGGATGAAGTTGCATCAATGTTTATTTCTATGTTTGAAAACATGGATAACGAATATATGAAAGAACGTGCTGCGGACATTCGTGACGTAACAAAACGTGTTCTTGCACATTTACTAGGAATTAACTTCTCAAACCCTGGTACAATTTCTGAAGAAGTAATCATCATTGCTGAAGATTTAACACCATCTGATACAGCTCAGTTAAACCGCAAGTATGCAAAAGGTTTTACAACTGATATCGGTGGACGTACATCTCACTCTGCAATTATGGCTCGTTCTATGGAAATTCCTGCAGTTGTTGGTACGAAAGTTGTTATGGAGAAAATCCAAAACGGCGATATCGTAATCATCGACGGTTTAGATGGAGAAGTAATTGTAAATCCATCAGAAGAAACTCTTCGTTCTTTTGAAGAAAAGAAAGCGAAATTTGAAGAGCAAAAAACTGAATGGGCAAAATTAAAAGACCAAGCTACTGTAACAAGTGATGGACATCACGTTGAGCTTGTTGCAAATATCGGAACACCAAATGATGTACAAGGTATTATCGATAATGGCGGAGAAGGCGTTGGTTTATACCGTACAGAATTCTTATACATGGGCCGTGACAATCTTCCAACAGAAGAAGAGCAGTTCGAAGCGTATAAAGCAGTTCTTGAAGGTGTAAAAGAAGGTCAACCTGTTGTTGTTCGTACACTTGACATCGGTGGAGATAAAGAGCTTCCATACTTACATTTACCAAAAGAAATGAACCCATTCTTAGGATACCGTGCAATTCGCTTATGTCTTGATGAGCAAGATGTGTTCCGTACACAACTTCGTGCATTACTTCGTGCTAGCGTATACGGTAACTTAAAAATTATGTTCCCAATGATTGCAACTCTTGATGAGTTCCGTCAAGCGAAAGCAATCTTATTAGAAGAGAAAGCGAAACTTGTAGAAGCGGGGACAACTGTTTCTGATTCTATTGAAGTGGGTATGATGGTTGAAATCCCAGCTTCAGCAGTATTAGCAGATCAATTCGCAAAAGAAGTTGATTTCTTCTCTATCGGAACAAATGACTTAATCCAATACACAATGGCTGCAGACCGTATGAACGAACAAGTAGCTTACTTATACCAACCATATAACCCATCTATTTTACGTCTTGTAAAAATGGTTATCGATGCGGCTCATAAAGAAGGCAAATGGGCTGGTATGTGTGGTGAGATGGCGGGCGATTCACTTGCTATCCCATTATTATTAGGATTAGGTTTAGATGAGTTCAGTATGAGTGCAACATCTATTCTTCCTGCAAGAACACAACTAAGCAAGTTGTCAAAAGCAGAAATGGAAACATTAGCAGAAAAAGCATTAATGATGTCAACTGCTGAAGAAGTTGTTGAACTAGTTAAAAGCATATAATCAATAAAAAAACCTGAGTCGATTTGAAATCGGTCTCAGGTTTTTTCTATGAGAAAAGTAAATCTTATTTTCTTACTATAGAGGATAAGGAACGGAATTAGATAGCGATAGCAACGATATCAGTTGGGCATACACGTAAAATACCAGTAAAAGTATTTCGATTTTGATTGTTCTTATCGTCTTTATTATTATCTTTATCGTCTTTGTTATTACGAGCTAAAGCAGAGAAAAGAGCAACGCCGTTAGCGAAACCTTCAAAAATTACATTGTTGAATGTTCCGTTACCTCTAATGCTTAAAAGAGAAAGTTCTGTTCCAACTGAAATGCTAGCAAGTACGTTACATACAGCTGGTTGTTGTGGTTTTACCTCTCTCTCTTTCTCGCGATGGTCACGATGGTCGCACTCTCTTTCACGATGATGACAGTCTCTAAAGTTATCACAGCATCCAAATGATCCAAACATAATCCTCATCACCCCCTTCACACTTATAATCTATGTAAGTTCGGTAGTGAGTGACTGGACAGAGAGTGGAATTTTTTCTGGGGGATTTTCTCATTTTAAAAGACTAGCTGGGTGTTTAGTACGGAATGATGTTTAAAATAGGGGAAATATCACAAAAAAGTGTAAAGACCACCGAAATAAATGAAATAGGTAGGCTTTACACTTTTTTACTTTTATATAAAACGATGATATATACAGGGAGAGCTAAGAGTAGTGGTGCAATGGATCTTGCAGTATGTTTTTCTGCGTCTAATTTGAACGCTTCTTCTTTTGGGAATTGTAACACTGATATGTTTGTAGCATCGCCAATAAAATATAACAGCAGTACAGTTACTATGTAACTTAAAAGTGCGATAAAGCTTCCGTATGAACTCAATGAAAATCCCTCTCTTGTTATCTATTTGTTATCATTGTATCATAATTGTAACAAAAACACACGGTTATATTTCGATACTTTAACAAAATTCGACACGAAACGCCATTTATGTGTATGGGAATAGCATGAATTTTACTGTTTTTTTATGTATAGATGTCGAATAATACATTGTAATATTACGGATGTGTGACAGAATAAAAAAGAAACGAAGGTAATGAAATTACCTTCGTTTCTTTTTTATTCTGTATTAAAGAGCAGTAAGCCCCCCACCTCAAAATTCAGCGAAAGCAAAGAAGTTAGGCGGAGGATTAACTGTCCATAAAAACCGATTATAGTTTCACTTTATTATTTTGCCCATTCACTCACTTGTTCTACGCTCATTCGTGGTGCAGGATGACCTTTTAAAGTTGATTCACCAATTGTAATAAGCATAATTGGTACGTAACGAGATGAAACATTGAATTCTTCTGTAAGTGCTTGTGGGTTGAAACCACCAATAGCACAAGTATCCCAGCCAGTTGCTTTAGCCGCAAGCATAAGTTGCATTGCTGCTAAAGATGCATTTGAAAAGGCTGCATCTCTTGGGAATTGCTCACGAGCATATGCAGACTCAATATTTTTAGCTAAGCGCTCTTTTGCTTCTTCTTTCATAAATCCTTGTTCTACAATTGGACCATAAACTGGTTCAACGTTTTTATAAGCTTCTAAATCACCTAAAATAGCGACTACAGCAGAAGCATCAAGTATTTGTTGCTGGTTATAAGCAATTGGATGCAATCGTTTCTGTACATCTTCACCTTGGAATACAAGGAATTTCCAGTGCTGCAAGTTCCAAGCAGAAGGTGCTTGAGCAGCTCCCTTTAAAATCTCGTGTAACTCTGTAGATGAAATTTCTTTCTCTGGGTTGAATGCACGTGTAGATGTGCGTTCGTATAGAACATTAAAAAAGTTGTCGTTTGTCATTATATATCCTCCAAGTAACATATCAAATTATAAAAAAATACATGTAATATATTCTACTTACATTTTGTAAGTTGTCGAATTTAAGAATATAATATCTTTATTTTAATTGTCAAGTTTTAAAGAGGAAGCTAGGGCATTCATACAAACGATACAATTCCTATAATCATACACTAGAAAAGGAATTTATAGAGAAAAAGCGAAGAGAGCATTCTCAATTAGCTTGTTAATATGTATCCCTCACTCATTAAAGTATTTAGAGAACAGTCTTTTTATAAAATGTTTGTGAGGAATGCAGTAGAACAAGATATATGAAGTGAGTGAAGACTAGTGATGAACATACTACATTTTTTATTAGAGAATACGGTTTTCCAAAATGTATTACAAGATCTTCAGTTAAATGTCCTTTATATAGAAAATGGATGTACACATCAACAAACGATAGAAAATATTCATCCAAAATGTATGTTTATAGCAAATAGTTTTGAAGAAGGAGAATTATTGTTTCAGAGAACAAAACCACATATTGTAATTATGTATGTAACAGATTTTTCTCAAATAAAATATATAAAGAATATGTATAATCCACAGAGTACATTTATTGTCATTTGGGATCAACAGATAACAAGCGAGTTTGCAGAGGTGCTTACGTTAGGAATACGTAATATTGTGATAGCTCCTGTGACTCCACAAATGGTGTTAGAGGAAGTGAATAAGAGTTTGTATCAGCTTTCTTTAGTGCGGCAAGTAAGTTTGCAACAAGAATTACTTCAAACGATGTTTGATTTTCAAAATGATCTATTATTTATAGTAGAAGACGATGAGATTGTTGATTGTAATACAAATTTTTTAGAGTTTTTCGGATATGAAAATTTATTTGCCTATCGTGAGCAACATTTAGTATTTGCTGAACATTTTATTAGAGAAAACGGATACTATTCAACAACTCACGATATAACATGGTTAGATGATACATTATCATATGATAGAAGAATTAAGATGTCCAATTATGAAGGGGAAGTGTCAACTTTTTTATTGCGTGCGACACCACTGCCAGAAGATTTATCAAGATTTATTGTGAAGTGTACAGAGATTACAGAATTAGATGAAATCTATCAAGAACAAGAAAGGCTTGCTATGATAGATTCGTTAACAGAGATTTATAATCGTTTGAAGTTCCAACAAATACTAGAGGCAGAATGGGATAATGCAATGCGTAACGATGAAAAAATAGCACTTATTTTATTTGACATAGATAATTTTAAAATAGTAAATGACACGTATGGCCATGATTTTGGTGACTTAGCATTAATTCAGCTTGCAGAGCTTATGAAATCTAAAGTGGAGCAGCAACATGTATTTGCAAGGTGGGGAGGAGAAGAATTTATTATATTAGTAACGAATACAGTAGAAAAAGAAGCATTTCAGGTTGCGGAATCATTACGATTTTTCATTGAAACAAAGCAGTTCTCCGGAATTTCGAAATTAACAGCGAGTTTTGGAGTCGCGTTATATGAACAAGGGATTACAAGAGAAGAATTAATGCAACGAGCGGATATTGCATTATATGAAGCGAAAAAAAATGGTAAAAATCAAGTGTGTGTATATAGAAAAGAAAAAAAGTGATTTTTCGCAACAAATTGTTGCGATTTTTTTTTATTGTTTGATAATAGAATGTGGGGGGGGATTTTGAACGAAGGAATTATGGAGGAACAACATGATAAAAAAAATAATGACGATGGCTTCGCTGTCTGCTGTAGTTTGTGGTGGAGTATACTATTTTCTCTATAATCCCAATATAAAGGAAAGCACTGTATTAACAACTAAGGTGAATCCTACTATTGAATCAGAAGTACAGGGGAATATAGAAGAAAAAAAAGAACAACAAATTGATTATGCTAGTATATCTCGAAAGTTAGATCAATATTTAATAGGAAAGCAATTTAATGGGACAGTTTTAGTAACAGATAAAGAGCATGTTATATTGAATAAAGGATATGGATATGCTGATGTTCAATATAAGATAGAGAATACGTCTCAAACAAAATATCGTGTCGGTTCTATTACGAAAACCGTTGTGGCAACATCTATTTTACAGCTGCAGGAACAAGGGAAGTTAAATATTCAAGATAATGTAAATAAATATATTCCCTCTTTTCCAGTAGATAAAAATATTACTTTATATCATTTGTTAACACATACATCAGGTTTACCGGAAAGTGGAAAAGGGAAAGTGAATGCCGCTTCTCGTATAAATTTAGTAAATTGGATTGGAAGTCAAAAATTAGAATTTCCACCAGGCTCAGGTTGGAGATATACAGATTATAATTATATGGTGCTTGCCTATATTATAGAAAGTATATCAAAAAAACCTTTAGGAGATTACATAAAAGAAAATATATTTACTAAAGCAGAAATGCATGAATCTGGTATGGGAAATATGGTTCAGGGAGATCAGCATTTTACTAAAGGATATGTAAAGAAAGAGAATGTACTTGAACCTGCACAAAAATTGTTAATGGAGTGGTTATATGGATGCGGTGAGATGTATACGACAGTTGGTGATATGAAGAAGTTAGACGAAGCGATTATAAATGGGAAACTTCTTTCTGAACAAAGTAGACAAGCGATGTTTTCACCTTCAACAGAACGAAAATATGCATATAGTTTTTACATATATCCGGATTATTTTCATAATCATGGTGTACTATCTGGTTGGAACACTTTCAATAATTTTAATAAAGAAAAAGGCACTTTTGTTATATTATTTTCAAATGTGAAAAATAGTATAGATGATGATTTTAATAATGAGTTTCGAAAGATGGTAAGTGATTTATTAGAACAAAGGGGATGAGAAAATGGAACGTAAAAATGTATCAATAGGTTTCATCGGTATTGGTGTAATGGGAAAAAGTATGGTGCGTCATTTAATGCAAGACGGCTATAAAGTATATGTATATAATAGAACGAAAACGAAGACAGACTCTTTAGTGCAAGATGGTGCGAATTGGTGTGATACACCGAAAGAGTTAGTGAAGCAAGTTGATGTTGTAATGACTATGGTTGGATATCCACATGATGTAGAAGAAGTGTATTTTGGGATAGATGGAATTTTGGAGAATGCAAATGAAGGTACGATAGCAATTGATTTCACGACATCTACACCAACATTGGCAAAACGTATTAACGAAACCGGTAAAAGTAAGAATGTATATACGTTAGATGCGCCTGTATCTGGAGGAGACGTTGGTGCGAAAGAAGCAAGGCTCGCAATTATGGTCGGTGGCGAAAAAGAAATATATGAAAAATGTTTACCGTTATTTGAAAAACTAGGGACAAATATTCAGTTGCAAGGACCAGCTGGAAGTGGACAACATACAAAAATGTGCAATCAAATTGCGATTGCTTCTAACATGATTGGAGTATGTGAAGCTGTTGCTTATGCGAAAAAAGCTGGACTAGACCCAGATAAAGTATTAGAGAGTATTTCAACGGGAGCAGCAGGTAGCTGGTCATTGAGTAACTTAGCTCCCCGAATGTTAAAGGGAGATTTTGAACCAGGGTTTTATGTAAAGCATTTTATGAAAGATATGAAGATAGCTTTAGATGAGGCTGAAAAATTGCAATTGCCAGTGCCAGGTTTAAGTTTGGCGAAGGAATTGTATGAGGAGTTAATGAAAGATGGGGAAGAGAATAGCGGAACACAAGTTTTATACAAAAAATACATAAGGGGGTAAATGAGATGGATCTTCAAAAATTTGATGAGATGATTGATACTGTTCAGCGAACAACTTGTATACAAATTAGTGCAAAACAAAAAGAAGCTTTTAAACAAAAATATGATTTTGAGCCGGAATTCGAATATGGAAGAGATGAGAAGGGGCATTATGTTATTCGAGCTTCAAAAAAGATGTTAGAAGAAATGGATTTTTATTTGGCATTGAAATATGATCGAGATGGGGTTGATCTTTATATGCAAGCAGAGATTGACGGTATATGTCACGTATCTGTTAGCTATAGTGAAGATGTCCTACATTTACAAGAATTGTTTCAATTTCTAGAAGAAAATAAATAAAAGTCCTCATTTGAGGACTTTTATTTATTTAGGTATATTTAATTTTTATAATTATAAGCTAGAAGCTCGGCGGCATCGTTCAATTGGGAATGGAATAACTTGCGCGATGTGATTAGGACCAAATTGTTTTGCACGAGCATGGCGTACTATATAAAATGCACACAGAATTGAAACAGGAATAGCGCCGAATAAACCAAAAAATAAAGCGCTTACACAAGATGCGACAAAACCTAAAACACCAACTTCTAACTCTTCCATAATAGCTCCTAGAATAACAGGAAGTGCTCCACACGTAACCCCTAGTATAAGTGCGATAAGTAAACTCATGATTACCCCCCTCTGTTTGCGATATTCTTTTCCTTTTTATTTAATAGTAGTATACCATACGTAAAACAGAATTTTCAGAAAAAATTCAAAAAAAGTTCAATAAATGTTCAAAAAGTGTTCAGAAATACACTTAAAAAATAGAAGGGGGAGGTTGTTTTTTTGAACGAAAGGAATCGTATGGTTAGGTACATAAAAAATCAGGCTTATTTCATTTTTTGAAATAAGCCTGTTCCATAGGAGGATGTATATATGTAGAGTGAATAAAAGGTTGGAAAAGGGGATCCAAGTCCTTTTATTCAACTAACTACCTTAATAGATCGGAACCCAGCCTTCAGTTGTAACAAAAATACGAATAGCTACAACTTGACGATCATCTTGCAAGGTAAAATAGTGTCTTGCATTTTCTGGAACAGATATGAGATCGCCTGGCTCAAGTTCAACGTCAAAGAATTTGCCATCTTTTCCTTCAATGGCAAAGATGCCATGTCCACTAACAATAAAGCGAACTTCATCATCGGTATGATGGTGTTCTTTTTGGAAATTAATTAATAATTCGTCAAGGTTAGGTGTGCTATTTGAAAGTGAAATTACATCATGTGCTTTATAACCTCGGCGCGCTGAAACATCAGCGATTTCTTTTGAAAACACAGCTAATATTTCAGCCTTGTTTTCATCTGTTAACGAATAATTTTCATTTAAATAAGTAGGAAGTTTAGAGATGTTCCATTTCTCATATAAAACGCCTTCCTCTTGTAGAAATTTAGATACTTCTACTTCATTTTCTATGCGAGTATTTACTTCATGAATACGAATTTGCGCCATTAGAAACGCCTCCTTGAATTGATAATAGTTTTATATGAAATTGGAATAAAAACTCATAAGCTTCTAATCTTTTCTTTGCATCAAAGCTATCTCGGCCCCATACGGTAATACCGTGGTTACGAATTAATACTGCTCCCGAATCTCCTTGTATGTGCTTTCGGAAGTTTTCTCCAAGCGTTGGGATATGGGCATGGTTTTCGATAATAGGAATGTGAATTGTTGCACCCTCTTCCCAAATATCGAGAGCTTTAATAATTTCTTGATTTTGAAGGGTGACTGCATCACTATATAAATTTGTGATGACATTATTATCAGTTGTATGAACATGAAGTACGCACCCAGCATTCGTATTGTTATAAATATGTGTATGCAATATTGTTTCTGCTGAAGGGCGTAATTCAGTCTCTAATACGGGAAGCCCTAGATGATCTACTAATAGAAAATCATCTGGAGTTGTTTTTGTTTTATCTTTACCGCTTGCTGTAATAAGAAAAGTAAGTGGCTCATGACTAACCTTTATAGAAATATTACCACTCGTTGCTGGAAACCAATTTCGTGTTGTTAATTCTTTTTTTATCTCGCTTAAGTCATACCATTGACGAAAAAGTTGTTTCATGATTTCACCTCCAACAAATGTTTTAATTGGGTTTGAACATCGTGAAATGTTTCAAACGGTGTATAAGCAATATAATTCTCTTCACACTTTGTAATAAGGAAGTCGCGAGCAAATACTTTATCTGCTTGTTTCGCAGCTTGTAAATCAGTAATTGAATCTCCAATTACAATATGGAAGTCATTCGTATCACTTAATTTACGGATTAAAGATGATTTGCATAATCCGCAATGATTTTGACAATGATGATCACAAGGATGAGGCCACTTAACTGTAATGAATTCACTTGAAAAGTCTGTTTCATTACAGTAAATTTGCTCTTTTGGAATGATTCCTTGTAAGAGTGGATAGACGAAGAAATCCATTCCACCTGATATAACGTAAAAAGAAATGTTATTTTCATTTACAAATTGTATAAATTCATGAAAACCACTACGGATTTCAGCAGTTTTTATTAAAAATTGAATCATATCATCGTGTAGACTAGTAGGTATTAATTGAAATAATTGAGAAACACCTTCTTGAATAGACAGCTCTTGTGATAAAATTCTATTCTTTACTTCTTCGGCTTCTGGTGGTGCGAATTTTTCCATAATGGACATAATGTTATCGTTATTTGTAATCGTGCCATCGAAATCACAAAATACTTGAATACTCATAATTTCACCCCATGAGAGGGATTTCCCCATATTTGTAGTGCACTATGCAAATTTATGTCATCTACTTCGTGGAGTGGTGAATTTTGCAAAGTAGCATTAATTGCAGTACGGAAAGCTTTACCGCCCCCTTGCGCCCCACTTGGATGCCCATGTATCCCGCCGCCAGCATTAATAACAACATCTTTACCGAAATCTCGTAGAATAAAGGGAACGAAACCAGGATGAATACCAGCAGACGGAACAGAAAAACTCTTCTTGAAAAATGCATCGTCTTCAGTTAAATGTTTTGAGATGGCAAGAGCCTCCTCTTTTTCTAGTGCAACACTTCCGTATGGAGATGGGAATAATGAAAAGTCAGCCCCAGCATAACGTAGTAGCTTTCCTAGTAATAATGGAGAGGAAACTCCATATAACTTGGATGCTGAATAAGCACCACTTACAGCAGGGTGTGCCATAATAGGAACTGGGATTTCATCATCTTCTGCAAGTGATTGTAGTACATCTAGTCCGTAAGCAAATACATTAAATAATAGAATATCTGCCCCAGCTTGCACTGCGCGTTTCGCATTTTCTTTTAAATCAAAAGTTCGTCCTGTTAAATTTACGGCATATAACGTTTTATGTCCGTATGTTTCATATACGGATTCTAAAACTTCTTTTCCAGATACAATGCGTTTCGTAAGTGGTGTTAATGTATTCTCAAATAATATTTCATCATCTTTTACTATATCTACACCACCAATTGCTTGATCGCGTAATTGCGTTTTTAAATACCCAATATTTCGTCCAATCATTCCTTTAAAAATACTCATTAAAAGGGGACGCTCATGCACTTGTAAAAGATTTCGAATACCATCTATCCCGAATTTTGGACCAGGGAAATATTGTTTTAACTCGTCTGAAAATGTTAAGTCGATTAATTTCACTTCACCATCAAGTGATAGCTTTCCGAATGTAGTTGTTAAAATTGCTGGTAAGTCCGGACTGAAGTTTAATAACGGATATTCGATTTTAATAATTCCGCGTTTTACTTTTTTACGTAAATACGAATTGGTATGTTCTTGTTCAGCTAGTTCCTCAACATGAATGACGTTGCCTTTATGCTGTTTTAATTGTTCTTGCAATAAGTGTGGCAAATGAGTCCAAGAGCCAATTGTTAAACCGAGTGCAATTTGCTCGGCTTTTTTTTCTAAGTTATGTGAATCATCATGGATTAAATACGTTGCTATAATTCCGCTCATTGTTAAAACCTCCTAGTTAAATAAAAAAACCTCTCAGCTAAGGAGAGGTTTTTTTACAACCAGCTCCTTATCTGTCAGCATAATGCTGCGAGAATTAGCACCGTGTCTACAATTGTAGATCGGTTGCCGGGTTTCGTCGGGCTCGTCCCTCCACCTGCTCTTGATAAGAAGTATTTAGAAATGTTTAAATTTTTAAGATAACTGAATTTTGTCAGATATTTTTCATGTTGTCAATTACTTTTTGAAAAAATTTAATTTATCAATTCGATTAATGGCTTCTCGTAATCTATCTTCTGTATGCAAGAGACCAACACGGACATATCCTTCGCCATGTTCACCAAATCCAACACCAGGAGCAACTGCAACGTGTGCTTTTTCTAGTAAAATATTAGAAAATTGCTCAGATGTATATCCTTTCGGAACAGGAAGCCATGCAAAGAATGAGCCTGTTGGAATATCTACATTCCAACCAATTGAGTGACAAGCTGAAACAAGAGCGTTTCTTCGAGATTCGTAACTATTTACAAGGTCTATTACGCAAGATTGTGAACTTAATAGTGCTTCGCGGGCAGCATCTTGAACTGCACCAAAAATACTAACATACATATGATCTTGTAATAAGTTAATTGTCTCAATCACACTTTCATTCCCCACAGCAAAAGCGATGCGCCATCCAGCCATATTGAAAGTTTTCGATAGAGTGTAAATTTCAATACCTGTATTTTTAGCACCGTCTGCTTGCAAGAAACTAACAGGTTTTTGACCATCGAATCCAATAGCACCGTAAGCAAAATCATGAACGACTAATATATTATGTTTATTAGCAAAATGAATGGTTTCATCAAAGAAATCTTTTGATGCAGTAGCACCAGTAGGATTATTTGGATAGTTTAAAAACATTAACTTTGCACGCTTAGCGGTAGTGGCATCAATTTTTGTATAATCTGGTAAAAAATTATTTTCTGCAATAAGCGGCATTGTTACAAATTGTGCTTTTGCTAAAGCAACTCCTGATAAATAATCTGGATAGCCTGGATCTGGAACGAGAATAGTATCACCAGGGTTTGTAAAACAAACTGGTAATTCTACTAATCCAGCTTTTCCACCAAACAAAATAGCAACTTCTGTTTTTGGATTTACTACTACATCATATTCGCGTTGATAGAATGTTGCCACGGCTTCTTTTAAACTTTCGTGTCCGCGAAATGGCGGATATTTATGATGAATGGTCTTTTCAGCAGCATCTTGTAAAGCTTTTACGATATGCTGCGGTGTTGGTTGATCTGGATTACCTTGACCTAGATTAATAACATCGTGACCAGCTGCAACGACTTTGTTAACTTTTGCAACAAGTGAAGCAAAAAATTGTGTAGGCAATGATGTTACTATCTCAGAAGGTTGAAATAATTTCATACTTTCCACCTCTTTTGAAAGTTGTTACAATTCTAGTGACAAATGATATAATCTTTCCAGTATTTTGTAAAGAAAAAATTAAGAATGGGGCTGACAAAATGAAAGTCGCATGTATTCAAATGGATATTGTCTTTGGAGATGTAGAAAAAAATATTGAGAATGCTAAAAATAAAATAAGCGAAGCGATGAAGGAAAGACCAGATGTGATTGTCTTACCAGAACTATGGACAACGGGATATGATTTAACGAGGCTTACTGAAATTGCAGATAGGGATGGATTGCAAACGAAAGAAAAGCTGAAAGAATGGTCGAAGCAATATGGTGTACATATTGTCGGTGGTTCTATAGCGAAGCAAACAGAGCAAGGTGTTACAAATACAATGTATGTGGTAAACAAGGAAGGAGAACTAGTCAATGAATATAGTAAAGTGCACTTATTTCAGCTTATGGATGAACATAAATATTTAATCGCTGGAAATAGTACAGGTGAATTTAGGCTAGATGATGTAGAGTGCGCCGGCACAATTTGTTATGACATTCGTTTTCCAGAGTGGATGCGCGTTCATACTGCTAAAGGTGCAAAAGTTTTATTTGTTGTAGCAGAATGGCCATTGGTTCGTTTAGCGCATTGGCGTTTGTTACTGCAAGCAAGAGCAGTTGAAAATCAGTGTTATGTTGTTGCATGTAATAGGGCAGGAAAGGATCCGAATAATGAGTTTGCCGGTCATTCTTTAATTGTCGATCCTTGGGGCGAAGTTGTTGTAGAAGCGAATGAAGAAGAATCAATTTTATTTGGAGAGCTTCATTTTGAGAAAATTAAAGAAGTACGCAAAGGAATTCCAGTTTTTGCAGATCGTCGTCCAGAATTATACAAATAAAATGTTGACAAGTGATTTTTATTCTTGGTATAGTCTTCAACATAAAGTTAAAAATTCAAAAAATTATACAACTCTTATCAAGAGCAGGTGGAGGGATTTGGCCCGATGAAGCCCAGCAACCGACCGTAATACCATTGTGAAATGGGGCGTTTATTTACGCCAAAAGGCACGGTGCTAATTCCAGCAGAAAGTAAACCTTTCTGGCAGATAAGAGGGGAGAAGATAAACTTCAAACCTCTTTCTTTGTGGAAAGAGGTTTTTCTACGTGAGAAAAACCTCTGAATTAAAAAAAGGGGGAGAAGACGATGGGATATTATTCATTAACTGAAACGACAGCTATACAATATGCGAAAGAACATGGTTATTTTGAAAAGAAAGCAAATGTAGTTTGTCATGAAATTGGAGATGGAAATTTAAATTACGTGTTCAAATTAGATGATGGAGAGAAGTCTATTATAATCAAACAAGCACTGCCATATGCGAAAGTAGTTGGTGAGAGCTGGCCACTGTCTATAAAAAGAGCGACGATTGAAAGTAAAGCATTACAAATTTTTGCGAAGTATGTGCCGGAATATGTGCCGGTAGTGTACAGTCATGATGAAGAGTTAGCAGTAACGGTCATAGAAGACTTATCGAGGCTAACAATTACAAGAAAAGGATTAATAGATGGAGAGGAGTACCCGCTTTTATCCCAACATATTGGTCGTTTTCTAGCACATGTTTTGTTTTATACTTCAGATTTCGGGTTAGAGTCAGAAGAGAAAAGGGTACTAGAAGGTGCATTTGTAAACCCAGACCTTTGCAAAATTACAGAAGATTTAGTGTTTACAGATCCGTTTAGTCATTATGATACGAATGATTATGAACCAGAGTTACAACTAGCGGTGGATGAACTGTGGAGTGACAAAAATTTAAAATTAAAAGTAGCACAGTATAAATATAAGTTCTTAACGAGAAAAGAAGCGCTTATTCATGGTGATTTACATACTGGTAGTATTTTTTCATCACCTGCTGAAACGAAAGTAATTGATCCCGAATTTGCAACATATGGTCCATTTGGATTTGATCTTGGCCAATTTATTGCAAATTTATTATTAAATGCACTATCCCGTGAAGAGGAAAAAAGAAGTGTGCTATTTTTCCATATTGAGAAAACATGGAGTTATTTTGTAGAAGCTTTTACGAAGTTATGGATTGGAGAAGGTGTAGAAGCATATACGAAAGAGAAACAATGGTTGCCAATTATTTTGCAAAATATTTTTACAGATGCCGTTGGATTTGCCGGATGTGAGCTTATCCGTAGAACAATTGGCTTAGCGCATGTAGCTGATTTAGATGGAATAGCAAATAAAGAAACGAGGATTCAAGCTAAGAAACAAGCGTTATCCTTAGGTAAAGAACTAATAAAATATGAAGCTAAGAGTGCTGATATTCAACTGTTCCGAACATTATTTCAACAGACAGTTTCTGGAGGGATAAAAGCATGAGTACAATTGTTACGGTTCCGAGATCTGTCAGTTGGAAAGGTGATGCCATTGCAGTATTAAATCAAACAAAGTTGCCGCATAGTACAGAATACAAAACATTAACGACGATTGAAGAGGTATGGAAAAGTATTGTCATGCTAGAGGTACGAGGAGCACCTGCAATTGGAATTGTAGCTGCATTTGGCTTGGCACTTGCATCAAAAAAATATAATACTGTACATATGGAAGAATTTCAAAAGAAGTTTAATAGAGATTGTAATTATTTAGGAACGTCACGCCCGACAGCAGTCAATTTATTTTGGGCAATCGATCGTATGAGAGAATCCATTCGAGAAATTACTACAATAAAAGAAGCACAAAAAATATTAGAAGAAGAAGCGCTTCTCATTCAGCAAGAAGATGAAGCGGTATGCCGGAGTATTGGAGAACATGCATTAACATGCTTTAAAAACGGTGATAACATTTTAACAATTTGTAACGCTGGAAGTATTGCAACTGCTAGATATGGTACTGCATTAGCACCGTTTTATATTGGGAAAGAAAAAGGTGTACGTTTACATGCGTATGCGTGTGAAACGAGACCGGTTTTACAAGGCGGGCGTTTAACGACCTGGGAATTAAAACAGGCAAATATTGATGTAACACTTATTACAGATAATACGGCAGCGCATGCTATTCAAACGAAAGAAATAAACGCGATTATTGTAGGAGCGGACCGAATTGTCGCAAATGGAGATGCAGCAAATAAAATCGGAACAATGAATTTAGCTATATTAGCAAAGTATTTCGATATTCCATTTTACGTTGCAGCTCCGTTATCTACGTTTGATATTACGAAACAAACAGGTACAGAAATTGTTATTGAAGAAAGAGATGAAACCGAAGTTACGAAAATTTTTGGAAAACAAGTGGCACCAGTTGGAACTACTGTTTATAATCCAGCATTTGATGTAACACCGAATGAATTAATTACAGGTATTATTACTGAAAAAGGCATCATACACGGAGATTATAAATGGGAAATTGCATCGTTATTTGAAAGACAAGCTAATACATAATAGCTTGTTTTTTTTATCCCGCATTAACGGGCAGTAAGACCCCCACCTCAAAATTCAGCGGAAGCAAAGAAGTTGGTGGGGGTCAACTGCCCGTAAAAGCCCAATTGGTTCAACTAATAATCAGTGGGGGATGAAGAAAACCCCCACTGATTAAAGTTTCACTTTATGCCTAAATGTTTTCTTTTCTCTTATTTATATAATGGAAGGAGGCGGAAAAGATGGAAGAGTGGATCAGGATGATAGGTAATGTAGGGTTTCCGATTGTTGTAACATTATATTTACTCCATCGTATTGAAAGTAAATTAGATGGGGTAATTGTTGCAATCGAGAAACTTCCTAAACAATTACTAAAGTAGGAAGGTCCTCACGATAGAAAGTAAAATAAAGTTTGCTCTTCGTGAGCAAACTTTATTTTTATTGAGCAGTATAGCCACCATCGATAACAACTGCTTGACCAGTTATACCTCTTGCTTTTTCACTCGCTAAAAACATAGCATAATCAGAGATTTCTTGTACTTGCAATAAGCATTTTTGTGGTACAAGTGGATAAATAACATCTTCTAAAACATTTTCAAGTGGTACATTTCGTGTAGTAGCTAAATCTTGTAGTTGATTACGTACAAGTGGGGTATCGACATAACCAGGACAAAGCGCATTAACGGTAATTCCGTGAGTAGCGCCTTCTAAAGCGGCAACTTTTGTTAATCCGATTACGCCATGCTTCGCACTATTGTAGGCGGATTTTCCTGCAAATCCAACGAGGCCATTAATGGAGGCTACATTAATAATTCGGCCATACTTTTGTTTTTTCATGATTGGGAAGGCATGCTTAATTGCGATAAAAGGAGCGATTTGCATAATTTTAATAAGTAGTTCAAACTTTTCGGTTGGAAAATCTTCAATTGGTGAAACGTGCTGCATTCCTGCGTTGTTAATTAATATATGTAATGAACCGAAATGAGTAACGGTTTGAGAAATTGCGGCGGTAATTTCTTCTTCAGATGTAACATCACATTTTAAACCGATAGCTTGATAGCCTTCTTTTTGTAAATGATCAGCAGCTTCTTTTGCACGTTCTTCAAGACGATCGGTAATGACAACTTTTGCACCTTCTTTTGCGAAAGCGCTTCCCATTTCATAACCAATACCGCTTGCAGCACCTGTTAAAAAGACAACTCGATTTGTAACCATGGTGAAAAACATCCCTTCGTAATAAAGTTCTCATATTGCTCTATTTAGAGAGGGGATAATAAAAATCCTGCAAAGATTTGGAAAAATATTGTTAGCTATCTTGTTTTGCAAAATAGTCTCTGCTATACTATTTTGTAAAGCAAGATACTTACGCTTATCTATCTTGTAAAACAAGATAGTGGGAGGATTTAAATTATGTCGACAAGTCAAATGCTGAAAGGGATTTTAGAAGGATGCTTACTTGCTATTATTTCTGAAGGTGAAATATACGGTTATGAAATGAGTGAAAAGCTAGCGAAGTATGGCTTTACAATGGCGAGTGAGGGAAGTATTTATCCGTTATTAATACGAATGCAAAAGGAAGGATTAATAACAAGTGTAATGAAGGAATCTCCATCTGGCCCAAAGCGAAAATATTATACATTAACAGAAAAAGGCGAGGAAGCACTTCATGAATTTATGGATCGCTGGGAAGCGATGCAAAGTAGTGTAGAGCGTCTACTTGAGGGGAAGGGGAGAAAAAAATAATGATATCAAGTGAAGCACGAAAGTTTTTATTAGATATGAGATTATTTTTAGTGGCAAAGGGTGTGAAAGAAAGCGATATTGAAAATTTTATAGAAGATGCAGAACTTCATTTAATCGAGGGTGAGAGTGATGGGAAAAGTGTAGAAGATATTTTCGGAAGCTCACCGAAAGAATATGCAAATGAACTTGTAAAAGTAATGGAAAAGGATAGACAGGAAACGTGGAAGCAAATTGGTTTTACAGTAATGAATATCGTATCGTTTTGGATTATTGCTTCTATCCTAATAGTGAATAACGGATTATTACAGATGTCACTTATTCAGTGCATTGGCTATAGCTTTACATTGATTGTAGCTGTAATGGGTCCTAATTTTCTACTTCGCAAAATGACCTTCGTAACAAGTTTTACAAAAACGTGGTTTTCTATGTGGGCTTTAGTTATGATCGTACCAATGTTTCTAATAGGGGCTGTAACGATATTAGATGTGATATATCCTACCAAAATGTTTATATTCACTCAAACGCAAAGCTATATATTAGCTGGAGTTATTTTTATGATCACAGTAGCGATAAATATATATTTTGAAGGATGGTTTAAAAACTTATATTTAATTATTCCACTTTCGATTATGTTACTGTTTAAAACATTTACATCAGAAGATCTCGTGCCAATGTTATTTCAAATTATATGTTTATACGGAAGTTTGTTTATTTTAATTTTCCTTGAAATTATGATGAAGACGAATAGAAGAGTAACGGTTAAATAAGGGAGGGTTTATCATGCAGATTTCTAAAGAAGGAGAAAAGTTTTTAATCGATACGAAAGTGTATTTAATAACAAAAGGAATTAAAGAAGAAGATGTGGACGCTTTTATAGAGGATGCAGAACTTCATTTAATAGAAGGTGAGAAAGAGGGAAAGACGGTAAGCGATATATTCGGTGATTCACCAAAAGAATATGCGGAAGAATTAGCGAAAGAAATGGAGAAGGATAAAGGCGGGAGTATAAAGAGTATTCTTGCCATGATAATTGGTATTGGCGGGTATTGGATATTAACTCATATTTTATTTAATAATCCGAATCAGCAATTTACACTAACGAATATACAGTTAATTGGCTATCCTATCGTCTTAATCATTACGATTATTGGAACCATTGTTGCGTTTAGAATGTCTTCTTTTAAAAATAAATTTGTAGAGTTCGGGATTATTTACATAATAGTAATGGTTCCCATTTTATTATTAGTATTATTGATGTTTGTTGATAAATGGTACGGTACACCTATTTTGCAATTGTCGACAATGCAAACATATATATTAGCAGCAAGTATCTTTTTATTACTTTTTGTTGGAGAAGTGTATGTCCTTGGTTGGATGGGTGTTTTGGTGCTAATTGTTCCTTTAGCGATTATGTTTATATTTAAAGAATTAGAAGAAAAAAATGTATTTTGGGGAATTGCAAAGATATTACTTATGTATGGAAGTATATATGGATTAATGAGATGGTCTTTAAAAATTGAAGAGAGAAAAAGTGTAAACGAGTAGTTCAAAAAAAGTGGCTGCTCTGGATATACAAAAAATTATTTCCAAAGAAATACTATATTTTGATTTTTAGAGGGATTTGGTTTAGGTGTATAGTGTATCCTTTGCAGCCGGTATATCGTTTGTTAATTGGAATAAATTGTTTTAAACAGTAACATGACAGTTACTGTTTTTTTCTTTGTAATAAAGAGCTTTGTAAAGAGAGCTCTTTTTGTTCGTTTGTTAATAAGGAATGAATATGGACGTTTTCAGGACGAGGTACGATAGGGTACATAAGATTTGTTGGAGAAGGATGGTGCTCCGAGCCAGTTAGGGAATGAGGATCTGCGTGAGTAAGTTTTCCATGAACACGTCTTGTAAATAAAATATGACCGACTTCGTGAGCGAGCGTATATATATTTTTCATGGGAGCAGCCGAATTTGTTAAAACGATATAACCAGTAAGTTGCTGTTGTTTGGCTAAAGAGTAAGCGCAGGCAATTACGGCTGTTTCTTTGAAATAATCACTGCCAATATAACAAATGTAAAGGTCGCATTCAGGAGCTTCATTTACACATGTTTGGAAAAAGGATGCTAATTTTTCCTGACTTTGAATAGAATTTTTATAACTAATTTCACGGTCAGAAAAACGAAAAAGTTCATTTAAAATGATTACGTCTTTAATTTGAAATGTAATGGGGTACCAAATTGATTCTGCAACTGCTAAATCTTTTGCGATACGGTCATCAGAAATATCGGCGCCTGGAGTAATGCAAATACATATATTGACGTATGGATCCATAAGGAACACCTCAACTGAAAAAATTCTTTCTATAATATATGTTGGGAAAAGACCCTATGTATGGATAAAAGCCTTGTTTATTACAAGTCGAAAAAATTTCATAGTTCTATAACATGGTGTGGTCATCTTTTTGATATAGTAAAGAAAAGGGGGAGAATATATGTATACATTAAAAATCGTTTCAGACAGAGAAGCACTTTATCAATTTGCGAGTTATGTAAGAGTTGTACAAGGGGTTGAAGATGTATATGTAGAGGTAGGAGAACCTTTATATGAACATCCATTAATGAAGTTTTATGTACATATTAAGCTGGAGGAAACATATGAGCAACATAAAGCGTTACAAGAAATAGCAAGATTAGTAGAATTAGGGCGTTTTACATACGTTCATTATCGTAATGATGAAATTGAAGAAGCTTTTGAAGCTGTAAAATATGAAAGTTTTAAGAAATAAAATTGGAAAAAAGGAAGTGAAAGCTTCCTTTTTTTTCTTTGAAATTACATCAACAAAAGGAGAAAAATTTTGTTATGATAAGGAAGGGTGAGGAAAGGAGAGTTTACATATTGGGGTATATTGAAGAGTTACGCAAAGTCGTTGGGACAAGACCACTTATTCTTGTTGGATCAGCAATAATTATACTAAATGATAATCAAGAAGTATTGCTTCAATATCGGTCAGATACATATGATTGGGGTGTACCTGGCGGCGCGATGGAACTAGGAGAAACGACGGAAGAAACTGCTCGCCGAGAATTATTCGAGGAGACGGGATTAACTGCAAAAATCATGCAATTTCTAGGTGTCTTATCAGGAAAGGAAGTATATTTCCGTTATCCTAATGGGGATGAAATTTTTAATGTTATTCATCTGTATCAGGGGCATCATGTGAGTGGAGAATTAAGGCTTGATCATGAGGGATTGAAGCTTCAATATTTTCCGGTAGATAAGTTACCAAAATTGAATGAAACGACAGAGAAAATTTTACAAAAATTTTTATATGCATTAACAGAATAGAAGGTTAATTCCTTCTATTTTTATTATATTAAATATTTTGATTTTTTAGTATGTTTATAGTATGATAGATGTAGACATACATCTTATGGAATTTCACCTAAAAACTGACTAGGGTACATAAGAGAGGGGCAAGTGCAAAATGCATAATGTTGTTATTACAGCTGCAGTTCGTTCGCCAATTGGAACTTTTGGAGGAGCGCTAAAAAATGTAACGCCAGTAGAATTAGCGGTTCCTGTACTTCAGGAAGCTGTAAAACGAGGCGGGGTAGAACCACACGAAGTTGATGAAGTAATTTTAGGTCATTGTATTCAAAGAACTGATGAAGCAAATACTGCAAGAACAGCTGCATTAGCGGCAGGATTTCCTGACACAGTTACGGGTTATACAATCCAACGTCAATGTTCTTCAGGTATGCAAGCAATTATGTCAGCTGCAATGCAAATTCAATTAGGTGTAAGTGATGTTGTAATTGCAGGTGGAGTAGAAGCAATGAGCTCAAGCCCTTATGCATTAAAACAGCACCGCTGGGGACAACGTCTACAGCACGGAGAAATTCGTGATACGGTGTGGGAAGTACTAGAAGATCCGATTCACCATATTATGATGGGTGAAACGGCTGAAAATTTAGTTGACCAATATGAAATTACAAGAGAGGAACAAGATGAAGTTGCGCTTCGTAGTCATACATTGGCACTGCAAGCAATCGAGTCTGGATATTTTGACGAGCAAATTGTTCCTATTACGATAAAAGAACGTAGAAAAGAAATAGTATTTTCGAAGGATGAACATCCACGTGCAGATATTACAGCGGAAAAATTAGCAGGATTAAAACCAGCTTTCCGTAAAGATGGATCTGTAACGGCAGGGAATGCATCTGGCCTTAATGATGGAAGTGCGGTTCTAGTATTAATGAGCGAAGAAAAAGCGAAAGAAAAAGGCTTACAACCGTTAGCTAGAATTGTTGGATATTCAGTAGCTGGAGTAGATCCGAAAATTATGGGTATTGGACCAGCACCAGCAATTCGTAAAGGGTTAGAAAAAGTAGATTGGTCATTAGAAGATGCTGATTTACTGGAAATTAATGAAGCTTTCGCGGCTCAATACTTAGCTGTAGAGAAAGAATTAGGTTTAGACCGTGAAAAAGTGAATGTAAACGGTAGCGGTGTAGGACTTGGACATCCAATCGGTTGTACAGGAGCTCGTATTACTGTAAGTTTAATTCATGAATTGAAGAGACGCGGTTTAGAAAAAGGAATTGCCTCTCTATGCGTCGGTGGCGGTATTGGGGTAGCATTATTTATAGAAGCACTATAAAAAAGAAGCAGCAATCGCTGCTTCTTTTTTATTAAGAATCAAATAAATGATGAAATAATCGATCACGATTTTCAAAGAAAAGTTTTGTCGTTTGGTAATGCTCGGTTTCTTCTAATGTGGATTCATGAATCCCTTCTTGTGTTAAAGAATATATAGTGGATTCAGGATAAGCCATTAAAATAGGAGAGTGCGTCGCGATAACAAATTGTGAACCTTGTTCCGCTAGTTCGTGCATTCGAATAAGCATGGAAAGTTGCCTCATTGGTGATAGAGCGGCCTCAGGCTCATCTAAAATGTATAAACCTTGTCCTGAAAAACGGTTCATAAATAAGGAAAAGAATGATTCGCCGTGTGATTGTTTGTGTAGTGAGATACCACCATATGAGTCAATAACTGGATTCCCGCGTGCTTCTAGATCAGCATCCATCTCATCAATATAAGAAGCAACGTTATAAAATGATTCAGCACGAAGAAAGAAACCGTCGTTTGGTGTATTGAAACTTTTAGAAATTCGAAGGTATTCATATAAAGATGAATGTGAATCGTTTGTGCTAAAGCGGAAATTCTTCGTTCCACCTTCTGCATTAAATCCTAAAGCGATTGCAATTGCTTCGAGTAATGTTGATTTTCCCGTTCCGTTTTCTCCAATAATGAATGTTACATTTGGATGGAAGGCAAGTGATTGTAAAGTTCGGATAGCGGGTAGACAGTAAGGATATGCGGAAAAACTAGGGATATTTTCTTTTTTTAATGTGACATTTTTTAAAAAGGGTACGTCAATCAATATATAAACCTCAATTCATAACGGATTTTGATTCTAAAAAAGCAGCAAATACAAGGGTAAGACAGCTTGCAAATAGTATTGTATATTGAAGTGCGCCAAAGCCAATACCTTCCCAGCCTAAAGTCATTCTCTTCCATATGAAAATAAAAATAACGCTTATAAAACCAACGAGAGCAGGCATATATTTTATAATTTTTAAGTGCTTCCACAGAAAAAAGGCAAGTGTTAATGACACGTGAACCTCTCCTTATTTTCTGAATATTTTATGTGGATTATAACATGTAAACTATCATATTCCAATGTGAAAATAAATATTGCATCAAGATCAATTCTCTCGTTATGATAGATGGTATTCTATTGAAGATATGAAAAGGAGTTAAAACATGCCGTTTACATTTGCGCATCCAGCAGCAATTCTTCCTTTTGTGAAAAAGCGTTCTCAATATATTTCAGTAACGGCTCTTATATTAGGCAGTATGGCGCCTGATTTTGAATATTTTTTATACTTCAGACCGTATGGTGTTATTGGGCATACATGGATTGGATTCTTATATTTGAATTTACCACTTGTATTTCTGTTCGCATATATGTATCATTACATTTTAAAAAAGCCGTTTATAGCACATTTACCTAAACCATTTGCAGGCTACTATACATATGCAGTAGATAAGAGGTGGGGGCTTCATACATGGAAGGATTTCTTTGTATTTTGCTATTCTGCTTTATTCGGTATGCTCACGCATGTCGTTTGGGATGCGTTTACTCATAAGACAGGCTACTTCGTTATGGAAATACCATTGTTACAAAGGGAATTACATAGTATCCCGGTGTATAAATATATGCAACACGGGAGTACATGTGTTGGTTTCTTATTACTACTATACGTATTATGGAAGTATAAAGATG
The DNA here is from genome assembly GCF_008368785.1 of Bacillus sp. AY3-1. NCBI lineage: Bacteria > Bacillati > Bacillota > Bacilli > Caryophanales > Bacillaceae > Bacillus > Bacillus sp. AY3-1. Next base: position 31,567 of record NZ_QORZ01000017.1, on the reverse strand, counting down.
AAACAGGGAAAGATATTATGATAGATTCAGAAAAAAGGAAGTATTGGGTTTCGGCAATCATTGTCGCAGCTCTAGTATTTATCGTTCACGCGTTTGTAGATCCCTATTTTCATATTTTCCAAATAGGAGGTATAATGGTATCTGGACTGACAAGTTCGTTTTGTGGACTTCTCATTGTTTCTATAGTCTACAAAGCAAAGGACTAATTTATATTAATGAATGATAGTGTTAGGAGAAATTATATGATGAAAGCATGGAAAAATATTTTTGTTTTATGTAGTTTTCTTCTTATGTTAAGTGGTTGCTTCCATCAAGAAGAAAAGAAAGTTGAACCGAAGAAGAAAGAATCTATTCCTGAAACAAAAGAATATGGCGGGCGTGAGCTGATAAAAGTAGGACAAAAAGTGAAAGAAACAGGGTGGGGTACTTTTAAGTTAGAACAGATTCAATCTGTAAATCAAACATTTGAAGTAGCACCAATGAAAATTCACATACAAGATGTAAAAGTAATCTCTTTATCGCAGATGAGTAAAGATGCAAAAAATGCATTAAAAGTATTTACGGCATTAACTCCTGAAGAAGTAAAGCGTAGATTAGGAGATAAAGTAAGTCAAGAAGATGCGGAGTTATATGCATCGATAAGTGGTACAGAGATTAGTGATACGATTCGTTACGTTGAAATTACATATAAGGTGGAAAATAGCGGGAATAAAAATATGCAATTTTTCTCTATGAATGATGTTACGATTAATGATAAGCAACATTTTAAAGTAGCAACTCAAAACTTTTTATATGATGAAGATACGCTCGTTGGTACAAAAAATGTATCAAGGGAAGACTATAAGCCTGGTGAAACAAGAGATGGTATTATCGGCTTAATACTTGATGATGGAAAAGAAAAGGTAAAGGATATTAAGTTTACAACAGATAATGTAGTCGCAGCAGATACAGAAACGCAAGATGTTGTAAAAGAGGCACAAACTTTTAATATCTCACTTTCTGAGTAGGGGATTTTTAAAAACATAAAAGAAAAAACAGTCAGCGTTAAAAATATTATGCTGACTGTTTTTTCTTTTCTTTTATGTATGAATCTACATTTTGAAAAGGTACCTTAATTTTAAACGCATCTTTTTGTTCATTAAATTGCTTTTCATTATAAGGACCAAAACGTTTATTATGCTTTACGTCAATAATCCAATAATGCTCACTTTTTTTATTTGCAATTGCTCCGTCAGGGTTATTCGGATCTGACTTTTCCTCAATTTGTTTTGCAATAATGTATTTATCATCCCAAGCTATGTCTGTAATTTTTGCAGGAATGTATTGTGTGGCATATACAGCATCTTGCGATGGGAAAAGTTCAAATGCATTTCCAGAAGTACGTATGAGTTCGTATTCATCGTTAATCGTATAAGTTATATGATTTGTATTTCCAGCACAACCGGCTAATAGGAATGCGACGAATAGGATTATCCATTTTTTCAATATGGGAACCTCCTTTACAATGCTGTTGTAACACATTGTACAAGAAAAGTAAGAGAAACGCTAGTTTACAATGTTTTTTAGAAGTGGTACGATGAGACGGGTAAAGAAGGATATGAAGGAGTCGACATAAAATGAAGTTAAAGATGCATCGTCCAGCGCTTGTAATGAATCGCATAGGTGCTTCCCTAATTGACATGTTTTTAATCTCGGTTATGTATGGTGCAGTAGTAGCTATTATGACCGGAAATTATAGTGCTATTTTTAATCGCTTTAATATTAGTTTTGGTGATTATAGATATGATCTCGCAGTAGTTTTTATATTAATGGCGATATATTTTATTTTGGTACCCTTTATTTGGAACGGTGTTACACTTGGTAAAAAGGTAACGAGAATAAAATTAATTTCATTGAAGAGTGAAAAGTTAACATTACAAACATTAATTATAAGATTTTTTGTATTGTTATTACCGAACATATTGCTACTTGGAATTCCGATATTATGTAACGTATATATGATGTTATTCCGCAAAGATAATTGTGGTTTTCAAGATTTAATTACAAAAACAAAAGTGATAAGTCTTGTATAATAAAACAGAGACCTTTTTATACATAAAATAAGAAGGTCTTTTTTTATTATATAAATATATTTTAAAGGATATATAATAAGAAAAAGTTAATCCATATCATTTTTGATTTTAATAGATTGAAAATTAAGAAAATGTTATAATGATTAAAATAATATCTTTATATAATAAGGGGGAAATTGAAATGACTGGGGGTAGCGTAATCTTTTGGGGGATTTTAATTTTCATCGGTTTAGTTTTCGATCAGCGTAATAGTAAGAAAAAAGAAGGAGTAAAAAAGTAATCGCTTACAAATTAATAAGCAACTTTTCTTGCTTGCAGACTAATCTCATAAAGGAGTATACTGAATGACGGTAAGACTTATAGAAGGGGTAATGAAAATGAAGCTTGCAGGAAAAGTTGCTATCGTAACTGGCGGTGGCATCGGTATTGGACGTAATACAGCTCTTTTGTTGGCTAAACAAGGCGCAAAAGTAATTGTGACGGACATTGATCAAGAAAGTGGACAAGCAACAGTGGAGGAAATTACGAATCTAGGCGGAGAAGCACTTTTTGTATCCTATGATATGGGAAAGCAAGGAGATTGGCAACGCGTTATCAGTATTACTTTGAATGCATTTAGTCGCATTGATATGCTTTTTCAAAATGCTGGTTTATATAAAATAGATTCTATTTTTTCTCGCCAACAAGAGAACGATTCCAATGTACTTTGTATTAATGACGTTTGGATAGAGATAAAACAATTAACGTCATCTTTTATGAAACAGCAAGAAGAAGTGGTGCTGAGTGACTTACCGATTTTCGGTATTATTGGCACGAAAGGACAATCATTTCATACAGTAGAAGCCCTCGTATAATAATGAAAACCGCCCTCAAAGTATGTGGACGGTTTTTTTGTATGTTATACAGAGGAAAATTATTTTTTAACGAATACGTTGTTCAGTTTGACTATCAAAGAAATGCGCTTTATTCATATCAAATGCTAGTTTAATTTGATCTCCAGGTGAAAATGTATGTCTTGCATCAACACGTGCTGCAAAATCTTGATCTCCAAGTTTCATATATAAAATAGATTCAGCACCTAGTAACTCAGCAACTTCGATTTTTGTTGTGAAGGCAGTAGATTGTGAAGCTTCTAAAAATAATAGTTCATCATGAATGTCTTCAGGACGAATACCTAAAACAATTTCCTTATTTACATAGCCTTGTTCACGTAACATCTTCATTTTTCCTTCAGTTACTTTGACTTTTAATGAATTATCTATAACGAAATCGGTTTCAGTCAATTTACCACGGAAGAAATTCATTGCTGGAGAGCCAATAAATCCACCAACGAAAATATTTTCAGGTGTTTCATATACTTCTTTTGGAGTTCCGATTTGTTGAATCTTTCCGTCTTTCATAACAACGAGACGTGAAGCCATTGTCATTGCTTCTGTTTGATCATGTGTTACGTAAATTGTTGTCGTTCCAAGACGGTGATGTAATTTAGAAATTTCTGAGCGCATTGCAACACGTAATTTAGCGTCTAAGTTGGATAAAGGCTCATCCATTAAGAACACTTTCGCGTCTCGAACAATTGCTCTCCCTAACGCAACACGTTGACGTTGTCCACCAGATAACGCTTTCGGTTTTCTATCTAAATATTGTTCCAGTCCTAAAATTTTTGCTGCATCTTTCACACGACGATCGATTTCATCTTTTGGTATTTTTCTAAGTTTTAATCCAAATGCCATATTATCATACACACTCATATGTGGATATAAAGCATAGTTTTGGAAGACCATTGCGATATCGCGATCTTTTGGAGGGACATCATTCATTAGCTTACCATCAATTGAAAACTCTCCTTTTGAAATATCTTCAAGTCCAGCCACCATTCGTAATGTTGTAGATTTTCCGCATCCAGAAGGACCGACAAATACGATAAACTCTTTATCTTGAATGTGTAAATTAAAATTTGTTACAGCTGTTACATTATTATCATATATTTTATAAATGTTTTCTAATTTCAATTCTGCCATGGTATTGCCCCCTAGAAAAAATTATGCAAACGTTTTCTTTGAGTTCATTATAAACTAATAGATTCAAAAAATAAACAAAAAAATAAAACGTTTTCATTTATTAGAGGGATATTAGTAATTTGCGTATGTTTTCTTAGAAAAATAAGAATAAAAGTTGTAAGCGCTATTTTAAATTAAGATAGAATCTGTTATCATTCATTAATGAAAACGTTTGCGCCTTAAAAAAGAGAAAATCGAATTATTAATGAAATGGGGTAGCATAATGGAAAAACAGTGGTGGAAAGAAAGTGTAGTATATCAAATTTATCCTCGTAGCTTTATGGATAGTAACGGTGATGGTATTGGGGATCTTCGTGGGATTATTTCAAAGCTAGATTACTTAAAAGAATTAGGGATTGATGTCATTTGGTTATCACCGGTCTATGAATCTCCAAATGATGATAATGGTTATGATATAAGTGATTATTGTAAAATTATGAATGAGTTCGGAACAATGGAAGATTGGGATGAGCTACTACATGAAATGCATGAACGTAATATGAAACTTATGATGGACTTAGTTGTTAACCATACTTCTGATGAACATAATTGGTTTATTGAATCACGTAAATCAAAAGATAATAAATATAGAGATTACTATATATGGCGTCCTGGAAAAGAAGGAAAAGAGCCGAACAACTGGGGAGCAGCTTTTAGTGGATCTGCATGGAAATATGATGAAATGACAGATGAATATTATTTACATCTGTTTTCTAAAAAACAGCCAGATTTAAATTGGGATAATGAAAAGGTAAGACAAGATGTTTATGAAATGATGAAGTTTTGGTTAGAAAAAGGAATTGATGGCTTCCGTATGGATGTTATTAATTTTATTTCTAAAGAAGAGGGATTACCAGCTGTTGAAACCGAAGAAGAGGGGTATGTTTCAGGTCATAAGCATTTTATGAATGGTCCAAACATTCATAAATATTTACATGAAATGAATGAAGAAGTATTATCTCATTATGATATTATGACGGTTGGTGAAATGCCTGGTGTAACGACAGAAGAAGCGAAAATGTATACTGGGGAAGAACGAAAAGAACTGCAGATGGTATTCCAATTTGAACATATGGATTTAGATTCGGGAGAAGGCGGAAAATGGGATGTAAAACCATGCTCACTCCTTACTTTAAAAGAGAATTTAACGAAGTGGCAAAAAGCATTAGAGCATACAGGGTGGAATAGCCTGTATTGGAATAACCATGATCAGCCACGCGTTGTATCTCGTTTTGGTAATGATGGAATGTATCGCATTGAATCTGCGAAAATGTTAGCGACGGTGCTTCATATGATGAAAGGAACACCATATATTTATCAAGGAGAAGAAATCGGAATGACGAACGTTCGATTTGAATCGATTGATGAATATCGAGATATTGAAACATTAAATATGTATAAGGAAAAAGTGATAGAGCACGGTGAAGATATAGATAAAGTAATGCAGTCTATTTATATAAAAGGCCGAGATAATGCTAGAACACCGATGCAGTGGGATGATAAAGATCATGCTGGATTCACAACAGGTGAGCCTTGGATTACGGTAAACCCTAATTACAAAGAAATCAATGTGAAACAAGCGATCCAAAATAAAGATTCAATTTTTTATTACTATAAAAAATTAATTGACCTACGCAAAAATAATGAAATAGTTGTGTACGGATCATATGATTTAATATTAGATAATAATCCTTCTATTTTTGCATACGTAAGAACATATGAAGAAGAAAAACTTCTTGTTATTGCAAACTTTACGGCGGAAGAATGTGTATTTGAATTGCCTAAGGACATTAGTTATAGTGAATCAGAGTTATTAATACACAATTACGACGTAGAGAGTGGATCGATAGATAACATTGTATTACGTCCATATGAAGCGACGGTATTTAAATTAAAATAAGAAAAATCCTTATGCCACACCTTGGCATAAGGATTTTTTATTACCATTTTAAGATTGAGAATCCATATGGAGGAAGTGTAACTTGTAATACACTTGCTTCCGCTGAAAATTCTTCGTTTGTATAAATGTTAATGATTTTCTTTCCAGTAACATGGAGAGGGAGTGAAGCTATAACATCACTATTAGTCGGATTTAAAACGAAAAAGATAGTTTCATCTTCATATGTTTTCGTATAAGAAATATAATTATGTTCATCATTTGCTTCGATGAATTGGAAAGTACCATGTCCTCCAAATGCTTTATATTGCTTTCGTAATGAAATTAATGTTTGTATATGTGTAAATAATAGATGATCTTGTTCTTTCGTATCCCAAACCATACATTTGCGACAATCTGGGTCCATACCGCCGTCCATACCAATTTCGTCTCCATAATAAATACAAGGAGAGCCGATGAAGGAAAGATGGAATACATAAAGTAACTGTAACTTATTTTTATCTCCGTTACATGTTGTCAATATTCTTGGTGTATCATGACTGTCTAATAAATGAAACGCTGCTTCATTTACATTCATAGAGTAGGAATGGAGAGACTCTGTAATTTGTTTCATAAATTCATTTGCTTTAATGGAATCATTAGCAAAGTAAGACAGTAGAGCGTTTGTAACAGGATAGCTCATTACAGCATCAAATTGATCTCCTTGTAGCCATGGAAGTGCATCGTGCCAAATTTCTCCTAAAATATATACTTCAGGATTTAATGCCTTTATCTCGCTTCGGAATTCTCTCCAAAAGCTGTGGTCTACTTCATTTGCTACATCAAGGCGCCAACCGTCTATATTGAATTTTCTTACCCAATAACGCCCTACTTCAAGTAAGTATTCTTTTACATCTGGGTGTGCTGTATTTAATTTAGGCATATACGGTGTAAACGCGAAAGTATCATAATTCGGGAGTGGATCCGTTACAATTGGAAATTCATGAATATGGAACCACTCTTTATAAGCAGACTTCTCACCGTTTTCTAGTACGTCTTGGAATTTATCGAAAAAGTATCCACTATGATTAAACACGGCATCGAGCATTACTTTTATACCGTGTGTATGACATGCTTGAACGAGTTCTTTGAACGTTTCTTTCGTCCCGAATTGCGGATCGATTTCCATGTAGTCAATTGTGTCATATTTATGGTTTGAATGTGCTTTGAAAATAGGTGTGAAGTATATTCCCGAAATTCCAAGCTTAACAAGGTAATCGAGGTTTTGAATAATACCAGCAAAATCTCCGCCGAAAAAATTAGTTGGAGTTGGCTCAGCGCTTCCCCAAGGAAGAGTGTTTTCTGGATTTAGTGCACGATCTCCGTTAGCGAACCGTTCTGGGAAAATTTGATACCAAACAGTGTCTTTAATCCAAGAAGGTGCTTGAAACACATCATTTGCATGAATAAATGGCAAACAGAAAAAGTTACCAACGTCATCATTTGGAATACTGGAAAAAAATCCTCGCTCTGCATAAATAAGCGTTTCTGTATCATTTTTTAATTCGAATCCATAACGTAAGCGCTTAAATTTTGGCTCGATGGAAATGGACCAATAATCAAACAATGCAGTAGAACCAGTTTTTTTCATCGGTGTACTTGATGTAATCCATTTCCCTTCTTTCCATTCATAAGGATCACCGTAAATAAGAGTGGCGCTTTGAACATCTTCTCTTTTCGTACGTATTCGGATGTGAATCGTTTTTTCATCGTAAGCGTATGCGTAATTATCTTTTGGCCTATGATAAATAGCTTCTTTAAGCATATAGAAAATCCCCCTTTAATATCTCCATGCATATTGTTCCCTTACGTATAATAATAAAGTATATGTTGCAAACGATTGCTTTTTGCATAGCTTTAATATTGCTTATAAGAGTAGTATTCATTTCATATAAAGTCAATGTATAAAGAGTGTAGTAATAATATTTTAAAATTAATATTTGCAAAATAAATAAAAGACTGTATAATGATAGACAAATAGCGCAAACGTTTTCATAGATTGAGATATTGTTTGTGCTTCTATTAAACCATTTAATGCAAACGTTTTCAATCAGTAAGGTACATATACAATTTAGGGAGGTTTTTGGGATGAAGAAAGCATTATCATTATTAACGGTTTCAGCATTATCAATTGGTATGTTATCTGCATGTGGACCGAAAGATTCAGGGAAGAAAGAAGAAAGTAAAGCGAAGAAAGATTACGATCTTCTCGTTTGGGAAGATGATAAAAAAGGTGTTGGTTTAGAACCAGCAGTGAAAAGTTTTGAGGAAAAATATAAAGTAAAAGTAAAAGTCGTTGAAATGCAAATGACAGATCAAGTGAAGAAGTTACGCCTTGATGGACCAGCGGGGACGGGACCAGATGTTGTAACATTGCCACATGATCAAATTGGAAACGCAGTAACAGAAGGTTTACTTTCTGAAGTGAAAGCTGATGATGCTGTGAAGAGTAGATTTACTGAATCATCAATAGAAGCACAGACATATAACGGAAAATTATATGGTTTACCAAAAGCAATTGAGACACCAGTCTTTATTTACAATAAAAAATTAATGCCAAAAGCACCAGAAACGATGGACGAGCTGTTTAACTTCTCAAAAGAATTTACGAAGGATGGCAAGTATGGATTTTTAACACTAGGAGATAACTTCTACTTTGCTAATGCATTCATGGCAGGTATGGGTGGTTATGTGTTTGGTGAAAAAGATGGAAAGCCAAATGCAAGTGATGTTGGATTAAATAATAGTGGAGCAGTACAAGGTGCTGAATATCTTCAAAAATGGTACAAAGAAAAGTTATTCCCGAAAGGTATTATCGGTGAATCTGGTGGACCTGCTGCTGATGGACTATTTAACGAAGGAAAAGCAGCATCTATCATGAATGGTCCATGGGCGTTCCAAGCAATGGAAAAGAACGGAATTGATTATGGCGTTGCTCCAATGCCGAAATTACCAAACGGTCAACCAATGAAAACATTTGTTGGGGTTAAAGGGTGGCATGTAACAAGTTTCTCTAAACAAAATGATTTAGCTACAAAGTTCACTGAATGGGTAACAAATGAAGAGAACGCAAAAATTCGATTTGAGAAAACAAAAGAAATTCCTCCAGTAAAAGCAGTAATGGAAGATCCAATCATTAAAGATAATGAAGCTGCAAAAGCAGTTGCAACACAATCTGAAAATGGAATTCCAATGCCGAACATTCCAGAAATGCAAGAAGTATGGAAACCAGCTGGAGATGCGCTTCAATTAGTTGTTACGGAAAAAGAGGCACCAAAAGCAGCACTTGACAATGCAGTGAAGCAAATTAAAGGTAATATTGAGGCAAATCATAGTAAGAAAAAATAAGGTGAAATTCGTGCCTCTCATATGAGGGGCATGAATTCTCTCCCAGAAAAAAGGGGGAAGGAACATGCAAACATCTATGGAACCAGCAAACGGTTTAAACGGTTCAAAGCATAGGAAAATGGCAACCATGTTATCTATCATTCCAGGCGTGGGCCAAATGTATAATAAGCAATTTGTAAAAGGTCTTATTTTTCTAGTACTAACAGGTTCATTTATTGTAGCCTTTGCTGATTTATTAAATATGGGATTATGGGGAATTGTAACGCTAGGTACAGAAGTTCCACGTGATCATTCTGTCTTTCTATTAGTAGAAGGAATCTTGGCACTCATCGTCATCGTTTTTGGACTCGGAATATATGCATTTAATTTATATGATGCATACCAAAACGGGAAGAAACGTGATATAGGAACACCTTTAAACTCTGTAAAAGAGCAATACCGTAATTTACTAGATCAAGGTTTTCCATATTTAATGGTTTCACCAGGTTTTCTATTACTTATCTTTGTAGTTGTATTTCCAATCATCTTCGTAATTTTAATTGGATTTACGAATTATGATTTATACCACTCTCCTCCAGCTAAATTAGTAGATTGGGTGGGCTTCAAAAACTTTATTGATATCTTTACATTACCAATGTGGAGAGAGACATTTTTAAGCGTATTTTCTTGGACTGTCATTTGGACATTCGTTGCAACGACATTACAAGTTGCGCTTGGTATTTTCTTAGCGATTATCGTAAATCAGCCTGGTATTAAAGGGAAGGCAATTATTCGAACAATCTTCATTTTACCGTGGGCGGTTCCAGCATTCGTATCTATTCTTGTTTTCTCTGGTATGTTTAATGAGACATTTGGAGCAATTAACAATCAAGTATTAGCTTTATTTGGAATCGAAAAGATTGCTTGGATGACAGATCCATTTTGGGCAAAAATCGCTTTAATTATAATTCAAACGTGGCTTGGATTCCCGTTCGTCTTTGCAATGACAACAGGTATACTGCAATCGATTCCAGGGGAGTTATATGAAGCTGCTACAGTAGATGGAGCTACAGCTTGGCAACAGTTTCGTAAAATTACATTGCCACTTGTTCTATATGCAACAGCACCAATATTAATTACGCAATATACGTTTAACTTTAATAACTTTAGTATCATCTATCTATTTAACGGCGGAGGTCCTGCTGTAGCTGGACAAGACGCAGGTGGAACAGATATTTTAATTTCATGGATTTATAAGTTAACGATGACTTCGGCGCAGTACGGGAAAGCGGCAGCTCTTACAATGATCTTATCGTTAATCGTTATTACAGTTGCGTTATGGCAATTTAAGAGAACAAAATCATTCCAAGAAGAGGATATGATGTAAATGAATATTAAAAGACAAAAGATGTTACGTCTCTCATTAAGTTATCTCGTTATTTTCGTAATGTGTGCCATCATTTTCTATCCATTATTATGGATTATTGGCTCATCGTTTAATCCGGGTGATAGTTTATCTGGATCAAGTATTATTCCGCAAAATGCAACGTTAGATCATTATCGTAAGTTATTAGATTTAGAGAATAGTAATTATTTACTATGGTATAAAAACACATTAAAAGTAAGTGTTATAACGATGATTTTCTCAGTGTTAGCAATTAGTTTTACTGCTTATGCATTTTCAAGATACCGTTTTGTTGGAAGAAAAAATGGTTTATTAACATTTTTAATTCTGCAAATGATTCCAAACTTTGCGGCGCTAATCGCTCTATACGTATTAGCACAGTTAACAGGGTTAATCGATACGCACCTTGCATTAATTTTAATTTATGTAGGCGGGGCAATTCCAATGAATACATGGCTTATGAAAGGATATTTTGATACGATTCCGAAAGAATTGGATGAGTCAGCTCGTATGGATGGGGCAGGACATTTCCGTATTTTTTGGCAAATCATTATGCCACTTGCAAAGCCAATCGTAGCGGTTGTGGCGTTATTCACTTTCATCGGTCCATTTACAGATTTCATTTTAGCGAGTGTTATTTTGCGCACACCAGAAAATTATACGTTAGCAGTTGGGTTATATGAAATGGTAGCGAAGAAATTTGGTAATGAATTTACAACGTTCGCAGCGGGTTCAGTATTGATTGCAATCCCAATTTCAATTTTGTTCCTATCACTACAAAAATACTTTATCTCTGGTTTAACTGCTGGAGGTACGAAAGGATGAAAAATGGGACGTTACGTCCCATTTTTCTTTTCATCTCCCTATAAAAAATTTTATAGGGAGATGAAAAGAGATTTGACATCACATATGAAAAGAAGTGAAATAAATAGTATATTATTGTATAGGAAAAAAGAGATATATGACATCACATATGAAAAGAAGTGAAATAAATAGTATATTATAGTATAGGAAAAAAGAGCTATATCCCTTACAATACATGGAGAGGGAGAATATGATAGGTATTACAAGATAGAATCAATGAAAGTTTATGACTTCTCCTATTACTTGCAACGGGTGCAAGATTAAAATATATAACAAAATGGCAGAGAAGTGAGAGGAGGGGGATTTTTATGACAGTTACAATTAAAGATGTGGCGAAGAAGGCAAATGTAGCACCATCTACCGTTTCTCGTGTAATTGCTGATAATCCAAGTATAAGTGAAAAAACAAAACGTCGTGTTCGGAAAGTAATGAGTGAACTAGGGTATCATCCCAATTTAAACGCAAGAAATCTAGCTAACCAAACAACAAAAACACTTGGTCTTGTTATGCCAAGTTCTGCAAGTAAAGCTTTTCAAAATCCGTTTTTCCCAGAAGTTATAAGAGGGATTAGTTCATTTGCACATGTAGAAGGGTATGCGCTTTATATGTCGACAGGTGAAACGGAAGATGAAATTTTTAATGGTGTTGTAAAGATGGTACAGGGGCGCCAAATTGGTGGCATTATTCTTTTATATTCAAGAGAGAATGATCGGATTATTCAATATTTGCATAAACAAAATTTCCCGTTTGTTTTAATTGGGAAACCGTATGATCGAAAAGATGAAATTACATATGTAGATAATGACAATTATACAGCTGCAAGAGAAGTAGCAGAATATTTGATTTCATTAGGTCATAAACAAATCGCGTTCATCGGCGGTGGATCAGATTTACTTGTAACGAGAGATCGTTTGGCTGGTATGAGTGATGCTTTAAAATTAGCGGACATTGTATTACCAAAAGAGTATATTTTACATTTTGATTTTTCGAGGGAAAGTGGTCAACAAGCCGTTGAGGAGTTAATGGGACTACAGCAACCACCGACAGCAATTGTGGCAACGGATGATTTAATTGGACTTGGTGTGTTAAGTGCTCTTTCTAAAAAAGGATTCGTTGTACCAAAGGATGTTTCCATTATAAGCTTTAACAATGCTTTATTATCAGAAATTGCGAGTCCGCCACTTTCGACAGTTGATGTGAATATTTATCAACTAGGATATGAGGCAGCAAAAGCTTTAGTGGATAAAGTAGAGAATGCGGAGTCTACTGCAAAGTGTATTATTATTCCTCATAAATTACTAAAGCGCCAAACTTGCGATCATTATGCATAAAAAAGCTAAGAGTTTAACTCTTAGCTTTTTGTTGTAGAAAGGCCTCTAATCGATCACAGCCTTCTTTTAAAGTTTCAATACTATACGCATAGGACAAGCGAAGATAGCCTTCACCATATTCAGAAAATGCAGTTCCAGGAACGACAGCTAGTCCAGCTTCTTTGACAAGGTCAAGTGCAAAATCAAATGATGAAGATGTTAAATGACCAACATATGGGAATAAGTAAAATGCACCTGTTGGCTTTTCAACTGTTAAGCCCATTTGAATGAGTCGATTATATACATAATCGCGGCGTTTCTTGTATTGATGACGCATCATTTTTGGTGCATCTTTAGCAGCTGTTAATGCTTCAATTGCAGCATATTGAGCGATTGAAGTAGCACACGTTACGTTGTATTGATGAACTTTTAGTATATGTCCTGCTAAATAGCTTGGTGCGAATAATAGACCGATACGCCAGCCAGTCATAGAATGAGATTTTGATAAACCGTTAATGACGATAGTCTTTTCACGCATTTCTGGGAAATGAGCGATAGATGTATGCTTTTGTTCATATACAAGTTCGCTATAAATTTCATCAGAAAGGACGAAAATATTTTTATCTTTTAAAACAGTTACAATATCCTGTAATTCTTCTTTTGATAAAGTTACACCAGTTGGATTAGAAGGATACGGCAGTACGACGCATCTTGTTTTTTCTGTAATAGCATTTTCTAGCGCTTCGGCTGTTAAACGGAAGCCAGTTTCACGAACATCGATAAAAATAGGTGTAGCACCGCATAATCGAATAATTGGTTCGTATCCTGGATAAATAGGGGCAGGTAAAATAACTTCTGTTCCTGGCTCTAAAATCGTTCGGAATGTAATATCAATTGCTTCACTAGCACCGATTGTAACGATGGTTTCGTTTTCAGGTGAATACTGTAAATCGTAGTTATCTTTTACAAAATTACAAGCTGCCTTGCGTAATTCTAGTAAACCGGCGTTATGTGTATAGCTTGTATAATTTTCTGTAATAGCCCGTTTTGCCGCTTCTTTTACGAGAGAAGGCGTAGGGAAATCGGGTTGTCCAATTGTTAAAGAGATAAGATTATCATAGTTTTGAATCATGTTAGAGAATTGACGGATTCCAGAAATTTGGATGTCCTTCACTCTAGGGTTAATGAATTGTTCCATTGTATCTCCCTTTCTTCCGTTTGAAAATTAAGTTCATTTTAACATATTTTCTATGATTTCGCTTGCGTATATGTTATGTAGAAAGAGAGGGATAATAGAAAAAAAGCCGCTGTAAGCGACTTTTTAATATCCGTACTCCCAATCTATTTCATCTTCATTCCAAAGTACAGAGGATACTTTGCCAAGGTGAACAACTGATTCATTCACAGCACATGTGCAATTTTCTTCTCCGGTTTTATGCTGTAACTCTTCATATACTGATTTTTCAACATTTTCTAGAACGACCAAATTTTCTTCTTTTAAAACAAGCGTAGTACCCGCCATATTTATCTTCCTCCTACTAAAATAATGATCACTTATTTGTAAACATAGATAGTATGGATTATATGCTGTATTTTGCTATAGTTGTCCGTCTCATGAAGTATTTTTTATTTTCTTTGTAATCCGTATTCATTGTATACTGCCGGGCAGAAATTTGGTACAGGGTTTACATTCATTTCGAAAATCTGTAACAATTATTATGTGCTGTTAACAAAGAATTAACAAATATGTTAAGAAAAATCAAAATTTTAAAACAAATAAACCCGTAAAATGATATAATCATATCAAAATACATATAGGGGATGAGAGGCTATGGAGCTGATCCGTGATTTAATGATCCAAATTGCCATCATTATTTTGCCACTATTTTTATATGAAGCGATTCGTTTAAATCGTTATCAAGAAATGCCTCCGAAGCCGAACCGCTACTTTATTATGTTTTTATCCAGCATTACACTCATTCTCTCCATGACATACTCTATTTGTTTTGGTGACATTTGTGGGTATAATTTTCACCCAATCCCGATTGTTAGTGGTTTTTTATATGGTGGGATTGTTGGTTTGATCCCGGGCGTTATTTTTGTTGCATATGAATGGGCGCTAAAGGGAATGAGCCTTCTTCCGGTAATAGAAGTAATATTTCTATTGATAGTTCCATTATTTTTATCAAAGAAATGGTCTCTATTTTCAAGGGATAAGAAGCTAATTTTAGCATTTATGATTTCATCATTGTACGTACTTGTTTCTTTAGTAATTGGTATGATTAACGTTCTGTTAGAAACGGGGTTTACACCACACATTTCACACTTATATAGCGGATATATATTTGCTTCGCTTATTATGGTTATGACTATGGTATTTCAAGTGTACTTAACAGAATATTTAAACGAAAATGCAATATTACGTACAGAGATGCAAAAGTCAGAAAAGCTTAATATTGTAAGTGAGTTGGCAGCAAGTGTTGCACATGAGGTTCGAAATCCGCTCACTGTTGTTCGTGGTTTTATTCAATTGTTAGAAAGTACGGAAGATGTGAAGAATAAGGATTATATGCGTCTCGTATTAGCCGAATTGGATCGGGCAGAACAAATTATTTCAGATTATTTGAATTTAGCAAGGCCGCAAATTGAGAAAAAAGAACACATTTGCTTATCCGCTCAATTAATTGAAATGACAACTCTTATGTCATCATTTGCAGCGATGCAAGGTGTATATTTGCAAGTTGAGATATCTGAAAGTCTTTATACGATCGGTGATAAGACGAAATTGAAGCAAGCTATTATGAATGTTGTTAAAAATGGTATTGAAGCAATCCAAGGAAATAAAGGATATTTAAAAGTAACGGCTATGCAAAAAGATGAAACGATAGTAATAAGAGTTAAAGATAGTGGTGTTGGAATGACGAAAGAACAGTTAGTAAGACTGGGACAACCGTATTATTCTTTAAAAGAAAAAGGGACAGGATTAGGACTTATGGTAACATTTAGTATTTTACAAGCGCATAATGGTACGCTGGAATATAAAAGCGAAAGTGGGAAAGGAACTGAAGCAATTATTATATTGCCAGCTGTAAGAAATAAGGAATAAAAGTTACCGATGGCAGGTAACTTTTTATTTTATATAGGAAAAAATATTATTTTATTCAGATGTTTTTTCTTGTTTTGATCGGCTAAATAAACTTCTAAATGATTGAAAAAAACTTTGTTCTTTCGAAGCTGCGACTAATCTTTTTGTTTCTTGAATTTCGCGAATCACTTGCATAAGTTGTGCATCCCGGTTGCTGTCTTTATTATAAATTTGATTTACGAGTTTATTCATTTTTTCCTCTTGCTTGGATTCTCGTTTATACATATGATTCATTAATAAGTCCATCTTTTCTTTTTGCAGGGCATCTGTTTGAGCGGCATGATCTACTAACTCTTGTAGCATTTTTTCTTGAGAGCCTTCTTTTACATAAACTTGTTGCATCAATTCATCTAGCTTTTCATCTTTTAAACGATTTTGGGTAATAAGAGTAGAATTTTGATGAATAATTGCTTCATTTAATTGAGCGAGCATTTCAAGTTTTAACATGAACTCCTCAAAGTTACGCCCATCTTCTTTTTCTTTCGTTTGTATTTCTTGCTTATCTTGTATAGCGGGTACAGGCGGGGCCTCTTTTTCTTGTAAAATAATAGGTATCGTTTCTGAAATATCTTCTTGCAGTTTAGCAGCTCTTTCATGTATAGATTTCAATAGTTTTAAATCATCCAGTTTATAAATACGAGCATCAGCTGTTTTTGAAATGATATAACCATGTTCCTCTAACAGTTGGCTATATTTACGGACTATATGTTTTGGGATGCCTGTTTTATTCGTGACATCTTTCGTTTTATAGATAGCTTCCATGTTATTTCCTCCCCAAAAAGTATCGTATATATCATTTCAATCTTTTATGAGGACTTCCTTTAAAAAAGAATGTCGGAAGGTTATTAGTTTTCTACAGCATTAGTGAAAAGATGAAGAAAAATGAGAGTTTTTGGCGGAATGGCGAAGAAGAGCTAAAATAATGTCTGAAAACATATACAGGAGAAGTTTGTTATAATAACTGAGGAAAAGAAACTGGTAGAAGCATGGAGGTATACATGAAGCAATTAAAAGGTATTATCATTTCAATTATTGCAATTCTTTCTATTGTAGTAGCGGTTTATGAAGTACTTGTTCCAGAGGAAACAAGTATCAAAAAAACGAATGCATATGATCAAGTTCTAGAATTTCCGAAAGAGCGATATCCAGAGACAGGGAAACATATTACGGATGCTATAAAAGAAGGACATTCAGAAGTTTGTACAATCGACCGTGGTGGTGCTGCGGATAGAAGAAAATTATCGTTAGCTCCATACCCATCAAAAAAAGGGTATGATCGTGATGAATGGCCAATGGCGATGTGTAAAGAAGGCGGAAAAGGAGCACATATTGAATATATAAGTCCAGCAGATAACCGCGGAGCAGGGTCTTGGGTAGGAAATAAGTTAGATAAATACCCAGATGGTACGCGTGTGAAATTTGACGTAAAGTAGTAGTTGCATATTTCATAATGAAGGAGAAGGGGAACGATGGAGTTAACAATTTCTTATTCGCAATTAATGTTGATGAACTATGACGGTGATCAGCCTTACGTAGACTGGACGGATGAAGATTTTGAAAGAGGTTATGCGAAGGCGGATGGAACTGTTATTTTTGAAGCACTCTCTGATTATACTTGTGAAGTAAAAGTGACCCCTGGGAAACATATTGAGAAAGAAGAGGTGATTAGAACGGTTACAGTTCCTTTTACAGTTAAAAATGAATGTATCGTTGTAACAAGTATTCTTTCGAATAAATTCCAAATCCCTATTCCGAATGGTGAGTATACAGTTGTATTACAGGCAACTCCTCTTGAAGAACCAACGGATGATGAATTATATAAAATACAATACGAATTCTTTTTTGAAAGTAAAGAATAAAAAATGGGTTATCCTTTTTGAGGATAACCCATTTTTGTTATGCGTTTGTTTTTAGCAGGGAACGAGCATCTTTTGCTGCTTGCACCATGTGTTTTAGAGCCGGGATAACTTCTTCCGTTCTTCTCGTTTTTAAACCACAATCAGGATTAATCCAGAAATATTTAGGATCACATACTTCTAAAGATTGTTCTACGATTTTATACATTTCATCTTTACTCGGTACACGTGGGCTATGAATATCATATACACCTAGACCGATGCCTTTTTCGTATGTTGTATGTTTTAATGTGTCAATAAATTCACCGTGACTTCTTGATGTTTCGATAGAAATCACATCTGCATCTAATGCGCGAATCGCATCAACAATATCTTCGAAGTTACTGTAACACATATGCGTATGAATTTGTGTTTCATTTGCTACAGAAGAAGTTGCTAAAAGGAAGGATTGTACTGCCCATGTAATATAAGCGTCCCAATCTTTTTCTTTTAGTGGCATTCCTTCACGAAGTGCTGGCTCATCGACTTGGATTACTCGAATTCCGGAAGATTCAAGTAGTTCAATTTCGTGACGAAGAGCTAATGCAATTTGATATGAGACTTCTTTTTTTGGAATGTCATTTCGAACGAAGGACCAATTTAAAATCGTAACAGGTCCAGTTAACATTCCTTTTACAACTTTCTCTGTTAAGCTTTGTGCATAAACCGTTTCCTTAATAGTCATTCCGTTAATAAAGGCAACATCGCCATAAATAACAGGTGGTTTTACGCAGCGAGAACCGTATGATTGTACCCAACCGTTTTTAGTGAATGAGAAACCAGCAAGGCGCTCACCAAAATATTCGACCATGTCAGTTCTTTCGAATTCACCATGTACAAGAACATCAAGACCAATTTCTTCTTGGTAACGAATCCATTTTTCTGTCTCTTTTTCAATAAATTGTTCATATTGTTCATTTGAAATAACACCGTTACGCCATTCTTTTCGCGTTTGACGAACTTCAGTTGTTTGCGGGAAGCTACCAATAGTCGTTGTTGGTAATAACGGTAACTCCAGGGCAACTTGTTGTAATTCGTATCGTTTTTCAAATGGAAGAGGACGTGAAAAATCTTCTTCTTTTAGTGCTGTTCGTGCTGCTTTAACATCTTCTCGGTTACGTGCAGCAGATGAACGAATTGTATGATGTACATTTCGGTATGTTTCCAGCTCATTACTAATGCTTTCTGTACCTTGAATAAGAGCGGAATGAATAAGAACTAACTCTTCTAATTTTTGATTTGCAAATGCTAACGCATCGAATAGCTCAGTTGATAAGTGAGTTTCTTCTGTTTTATCAATTGGCGTATGCAATAAGCTACAAGAAGGCTGAACGATGAAATCTTTCGTTTGGACTTGTTTTTGTAACGTTGTAAATAACGTAATAATTTCATCAAGGTCAGCTCTCCAAATGTTACGGCCATCTATACAACCGACAGCTAAAGTTTTATCAGCTGGGAATCCATATTTTGAAATAGCATTTAGATTACCTTCTTTACCATGAACGAAATCTAATCCAATACCGGATACAGGGAATGTAATAATTTCTTCATAGTTTTCTTCTACACTATCAAAATATGTTTGTAAAAGAAGATTCGCATTTGGAACTTCTTTACGAATAGCTTCATAAATTTCTTTTGCTTGTTGAACTTCTTCTTTCGTTAAAGAAGCAAAAATCGGTTCATCAACTTGAATGACTTGTGCACCAACTGCATGTAGTTCTGAAAGCAGTTGTACGTAAGGTGCAACTAACTGTTTTAAAATCGTAGCAAATTGCTCTTGTGTGTAGCCTTTAGCTAATTTTAAGAAAGTATATGGTCCTAAAATAACAGGTTTTCCATCTACTCCTAATTCTTGTTTTGCCTCTTCGTATAAGCGAAGTGGACGATTATCTTTTAAAGAGATTTGTAATCCCTCTTCATATTCAGGAACGATATAATGATAGTTTGTGTTAAACCATTTTGTCATTTCAGAAGCTACGTGATCTTTAGAGCCACGCGCCATTGCGAAATATACATCAAGGTAAGATGTAAACTCAGAAAAACGTGATGGGATAAATCCTAGCATATAAGCAGTATCCAAAACGTGATCATAATATGTAAAGTCGCCAATTGGAATGAGTTCAATCCCTTTTTCTTGCTGTACTTTTACGTGTTGAAGGCGAATTGTTTTCATCTTTGTTAAAAATTGTTCTTCATCGATTTTATTGGACCAAAAAGCTTCCAATGTCTTTTTCCACTCTCGTTGTAGTCCGATACGTGGATAACCTAAGTTACTTGTTTGAATTGCCATTTTAAATTCCTCCCTAATTGAAAGTAAGCATTTCCGTTTACTAGGAAATACCTATAACAAAAAGCATAAAGGCATAGAAAATAAGCCTTCCTTTTTGTTTTAACACCTCATCATCATCCGTGAATCTATCAGTGTTGTTAAAACAGGCAGGTCTCCTGACTTATGCTTCATATAATCTCTTTTACCTTCCCGTTTTCACAGTGGCATAGAAAAGAAATCTCAGCATTTACAGTGGCGGGACCGTGTTGGAGTTTCACCAAGCTTCCCTTTTAAACACGAAACGAAATTTTCGTGTACCTATTTTCCTTTTGAAAGGAAGTTAACAAGCGATATGATATTGAAACAAATTCTAACACAATTTTTGGAATTTTGTCTACTGTTTTAAAATAAGAAAATTCTAAAGTTTTTTATTTTTATTATTCGGATTATTCTAGTTTTTGTAAGACGAAGAAAAGTAAGAGGAATTGAAAGTAATTACGATTAAACATACAAAGAAGTATGTACTTGTACAGAGATAAGATGCTAGTTATGTTATTTGAAAATTCATCCATATTCTGGAATGAGGAAGGGGATTGAATGGTTCATTTTGAAATAGTAAGTTATTACAAGAAAGAAAAAGGTTTCTGTATAAAGATACATATACTAAGTTTATAGAAATGGGGAATTTCAATTGGAACAAAGTACAAAAAATATTTATTCACCACCAAAACATATAGTTTCAGCAGCGACAATTGTAATTAATGAACAAAAAGAAATCTTATTAATTAAGGGACCTAGAAGAGGATGGGAAATGCCAGGTGGGCAAGTTGAAGAAGGAGAGTCTTTGAAAGATGCTGCAATAAGGGAGACTAAAGAGGAGACAGGTGTTGATATTGAAGTTTTAAAATTTTGTGGAGTATTCCAAAATGTGAACCATTCAATATGTAATACGTTGTTTTTAGCTAGACCAGTTGGAGGTAAATTAACGACTACACCAGAAAGTTTGGAAGTAGGGTTCTATCCTATTGAGCAGGCGTTAGAGATGGTGAATTTTATGAATTTCAGACAAAGAATTGAATACAGTTTGGATGAAAATCAACAACCTTTTTATATAGAATTTTAAGAAATAATCTTCTATTATGGGATACCGGTGATAAATAAATCTTTGTTATATTTTTGAGTGCAGTGAAATAAGTATCTTATAGCGAAACTAAAACAAGCACCCCCCGTCCTAAATTAGAACGGGGCTATGCTTGTTTTAGGGTTTAAAAAGAAATAACTTTATTGTCTTTTACAGTTTCTTCTTTATAAGTTTAATTTGTATCTATATCAATTTCTGACAGTCGCCCTGCAACTGCATCTGTAAGGAGGGTGTTTAACCATTGCAATTCAACTGTAATATGTTCAATAACGCTTTGTAAAATATATAGTTGTGCACGTGGAATTTGTCCTTTACTACAATCATATATAGTTTGCATTTTATGTAAATATTGAACGGTATCATTTTTCTTTTTTTCTAAAATAGGAATTAAATCTTGATCATCACCAAAATGAGCGAAAGAGAGTGCTGAATAAATTGGTTTATATATTTGATTTTGTGCCTCGAATTGTTTTAATAGTAACGTGTGAAATAACCGTTTACCTTCTTCTGTTATATGAAAGATTGTTTTATCGGGTCTATTCGTATCTCGAACAATCGTGGTAATACGAATTGCACCCTGCTTTTCTAATTGCTCGAAGGCGTAGTAAAGTGATCCTTTTGCATATTTAATATAACAATCCATTTGTCGTTCTTTCATGATGTGTTGCACTTCATATGGATGTTTATCTCCTTCGAGTAGCAAGCCGAGAATGACTAATTTCATGCTCATGCTGTCTCAACTCCTATAAATAAAAACTTTATACATATTATAAACGGCATATCCGTTTTCATAAAGGGATATGCCGTTTCTTTTCTCTATATTAACTTACTTGCTTTTGTTTTTGTTTCGTTTTTGGACCTGTAAAGAGGCGTTCATTTCCCATAAGTAAAATACAAATAACACTTAGTACAGCCGGGATCAGTGCCCAGAAGAATGTACTGGCAATAGAGGTAGCGAGAGCATCTTTAATACCAGTTAATATTTCAGCTGGAATCTTCTCGGTAGCACCTTGTGATAATAAGAAACTTGTGTCTCCGCCTTTTGGAACTAATTTAGCTAGTTCAGGAGGGAACACAGTGTTTAATTTAGTAGTAAAAATATGGTTTTGAATTGTACCAAAAATCGTTACACCAAGAGTCATACCGAGTGAACGGAAGAATGAGTTGGTTGATGTAGCAGAACCACGGTCTCGCATTTCTAACTTGTGGATAGAAGACATACTTAAAACTGAGAACGAGAAACCAACTCCAAGTCCAGTGAGAACCATAAATAGCGTTACAAGTAGACGAGGTGTATCCATTGTTAAAGTGCTTAGTAAATAAATACCAATTACGAAGAAAATGCCAGATACCATCATGATGTTACGATAGCTTGTTCGAGAAGCTAACTGTCCACCTGTTTGACTTCCAATTACAGAGCCAACCATCATAGGTGTTAAAATTAATCCAGCATTGGAGGCTGAACCACCGAGAACACCTTGAACGAAGATTGGGATATAAACTGTACAGATAATAAAAGCGGCACCATAGAAAAAGGCAACGCCTTGGCTAGCTGCGAATAAAGGTTTTTTAAATAGATGGAAAGAAATGATAGGCTCAGTTGCTTTTCGTTCTACGAAGAAGAAAATAATAAGCATAATAAAAACTGTTGTAAATAAACCGATAATTACAGTGGAATTCCATGCGTATTCTTTACCACCAAGTTCTAAGGCGAACATTAAGCAAACGATACTAATAACAAGTGTAATAGCGCCAGCCCAATCAATTTTTTGTTTTCTAAATTCTAGAGATTCACTGTAGTATTTAGTAATGAAGAAGAAGGAGATAATTCCTAATGGAATATTAATATAGAAGACCCAATGCCAACTTATATAGTCTGTAATATAAGCACCTAATAAAGGGCCAAATACACTAGATGTCCCGAAAACCGCACCAAATAGCCCTGTCATTTTCCCACGCTTTTCTGGTGGGAATATATCGTACATAATCGTGAAGGCGATAGGCATAAGAGCACCGCCACCGATCCCTTGAATTGCTCTATAAATACTTAGTTGCTCAATACTAGATGCTGTCCCGCAAAGTGCAGAACCGAATAAGAAAAGAATGAGACCACCAATATAAAAGCGTTTCCGTCCGTACATATCAGAAAGTTTTCCGAAGATAGGCATCCCTGCCATTGTTGCTACCATATATGCAGACGTGACCCAAACGAACTTGTCAAATCCTCCTAGGTCTCCAACAATCGTTGCCATTGCTGTTGCAACGATTGTATTATCCATTGCCGCCATTAAAATACCAAGTAATAAACCTGCAACAACAAATTTTGTATTGTTGGAGTCTTTTTTTGATAATTGAGATTCCAAATATAACCCTCCTTTAATAATAAGTAAACTATATGAAGTTTTGAGTGCAGCGCATAAAAATTTGAAATATAGTTTTTTAAATCAATTTACATAAGTGCACTGACAAAGCCATAAAGAATATTATAGTCAAATTTGACTAAAAGGCAAACTTTTTCTTCCGCCAAAATATTCTGTTGTATGGACAGAGAAAGAGTGAGCAATACTTAGTATTGGTGTAAAGTCAATGAAGGAAATTGTAAAAAAATATTTCAGTAAGAATACCTTCTGTTAACAGAGGAAAAATGGTTTTTTCTTTATATTGTCGAATAGGATAAAAGGAAGAGTAATAACTATATATCGTTTGTAACAAGCTTTATTAATATTGTATGGAGAGGCAGAATAAGGTCGTATGGATATGATGCATCTGAAATGGGGTGAATATTATTATGAAAATATGGAAACGAATTTCAGATCAAGGTAGGCGTTCAATGCCGCTACAACCGGTGTTATGGATTGATGGCTCAAAAAAGGAAAACGAATGTCCTAATGTAGCAGTTACATTGCAAATCCGTAGTATGTATAAAGAAAAATTTTCATATGAACTGACCTATGATGTAAATGACATACTTATTATTCGAATTGAAGTAGAAAATAAAGGAATGGAAATGATTTCACGAGTTGTAGTAAGTCATATGATTCGAGATTATTTTGCATATATCCCAAATTCATTAAAGGCTGATAAGGGGATGAGCGAGTTTTTGTTCCAGCTTGTAAGGTGGCGAATTGATAATTTATTACCGAATGAGAAAGTAGAACTAATTTGTAAAATAAAAGCAAATAAAGATAAAGCAATCAAAAACGCATTATTTCAGGCTACATATACATTTCAATATAAAGGAGTATCATATGGCCCGCTGCAAACAAATGAAGTTGTTGTGCGGCAATGATAAAAAGGAACCTGTAAGAAAGGTTCCTTTTTTAATGAAGATTGTGTTTTTTGAGTACTTTTTTTTGCTCGATTCCTTTTTTTCCTACATAATTATTTTTATAACCAAAATATAAAATGAAAAGAAAGGAAGCAACATTTACAATAGCATCAATTTGATCGTTTGTAATAAAGTTCACTCCGAAAGAATTAAACAGTAATTTTAATGATAATAGAAAACCTGCTAGTAAACGTATAATATCTGATAGATTCTCTTTTTGTAGCATATAAGTCACCTCTTTCTAAAACGATATATAGTATATATATGAAATAGAATAGAAATGGTAGACAAGCTTAAGCGGAAATGTACACTCAATATGTACATTTTTTATTTTGTAGAAAAACATAATTGTTATAGAAACATATATTGGTATAGAAAGGAGGAGAAGTATGAAACATAAAGGGAAAATTAGTGGGTTATTACTTGGGAATACAGTGGCAGTTACAGAATGGATTGCGCTTCAGGATGTAATTACAAAACTGGATTCGCGATCATTTTATACCGTCTTTATTATTTATATATTGCAAATGATACTCAGCTATTATTTTGGACATTGGTATGATAAAAGAGCGAGTGGGCGTATGGATACGGAAGTAGGGGGAATGGCAAGTAATGATTTTGTAGTTGATTTCTTTGAGAAAGTAGCTGCTTTATCAGAACGGGATTCTCATAATATTACAGTGTACATTCTTTCTGTAAAAGAATGGAAAGAACTAAAAGAAACAGTGCAAGAAAAAAAATTGGAGGTGTTAGTACAAAAATTGGAGAGTACGATTGTAAAGACAATTCGTAAAGGAGATGTCGTTACAAGGTGGGATGAAAATAAGTATGTTATTGTGGCGATTGATAACGGACATGAAAAGTCGACAATAACAAATCGATTAATGAAAAATATTGAAAGTGAAATAGAAAATGGTTTGTTAAGTATGACGCTATTATTTGGAGCTGCTAGTTATCCAATAGAAGGAAAAACTTTTGAAGAATTGTTAAGAAAGGCACAAAATCAATTGTACCAGCATAGGGGTTTGTAAGAAAATGAGTGAAACCTTGATTTGAAGAAATATGATATGAAGAAGTTTTGAATGTAACATTTTTTTGACTTTTATTACAAAAAGAACTTTTATTGTAATAAAAGTCTTTAAAAATATATGGAATAAGCATATAATTATGATGGATGTGTCAATGCATTTTGCACAATGTGTTTCATTTTAAAAGTGTAGAGGGAAGCATGCTCTACACTTTTCCTTTTTAGGGAATGACAAGAATAATTGTAAGTTGTTGCAAGATAGCATTTATACTGTGTAAAATGAACAAATAGATTATTTGATAGAAAGCCGGAAAGGGAATGATAGAATGATAGACGTGAGAGAACAACGATCATCTTTTATCAGGTGAATTATTATTACTGTTGTTCTTCAAATTATTATGGCTGTGATGAATTCCGTTGTACTTTTATGTAATACATAGTATGAACAGGCTTTAAAAAGTGCTAAGTAAAAGATGGATATGAAACTGCTAATTGGTTCAAAAAAGTAAAATGTAATTTTAAGTAATACAATTTGTATAAGCATTATAAACAATATCAATGATTTTCGTAGAAAAGGTGCGAGTATGGAGTTTATAGAAGGATATATAATTTTCATAGCTTTTTACACGATGATCGTATATAAGTAGGAGGAAGAAGATGTTGAAATATAGTAAATTAGCAATTGTAACTGCATTATCAATGACTTTATTAGCCGGTTGTTTCGGACCGAAACCAGAAGAGGAATTATATGTTGCATTTGAAAATGCTGCAAAGCAAGAAAAAACAATGTTTGAAGATGCAAAGAAACTTGAAACTTTAGAAAAAGAGGGACAAGAATTATATAACCAGATTGTTCAAGAAGGAAAAGATAA
Source organism: Bacillus sp. AY3-1 (assembly GCF_008368785.1). NCBI lineage: Bacteria > Bacillati > Bacillota > Bacilli > Caryophanales > Bacillaceae > Bacillus > Bacillus sp. AY3-1. Next base: position 4,916 of record NZ_QORZ01000017.1, on the reverse strand, counting down.
TAATCAAACTGTTAAGGAAAAATTGAACCAAGCAGTGAAAAATACAGATGAACGAGACAAAGTGCTTAAAAAAGAAAAAGAATCTTTAAGTAAGGCACAAGAAGAAGTAAAATCAGCAGATAAATATGTGAAGAAAATTGAAGATAAGAAATTGAAAGATCAAGCGGATAAAGTGAAAAGCACATATGAGAAACGACAAGATTCATTTAACAAGATGTATGATAGCTATAATAAATCGTTAAAACAAGAAAAAGAATTATATACAATGTTACAAGATAAAGGTACAAAATTAAAAGATATTAGTGAAAAAGTAAAAGTAGTAAATCAATCTTATAAGGATATTGAATCAGAAAAAGACAAGTTTAATGAATTTACAAAATCTTATAATACAGAAAAAATAGCTTTTTATAAACAAGCAAATATTAAAATTAAAGAAGAGAAAAAATAAAACAGTTTGGCCTACAATTGGCCAAACTGTTTTATTTTTTTGTATAAGTACGACTATACCATGGGACAGGTTCACTTAATTTTTTTTCTTGTTTCAGTGCTTCAGGACCAATATAATCTTGAAGTGTTTTTTTTGCTACTGTTAAAGATAAGGTTGTTTTCGGATTTCGATAGGAGGATTCAAGATGACCAAGATGTGGTAGGATTCGAAAATCTTCTTTGGTAGGAGGAATATGGAAAAAATAATCACCTAAACGTATAAGAACATCAGATTGTTGTTGGCTAAAACGTGGATTTCTAGAAAAATGTAATCCTTCTTTAATAGCTTTTTTTTCAGCAATTAAGCGTTCTAAAGCCGTCTTTTTTAACCAGTATAAATACTTCGGATTAGTTGCAGCTTTAGCATGACGATTCACAACGAAAATAGATTGAGCTAGTCGATTAATAGAATGTTGGTTTTGTAATTGAGATTGTGGTTGTGAAGGTTTCATATTGAATCTCCTTTCAATTTTTCATTATTATAACATAAATAAAAGAGGTTTTTATTATATGCAAAAAGTGATTGTATATATTTTCAATATTAAAGCAATATTGTTACAAAAAACAACTATTTTGTATAATAGTAATAGAATGTGTTTTAGAAATTTGATAATGAAAGAGTGAGAAGTTTGAAAGAAATATTAAAACAGCAATATGCCATTATAGATATTGGATCTAATACAGTGCGTTTAGTTATTTATGAAAAGCAAAACGGAGGTTTTTATAAGGAGATTGAAAATACGAAAGTGGTTGCTCGGCTAAGGAATTACTTAATTGATGGTGTGTTGAATGAAGAAGGAATAGAGGTATTGTTACAAACGTTATTTCAATTTCAAGAAAGTACACGATTCCACCAGTTACATCATGTACTTTGTGTTGCAACAGCAACAATTAGACAGGCTGAGAATCAAGAGGCAATTAAAAAACTGGTTGAAGGACAAACAGACTTTACTCTTAGAGTCTTATCAGAATATGAAGAAGCACGTTACGGCTATTTAGCGGTTATGAATTCAACTTCGTTCTCTGAAGGAATTACAGTAGATATTGGTGGAGGAAGTACAGAAGTTACATACTTTCGAAATAGAGAGATTTTAGAGTACCATAGCTTTCCTTTTGGAGCACTTTCTTTAAAGCAACAATTTATTAAAGAGGATATACCTACTGAAGACGAGTTGGAAAAGATTCAAACGTACTTAGAATATCAATTTCGAACATTACCATGGTTAATTGATAAGAAATTGCCTCTTATTGCAATTGGTGGTAGTGCGAGGAACTTAGTGAAAATCCATCAAAATTTAATTTCTTATCCTATAGCAGGGGTACATTTATATAAAATGAAAGAAGAAGATATTAAAAATGTGAAAGAAGAATTGGAAGCATTGTCGTTCATAGAACTTCAAAAATTGGAAGGATTGGCAAAAGATCGAGCAGATACAATTATTCCAGCAGTCGAAGTTTTTCATACGCTTGTTAATGTTATAGAGGCACCAGCATTTGTGTTAAGTAGAAAAGGGTTACGAGAAGGTGTTTTCTATGAAGAGTTGACAAAAGATTTGGGGATTTCATATTATCCGAACGTAGTCGAAGAAAGTTTGTATTTATTATCACATGAATATGAAATGGATATGGAATTTGTAATGCAGCTTATTAAACATGGAAGACTCATTTGTCAACAACTTGAAGAAACAGGGCTGATTTCTATGTCAGTAAAAGACTGGGAAGTATTCCATCAAGCAGCGAAAGTATTTAATATAGGTAAATATATAGACGAAGAAGCGAGCCGCTTACATACGTTTTATTTATTAGCGAATAAAACAATTGATGGGATGATGCATAAAGAGCGAGTTAGATTAGCGCTTATTGCGTCTTATAAATCAAAAATGTTATTCAAACAACATTTGTCCCCATTTGAAGGATGGTTTGATAAAAATGAACAAAAAAAAATCCGTCTATTAGGGGCTGTTTTACAGTTTTCAGCAGCTCTGAATATAAGACAAAGATCGCTTGTTGAATCGATATCTATAACAGAAAGTAAAGAAGGATTAACATTTAAAATTGTATGTGAGCAATCGGCATTAGCGGAAAAAGTGCAAGCTGAAAAACAAAAAAAGCAGCTGGAAAGAGTGTTGAAAACGACTATTAATTTATCCTTCGAATCAAAACGTTAAGTTGTACGGATGTCTTTACAAAAAATTAACACCTTGGAATATTGTAATTTGCTAAAATAAAAGTAACTAAATTATAGTAAAAAAGTTTCAGGGGAAGTGTGAAGAGGATGGAAATGTTGATGGGGAATATAGTAAATTTAAATGATACAGCTTATTACAATAATCGAGAATTAAGTTGGTTAGCATTTAATGAACGTGTACTACAAGAAGCACAGGATGAAACAAATCCGCTCTTGGAAAGATTAAAGTTTATTAGCATTTTCAGTTCCAATTTAGATGAATTCTTTATGGTACGCGTAGCAGGATTGAAGGATCAAGTGAGTGCTGGGTTTAACCAACCAGAAAATAAGGCTGGCTTAACACCAAAAAAGCAATTAAATAAAATTGCGATAAAGGCCCATGAATTAATGACTGTACAATATGATACGTTTAAAAATTATGTGTTGCCAGCGCTGGAGTTAGAGGGGATTGAACGTTTAACATTCCACGATTTGACGAAAGAACAGAGGGAATTTATAGAAGAGTATTTTGATGAGCAGATTTTTCCAGTCTTAACACCTGTAGCTATTGATGCATATCGTCCATTTCCGATGTTATTAAATAAAAGTTTGAATTTAGCTACTCTTTTATATGATGAGAAACAAGTGGAGGAAGAAAACCGCACGAAGTTAGGAATTGTACAAGTTCCTTCATTACTTGAACGTTTCATATTTTTACCGAGTGAGGGGCAAAAGCATAAATTTATTTTATTAGAAGATGTAATTAGTGGTTTTACTCATAAATTATTTACAGGATATAAAGTATCGTCTGTTACTCGTTTCCGTATTACACGCAATGCGGATTTAACGATTCATGAAGAAGGTGCGAGGGATTTATTAAAGGTAATTGAAAAAGAATTAAAAAAGCGTAAGTGGGGAGCTGCTGTACGTTTAGAAGTTGGCAAAGAGCATATTGATGAAAGAGTATTAGCATTATTATATGAGGTGTTGGAAGTAAAAGATGAAGATGTGTATATAATGGATGGACCATTAGATTTAACATGTCTATTTTCTTTATATAAAAAACTAGCTCCTTTATATGAACATCTAGTATATCCGGCTCTTATTCCGCAACGGCCTCAAGACTTGGGGGATGCGGAAGATGTATTTGAAAAAGCAATTGAGCATGATATTTTATTACATCATCCTTTTGAATCATTTCAGCCAGTAGTTGATTTTGTCCGTGATGCGGCAGACGATCCGAATGTACTTGCAATCAAACAAACATTATATCGAGTAAGTGGGGATTCGCCGATTATTCAGGCGCTAAAGGTAGCAGCTGAAAAAGGGAAGCAAGTTACGGTATTAGTTGAATTGAAGGCAAGATTTGATGAAGAAAATAATGTGCATTGGGCTAAAGAATTAGAAAAGGCAGGCTGTCACGTTATTTACGGTGTAAGCCACTTGAAAACACATAGTAAAATTACGCTAGTTGTAAGAAGAAAAAACGGAAAAATCGAAAGGTTCGTACATCTCGGGACTGGAAATTATAATGACGCAACAGCAAAGTTATATACTGATTTCGGGTATATTACATCACGAAAAGACTTTGGGGTCGATGCAACAAATTTCTTTAATTATTTGAGTGGTTATACAACCAAGCCACATTTTCATCATTTATCGGTTGCACCATTTGATATAAGAGAGCAATTTATGGATTTAATAGATGAAGAAATCCGTTATCATAGGCAATATGGAAATGGATATATTATCGCTAAGATGAATTCATTAACAGATAAACCATTAATCAAAAAAATGTATGAAGCATCACAAGCTGGAGTAAAGGTAGAGCTCATCGTTCGAGGAACGTGTTGTTTAAGGCCTGGTATTCCAAATGTAAGTGAAAATATTCGGGTAGTTAGTGTTGTCGGGAGATATTTAGAACATAGCCGAATTTATTATTTCCATCATAATGGAGAAGAGAAAATACACTTATCTTCAGCTGACTGGATGACGCGGAATATGGAGAAGCGAGTAGAAATATCTTTCCCGATATTAGATATTGAAATGAAGGCGAGGATTAAGGCGATTTTACAACTTATATTAGCTGATAATGTGAAAACACGTGAACAGAATAAATCTGGTGAGTACTACTATGTTATTAATAGTAGTACAGAAGAAATTGATAGCCAAGTGAAGTTGTTTAAGATGGCGTATCAAAACACGGATGCTGAATAATGAGAACAAAGTAAAAAAACCTCTTTTTTTGAAGTGAACCCGAATA